>NZ_CAJMZJ010000021.1:0-86978 GCF_905220295.1 Paraburkholderia sp. J76
CGGAGGTAGTCGTTTTCGTCGCCGCGGGACTGCGGGCTACCCGAGGCTCGAGCGGCTCCGGTTGTTTGGGTGGCGGGACGACTTTGGTACACCTGCATGACGGCTCCTGTATTCACTTTCGTTTTAACCAGGAGGCGGCAACAAAAAACCCGCCTCTTGGGGCGGGTTGTTGTCACTGCTGCGAGACGTGCGCTAACCCACCATTCGTTGAATGGTGCGAATAATCAGCGCAATCGTGACAAGGCGGCAGTTCATGTCTGTGAGAATGACCTGGAGGACGAAGGTTGTCAATTGCGCACAAGCTTCTGCCTTTTGATGGACTACAAATTACGTTCTATTTGTTACGTTTCTTGAGGTAGATGACTTTCTTTGCCGTTAGGTGCGTAAAAAATGTGTTTGAGCCCCACTCCGCAGGCGATACTCCGTGAAACATTCTAGAAAATACGTCATAACTCATTGTTTATAAACGGCTATATCTGAATCTCGATGTCTTCACGTCTGTTTCACGGATTCGACCCCGGTCGCTTCTTTCGATTGCGGGAGGACGACGGTTAGCCAATGAAAAAGGGCGTCTTTGACGCCCTTCCCTGCACGCCATTCAGCCGCATTCGCGACCGTCAGGTCGCTTCAGACGGATCCATTTCCGACGCCCACTGCTCGATGGCGGCCTTCACACGTTCGGCCAGGCGCTGCTGATCAGCGGGGGCGATGCCCTTCAGACTCAGCTCCGCCCGCCCGTCGCCGAACAGTTTCAGTTCGCCCAACGCGACGCCATCCCGTCGATTGAACTGGACGCGCGACTGGTAATGCGTGCGGCGCGGTCCCACGCTGCGCGCACCCGCTTCAGCCGATGCCGCCGCCTCGAGCTTGCGCACACTCGCCTTCCCTTCGATCACCTGCTGAAGCCAATGCTCGGCGACTGTGGCGCCCGCGCGGTCGAAGATCAGCTTGATGTTGTACGCGTGTCCAAGTCCGACATCCTTGCGATTCTGAGCCATTCGCTGCAGCAGATAAGGCGGCAGCGACGTGAGCGCAATCACCTTGCTGATGTGCTTCGGATCTTCGCCTACGGCCACGCCAAGTTCGACCTGGTCGACGTACACGCGGTCATCGAGCAGTTTCTTCCATGCAAGCGCGTCGTCGAATACGGTCTGCTCCTCGCGTTCCTTGTTGGCGTGATAGGCGCGCAGATACAGATTCTGGTTGTCGAGGCCTTCGCGGACATCAGCGTCGATGAACTTGTCGCCGCGCGAACGCGCAGCGCGAATACGCCGCTCGCCGTCGACGATCACATACTGGCCGGGAAACGCCGCGAGTTTCGTGACCAGGATCGGCGTAATCTGCCCTTGCGTCGCGAAGCTCTCTGCCAGCTCGTCAATCGTCTCGGCGCTGTAGAACGCGCGCGGGTTGTACGGATTGGAGACGACGGCTTCGACCGGAATCTTTCGAACGGCGTGCAGCGAAAGCGGTGCCTCGGAGATTTCGGAAGGCCGTGGGGCCGGCGTGTCGGCGACATCGGGTGGGGCGCTCGGTGCGCCAGCATCGCGTTGCGCGATATTGACGACATCGGCTTCGGCGAGACGCTCGCCAGCCGAAACGCGCTCGGCGGCCATACCTGCGCGCACCTTGCTGGTGAAATTCAGCTTAGCGGCCATCGACGACCTCCTCTTCTTCCTGAACAAGCGCAATGATCTCGTTGTAGACGGCGCTAATCTCGTCCTTCGCGACCTTCGTTCCGCGCACACCGCGCACGTCGTAGACGGTGCGACCAAGCGCTGCCGTCTGTCGATAGAGTTCCCGCTGCTTGATGGTTGCAGCGAACACCCGGACATTGCTTTCGGCAAGGATGGCGCTCATCTGCGTGTGCAGCAATGTCTTCGAATTAGATTTATTCAACAAAATTGCGAACTTTCCAGCGGGATTGGCGACACGGGTACGCTCGACCAACTCCATCATTCCTTCGCTACTCCAGATGTCGATCGGCGAAGCATCTGTCGGGATGACCGTCGCGTCAGCGACCGCAAGCACGCGTGCGGTAGTGAGGTCGTTGATATTGGGCGGACAGTCGACGATGACGACGTCGTAGTCGTTCGCCAGCGCGGCGATTTCAGGCCCAATCATCTTCTCCAGCTTATGGATGCTGCCCACACGGAACGGCAGAGGTGTTTCGGGACCAGCCGCCGCACACCAACTCATGCAAGATTGCTGACCGTCGGCATCTGCAACATAGACCTTATAACCCTCAGCCTGAAATGCCCCGGCCAGATTCATGCTGGTGGTAGTTTTGCCAACCCCACCTTTCTGGTTCGCTACGGCTATCACGAGACCCATTCGTTTCTCCATGCAATTGTTCAACAGCGGACGAGCCTCCCGGCACACTCTCCACGTGGAGACTCCAGCAAGTCATTCCGGAGTCTAACGGCAACTTAAAGTAAATTCTAGGATTTCTGCCTCAGACGTTGCCGGTTCACAACCAAATGGCTAAACGGATAAGGGAGTGGGAGCAATGAGTTGCGTTGAATGGCGGTTGAATTGGAGGAATTGGGATGTTTCATCGCGGCGACGGTGATCTCCACGTGGAGATTGAACACTGGACATTGACGATGTCACGCGACGCTGCGCAGGATTGTCGGTGGGCTCGCGTACCGGAGGGAGAGGAATAAGGTACGCGAAGTGGGTAGCATGACCCGTTCGTCGATGGGAATCTCGGCCCAGCGCTGAATCTCCACGTGGAGATTCCGCCCGGCTCGATGCGGAGCAGCTAGTGGAGGCGGTGAATCGGCGGATACGCGATTCGGCCGCGACGTGAAACCATTGATTCTCCACGTGGAGAATCAGCGATGGGCATTAAGAGCGCTTATAAGATGGACGTATCAACGAAGCCATCGTAGCGAGCAGTATCCTGTTATGAGTCTGCAGTAGATCGGCACACACATTGTCCGCACCAAAGAATGGACTCTCCACGTGGAGATCAACGATAGACGACAACCTACCGAAGTCGCATCGGCACCTAGAGTCCCCGGGATGGGGCACATAAATGACTGTGAGGCATTCACGCACTCGGAATGGAGCAGCCGGGAAAACGCGAGATCATCTTTCAGGGCAGGGGCATCAGATTTATATTTAGCTACAATTTTTAGGTCGCTATATTTATCCAAATTTTCTTGTTCGCGACCCTATCTGCACACGGAGAATCACCCAAAAAAATGGCGGCCGGAGCCGCCATCTTCCTGTCCTTCTGTCACCTCACTCGTCCCGCGCTTTCAACGCAAGCTCGATATCCCCAGCCTGTACACCTTCGGCGCCTGCTGGTGCCTGTTGTCCACTCAACAAGAATTCGAGCAGGTCAGCAGCAGTCGGCTGCCCCCAAGTGTCCAGTACCACCCACCGGAAGAAGTTCGTCGATGCCATCTTGCTCGGCACCTTCGTTGTCGACACCTTGAGCTTGTCCATGCCGACCGTCTCGTTGTAGCGCTTGATCAGCGCGGTCTGGTCGTCGTACTCGAGTTCGTTGAAGTAGGCGCGCGCCTCGTTGATCTTCGCGGCGATATAGCGGTCCTTCACCTGATCCTGGCTTTCGCGCGCACGGCTCGCGTCGGCAGCGGGCGCGGCAGCATTTGCTCCGGGCAACTCGTAGCCTTCCGTCAACGCCTTGCGGAAGTACGCCGCAACGTTCGCCAGTGGCGCTGCGTTTTTCTGCGCCACGCGCGCCGCCGTATACGCCACAGCGGTACGAATCTTCTCTTCGCCGTACTGCTTGAGCAGGCGCCGCGCTTCGGAAACCGGAATGCTGAACTTCGACATCTCCCCGATCAGCAGCGTCTCGTTTGCCCGCAGTTCCTGGGATGGGTCGGTCTCCGGTTTGCGGGTAACACGGAACTGCAGCGCGACAACCGAGCGTCCCACCTTGTGCTCGATAAGCTCGAACATGTGATCCGAAATCTCGTTCACTTCCTTGATGCAGGGCACCAGCACGCGGCTCTTGAACTGCTTGTAGAGCTTGTACGATTGCGCCGAAGTATCTTGCCCAAGGATCAGGTCGCGCAGCGTCGCGAGCGGAAAGCGCGCCGTCACACCCACGGCCTCGTAGCGGACGACGTTCTCCCACAGCGCGAGCGAATGCGCCTTCCTGAACTGACGCGTGATGCGCATGTCGATCATCGCGTATATTTCAGGATTGAGCAGTTCGCCGCGAATCTGCTCGGAAAAGGTATAGCGCAATACCGATCGCTCGAGTTCCGCGCCGGCAAGCAAACCGGACGCCTTCCAGATGCTGCGCTTGTCCTGCGTGAGGTAGTCCCAGTTGACGACCGTGCTGATAAGCGAATTGATCGTTTCCTTGACGTACTCGGTGTTGTTGCTGTTCAGATCAACGTCCTGGGAGAGGGCGGAAATCGTGATTTCGAACGATGAGCGGCCGCGATCAAGGGAATCCTGGCGAATGGCGTTCTTGATCAGCGAGCTGAACATCTTGCGCTGCTGCAAGCTGATCGACCCGGACTTCGGTGCGATATGGATCGCCGGGACGGCCTTGCGGAACAGATCAGGCGGCTGGCCTTGCTGGAATACGAGTGCACCTTGTTTGTCGGCGTCGCCGGCTTCGGCCTTTTTTCTTGCCATATGACCCACGTTGAAAGGGAACCTGGTCGGTTGGTAACTGTATACCAAGCGAACAGGTGACTCAAGGCCGCGAACGCAATCGTGGCGCAGCACGACACCCGAGGGCGTAAAGCATTGACAGTCAGAGATTTTTCAACTTACCGGCCATCGCGAAACCTCTTCGGACACCGGGAATAGATTCCGCGTAAAGACCCATAACCTGTGACCTTCGGCTCCGGAAGTCCGGAGGAACGTCCCATAGACGGCGACCTTTCAGCTGAATGTGAGTACTCACTCCAAATAACTAGCCCTAAAAGGTAGCCGTCCATGGGACTTTTCGCTTGGCGCGCCCAAGGATGGCTGCGTGTCCTTCTGCCAAGCGTTTGTGCGCCCAAGGCGCCCATAAACGGTGACCTTAAGCGACTCCCATAACTGGCTACCCAGGCTGACGCAAAATCCGCCTTGCTAGATCGGCGCATCTATCTTTTGCTCCCATAACGGGCAACCCAAAGGAGATCCCATAGCTTGTTACCTTCGTTGGGCCATGCTGGCCCATGGAAGGATGCACGCGGAGGGGGCGATTCGCCCCCCGGACCGCCCACATCTTCTTCTTCGAAAAGCCACCATATCCGGTTACCCAAGCAAGCTCCCAAAAACGGTTACCTGAGTCCATGCGAAAAGCGCTCAAGAACGCCCTCGCGCACGGCAAACCGTCCCATAACTGGAGACCTTCCCAGGCTCCCATAAACAGCGACCTACAGCCAAATTTGCTCCTTTTCCCATAGTGGGCGACCTTCTTCCCATATCCACAACCCGTAAACCCCATGCCCGGCTACCGAAGTCCCATATCCACAACCCGAAACTCCCATACCCGGGACCGCAAATCCCATAACGCGCCACCAAATCGGCCGCAAAGCCTTGCCTGATAAGGGTTTGCGGCGGCTAAAGGTTTACTAAAGTTGTTAAAGCGTAAAAGGTAAACACTGAAACACGCGTTCGATGAGAAAGACGTCTCCCAAAACCGGGGACCTTAACGCATGTAAGTGGTCACCAACCTCCGCAACCCCATTCCTGGTTACCTAGCGGGTCTAGTGACGCGGGGTCGACACCATAAATCACTACCTAAGGCGCATTTTCCTCACGCTTAACATTCAAATATGTCGTTAAGTTTATGATTTAAAAAGATAATATATCTTATGGTATCCGTCTATGGTGTCACTTCTTCGCTCAAGGTAACTGCATATGGGATTGGATTGACTGGCGGTCCAAGACGTCCGTGTAGGAACAGCGAAGGCCTTCCGGCCGGCCCCTGGCCGAAGCGTAGTTCAGTTCCCAAAAAGCGCGCACGTGAAATCCCTATGCTTGAACAGCGCCCCTCCCATGTCTGGTTACCCCGTTCAGGTCACCGGATATGGGAACGAGCATCGGTCCCAATCGGCCGATACCCAGCGGACCAGATAAAGCTCCGCGGTATCCAGCCAAGGTGCACTGCACAAAACATCTCGGTGACCTTCCATGCGCGCAGCTTCTGCTGTCACTCCGAAATCGCGGGAAAGGTCCACCTCGGCGGCGGCGTGCTGCGGCAGGCGATCGCGGCGATACACATCGGCGAGACGTTGCTGGGCGGCTTCGATATCGGCGGCGTAGTTGTCATCGTCAGCGTGCGGCTCGTCGCTCCTTAAGTCCCCGTATCACGTCCGCATGGGTGACCTCGCGAGTCTGCTTGACGAACGGGTAGCTGTGACATTCCTGTTGCGTCAAATTCCGATGTGCGCCACGTGCGCGACGAACTACTAAAGGCATTGTTCGGCGGCGGCCTCCGTCATCGCGCTCGACGGCACATTACTCTCCGCGCTGCACGGCATTCTTCCCGGACCTGCGACGGCCACCACCGGCGCGACGATCATCGCCATGCTCAGGCATCGAAACGCGCACGAGCGAGCGCTCGAAGGTGCTGTGCGCGGGTGCCGATGCTTGCTTTCGCTGTCCGTTTTCGTTCATCGAAATGCACGAGCGCATGCACGCGCTTTTGCGCACCGTGGCGACGTGCATGATGCATAGCCTGCGCGGGCCGCCACCGGCGCACAACCCGTCCGGAGCGCGCACAACTCGACGCGGGTACGCGTGAGATCGAGGAGGGCGCGCCCCGCGAGTATTTTCTCGTCGAACGTTTGCTGCGTCAGACCAATGTACCCGTACCGCGCGAACAGACGATCCGTTACGCGCGGCCCGAGAAGGACGACATCGACGCTTCGACGGTCAACGTCGTCGTTTCGCGGCTGCGTCGCAAGCTCGCGCGTCAAGGCATCGAAGTGCGCATCGAAACCATCAGCCGCTACAACTATCAGCTCACGTTGCCCGCGTTCAATGGATGCCTTGCACCGAGGTAACCGTTTGTGGGAACCGGTTACCTATCCGGAGCCGGACGCATGGGTTTGTTAACGTCGAAAAGGAAACGGCACGCTGGGTGCGTGCCGTTACTCCAGCGCTTGAAAAGCCCCCCTGTCGTGCTCAGTGTGCGTACAGCGTGGAGTTCGGATACGCAAGCTGACCGTCCTGTTCAGCCTGAACCACTTCGTGGTAGGCCTCGGCACGCGTCTTTTCATGCATGGCTTGCCCATAAGGCGGTACCCATCCGTCGGCGCCGAGGTTTGTGCAAAAGCGGACGTGGTGGCAACGAAGCCGGCGAGCGCCGCGATGATCATGAGAGCCTTCATGTGACTATTCCTTCGAAGGTGAGATCGATGCAGCACCATGAAGAAATGTTGATCGGCGTGAGGTCGTGCTCGCCGATTTCGTCAGGAATGCGTAGCATACGGTGGCGCGCGAATCCGGCGAGGTTGAAACTGCTCAGATTTCCCCTCATGGCGGTATCGCGTGCGCAATGTGTTAATCAAGAGGCCCGAAAGATGGCCATTGTTTCATGCAGCACGCGGCGCTAGCACTTACTCCGTGACCTCTTTGCGCAATTGCAGCGCGAGATGATTGCGTCCACCGGCGAGAAACGCGGCAATGAAAAGCAGAAGGCCGATTATCGCAACGGTCGTTGCAAACGCGCGAGCGACCTGCGCGCCGCTCGATTGCGGCCCGGCAAGCGCGAAAAACAAGCCGCCGAGCAGGGCTACGGCGAGCGCCGCGCTCACCTGCAACACCGAGCTGACGAGCCCCGCGGCGAGACCCGACCAGCGTCGGTCGACACATTCGACATTGCGCCTGACGAGCGCGGGCAACGCCACGCCCTGACCGAAGCCGATCAGAAAGAGCGGCGCGTTCAGCGCGTGGAGCGAAGCCGCGTGAATAAGCATCGCAGTCCAAAGTAATCCGCAACCTTCGATGACCATGCCCGCCGCCGCCGCGCGATGCCCGAACCGGCGCACGATTAGCGGATTGAGCAGCGGTCCGATCAGAAAGCCCACGCCCAGGGGCAGAATGCGCAATCCCACTTCGAGCGGGGCGAGCCCGAGCGTACGCTGCACGTAAATGGCAAACATCATGAAGAACGGTGCGAGCGAATAAAAGAAGAGCGTGGCAACGAGCCCGCGCACGAGCCCAGGCGCCGCGAAGATGATCGGCGGCACGAGCGCATCGCGCCCGGCGTTCGCCACGCGTGCCTCATAGCGCCAGAAGAGCGCGAACAGCGGCGCGGCGCCAATGAGCAGCGCCCACGTCCAGACCGGCCAGCCGCGCTCGCGGCCTTCGATCAGCGGGACCACGAGCGCGGCGAGCGCCAGGGCGAGCAAGACCATGCCGCCGGGATCGAGCTTCGCGGGGTGCTCCGAGCGGCTTTCACGCACGAGCCAGTACGCCGCGGGCGCGGCCACGATCACCACAGGCAGGTTGATGAGAAAAATGCTGCGCCAGCCAAGCCCAAAAGCGTTGGCCGAAACGAGCACGCCGCCGAGCGCCTGGCCGGCCACGGCGGCGATGCCGTAAGCGGTGCCGAACAGGCTGAGCGCGAGCCCCTTCTGATGCACGGGAAAAAGCGCATGGATCGACGCGAGCGCCTGAGGCGCCATGACGGCCGCGGCGGCGCCCTGAAGGATACGCCCCGTCACCAGCGCAGCGGGCGAACTGGCGAGCCCGCAGACCGCCGAAGCGGCCGCGAACGCCAAAATTCCCGCGAGGAAGATGCGCCGCCTGCCGTACAGGTCGCCCAGCCGGCCGCCAGTGATGAGAAAGATGGCGTACGTCGCCGCATAGGCGGAGATCACCAGTTGCGCGATGGCGGGGCTGGCGTGCAGGTCGGCCTGCATGGACGGCAGCGCGACGTTGACGATGAAGAAGTCGAGCGGCGGCAACAGCGTGCCCGTTAGCAGCACGGTTAACGCCCACCAGGTGCGTGCGCCCGCGCGCGCGGTGGGCAATTCCACAGTAGAAACGGTTGTCATACGGCCTCCATATGGAACTAATCGGTTCCTAATTAGCCAAAAAAACTAGCGGATGGCACTCAGCGCGATTTCAGCAATCGCATCGATCGCCTTTTCGCCGGCGTCGGTTTTGCCCAGCACGCGCATGCCTTCGATCGTGCAGAGCAGGAAGCGCGCGAGATCGTTTGCGTTCTGGTCGGCAGCCAGTTCGCCCGCTGCCTGGCCACGCTGGATCGCGCCGGCGAACAGCGCCTGCATGCGCGCGAACATCTGCGTAACGCGTGCCTTCACTTCGGCGTCGAAGGGCAGGCATTCGGTGGCGGCGGCTGTGACGGGACAGCCCGCAAGCCCTTCGAGACCCACGGAAAGGCGCACGTAATGACGCAGCGCCTCGCGTAGAGCGGTGCGCGCCGAAGCGTGCCGCAGGTTGCGCGTGAGCCGCGCAATACCGCGCTCGCTATAGAAGTCGAGCGCGGCGAGAAAGAGTTGGTGCTTGTCGCCGAACGCTTTGTAGAGGCTGCCGCGCGAGAGCTGCGTGCCTTCGATCAGATCGGGCAGCGACGTGGCGGCATAGCCGCGGGCGCGAAATACCTCCAGCGCGTTCTGCACGGCTTCCTGCTCGTCGAATTCGCGCGGACGGCCGGGGCCGGAACGGGTATCGGATTTCATGTGGATATTTTAGACCAAACGATTCCGAATTGCAGGAAAAATCGTATGCCACAAACTCAAACATGCATACAGAATGAATTATATGTACGCACAGAAATATCAATTGTTGATATTTGGCGCGCGTCGGTAATCTTGCCGACATACCGACCATCGAGCCTGCCAGCAAGCCCCACTATGCACCGCACCGCACTCATCGAATGGCTGACGGGTTTCGTGCCCAACCCGGCCGCGCCGCAATGGCGCGAGCGCGGCCGGCGTTGTGGCGGGGCGTTGATCGGCATCGCGTTCACGGGGCTCGCCACCCACCTGATGTTCGGCGCGACGGGCGATATTCCGGTGCTCGTGGCTCCCATGGGGGCCTCCGCGGTGCTGCTCTTCGGCGCATCGGACAGCCCGCTTGCGCAGCCATGGTCGATTCTCGGCGGCAACTTCGTTTCCGCACTCGTGGGCGTGGCGTGCGCGCGATGGATCGCCTCGCCAGTCGCGGCGGCGTCCGTGGCGGTGGCGCTCGCGATCTGCGCGATGTTCCTGTGCCGCTGCGTGCATCCGCCTTCAGGCGCGGTCGCGCTGACCGCCGTGCTTGGCGGCCCGGCTGTTCATGCGTCAGGTTTTCACTTCGTGCTCGCGCCTGTCGCGTTCCAGTCGGTCGCGTTGCTGAGCGCCGCGCTTCTCTACCACGCGCTGACCGGGCACCGCTATCCGCGCGCTGCGTTCCGTCCCACGCCGCAGGCCGTTGCTTCGCCGCTTGCCGCGCTCTCGCAACATCTGCTGGAGCCGTTGGAACTCCCGCAGAAATCGTTCGAACAACTAACTTGCGAGGAAATCATGTCGATCGGCTGTCCCGCCGTGCCCGCGACGATGGGTGCGCGGGCGGCCCACGAAATGTTCCGCCGCCACGGTGCCTCGACGCTGCCCGTCGTCGACGCGATGGACCGCGTGGTTGGCGTCGTCACGCATCACGCGCTCGGCGACCTGACGCCGTCGGCGGGCCTCGAGCGCATCCGGAGCGCGCTGCAACGCACGCTGCGGCGCGAGTCGACGCGTATGGAGGAAACGGTGGAAGCCGTGATGGCGGCCGGGGTGCACGCGGTCCATCGGGCCACGCCGATCGCGCACCTGGTGCCGATCTTCGTCGAGCAAGCCTGCCACGACATTCCGGTGATGGACGATGCGCGGCGGCTGGTTGGGGTGGTCAGGCATTCGGACATGATCCGCTGGCTCCATCACCACGCAGGCGCAGCCCAGGCCGCCGCCGCGGCCTGAGTTTGCGTCACACCACGAACAGCAGCGCCGCGAACACCGCATAAAGCCAGCCGACGTGCGTGAGTTGCTGGCTGCGCACCTTCGGCGCGCGAAACGCCCATTGCAGGAACAGGATCGCGACCATGGTCGTCACGGCCGCGAGAATCGAAGGCGTGCCGAGGTGCCATGGCGTGAAGAACAGACCGAACGCCGTGGGAATGGTGGCCTGAATCATCATCGCGCCGCTGATGTTCGCCAGCGCCAGCCGCTCCTTGCCCTGACGCACCCAGATGATCGCGTTCATGATTTCGGGCAGCTCGGTTGCGATCGGGCTGAACAATACGGCGCTCAACTGCGGGCTCAGACCGAGCCACGGCCCCACGGCTCCGATCTGCTGCACGAACAGGTGCGATGCCGCGAAGATCACGGCGAGCGCGCCCAGCGTCTGTAGCGCAATCCACACCATGGCCGGATTTTCATCGCGCGGGCGCAGCTTTAGCGGCTCGAGATCGCCTTCCACCTCGCCGCCATCTTCGGCGGAAAGCTCCTTCCAGCAGTAGAGCGCATAGGCCGCGAGAAACGCGATTCCCAGCAGGGGTTTGAAGCTGAACACCACGAGCCCGAGCGCGATCTTCGCGACGAAGATCGCGAGGAACCAGAGCTGGTCCCGGCGCAGGCGGCGCGTATTCACATCGACGGTGGCCGCGCGTTCGCGGCCCACGCGCTTCGCTGTCGCAAGCAACGCGAAGCCCACTACGGCATAGGCGATCGTGCTGAGCGCGAGCGGGCCGCCAATCGCGGCGCCCACGCCGATTTCCTTGTGCGCGGGATCGCCGCTGAACGCGACGGCAACGAGCGTAACGACGCTCTCGGGCAGCGCCGTGCCGAAAGCGGCGAGGATCGTGCCGGTGGCGGTTTGTGTGACCTTGAGCTTGTGGCCCAGCCACTCGATGCTATTAACGAAAGTCTCGCAGGACAAATAGATGATGCCGGCCGCGGCAATGAGCAAGGCGAACGTCAGGATCATGACGAACGCTCCGTGGCGCAAAAGCAGGGGGAATGCGGGGCGAGACGAGTCATTATTTTTGCCGTTATGTGCGAGCCGGGCACCGAAACCATGACGCTTCCCTTCGCCCGGCCCGGGTGAAAGGGAAAACGTCATAGGTCTCGTCAGGCCGCGCAGTGGCAGCGATACACTGCGGCACCTTGCAATACGGCTGCCGACGCCACGGTGCAGACGCACCAATTATGTTGACGGCGGCGCAACGCCGAAGCTGGCGTTGCAGACTACTCCCCTAAGACAGGGAGGCGATTATAGCCGAAGTTCATGGCAGCGGGCGGTTTCGCGCGCGCCGCGCGCTGGTGTCGCTTTTTTCGTGGCCCCTTTTTCCGATTGATAAGAATACCTAATTAAACTGTTCGACGGCGCGCATAATACGCGTTCGGGCTGCGCATCCACGAGCAAAAACGAGGCGTTCGGCTTCGTGCTGAAAATCCGCGAGCCCGACTACCCCTGGGCGGCCTGGATGGAACCGGGCGCGCCGCGCCCGCTCTGTTTCTCCTGCCACGATCCCGCAAGCAATTGACGCGCCGCCGCACGAGCCATCACACGGGCGTCCCATTCGCTGTGCTACCCTTGCCCTGCCTTGGGCCGAGGGTGCCGAGCGCTCGTACGAGCGACCGCCGGCGGACGGCCCGGTGTATTGAAGTCGAGAATCGAAGTCCTGAACCAAAGTCCCGAGCCGCGCTTTATCGCGCGCGTGCATCGGGACAACGATCAATAACAGGAAGAAGACCCAGATGAAAAAGCACGAGACACAACGCGCAGGTTCGCGCGGTCGCTTGCGCGCGCTGGTTGCCGCTGCGGTGCTGGCGGGCGGCGCGCAAGCCGCGCATGCCGCCACCGAAATCCAGTTCTGGCACGCCATGGAATCCGAACTCGGCCAGCGCGTGAACGAGATCGCACAGCAGTTCAATGCGTCGCAGAGCGAATACAAGATCGTGCCCGTCTTCAAGGGCACCTACGACCAGACGCTCGCCGCCGGCATCGCCGCGTATCGCAGCGGGGACGCGCCTGCCATCCTGCAGGTGTACGAAGTCGGCACCGCCACGATGATGAACGCGAAGAAAGCCGTGCTGCCCGTGTACGACGTGATGAAGACCGCCGGCGTGCCGCTCGACGAAAAGGGCTTCGTGCCGACCATCGCGAGCTACTACAGCGACGCAAAAACGGGACATCTCGTGTCGATGCCGTTCAACAGCTCGACGCCGGTGCTCTACTACAACCGCGACGCCTTCAAGAAAGCAGGCCTGCCCGACGCGCCCCCGAAAACCTGGCCCGAAGTCGCGGCGGATGCCGCGAAGCTCAAGGCATCGGGCATGAGTTGCGGCTTCACCACGGGCTGGCAGGGCTGGATCCAGATCGAGAACTACAGCGCGTGGCATGGCGCGCCGATCGCGACGCGCAACAACGGTTTCGACGGCCTCGATGCGCAGCTCGAAATCAACAAGCCGCTGCAGGTCGCGCATGTCGCCTTCCTGCAAAATATGGTCAAGCAGGGCACGTTCACCTATGTCGGTCGCAAGGACGAGGCCAATGCCAAGTTCTACAGCGGCGACTGCGGGATCATGATGGGCTCGTCGGGTGCGCTCGCGAACGTCCAGCAATATGCGAAGTTCAAGTTCGGCACCGGCATGATGCCGTATGACCCGAGCGTGAAGGGCGCGCCGCAGAACGCCATCATCGGCGGAGCGAGCTTGTGGGTGCTGGGCGGCAAGAACCCCGAGGTCTACAAGGGCGTGGCGAAGTTCCTCGCTTACCTGAGTTCGCCGGCCGTGGCCGCGAAGTGGCATCAGGACACGGGCTATCTGCCGGTCACGAAGGCCGCCTACGAACTGACGCAGCAACAGGGTTTCTACGCGTCGCACCCCGGCGCCGACACCGCCACGAAACAGATGCTCAACAAACCGCCGCTGCCGTGGACCAAGGGCCTGCGCCTTGGCAACATGCCGCAGATCCGCACGGTCGTCGACGAAGAACTCGAACAGGTGTGGACGGGCGCGAAGACGCCGCAACAGGCGCTCGACTCGGCCAGTTCGCGCGGCAACGAACTGCTCAGGCGCTTCGAGCAGCAGGCGGCCAACTAACGTTCGCGCGCTGGTGAAGGAAAGCGATGCCTCGCGAGGAGGCATCGCTGTGTTTTCGCTCGAAGCAGTTGCCGCAGGAGCGTCGGGTCAGAACCAGGCGTCTTGCATGTCCAGCGTCGTGCGGTCGAGCGAGGCGAGCAGATCGAACTGCGCGTTTGTCTTCGGCAGTTCCCACGCAAAGAAATAAGCGGCCGCGGCTAGCTTGCCGCGATAGAAGTCCGCCTCCTCGCCGCTTGCCTGCGTGCGCGTCGCGAGCGCCGCGCATGCCACGAGCGCCTGTTCGAGCCACACCCAGGCCATGACCACGTGGCCGAACGCTTCCAGGTACACCGAAGCATTGGCGAGCGTCACCGCCGGGTCGCCTGCTGCCCACAACTGCCGCGTGACTTCCGTGAGCCGACGCAGCGCCGCTTCGAGCGAGCGCGCGTGAGCGCCGTCTTCGTCGGCGCCGGACGAATGCGCGCGATCGAGCGTCGCCTGCACACGCTCCACAAAGATCTTGAGCGCCGCACCGTCCTTGATAACGACCTTGCGGCCGAGCAGGTCGAGCCCCTGAATCCCGTGCGTGCCTTCGTGAATCGGATTGAGTCGGTTGTCGCGATAGAACTGCTCGACGTTGTACTCGCGCGTGTAGCCATAACCGCCGTGTACCTGAATGGCGAGATCGTTGGCGGCGAGACACCATTGCGAAGGCCAGCTTTTCGCAATGGGCGTGAGCAGGTCGAGCAGCAGAGATAGCGATTCGCGTTGCGCTCCGCTGGCGGCGTTCGCTTCGTCCACGAGTTTGGCGCACCAGAGGTTGAGCGCGAGCGCGCCTTCCACATAGCTCTTTTGCGCAAGCAGCATGCGGCGCACGTCGGCATGTTCGACAAGGCGCACTTGCGGCGAAGCCGGGTCCTTGCCCGCCGCGCCCAGCGGACGCCCTTGAGGACGATTGCGCGCGTAGTCGAGCGCATGCAGATAGCCGGTATAACCGAGCATGGTCGCGCCGAGCCCCACGCCAATGCGGGCCTCGTTCATCATATGGAACATGTACGCGAGGCCCTGATGCGGCTCGCCCACGAGATAGCCGATCGCGCCTGCCCGGCCGCCCGGCGTGTACTTCGTGCCTTCGCCGAAATTCAGCAGGCAGTTCGTCGTGCCGCGGTACCCCATCTTGTGATTGAGGCCCGCGAGCACGACGTCGTTGCGCTCGCCGCGCGTGCCGTCTTCGTTCACGAGGAATTTCGGCACGACGAATAGCGAAATGCCTTTTACGCCCGGAATGAGTTTGCCGTCGGGGCCGGGAATCTTGGCGAGCACGAGGTGCACGATGTTCTCGGAAAGCTCGTGCTCGCCGCCCGAGATCCACATCTTGTTGCCGCGCAGACGATATTGCGCGCCCACCGGAGAGTCGCATTCGAAGTCGGCGCGCGTGGCGACATCGGAAAGCGAAGAGCCCGCCTGCGGCTCGGAAAGACACATCGTGCCGAAATAGCGGCCTTCCAGTTCGGGCCGCACGAAGGTGTCGATCTGCTTTGCGCTGCCGTGCGCGAGCAGCAGGTTCGCGTTGCCGATGGTGAGGAACGGATAGGCGCTCGTGCCCACGTTCGCTCCCTTGAACCACGCGAAACCCGCCTTCTCCACGACGAGCGGCAATTGCATGCCGCCGTATGCGTAGTCCTGGCCCGCGGCCATCAAGCCTGCGTCGCTGAATGCCTTCAACGCCGTCTTGACCTCGGGGATGATGGTGATCGCTTCGCCGTCGAAGTGCGGTTCGTGCTGATCGTTTTTCTTGTTGTGCGGCGCGAAGAGGTCCGTGGCGATCTTCTCGCAGGTGTCGAGCGCGGCGTCGAAGGTCTCTCTCGAGTGGTCGGCGTAACGCGCGATGCGCGTGAGGCTTTCGACATCGAGCCATTCGTAGAGCAGGAAGTTCAGATCGCGACGGGAAAGGATCAGCGACATGGCGGAAGGGTCTCGCATCTTGAGAGAAGAAGTTGAGAGACTACCTAAAATAGAACGATCGTGCTATTGATAATTTCTCCGGGTGAGAGATAAAAATAGGGCCGTGCCACGTTAGCTGCCTTCGCAGCCGTAGCTCAGGAAACGCGGCGCACATTGCGGCTGCCACGCACCGCCGCTTTGCGCAAACGCGCCGCGCGCACTGTTGTGCGCATCGAGCGGCGCTTCCGCCAGACTTAGCACGGGCGTGACGCACGCGTCGCTGCCCGCGAACGCGGCGGCCCATTCGTCGCGCGTGCGCGTCGCGATCGCCTGCGCGATGCGCGACTGTACACGCGGCCAGTGCGCGCGGTCGCGTTGCGGCAGTTCGAGCAGATCTTCCGCGCCAATCCCCTTCATGAATGCCGCATAAAACTGCGGCTCGATGCAGCCCACGGCGATATAACGGTTGTCCGCGCAACGATACGTGCGATAGAACGGCGCGCCGCCGTCGAGCAGATTCGTGCCGCGCTCGTCCTGCCAGTGCCCCGCCGCATAGAAGCCGTACATCATGCTCATGAGCATGGCTGCGCCATCGGTCATCGCGGCATCGACCACGCAGCCCGCTCCCGTCGCTCGCGCGCGCAGAATCGCGGCCACGACGCCGAACGCTAGCAGCATGCCACCGCCGCCGAAGTCGCCGACCAGATTCAGCGGCACCACGGGCTCGCCGCCCGCGAGACCCACCGCATGCAGCGCCCCCGAGATCGCGATGTAGTTGATGTCGTGGCCCGCCGTGTGCGCGAGCGGCCCCGTTTGGCCCCAGCCGGTCATGCGTCCGTAGACGAGCGAGGCACGCCGCGCATGGCAGACTTCGGGGCCAAGCCCTAGCCGTTCCATCACGCCTGGGCGAAAGCCTTCGATCAGCGCATCGGCGCTCGCGATCAGATCGAGTGCGCGGGCCACGTCGTCGCGGCGCTTGAGATCGAGCGCGACGCATTCGCGCCCGCGCGCAAGCGGTCCCGATGGCGCGGCGGCCCCTTCGCGGCCGATGCAGATCACGCGCGCGCCCATTTGCGCGAGCAGCATGCCGCAGAACGGCGCGGGACCGAGCCCCGCGAACTCCACGACGGTAACGCCTTCCAAAGGCTTGATCATGTGTGCGTACCTGCCTGCTTCGCGTGGTGTCGATTCACGCGCCGTCACAGCGTGCGCGCGATGATTTCCTTCATGATCTCGTCGGTGCCGCCGTAGATGCGCATGACGCGCGCATCCACCCACGCGGTGCCCACCACATATTCGGACATGTAGCCGTAGCCCCCGTGCAACTGCAGGAATTCGTCGAGCAACTGGTTCTGCAGTTCGGTGGCGTTGAGCTTCGCCATGGCGGCGTCCACGGGCGAAAGCTCGCGCCGCAGGTGCCGCGCAATGCAGTGATCGACATAGGTGCGCACCATCTCCGCTTTCGCGCGCGCATGCGCGAGCTTGAAGCGCGCGTTCTGGAAGTCGAAGATGGCCTGGCCGAATACCTTGCGGTCGCGCGTATAACGGATCGTGCGCTCGAGCATGCCCTCGATCGACGCGGCCGCGCGCACCGCGATCACGAGCCGCTCCTGCGCCAGTTCGCGCATGAGATACGAGAACCCCTGGTTCTCCTCACCAAGCCGCTGCGTGACGGGCACGCGAACGTCCTCGAAGAACAGCTCGGACGTGTCCTGCGCGCGCAGACCGATCTTGTCGAGCTTGCGGCCCTTGCCGAAGCCGGGCGTGCCTTCTTCCACCACGATGAGCGAAACGCCCTTGCCGCCCAGTTCGGGCGCGGTCTTGCACACCACGATCACGAGGCTCGCGTTCTGTCCGTTCGTAATGAAGGTCTTCTGGCCGTTGATGACGTAGTGGTCTCCGTCCTTGCGCGCCGTGGTGCGGACCGACTTAAGATCGCTGCCGGTGCCAGGTTCGGTCATGGCGATGGCGCCGATATGCTCGCCGCTCGCGAGCTTCGGCAGCCACTCGCGCTTTTGCTCCTCGGTGCCATACGCGAAGATATAAGGCGCGACGATGTCCGAATGCAGCGGAAAGCCGACACCGCTCGCGTTCACGCGCGCCAGTTCCTCGATCATGATGGCCGCGTGGCCGAAGTCGCCGCCACCGCCGCCGTACTCCTCGGCAATCGTGCAGCAAAGCAGGCCTTCCTCGCCCGCGCGCCGCCATACCGACTTCGGCACAATGCCTTCTGTTTCCCATTGATGATGAAACGGCACGATTTCGCGCTCGATAAATCGCCTCGCCTGTTCGCGAAATATTTCGTGATCGTCGCGGAATACGGTGCGCATGCTTTATGTCTCCAGTACTTTTATTGCTTCGTTATCCGTACAAAACGGACTCAAGCGGATTCAAGCAGACTCAAGCGGAAAGCTAGCGGTAGCGTTCCTTGAGAATGCGCCGCAGCAGCTTGCCGTTGTCGTGGCGCGGTAGCGCTTCCTCGAAATCGATCGAGCGCGGCACCTTGATGTGCGAAAGGCGCTCGCGGCAGAACGCGATCAATTCCTCGGCAAGCTGCGGCGTGGCGGCGTCGCGCTCGCGCGGCTGCACCACGGCCTTCACGGCCTCGCCGAACTCGGGGTGCGGCACGCCGATCACGGCCGCATCGGCCACAGAGGGATGTTCGGCGAGCACGTTCTCGATTTCCTGCGGATACACGTTCACGCCGCCGCTGATGATGAGATCCACGCGCCGGTCGCTCAGGTACAAGTAGCCTTGCGCATCGACATGGCCGATGTCGCCGTAGGTCGCCCAGCCGTGGCGGTTGTAAACGCTGCGCGTCTTCACCGGATCGTTGTGGTACTCGAACGAAGGACCGCCTTCGAAAAACACGCGGCCAACCTCGCCCGCAGGAAGTTCGTGATCCTCATCATCGATGATATGGATCTGTCCATATTTCGAGCGTCCCACCGAGCCACGATGCGCGAGCCACTCTTGCGAGTCGATCGCGGTAAGCCCCACGCTTTCGGAGCCCGCGTAATACTCGTAGATCACCGGGCCGAACCACGCGATCATCTGCTCCTTGACGTGCGGCGGGCAGGGGGCAGCGGCGTGAATCGCCACGCGCAAACTGCTCACGTCGTATTGCGCACGCGTGGTCTTGGGCAGATTGAGCAGCCGGATGAACATCGTCGGCACCCACTGGCTGTGCGTGACGCGGTAGCGTGCGATGGCGTCGAGCGCGGCCTCGGCGTCGAACTTGTTCAGCACGATGGCGCGTCCGCCCGTGTGCAGCAGGCGCATGAGGTAGCGCAGCGGCGCGGCGTGGTAGAGCGGCGCGGTGCTCAGGTACACGGAGTCTGCGTCGAAGCCGAACGTCTTGCGCCACGCCGCCGTTTCGGTGTCGTCGGCATCGCGCTGCCCGAATGGCACGAGCGGCTTGCGGATGCCTTTGGGCAGGCCGGTCGTGCCCGACGAATAGAGGAAGTCGCGACCGCGCGGCAGGGGCGGCAACGGCGCGCTGGCATCGACAGCGGCCAGCGCCGTTTCGAGCGAGGCGAAACCGGGCAGCCCTTCGGAACCGCCCGCCACGAAGCAGGCAACGTCCTGCGCCGCGCCCTCGGCCACGAGCGTCGCGGCGAGTTCGTGCATGGCCTGCGAGACGATCAGCACCTTCGCGCCGCAGTCCTTGAGAACGTGCGCGGCCTCGCGCGTTTTCAACTGGATGCTGATGGGCGTGTAGTAGAGGCCCGCGCGCTCGGCGCCGATGGCGATGACGGCGAGCGCCGGATGATTCTCGAACAGCAGCGCGATGCCGTCGCCGGGTTGCAGGCCGAGGCCGAGAAGCCAGTGCGCGATGCGCTCCGCGCGTTCGTCCAGCTCCCTGTAGGTGATGCTCTCGTTGAGTGCGGGGAAGCACAGGGCTTCCCGCGTGGGTGCAGCTACAGCTAGTTCGCGGACACGCTCCACGGTCTCGTCTCCATGTCATGCGCGGCCCCAGTCATGCTGCCGAGCGCTGCCTCCACGCGCCTGACGAGCGACATCAGCCGGGGGGCGATGTCGTCGGTCAACTGGTTGCCGCTGATGTTGAAAACTGCAATCGAACAGCTAAAAACCCAATATTCGTCGTCGATCGGGGCCGACAACGGAATTGCCACCGAATGGATCTCGCGCTGCATGTCGCCGTGCGAGATCGTGCAGCCGTGCGCGCGCAATTCCTGTTGTGCCTGCGCGAGCCGCTGCGCGAGCAGTTCGCCCTTCGCGGGGTCGCGCGACAGCGTTTCCTGCAGGTACTGCTCGCGCTGCGCGCCCGGCACCGTCCACAGGTACGCGCGGCCCGACGCCGTGCGCGAAAGCGAGAGCCGCGTGCCCGTTTCCGAGCGGTACACCGCGCTGCCTTCGCCCTGAATCACCTCGGCGTACGCCATGTTCAGGCGATAGCCCACCGCGAGCGTGACCTGACCCTGGCAGTAGTCGGCCAGCTCCTGCATCATCGGCCGCGCGATCTGGCGGATCGTCATGCGGCCGAGGGCCGGGGCGGCGAGGCTCAGCATCTCCGTGCCGAGCACATATTTCGAAATGCGCTCCGAGTAGCGCAGCAGGCCGAACTCCGCGAGCGTGTTGATGAGCCGCAGCGCCGTGGGCTTGGGCAGCCCCGTACGCTCGACCAGATCGCGCGCCGACAGCTCCGCGTCCCCCATGGAAAAGCACTGCAGGATCCGGATGCCGCGCGCGAGCGCGCTTACGAGCTGCGAGTCGGCGTCGTCGGTGCGGGGGTTGGCCTGGTCGTTCATATGCGGTCCTTCGTCGGAGTTAGGGCGTGGCGCGCCGCGCGGTTATGGCTCGGCTCGCAGCAAACCCCGGATTCTAGCTTTGCGCCGAACGGCCGCCCACCTTTCAAGACGGCTGGCTCATTTTTTCGCCTCCGCGATGTCGCGCCGCTCATGGCCGCCTATTTGTGTCTCCTTTTCGGTCTCTCAGGTTCAAGCTGTGCACACAGTGTTGCGGATTATGATTCAGAAATCAATAAAAATGATACATAGGTATCGAAATATGTTTACCACTATTGAAATCGCCAAGGTGTGAGGTGTATTTTGAGTCAAGCGATTCATTTTTCACCACCCTTCAACCGTTGAGAGAACCATGACCAACAGCGCGGTAATCGTCGATGCAGTGCGCAGCCCGATGGGCCGGACCAAGACAGGCGGCGCTTTCGTCGACCTGCATCCCGTGGATTTGCTCTCGCAGGTCCTCAAGCAACTGATCGGGCGCAACGACCTCGATCCCGGCAGCGTCGACGACGTGATGATCGGCTGCGTGAGCCAGGTGGGCGAGCAGGCCTCCACGCCGGGCCGCCTCGCGTGGCTCGCGGCGGGCTTCCCGCAGCACGTGCCGTCCACCACCATCGAGCGCAAGTGCGGCTCGAGCCAGCAAGCGATCCATTTCGCGGCGCAGGCGATCATGGCGGGCGTGAACGACATCGTCGTGGCCGGCGGCGTGGAGTCGATGAGCCGCGTGCCCATGGGGTCGTCGCGCATCGGCCGCGATCCGTATGGCGCGCTCTACCATGCGCGCTATCCCCAGGGCATGGTGGGGCAGGGGGTGAGCGCCGATCTCGTGGCGCAGAAATGGGCGCTCACGCGCGAGGAGCTCGACGCCTACTCTGCTCAATCGCACGCCCGCGCCGATGCTGCGCGCGCAGCAGGCCAGTTCGCGCGCGAGATCGTGCCGATCGAGGTGCCGGGGCCCGAGGGCGTGCGCCGCGTGGACCTCGACGAGACCATCCGCGCCGGCACGACGGTCGAGCGGCTCGCGGGCCTCGCGCCCTCGTTCGAGAGCGCCGAACTCGCGGAGCGCTTTCCGGGCATCCGCTGGAACGTGACGGCGGGCAATGCCTCGCAAATCTCGGACGGCGCATCGGCGCTGCTCATCATGAGCGAGCAGAAGGCGGCGCAGTTGGGGTTGAAGCCGCGGGCGCGCATCGTGGCGTTCGATGTTTGCGGCGACGATCCGCTCATGATGCTGACCGCGCCGATTCCCGCCACGCAACGTCTGCTGAAGAAACGCGGGCTCACCATCGGCGATATTTCGCACTTCGAAGTGAATGAGGCATTCGCCGCCGTGCCGCTCGCGTGGCAGAAGTCGCTGGGCGCGGACGCCGCGCGACTGAACCCGGCGGGCGGCGCGATAGCGCTGGGGCATCCGCTCGGCGCCTCGGGTGCGCGCCTCATGACCACGATGCTCAACGCGCTGGAAATGAGCGGCGGACGCTACGGACTGCAAACGATGTGCGAGGCGGGCGGCATGGCCAACGCAACGCTCATCGAACGCCTTTAAAAAGCAACGAAGGAGAGACGACACATGAACGAGCAGAACAAATTCGCCGGCACCGTGGCGGTGGTAACGGGTGGCGCATCGGGGCTGGGTCTCGCGAGCGCGAAACGCCTGCTGTCGAAAGGCGCGCAGGTCGTGATCGCGGACCTCGCCGGCTCGCGCGGCGCGGCCGTGGCCGATGAACTGGGCGCGAACGCGAGCTTCGTGCCCGCCGACGTGACGAGCGCCGACGACATGACGGCGGTATTCGAAGCGGCGACGAAGCGCGGCACGCTGCGCTCGCTCGTGCATTGCGCGGGCCGCGGCGGCGCGGTGCGTCTGATCGAGAAGGACGGCTCGCCGGGCTCGCTCGAAGCCTACGAAAACGTGGTGCGCGTGAACCTCTTCGGCACCTTCAATGCGCTGCGTCTCGCGGCGGCGGCCATGGCGCGCAATGAGCCCGATGCAGGCGGCGAGCGCGGCGCGTGCGTGCTCACGGCATCGGTCGCGGCGTACGAAGGGCAGATCGGGCAGGTGCCGTATGCGTCGTCGAAGGCGGGCGTGGTGGGCATGACGCTCGTGGCCGCGCGCGATCTGGCGAGCAAGGGCATCCGCGTATGCACGATCGCGCCCGGCCTGTTCGACACGCCGCTGCTCGCACGGCTGCCCGAAGAGATTCGCGAATCGCTGGGCCGTATGGTGCCGTTCCCGCCGCGCCTCGGGGAATCCGACGAATTCGCCGCGCTCGCGCTGCATATTCTCGAGAATCCGATGCTCAACGGCGAGACCATCCGTCTTGACGGCGCGATTCGCATGCAGCCGCGCTGAGTGAGGCCGACCATGAGCGACGAATTGCTGATCGAGTATCGCGACGGTATCCAGATTCTCACGATCAACCGTCCCGAGGCGCGCAACGCCTGTACGAAGGCGGTGGCCGAAGCGATCGCCGCCGCGCTCGACGAACTGGAGCAGCGCGACGACTTGCGGCTTGCCATCATCACCGGCGCGGGCGGCACGTTTTGCGCGGGCATGGACCTCAAAGGGTTTCTGAAGGGCGAACGGCCGAGCCTGCCGGGACGCGGCTTCGCGGGGCTCACGCAAGCGCCGCCGCACAAGCCGCTCATCGCGGCGGTGGAAGGCTATGCACTGGCGGGCGGCTTCGAGGTCGTGCTGGCGAGCGACCTCGTCGTAGCCGCGAACAACGCGCAGTTCGGCTTACCCGAAGTGAAACGCGGGCTGTGCGCGGCGGCTGGCGGATTGTTGCGTCTGCAACAGCAGTTGCCGGAGCGCATCGCAATGGAACTCGTGCTTACCGGCGACATGTTCGGCGCGCAACGCGCGTTCGAGTTCGGCCTCGTCAACCGCCTCACGGCGCCGGGCGAAGCGCTGGCGGGTGCCATCGAACTCGCGCGGAAGATCGTGGCGAACGGGCCGCTCGCGGTGGCTGCGAGCAAGCGCGTGATGCGCGAGTCGCGTGACTGGTCCAGTGCGGAGATGTTCGCGCGCCAGCGCGAGATCACCGACCCGGTCTTCGCTTCCGCCGATGCGCGGGAGGGCGCAGCGGCATTTGCGGAAAAGCGCAAGGCGGTGTGGCGGGGAAAGTAGGACTGCGCACGATCGACCCGCGCGTCAAGCAGATGTGAGCGTTCTTCGCAGCGCCGCGAAGAACAGCTCCGACTGCAAACGCTCGCCCTGAATCTGATCGGCCACGCGCTGCGCGAGATCGGCCGCCACGGGCCGCGACGCGCGCCCGGTCGAACCCGCGAGCACCTGCGCGGCGCAGGCGCGTTCCAGGTAATAGAGGTCGTCGAACGCGTAGTCGATACGCGCGCCGCACACCACCACGCCGTGATTGCCGAGGAAGCCGATGTCTCTGCCGTCGAGCGCGTGCGCAATGCGCTCGCCTTCCTCCGGGCCAAGCGCAAGCCCGTTGTATTCGCGGTCCAGCGCGACGCGGCCATGGTAGCGCATGGCGTTCTGCGACAGGGTCGTGTCGAGCCCGCAGTCCTGGGTGAGGGTGAGGGCGGTGGCATACGGCATGTGGGTATGCAGCACGCAGGATTTCTTCGCAATGGCGTGGATGGACGCGTGAATGAACATCGCCGTCGGTTCGACCGCGTGGCGTCCCGCCATCGCGCGGCCCTGCGCATCGACAATGACGATGTCGTCGGCCGTCACCTCGCTCCACATCAGGCCGCGCGGGTTCAGCAGAAAGAGGCCCTTTTCGCCGGGAAGCGCGACGCTGAAGTGATTGCATACGCCTTCGCCCAGCCCGAAGTGCGCGGCGGCGCGCAGCGCGAGCGCGAGGTCCGCACGCAGCGCCGCGACCTGCGGCTGATGGAACAATTCGTCGCTTTCAACGGTTTCGGCGTGATGCACGGCGTTGCTCATGTCTCGTGGCTCCTGTTTTCAAATGACCGCGTTGCGTCGAAATGCGTGTGCTTCATTCGCCGTCCAGCGCGAGCGGCAGTTCGGAGAAGAATAGCTCGCGCGTGAGTTCCGTGTACGGGTCCATGCTGGCACCGCGAAAACGAGCACGAAATCACACTCGCCCCCGGGAAGGAGAATCGGATTCATGTCGCGAGAGAGCCCGGGTTGTCGAGATCGCTGCAACTGCGGCAAGCCTTCTTCAGGGAGGGGCCGAACAGCAGCCATAGCGCGAGCGATCCGGTCGACACCGCGCCCAGCACGAGGAATGCCGCGGCATAGCCCAGATGCTGGGCGAGCACGCCGCCCAGCACAGGACTCAGCGCCGCGCCGATGCCTTGCACCGTCATCACCACGCCCTGCCCGACGTTGACGCGCCCGGTGCCCTGAAGAAGCCGCACGACGAGCGCGGGAACGGCCACGCTTTGCAGCCCCGCGCCGATGCCATCGAGCGCCTGCACGGGCCACACGCCCCAGGCCGTGATGAAGAGTGCCGCGACCAGGCCGCGCAGCGGCAGCGCGAGAAAGGTGATCAGAATCACCCCCCAGTACCCGAGCCGCAGGATCAGCCGGTTCGCGAAGCATGCGGCGGCGACCATCACCAGTTGCGCGACCACGATGGTCTGCGCGGTGAACGCGCTCGGATTGCCCTTGTGCGCGGCGACGACCGCGAGGCCATATAGCGGCAGCATCGCGGCGTTGCCGAGATGAAACATCGCGAGCGCGGCGGAGAGCAGCAGCAGCGGGCGGCAGGTCAGCAACACGCGAAAGCCGCTCGCCTGCTCGTGCTCCTGCCCGGACGCCGCCGCGGCGCCTCGTGCGCTGTCGTGATCGATCGAATCGCCACGGATCAGCAGCGTCGAGACGACCGTAAGCACGCCGAAGCAGCCTGCGAGCGCGAACACCGCGCCGAAGCCATAACGCCAGCCGAGCAGGCCCGACAGCGCCGCGCCCACGACATTGCCCGCGTGATTGGCCACCTGGTTGCGGCTGAACTGCCGGTCGAAGCCGCGTGCATGGACGATGCCCAGCGTCACACCGGCCACTGCCGGGCCGAGCGCTGCGCCCGTAACCGCCGCGAGGGTCTGCGCCGCGGCGACCATCCACCAGCTATGCGCCACCCACAGCACGAGCGAGGCGAGCGTCGTCATCACCCCTGCCGCCACGATGATGCCGCGCTTGTGACGGGTCGCGTCGATGAGTGCGCCTGCCGGCGAGGTTGCGAGCATGCCTGCGATGCCACCGAGCGTCATCACGGTGCCGATGGCGTCGGGATGCCAGCCCTGCGCCTGCAGATAGACGCCGAGAAACGGCCCGACGCCCGCCTGCACATCAGCCATGAAGAAGTTCAGGGCTTCGAGGGCGTACTGAGGGTTCATCTTTCGATCACCGTGCGTGGCCGTTCTTGATGGGCGCCAGGGCTTGAGGCGGCGAGTCACATGTCGATCAGTTCGGCGATCTCATCCACGTCGATGGTGCGCCCGTGCCGGTTCCTGATACCTGCCCCCCATGCCTGGACATGGAACCCCGGCGCGAGATACGACGCGAGTTCGGCCGCGGCATGAGGCGCCATGCGCAACGACGTGCCGTCGTCCAGCAGCGCGCCGCGCAGTTCGCCCTTCGGACCGAACAGCGACAGCAGCACTTCACCGCTCGCCTGCATCGGCTCGCGCTCCACCTCTGGCCGTTGGCGATGCTCGCCGGGGCCCTGCGGGCCTTCGTCGAGAATCGCCTTGCCGCTCTTCGTGGTGATGGAGACCGCTGCGATCATGTCTGCGCCGCGCGGCTTCACGCCGCGTATGCGGACCTCGTCGCCCACAGCGACCAGCCGTACGACCTGCGGCGACAGGTGAGGCGGAAAGTGAACCTGCCGCAGTCGACGCGAGCCGAGCACGAGGCCGTCCAGTTCGCCGTGCGGGTTCAACAGAAAACGACTCACCGTGCCGCGTGTTTCGGGAAGGCTGTCGGGATCGATCCAATGCATGTTGTTAGTCCTCTTTCAATGTTGGCCATGCCGGGTGAAGCCGGCCCAGGCTCAGGGAGCGGGGGGCTGGCGATCGTAGAGCTGCGTCAGGTTGCCGGGCGACCCGAACGCCGTCGCCTGCAGTGCCGTGCCGTACTGGTTGCGGGTGCCGTAGCCTTGCGCCGAAACGTTCGCGCCCGTTTGCAAAAGCGCCGGAAACTGCTGGGCGATCGGCGGCGTGAGCTTGATGACGGTGCCGTCGGCCAGAATCACGCCGTCCGGCTCGCCGCGCGGTGCAGTCGTCACGTGAGCCACCTGCCCCTGCACGCTCAGACGCGACAGCGCAGCGGCCCGCAACTCAGGCGGCAATGGCGGCGGGCCCGCAGGCGGCTGATCGACTAGCTGCTGGCCGCTGCGTGTGTCGGCGATCCGCTGCGCCGCGAGATTGCCGCCTGGGCCGCGCCATCCGCTCACCTGCACGTGGTCGCCCGGACGAACCATGGCAGTGAGCTGCGGGCCCATGTGCGGCGGGAAATGCACGAGCATGCCGTCGCTCGTCAGAAAGCCGTCGACGTCGCCATCGGGGTTGGTGAGAAAGCGGGCGACGACAACCTGCGCGATAAGGGCAGCGCCGGCATCGGCAAGCGGTGCGGGGGCGATGGCTGATGGCGGGGGCGGCGCCACGGCGGCGATGCCGGATGGCGGCTCGGGTTGGGTTTGCGCCGCACATCCGATGCTCGCCAAAGTGAACGCCGCGAGGCTCATGACGTTCAACGCGAGTGCTGCAACCCCTCGGCATGGATATTTCAGGTTCGCTTGCATGGTCCACTCCTTTAGCTGGCATGGCCTCTTTTGCAAGGCCTGTGCCATCGCCCGGAAGCGCCGTGCGGGTGGGGATCAGAGCGATGAAGCTGGCCCGCAGTGTCAATCAACCGGACAGGTGCCGTCCGGTTGATTGACAGAGGCGCGTCGTCAGGCGTCGGGGTCGGACAGGCCGAGACTCGCCAGACGCGTATAGAGCGACTGGCGGCTGATGCCGAGGCGGCGTGCGGCTTCAGCGCGATTGCCGCCGGCGAGCGCGAGGGCCCGGGCAACCAGTGCGCGCTCGAGCTGTGCGAGCGCGTCGTGCAGCGGAAGGTCGATGAGACGCGGGGGAATCGTGTCGGCGGCGTTCGAGGCCGGATCGAACAGAAACGCGAAGTCTTCGCGCGTGAGCAGGGTAGCCGGGGCAAGCGCGCTCGCGCGTTCGATCGCGTTGGCCAGTTCGCGCACGTTGCCGGGCCAGGTGAAGCTGGCGAGCAGCCGCTGGGCATCGGCGGAAAGATGCTTGCGCGCTGACTCTGGCGCGGCTGCCACGCTCGCGAGAAAGTGCTCCGCGAGCGGGAGGATGTCCGCCACGCGCTCGCGCAGGGGCGGCAGGTGCAGCGGAATCACGTTGAGCCGATACGACAGGTCCTGCCGGAAGGCGCCCGCCGCGACCATGGCCGGCAGATCGCGATGCGTCGCGGCCACGATGCGCACATCGACCGCGACCGTCCGGCTGGTGCCGAGCGGCGTGATCTGCCGCTCCTGCAGCACGCGAAGCAGCTTCGCCTGCATGGCGAGCGGCATGTCGCCGATCTCGTCGAGAAAGAGCGTGCCGCCGTGCGCCTCTTCGAACCGGCCGCGCCGCTCCACATGGGCGCCGGTGAACGCGCCCTTGCCGTGACCGAAAAGCTCGCTCTCGAGCAGGTCTTCGGGAATCGCCGCGCAGTTCACGGCGATGAACGGGCCGCCGGCGCGCGGCGACGCGCGATGCAGCACGCGCGCCGCCACTTCCTTGCCGGTGCCCGTCTCGCCGGTGATCAGCACCGTCGCGTTCGTGCCCGCTGCACGGCCAAGGCGCTTCTGCACGTCGCGCATGGCTTCGCTGATGCCAAGCAACTGCGGCTCGCTCGACGGTGTTTCATTCGCGAACGGGCGGCTCGTTGGCGCAGCGACCGTATCGGCGCGCGTCGCGAGGATGCGCGCGAGGAGCGCCGCGATCTCGTCGCGGCCGACCGGCTTCGTCAAATGCTCGAAGGCGCCTAGCCGCATCGCGCCGATCGTGTTGTCGCTGGTCGCGTACGCGGTCAGCATCACCACGGGTATCTGCTGGAGACCGTCCGTGGCGCGCAGTGCTTCGAGCACCGATAGGCCATCCGCGTCCGGCAGCCGGAAGTCGAGAAAGACGCAGTCGGGCGGCGGCGCCTCGCGCAAACGTACAAACGCCTCTTCACGCGAGCGTGCCTCGAGGGCGGTATGCCCAAGGTCCTGCACGGTTTCCGCGAGGCCGTCGCGGAAGGCTTCGTCGTCGTCGATGATCAGGATGGTCGCCATGGCAATTCGATTACAAAGCAGGTCAACTCCGAATCTTGCGCGAGCCACGCGCGGCCGCCATGCGCCGATGCGATCTCGCGCACCACGGCAAGGCCGAGACCCGAGCCGTCGGGTCGGCCTGTCACGAACGGCTCGAAGATGCGCTCGCGCTCCGCCGCACACACGCCGGGCCCGTCGTCGATGACTTCGAGCCGCAGCCGCCGCTCGCCACCGTCGTCCGTTAAGGCGCGCGCCCGTACGGTGACGTGGCCGCCGGCCGGCGCATGCCGCAGCGCATTGATCATTAGGTTGTCCAGCGCGCGCGCCACCTGCTCGGCATCGAAGACGGGCGGCGGCGCGGGGGTTTCGACTTCCGCCCGCAACGATATCTTCCGGCTTTCCGCACGCGCTTCGTGGCTGTGAACCCGTTCGGCGAGCCACGCGCGCAGCTCGACTTCCTGCGCGCGGACGGTAACAGGCTGCGTGAGCGCGAGCAGGCTCGTGAGCTGCGTTTCGATGCGCCCCACCTGCTCGATGATGACCTTCAACGCCGATATGCGCCGGGCGTCGTCGGCCGCGAGCGCGTTTTCAGCCTTGAGCCGCATGGCGCCCACCGGATTGCGGATCTCGTGCGCCATCTGCGCGGCCATCTTGCCCAGCGCGCCGAAGCGTTCCGCCTGCCCGAGCTTCGCGCCCAGTTCGCTCGCCTCGCACTGCAGGCTCTCCGCGCGTTCGACATAGCGGTTGAGTGCATCGACGATGTGATCCAGATCGGGTTCGCCGAGTCGCTCGAGGCGCTCGCCCTGCTCCAGTTTGCCGTCCGGCGCGAGCGCCTGTTCGAGCCGCGTGAGGTTGCGCTTCCAGCGCCTGAGCGCCAGCGCGAGCAGCAGGGCCAGCGCCACGATGATCGCGAGCACGCCTGCAAGAAAGGACGCGGCGCGCTCCCCATACGGCCCGAGCGGCGGGCGCGCGCGGGTGAGCATCCAGGCGAGCAGGCCGGCATGATGCGGAACCGGGCACGCGACGGCGATCACCGCATCCGCGCCGCTGGCCACGACGTCGGCGCGCGTCTGCCCAGTCCCGGCAACGTTTCGAAGCGTGCGAAGAATGAGCGGTGTCTCGGCTTCGGGGACGTCGCGTTTCACGCCGCTTCCTTCGTACGTAGGAAAAGCGTAGGCGAGAAATCCATTCGGTGCGCCAGGCGCGGGCGCAGGCGTCCAGAAGCCGCCTTCGATGCCCTCAGTACGGACCAGCACGAGGTCGAGCACGGCATGCATGAGATCGACGTTGGCTTCACCCGGCCGCTGCATCGACAGGTCGTAACGCGACGCGACCGCCATGCAGGTTGCGGCCGCCTGCTGTTTCGCGACCGTGACGCGTTCCCCGAGCGCCGACGACAGCACCAGCCACACGACACCCGTTAGCAGGCTGCACAGGATGGCGACGAGAATCCAGAGCACGTAGAGTTGGGTGGAAAACGACGGTCTCGGCATGAAAAGTCCGAAAGGGCGCGGAGTTAGGACAATCGGTAGCAAATATACTGCCAGCACCCAGTGGAATACGCAGCATGATTGGGAGCGCGTGGTCCCGGTCGCTCCACGCGGTAGTCGTGCGACAATCCGTCATCGCGTTCCAGATTGGGTCCGCATTGCCGCGGACTTCCGAACGAATGTCCCTCCCAACGCCTTCTCCGCGCATTTCCACGGCGCATCTCGACGAACTCATCGCGCTGCTCGAGATTCGCGTACTGGGCCTGTCCGAGTGCCTTGTCAGCGAAGGGTTCGTGCTCGAACTCGACGGTAACGAGGCTCCGGGCATTCACTACATCCTTTCCGGCAGAGGGCTTCTGCATATCGCAGGCGCCGACGCGGTACCCCTTGCGCCGCACACGCTGCTGATCGTCCCACCGCGTCATCCGCTGAAGCTGGAAGTGCCCGCGAACCAGGCGGGGATCGCGCCGGTCGTCGTGTCCGGCCGCGAGCACAAGCGGGTCGTCGATTCGATCAACCGGTTCCGCGCTGGATCGACGGAGCCCATGACCGTGATGATCTGCGGTTACTTCAACGCAGTTTTCGGCGCCTCGATCAATCTCTTCGAAACACTATCGACGCCGATCGTCGAGCAATTCGATCCGTCCGACCGGCTCGACGTCTACCTGCGCACCGCCTTCGACGAACTCATCGCGCAGGAAATCGGCGCCGGCGCCATGTCGGGCGCGCTGCTCAAACAGGTGATCGTCGCGCTGGTGCGTCGCTCGCTGAAAACCAGCGCGCTGTGGATGGAACGCTTCGCGCTGCTCCGCGATCCGCAGATTGCGCGCGCGTTCGCCGACATGACCGCACGGCCTTCCGCGCCTCACACGGTCGAGAGTCTTGCGCAGATCGCGTGTCTGAGCCGTTCCGCGTTCATGGCGCGCTTCTCCACGGCCCTCGGCCAGGCGCCGATGCAGGTGCTTCGCGACATCCGGATGCGTCAGGCCGCCGTCCAGCTTCGCGCAGGCGATCTCCCGCTCGACCAGGTGGCGCGCAACGCCGGCTACGCGAGCCGCGGCGCCTTCATACGCGCCTTCCGTGAAATCTATGGCGCGGCGCCCGCCGAGTATCGGGCCGCACTCCCTTCGTCCTGACTCACTCGCGCCGCTGACGCAGCGCCGTCGCCGGACTCTCGCGCACGTTTGCCGGATCCCGTGCACGGCGATCGCTCCTAGACTGCATCTCAATGCAGGAACGTCTGTTCCCGCAGCGATCAACCGCAGTTCGAACCGAATCCAGGGAGCACTACCATGAGCCGTATCGCCATTCCGCACGATATCCCCGCCGGGTCCAAGGCTGTCGTCGACGCCGTGTCGCGCCAACTCAAACTCACGCCGAACCTCTTTCGCATCATGGCGCAAAGCCCACAGGCACTGAATGGCTGGGCCGGGCTGCAGGGCGCGCTTGCCAAAACACTGGACATCAGGACGCGCGACGGCATTGCACTCGCCGTTTCGCAGGTCAACGGCTGCCAGTATTGCCTCAGTGCCCACAGCTACGTAGCCAGCCAGTTCGCCGGCCTTTCCAGTGACGAAATCCGCCGCAACAGACTGGGCGAGTCGGACGAGCCTCGCGTGGCAGCCGCTGTGGCGTTCGCACGCAAGCTGATGGAAACGCGCGGCAAGGTGACGACGGGCGACCTTGACGCAGTGCGCGCCGCCGGCTACAGCGATGCCAATATCGTCGAGATCATTGCGTTGAGCGCACAGTTCATGCTGACGAATTTCATCAATAACGTTTTCGACACGGAGATCGATTTCCCGGTGGTCGAGACGGAAATTGCCTGAGCGCGTTGGGAAGCCCGCAGGGGCTTCGTCCTTTTCTGGAGTTCTGCCATGCCACGCACCACGGCTGAAAAGCGCGCAGCATTTCGCGCCATGCACGAAACCGGTTGTTTCACGCTGCCTAACCCCTGGGACGCGGGTAGCGCGCGCTATCTCGCAAGCCTCGGCTTTCAGGCCATCGCGACCACGAGTTCGGGATACGCGTGGTCGACCGGCCGCGCCGACAATCAGGTGAGTCGCGACGACATCCTCGCGCACCTGCGCGCAATGGTCGAGGCTACCGATCTGCCGGTCAATGCGGACTTCGAAAGCGGCTTCGGCGACGATCCGGCCGCAGTTGCCGAGAGCGTAAAACTCGCGGTCGCGACCGGCGTGGCGGGTCTCTCGATCGAGGACGCGACCGGCGATGCGGCCGCGCCGTTGTTGCCGGTCGAGACCGCCGTGGCGCGGCTCGCTGCGGCGCGGCGAGCGATTGACGAAAGCGGCGGCGATACGGTGCTTGTCGGTCGCGCGGAAAACTTTTTCGTTGGCGTGCCCGACCTGAACGACACCCTCGCGCGCCTGCAGGCGTACGCGGCTGCGGGCGCGGATTGCCTGTACGCGCCCGGCATCCGGACACGCGAGGAGATCGCTGCCGTCGTCGCCGCAGTGGCGCCCAAACCGGTGAACGTGCTGATCGGCGGTAATCCGGCCCTGACGTTGCAGGAGCTGGCGGCACTGGGCGTGCGGCGCGTAAGCGTAGGCGGAGCGCTCGCGCGGGCGGCTTGGGGCAGCTTCATGCGCGCCGCGCAGGCACTGTCCGAGGGGCGCTTCGACGGCTTCGCCGGTGCCGCGTCGGGCCCCGATCTCAATGCCCTGTTCGCTGGCGCCGCGTGATGGCGGCTATTCATTGATCGTCTTGCACTCAAGGAGCCACAAATGCCTCGCGAAATCATCCGTGTCGAACCGCTATCCAGTTGGCTGGAGCGCTGGAAGGCGCCGACCTCGGTCGCCACGCGTCATGGCAATACGCTTTACGTGTCCGGCTTGCCGCCGTTCGATCCACAGACCGGCGAAGTGCTCGATGCGCCGATCGAAGAGCAAACTCAACGCGTACTTGAGCAACTGAAGCTTTGCGTCGAAACCGGCGGATCGTCGCTCGATCAGGTCCTCAAGTGCAACGTCTACTGCACGTCGGTCGAAAAGTTTTCGATCGTCAACGAGATCTATGCGCGATTCTTCGGTCCGCAGCCGCCGGCACGGATCTTCATCAACGTGCCCGCGTGGCCCGGACGTTTCGACATCGAGATCGACTGCGTTGCAGCGGTTTGAGCCGTGGCGCACACGACCATGATTCGCCCGACCGATGAACGGATCGAAGCGGCGCTGGCCGACAGGACCCGGCCTCGCCGCGATCGCGCCCGCGATGAGCGTGACAGCGCCGCCGAAGTGCTTGGCTTCATCGACATCGGGCCCGGCGATCAAGTGCTCGACTTTCTGCCGTTTCGCGGCTATTTCACGCGCCTGTTCGCGTCGCTGGTCGGCGACAGCGGACGCGTGTTCGCGGCGATTCCCGCTGAGCTGACAAAGATCGAGCGCATCGAGGCGGGTCGGCAGGAGGTCGAGCAGTTCGCGCGCGACCGCTGCAATGTCACGGTGCTGGCGGGCAGTGCGGCGGAGGCCGGCGCACCGACGGAGCCGATCGACGTGTTTTTCATCGGCCAGAACTACCACGATCTCCACACGCCGATGATGGGTCCTGTCGACGTTCGCTCATTCAACGACGCGGCTTTTCGCGCGTTGAAACCGGGCGGCCACTACGTGATCGTCGATCACTGCGCGCGGCCCGGTACGTTGACGGAGGACGCCAATGCACTGCATCGCATCGATCCCGCGTTGGTGCGACGGGAAGTCGAGGCCGCGGGGTTTGAATACGCGGGAGAAAACGACGTTCTACGGAGTCCTGATGATCCGGGGACATCGAGCATCTTCGCGCGCGGCGTCCGGTACCACACAGATCGATTTATCGTGAAGTTCAGAAAGCCTGTGGAATTGGGGCGTCGCACCCATCGCCGTGTCATAGGTAATGATCGGTCGAATCGTGAAGTCGTGGCAGCGGAAACGTCGAGTCGGTCGGCCAGTGGCTCCGTGTAGATGGCGATCGGCTGCACTGTGTACATCACGCCAACCTGCGCGCAGTGCCATGCGGCGGCTACGCTGTGCATAGCGCAGCCGTTTCGCGGCCGGTAGATCGTTTGAGAATCAGAACCGGTGGGTCATGCCAATGGCAGTCATGAACTGATTCGTGGCCATTTCGGAAACGCTGACGCCCGGCCAACTGACGGTAGCCGTGCCATTGTTCTTGAAATAGCCGACTCGAGCGTAGAGGCTCGTGCGCTTTGAAATGAAGTGATCGATGCCGGCTTCAAAACCCGGTGTGTTGTCGTGAGCGCCGCGCACATTCCGGTAGAGCGCCGCTAGTTCGATGCTGTCGGCCGAGCTGGCCTGGATCGTGGCACCAAGCTCCGCGATGCTGAGGGAGTGTGCAGTGCCCAGCACGGCCGCTAGCGAATGTGCAGACGGGCTGCTCGCGCGTTGATAAGAATAGTTAAACTGCAGATTCACGAATCCGAACCTGTAGGCGAACGCGCCAATAAAATGCTCGGTGCTCAGTAAGGACAGAGGCGCGGGCAGCGTCGTGATCGTCTCCGTGCCGGGGTGCTGGTTCATGTAAGCGAACCCCGCGTACAAACCGGCACCGCTATAGTTAATTCCGACGTTCAGTGCGTTGCCCGTTGTCGCGGCCACCGGCTGTGTCACCGTCGCCGCGAAGCCGTACATTGCATATGCTCGCAAGCCCACGAAACTGGGCGTCTGGTAGAGAACCGAGTTGCTCAGGCGTCCCGGATCATACTGATTCGATAGCGAATTCCGGTCCGGCGTCAGAACCATCGCAGAGAAAGGCGACAGCGCCTCGTTGATGGCAAATGGATCCGTCGGGTAGACGACGCGGAAGCTCACGTCATACTGTCGACCAAAAGTCAGCGATCCTAGCTTTTCGTCCTTGATCCCAACCCAGGCTTGCCGGTAGAACAGGTTGGTGGTGTCGGCAAAGAGCGATCCATTGTTGAGATTGAATCCTGTCTCGACATTGAATTGCGCAGTTAGGCCTCCTCCAAGATCCTCACTGCCTTTTAGACCGATTAGTGAACCGGTTGAGCCGCCGCTTTTTTCTGCAATCGTGTGCTGGCCGCCGTTGTCCAGGTACTGCAGGTACGTATCCGCAACCCCATACAGCGTGACGCTGGATTCACCTGCCGACGCGGTACCCGCCGCCAGTGCAAGCGCAATGCCGCACACACCATGTCTACAAACGCGCATTGATGCTTCCTCTTTGTCGTTATGGAAATGTCACATCGGGAAAAACGGTTGTTGTCGGATTCGGACTGTCTCGGTGCGTAGCGTTGCGCCGAGACGAGACTCATGACGGAGCAATACGAGTTCACAGGGTTGCGTGGATGGTGATTCGCCGTATTTCAACGGCTACGCTCGCTTCAGCGCGTTGCCTCGGTCACGTCGGGAGGTACATAGCGCTGGTCGAGCAAAGCCTCGCCCGGGATGTAGGTGCGCATTAGCAAATAGAAGGGCGTACCGTGGCGCGAAGGCAGCCAGTTGCCTTCCTTGTCTTGACCCGGAGAATCGGCCTGAATATAGAGCGTCAAGCCGCCATCGGGATCTTTTTTCATGCCTTGCGACCGGTCGCCAAGGGAGTAACGGTTGATCGGGTTGTCGATAAAGTTGCGGTCGTAGCCGTACATCGTGATCGACCAGAATGCCTTGCAGTCCGGATACTGACCGGGGCCGAAGTGCATGACATAACGTTTGTCGCCGCTCAGCGGGTTTCCTGCCACATCGGTACGGGCGTTCAGATAGATGGCTTCGGCAGGATCGTTGGCGATAATGCCGATCAGGCTTTGCAGGCCGCCGCGTACGAGAAAATCATCGGCGGCCGTGGTCTTCCCGAAGGTCGTTGGCGAATAGCGCCAGCCGTTACCGAGGCTCTTCATGTGATACGCCGTCGCAGACGTGCCGTTGAGAATCAGCCACCCTTCTTTCGCTGCCCGTGCAAGGCCTCGCTTCGTTGCGTCATCCATCTTGTCGACGTCCATTCCCGGGCCAATTCCGATCGTGGCGAATGTCTTCAGCAGCAGTGCGTCGCGCGAAGAAGGCGGATTTTCAGTCATGGCGCGGTTCATGGTCTTCCAATGGGCGAGCGGATCAACCGCAGGATCGGACGGCGCCCAAACGTCATGACTTTCTGGCGTGACGGCGTTCTTCTTGCCCCAGAGCGAGAGTGGCGTCAGCCTGTATTGATGCGCAATTGCCTGCGCGGCTGGCATATCCTGATCGCCTGCAACGAGCGTGCGTCCCCATATCAACGCCCAGCGGGTTGGAGACGGCGCTAGCGCCTTGACCCCCTTGGGCAGCACGCCCTTCCAGTCCGGACCGACGATGGCGTAATTCGCAGCGTGGTTGCCGGTGTTGCGCTCACCGACGCTTGCGAAGTCGTCGGAGTCCATGCCGGTCAACTGGATCGTGTAATAGCGGTCGCCTGTGTCCGGGACGCTGAGGATCAGGGGCTCCTTGCCAAGATCGACCCAGGCAATCGAGTAGAGCGTGTCATTGTTCGGCGTGCCGCCATCACGCCATTTCGCCGTTACAAGCCGCGGGGTCGTCCAGAACTGATTGATCGCCATGTGGGCCGTATCGTCGTTCACGTATTGCGTGATCCACTGGTGACGCAACGTGGCCGCATAAATCCATGGATACCCGAAGATATAGGCCTGAATGCCCACCGCGTACGCGTACTCTTCGCGCCAGTCGCCGAACTTGCCGGGTACGTACTGCATCCCTGGTTCCGGCGTGGGCGCGAGGGCGCTTGCAGGCCCGCTGTACAGCGAAAGTCCCAATCCAGCGGCGCAGAATATCGTCGCGATCCATTTCGGAAGGGGTCCGCTCTTCGATGTGGGCAGAACGAACGAGGGGCGGACAAGGAAGTTGGCCGGTGGCATGCGTGTCTCCATTGTTGTATTGCCGCTCGTCGTCGCAGCTAGCCGTGCCAGTTGACGCGGCGCTGTCATGCGAGCGATTCGTCCGGATTCTCGGTCCTGTGCAGCCAGATGGCTATTGCATTCTTTTCATGACAAGCTTGCAGAACGTGCATGGGGAATCATTGGCGTTTACACCCTAAACTCGCTATGAATGGGTTCCGTATGGAGATCGAGCGTTATGCATGAACTGAGTGTTCGCCGTCTTTCGCATGTCGTTGCGCTTGCCGAAGAACTAAGCTTCGCCCGCGCCGCTGAACGCGTCCACCTGACTCAGCCGGCGCTTAGCCGTAGCATTCAGGCGATAGAGGAGGAACTGGATCTCAGGCTATTTGACCGTGCGGCACGAGGGGTTGCGGTGACCCCGGCGGGCAAGATGGTTGTGGACCGGGCGAGACGCGTGCTGTTCGAGGCGAACTGCCTCTCGCGGGATGTGGAATTATTGAAGTCGCATGAGTCCGGCGAAGTGCGCATCGCTCTCGGCCCCTATCCGACGACCGTCCTGATGCCCGATCTACTGGTGGAGTTTGCAAAACGCCATCCCGCCGTTGAGATGAAAATTGCGGTCAATCAGGATATCCGTATGGTGGAGATGCTTCTCGCGGAGGAGGTCGACTTCCTGGTGCTGGATCGTCGTGTGCTGCCGGAAAACGCCGCGCTGGCCATCAAGCCGATGAAGCGCCACGAGGGCGCATGGTTTGTTCGCGCAGGACATCCGCTGACGCGGCAGGGCGTGGTGTCAGTTCATGCGTTGCGCGCTTACCCATTGGTCTCGGTGCCGTTGCCTCCATTCATGCGGACGTCCGTACAACGTCTGTTGAAGATTCGTTCGCACGAGAAAGTTGCGCTTCAACTGGAATGCAACGACTTGCACGTGCTCAAGTCGTTTACCGAGCGAACCGATGCGTTGTTATTCGCCACGGCTGCGTCGGTGCGCCACGAACTCGCAGCCAGGACACTGGTACCCGTTCCCGTTCGGGACGCACCACGCATGGGCCTCGACCTCGCTCTCGTCGTGCTTGCGGAACGAACACCTTCGCCGGCCGGAGAAGTCGCATTCACACTGGCCGAAGAATTGCTCCTGAGTGCGCAGAAAGCTCCGACGCTTCATGCGCCACGCGTCTGATTGACCAAACACCGTTTTTGAGGGCTGAAGCGGGCACTCGAGCGTCGCCTGTCGAGCGATGCCAATGACGCGTTTTGGCCCGCACCCGGTCCGATGGCCGTCGGCACCTCACTGAACCACTGCATTCATGCGCAATGCATTCAAGCAATGCTCGCGGTTATGGGACCAGATCGCCTAAAAAAGGTAGTTAAAGAAGAGTCCGTACGTTATCTGACTCGTCTTCTCGGTGATGGGGCTGTCGGTTGCATCTCCGCGCAGCCACGCGAACGAAACACTCGCGCCAACGTTCACACGCGGTGTAATCCGGTAAGCACCGTTGACCGAAAAGCGTAACTGGTTCAAACCGGATCCGGCCGAATAGGTTGGCAGTCCGGACCGGGCGCTCTGTTCCGATGTCACGCCGAAGTAGGTTTCGTTATATTTGCTGCTCGCCCATGTCAATCCCGGGCCTGCGGTAAGCGTGAGTGCGGGAATCGGCTGATATTTGCCCAGCAGATCGAATGTCGCGACCGTGCCCCGGTCGTTGCCCGCGATGTCTGTCAGCACACTGGCGCGCGCCGAGATGAACTCATAGGTGTAGATGCCGAACAATTCGGCGTGGGCGGTCCGTTTGACGTCCCCAAGTCCGCGCAGCCGGGAGTCATCCGATTCGCTACGCGGCTGTATGAAGTCGTAAGTGACGGCCGCGCCTATACGCCAGTTACTGTCACGGTAGAGATAGGCACCCAGCGACAGCAGCGACGCGGCATCAGGATTGGACCCAATGAAGAAGCGGTCATAACTGGCGCTCACCACCGGCACCCCTTCCCATTTGGTACCGCTCGCGCCGGGGAATTTCGGCATGTTCACGACCCCGGCTCCGACCGCGAACCGCCACGGGCTCGTGTTCGCGCCGGGCGCCTGGTTGACCTCCGGCGAGCCTATCGAAAACAGGCTCTCGGATAAGCCGAGTGTGTCGTCCGCCATCGCAGCGAGCGAGAACAGCGACAGCGCGGAACCTGCCAACACCCTGGTCATGCGTGGATTCAACACGTCGACGATCATTCCGTTTCTCCGTGGCAGATGAACGGGCCGTACGCGATTGCGCCGCTCAGGACATTTATAGATTCACTGTGCGTACTGAAATATAACGTAAGCGACTCGGCTGGGCCAGTTCCTCGTTCGCGCGCGTGAGGCATGATGGTGATGGCGTGGTGGAATCCGTATAGATCACGGAGGATCCAGATCTATTTAGATCTGCCTGGTTAAGGGTGTAGGCGGAGAGACCGGCTTCAGTTTGCCGGCCACGTTCGAGGACAGCGATTCGTCGATGCGTGGGATCTTGTGATCAGCGATATAGGTCAGGACGTATTCCAGGTAGGCGCGCGGGTTGATCGCGTTGAGCTTTGCCGACCCGATCTCTTCGCGGGAACTCACCACACGGCAAGGCAAGATGTTCACACATCTGAAGCGCTGGTACAGCAGCCGAAGCGCTGGAGATGGCAATGAGCACCAACGCAGAGCTACTCAGGCTATCCGGTCATCGCAATCCCTAACCGCGCAAATCGGCATGCTCGAACAAGGTGCGTACGCGGATCTGCTGCCCGTAGACGGCAATCCGCTCGATGATCATCGACCTGATTGGCAATCCAGACCAGAATCTGCGCATTGTGATGAAGAATAGAAAGTTTAATAAGAACACGCTCAGCGCCTGGCGATCGTAATACGTGTAGGTCATCGCAATACATGACAATGACCGTTGACCGAAGATTGGACGATTCGTCTGGTTGCTGAGATTTACATAGCGACGTCTGGAGTTGGCCGATCTTTGGTCGCGGCGGCGGACTGTCTTCGACCCGAAGCGGAATTTCAATCTGTGAATTTCGAGCACCGAAAGCAGACGCTCAACTTTCGACGTGACCCGCATCGGCGAACGCCGCCTGCCCGAACCTACTTCGAATAGAAGCCCGAACCCACCAAGCCTGGAACCCCGTCAATCTTGACTGCCTTCACATAGGTCCATTTATGCGATGGCTCAGTCTGCCCCGGTCTGAGGAACATGTAGTCAACCCAGCCCGATCCGGTTGTTTCAGCCGTCTGTATCATGGCGTCATGAAACAGCTTGCCGTTGGTATCTTTCTGGCCGTGGACGTTAGTCCCTTCCCGTGCAGGGAAGGCCGGATTCAACAGGACGTTTGCGTTCAGATCATAAGCAAAGAGATAGGTGTCGCCATGGAACCACTCACTGTCTTTGATTCTGAACTCGGAAAATGCGGCTTTGCCTTTACTGTCTATCAATGCGGCGGCCCTGTCGACCAGCGCTTTGGTTTGTTTTGCTGTTTCGGACGCTGGAGGAGATGACTGAGAAAATGCAGGTGATACGGGGCAGAAGAATCCGGCCAGTAATAAGATGCCGGTAAAGAGGGTTTTGCCGTTCATTGCATGACCTCCAACCATTGACTACAGCGCTGCACCGACGGACAGCGTGTGGAAGAGAAGCAACTACCCGCATGCAAAAGACTAGTCCACGAAGCGTAGCTCGCCCAGAATAGTTTTTGCCGCACGGTATAGGCGACTCGATAACGGACGTTCGCGAATGTCAGTAACTGGCCGACCAGCGCCCGACGACCGAACGCGGCGATCGCCTTGAGTGCCTTTTTTATGCTGAATGTCCCGGACCGAAGAACGGCTGCTTCGGATCAGCACCCTGCCGCTGCTCTGTCCACCCCGCCCAAGGATCATCGATCACGCTACGACAGTCGCCGGATTTGAGCGGTGTTTAGTAAGGCATCGCCCAAAATGCCAATCGCTTTTCCCCTTACCCCAATGGTATCCGGCGCGGTTTCGGAGAACACTTGTTGCCAGTCATCATGACAGGGACGAATTGCGCATGACGCGACTCTATCCAACTCGTGGCGAAATCCTGACTGAGCGCGCCATATTTATTGCTCACAACACGAGGCAACGCCGGCCGTTCAACGATTGTCAGGGGAATCGTATGCTGCTCAATCTCGACCGCATGGCCGAAAAGGATGAAGACCTCCGTTCAGTATCCGCCGCGCAAGGCGCAGGGCGAGGCTTACTCGTGGCCTATCACGCTTAGCCAGCACGAGCGGTTCCAGTACATCCGCGATTCACTCCAGAAGAACGGCTTCAACATACCCATGCCAGGCGGTAACTGACCGTTCGGGCGTTGTTATATTGGCGTATATCCGCGTCAACAGAGGATCGAATCACGATGCGACCAGCCCAGCACCTTTCCGGCGCGCGCAGCGTGCGACAGGGCATTGCCGCTTTTGTGGCATGCGCGTGTCTCGCCCTTTCCGCCTGCGCAAGCCATGAACCGCCGCCGCCCACAACCCAGGCCGCTCAGGCCGTTGCAGCAGGAGCGCCGGTAGCCGAGGCGCTGCCCTCCTGGCAGGATGGCGCGGCTCGCGCGGCGATCCTCAAGTTCATCGCCGACGTTACTCAGGATGGTGGCCCGCGCTATGTTCCGCCGGAGGCGCGCATCGCCGTCTTCGATAACGACGGCACACTCTGGAGCGAGCAGCCAGTGCCATTCCAGGTTGCGTTCATGATCGACCAGCTCAAGAAGGCCGCACCCCAGCACCCGGAGTGGAAGCGCAATCCAGCCTTCAAGGCGCTGATCGCGCACGACACGGCTGCGCTCGCGAAAAACGAGAAGGCGCTTCTGCAATTGCTGGAAGTGGCCAATAGCGGCATGACCACCGAAGCGTACGACCAGTCGATTCGAACGTGGCTCGCGAGCGCGAAGCATCCCACGCTAAACCGGCCTTTCACCGAACTCGTCTACCAGCCACAACTGGAATTGCTCGACCTGTTGCGCGCCAATGGCTTCACGGTCTGGATCGTCTCGGGCGGCACGGCGGAATTCATGCGTGTCTGGGTGGAAAAAGCCTACGGCGTTGCGCCGGAGCATATCGTGGGTAGCGAAGAGAAACTGAAATACGACGTACGCGAAGGCAAACCCGTGCTGATTCGCGAACCGGGCTTCGACTTCTGGGACGACGGGGCGAACAAGCCGGTGGGTATTTTCCGGGCGATGGGGCGGCGCCCGATCCTCGCATTTGGAAACTCCGATGGCGACCGCCAGATGCTCGAATACGTGACGGGCGGTGACGGTCCTTCGCTTGGACTGTTGCTCCATCACGACGATGCCGCGCGCGAGTTCGCCTACGACCGCCATGCTGGATCGGCGAGCCTCGACAAGGCGTGGGATGAAGCTGCCACGCGTGGATGGGTTGTCGTGAGTATGAAGCAGGACTGGAGGGCCGTGTTCCCCGCGCCGGGCGCGCAATGAGCCTGAGCGCATCGGGTTCGCCAGTCCGTGCCTGAATTCGCGCTGCTCGACGACGCCTGGTGCACGTGTTCAGGTATCCGAAGATTTCACGACCACGCGGGATCGGCTCTCCGGAGACTGGCCGCCCCAATCAGCCTGACGCCAGATGAGAGCGCCGGGCCGCGCGGACCCTCGTGCGCTGTTCAACACAGCCGAGCCAACCGTGCAAGCGCCATGGCAACTGGTTCCGTTTATCCACAAGGCGCCGTCTCCGGAGCAACCATTCATTCGGCTCGTTGCAGCCCGGGCGCCTTCCACGTACCGTTTAGCGCCTCCGGCCTGGGCCAGTACAGACGTCCCGCGATCACGAATGGGCCGTGCGGTGCGGGAAGCCAGTTCGACTCGCGCCCGGCGCCAGGAGAGTCGGCCTGCACGTGAATCGTCACACCGCCATCGGGATCGCGCTTCAGATCGGGCAGCATCGCGGAATTGATGAGATAGCGGCCAAGCGGATTGGCGATCAGCAGCCGCGATGGCAGTGCATACAGTGTCAACGACCAGAAGGCGTGCACTGGCGGCAACTGCCCGGGCGCGTAGCGCAGCACGTAGCGGTGCGAGGCGCCGTTCAGCGGTTCGCCGTGCGTGTCGAGATAGTACGGCGGGTAAAGCGTCTCTTCCTTCGAGTTGCCATAAAGACCCGTGGCGCAGGCACGCATCCGGTACAGATAGTTGCCCTGCAAAAACTCGCGACTGCCCAGCAGGTCCGCCGTCGATACCGTGCCCGCGGCAATGCGCTTGCCCAAGGCCTCACAATCGTTCCACGCGTCGGCCATGCCATCAGCGATCGCCGAGCGAATCTGTGGCGGCAGCGTGGATGCATCGAACGTCGCGCCCGTGCCGATGCCCAGCCGCGCAAAGCGCTCGCGCAGCGTGCGCTCTTCGGGATGCGGTGTGCAGTACTGCAGCACGTGGTTCAGGACATCGAAAAACGCCAGCGAGTGACGTTGCGCGTCGGCATCGAGCGGCGCCTTGAATGCATCGGGCGATGCTGCCGGCGGCGCGTCCCGGCCGAGCCACGCGGACAAGGTCTCGACCGCGTACCCGGCTTGCACGGCCTTGACGTTTTCGATGTCGGCGGGGCCGAACAACTGGGTGCGAAAGAACACGAACGCCAGTTGGGTTTCCGAACGGATCACGCGGTCGATTCCTGGCGGCGTTTCGCCCTGCCATGCGGGACCGGCCAGCAGATATCGCCCCGCGCCGTTGCCCGTGGCGCGGCTGCCGACGTACGCGAAATTGAAGGTGTTCAGATCGACGAACTGCAACGAGTAGTAGCGGCCCTCGTCGACCTTCGGCACGGTGATGACGAGCGGCTCGGCGCGAAGATCGGCGCCGAGTTGCGAATACGGGGTGTCGGAATTCGGCGTGGGATACACGGTGTCTTCGTGCGTGTACACCCGCGCTTCGTTGTGAAGCCGGTTCCAGGGCGCCTTGAACTCCGGGTGCGCGGAGTTCGAGAAATAAGTGTGAAGAACGCGATAGTTGTCGACGAGCGGAAAGCCGTAGACGTACGCATCTCTCGCGATCAAGCGCGCTTGCGCGGGCGTGAGTGTCGCGTGACCGGGGACATCCTGAGCAGGGTCGTTACTCGTGCTTGCGAGCATTGTTGTATTCCGCAATTGGGTGCGTTGAAAGCAGATCCGGCGCGCTGCGCAGAATCACTGCTGCGGCTGTGCTTCGGGAAAGCGCCATTCGCCGTTCAGGATCGACGCGTGAGGGCGGTAGAGCCGGACCATGTAATTCCAGCCGGGCGTGATGGGCAGCCAGTTGGAAGCCGCTGCGGGGTCGCCGCCGAACTGAATGCGGATCGCTCCGTTGTCGTCGCGTTGCGCCGTGAGGTTGTTGAGCGTGTACGCGCCGTGCGGGTTCGGCTCGAAATAACCTTCGCGGTTGTAGACGCTGATCGACCAGAATCCGTCGAGTGGCACCTCGCCGACCTGCAATACATGGACGGTCTGGCCGTCGTTGGCTCGCGGCGCGACGGTCAGGTACAGCGCATCACGCTCCGGATTGCCGCCCCAGGCGGTCGCGCAACCAATGAGGTGCCGGACCGGCTCGACCTCGTCCGGTGCGCCGAACATTCCGCGCGAGTCGGGCAAGGTCGCGCCGAGCGCGCGCAGTGCGCCCCGCACATTCGCCTGGCTGACGGGATCCCATTGCGCAACCTCGAATTCGCCCTGCGCGGGCTGCATCACGGCAATCGAATCCTGCAACGCGTGCGCGCGGGCGATCTGCGCGGGGTCGGCGGGATCGATGAGCGTGCGCACGCCCAGCAGAACGTAACGCGTGCCGATCTGCTCGCGGGTGAAGGTGTGCTCGCCCGCGTCGTAGACGACCGCCCGCACATGGTGGTTCATGTCGATGACCTGAAGCGAGCGGAAGTCTCGTCCGGCTTCAGGCAGCGCGATAGTCAGAGGGCCCGCGTCCAGATCGAAGACCGCGGCGGAATAGAGCGTGTCGCGATTGGCCCGCACGATGGATTGCTGGTCCACGGGCATGAGGTCGCGGCGATGGTGAAAGCGACCGAAGCCGCCCTGTCGCACGGCTGCTGCGAAATAGAAGTCCGATTCCGCGCTGACGAAATTGTCGGCGGTCACGAGCGGGAGCGAAGTGTCTGGTGTCATGGTCGGAAACATTGGGTTAAAGGCGTCAGGGCGATTCGGGGGTTAGCGTGGCGGGCGTGTCGTGACGTTGGCGGTCGGGATGAAGGTAGCAGGCGGCTAGCAGCGCGGCGATCACCATCAGCGCGGCGCCAATGAGAAACGCCGTTTCGTAGGATCGAGCATTCGCCGCGCCATAAGCCTGCAACACACGGCCCGTGACCGGCGGTGCGATGGCGCCGGCGACGCTCGCGAGGGCCGTCATGATGGCGATGATGGAGGCGCGCTGAGCCGATGGCACGAGTGTGGCGACGACCGGCACGACGAGAGCGAAGCAGCACATGGGCAGCGCGCTCGCCAACGCGAACACCACGACCTTTTGCAGCGGCGTGAGACTCAGGGTCGCGAGGGCGAGAAACAGGGCGGCGCTGAGCACGAAGCAACCGTTGACGATCTGCACGCGTGCGACGCGCGTGGAGGTGCCGCGGGCCAGCAGCCGTCCCGAAAACCACGAGACCCCGATGGTGACAGGCGCGCTGAAGAGAACCACGAGCGCGAAAATGCGGCCGGCGCTCACGCTGTCGTAGCCGAGCCCGGTCTGCAGATACGAGGGCAGCCAGGTCAGAATGAGGCCGAGGGTCCAGTAGGCGGCAAAGCTCAACAGGAAGACGAGCAGGATCGCCGGTTGCCGCAGGATGGTCCGATAGGGCACGCGCGCGGCAGTCTCGCGCGCGGCGCGATCCGCCAGCGTGCCCTCCTGCCCGAAGCGCAGCCACAGCACGCACCAGGCGACGCCGATAGCGCCGAGCACCATGAAGTTGACCCGCCATCCCCAGTGGTGTGTGACAAGCGGCATCAGCAGGCCGGCGAGGATCACGCCGAGCGCGGCGCCCTGATTGATGATCGCGATGGGCAGGCTGCGCTTGTCGTCGGGGAACCACTTGAACAGCGCATGAACCGAGACGGGAAAGGACGGACCCTCGGCCGCGCCCAGCACGACCCGGCACACGACGAGCGTGACGACGCTTCCCGATGCTGCGAGCGGCCATTGCAGCAGTGACCAGATCGCCGCCATGCCCAAAAGCAGCCAACGCGTGGGAAGGCGATCGGCCAGCAATCCGCCTATCACGTTCGAAACGGAGAAGAGCCAGAAGAAGCTGCCCGCGACCATGCCGAACGCGGCCGGCGACAGGCCGAATTCGGCCATGAGCGGCGTGGCGACCATACCAAGCACGACCTTGTCCAGAAAGTTGATGGTCGCGAGCGCCGCCAGCAGGACGGCAACGGACCACGCTTGGCGGGGACGGTAGTGGGACGCTGAAGTCAAGATCTGTCTCGTGTCAGTGGAGGTGGCGGAGTGCCTTCGGCAGCACGCTCGCCGCGCGGCACAAAAAAACTTCGCGCGCCGGTATAAACTTTCGCGATGCGTTGCTGCCTGTGCAGTTTTCGCGGCACAGCCGCCCCTCTTGTTATGTGTGTAGCCGTGTTCGGCTTTTTCTGGAGTGAAGCGTGTCCGGTACGCTCGTTGCCAGTGTCATGGTGATTTTCGGTGTGATGCGCCGCATCAATCTGTCACCATGACGACAGAATTCGCAGATTCGTCGTGGCGCGCGCTGGCGCACCGCATCCTCACCCGTTCGGACATGCTGCGCGGCACCGCCGAAACGACGCTGGAGCGCTTCGTCGAAACGGGGCGCATCATGAAATTCGCCGATGCGAATTTGCTGTCCTCATATGGTCAGCCGATCGAAACCTTGCTCGTCGTACTTTCCGGGGCGCTCGAAATCGGGGTATCGACGCTCGCGGGCAAGCACTTCGTTATCGCGTATCTCGGTGCGGGCCTGATTTACGGACTCATTCCGATCATCGACGGCGGCGGATCGCTTTATGACGCGCGCGCTCACGGCGAAGCGGTCGTGCTGGGAATTCCGCGTGATGTCGTTCTCGAGGCGCTACGTCAAGACCCAGGCCTTGCCCACGCTTTTCTGCTGCTGTTTTGCAAGCGCTCGCGGGTGCTGTACGGCGGTGCCTCCGCCAACGCGCTCGCACCGTTTCGCGTGCGTGTCGCGCGCGCGCTGGCTTCGCTGCTACCCGTTCACGGAATCACGCGGGGCGAAACCGTGACCCTGGCGCTGAAGCTATCGCAGGAAGAATTCGGCGCGTTGCTGGGCGCGTCGAGGCAAGCCGTCAACCGGGAACTCAAGGCGCTCGAAAGCGCCGGCGTCGTCTCGCTCGCCTATTCGACGATACAGGTGCTCGACTGCGACGCGCTGGGCAAGATTGCTGAATTCGATGACGGCGTGGTTCGGGACGTGAGTATTCGGCCCTGAGCAGGTTGTCCGGCAACGACCGCTTGCGGACTCAAGCGGTCTCCAACTCACTCGCAACGATCGCTGACAAAGCGTTCGATGGCGCGGTTCACTCGCATGCCTTGCTCGTGCACCACCCAATGGCTCCCCTCCGGAATGCGCTCGATACATAGTTGCGCGAAGTATTGTTCAGCGCCGTCAAGACATCCGGGCAAGAGCAGTTTGTCCTGCTCCCCCCATATGACGAGCGTTGGCACTTGCACGGTGAGCGCGTGCGCAGCGATTGCGAGCTGTTCCGGCTGTGTGCTGTCGCGGCCGCTCTGATGCGGCACCGCGGCACGATAGTAGGAGAGCCCGGCGCGAACCGAACCAGGTCGCGACCACATATGCCGATACTCGGCCTGCAGCGTGTCGTCGAACCAGGACGGCAGGCTTTCGTAGTTGCCTCCCTTCACGATAAAGCCACGCAGGTATTCGAAATCGTTCGCGCAGACCTGCGCTTCCGAACCCTCCTGCACGAACAGGCGGATATAGGCGCTGGCGGCCTGCTGCGCGGGATTGGTCGCGAGTTCGCGCTGGAATATGGCCGGGTGCGGGATGTTGATCATCACCAACCCGCGCAGGCGCTCCGGGTGAGCGAGCGCGAACGCGCAGGCAATCGCGCCACCCCAGTCATGACCGACCAGCACACATTGCTCGTGGCCCAGGTGGTCCATCAGCGCGCGTAAATCGTCCACCAGATGAGGCATGCGATAGCCCCCGGTTTGCGCCGGGCCGCCTGACTCGTTCACGCCGCGCGTGTCCAGCGCGACCGCGTGATAGTCCTGACCGAACCAGGCGAGCTGCGCCTGCCATGCGCGCCAACATTCCGGGAAGCCATGAACGAAGAGCAGGAGCGGACGATCGGGCGCCCCACAGCTCGCGTAATGAAACGAATGGGTGTTGATGGTCACATAGTGATGCTGGATCGGGGCGGGCACGCGCGTCTCCTTGGGAGTGGGTCCAGGTGGGTCTGATCGGGCATGTCGCAGCCATGGTCTAGCTAACCAGGCAAATGCGAGGCAAATACCAGGCAAATTCCAGTCAAGACAGCGCTGCCCATGTGTCGGACAGGGAGCGTACCGCCTTGGCGTCGGGCTCTTCCCCCTAGTTAAGAGGGGGGAGGAGGATAGCGCTTTTATGTTGTGATGACGTCTGATCAGTCTCGTTGCAATCGCCGTTCAGGCTAGCTGCCCGGGCGCGCAGCAGCAGCGCGACTGGGGCATCCGCCCGGGCCTGAGGAGACGGGTCCGTTACACGTGAGGCCGGGGCCTACTGGCCAGAAGTACTGGCGGCGCGCCGCGCAGACAACACACTTCAGAAAAGCAGGAATTCGAAGATCATGACTATCGCACCTCCCAACGACAAAAACGATATGACCCTCCCGAGGACGCCAGACGTTCACGCCGCGACGATCGCGCGTTACATGGGCGCGCAGGTGGAGCTGGCGAGCGCGCCGAACGGCGCCGTCGTCAATCGGGTCGCGCTGGAACGCCTGCACGCCTCCGAGCCGCACACGCCCGAGGTTCGCAAGATCGTCGATGGCGTCTGGTCGGTGATCGGGCACAGCCTTGTCAATGTCCACGTTATCGAAGGCGAGCGCGGGCTGATCGTCTACGACACGGGGTTCAGCGTCAAGGAGGCCGAAACGATCCTGCGCGACATTCGAAAGATCAGCGCCAAGCCGGTAACGGCGATCATCTATAGCCACTGGCACTACATCTGGGGCGCCGGCGTGATCGCGGAAGGCAACCCGGACGTGGAGATCGTGGCCCACCCGAATCTGCCGAAGAATCTGGCTTCCCCCGATTTGCCGATCCCCGAGCTGGACATTCTTCAGAATGTTCGCGCCATGACGCAGTTCAACAACTTCATGCCGGCGGAAGGACCCGACGCCGCCATTGCGCCGCTGATGGACTTCAAGCCGGAGCGGGCGATGCTGCCGCCCACGCGCCTCGTGCAGAACGACGAGGAGATCGTCATCGACGGCGTGCGCATGAAGTTCTTCACGCGCTACGGCTCGGATGCGGACGATTGCATCACGCTGTGGCTGCCCGATTCGAAGGTCGTTCTGACCAACCTGCTCTGGCACGCGATTCCCAACGTCTATCCGCTGCGCGGCGCGGCATTCCGCGACCCGCGAAGCTGGATCATGGGCCTGAGGGAAATTCGCGACCTCAATCCGGCATACGTGCTTTCGACGCACACGTTCCCGATCATGGGGGAAGAAGCCTCCCGCAAGACGGTCACCGGGTATATGGACGCACTCGCGTTCATCTATGACCAGACCGTGCGCGGGGCGTTGAAAGGCATTTGCCTGCAGGATCTCAAGCACACGCTGGCGTTGCCGAAGGCGTTGCGCGACATTCCGCAGAACGCGGAGGTCTATGGCGAGTTGTCCGCGTTTCCGCAGGCCATTTTCCAGCATGCGCTGGGATGGTTCGATGGCGACGCGGCCAACATCAACACGCTGCCGACCACGGTCGAAGCGCAGAAGATGGCCGAACTGGCCGGCGGCCGCGAAAAGCTGATGGCCGCGGCGGAAAAGGCGCTCGACGCGAAGGAATACGCGTGGGCCGCGCAACTCGCCAACTATCTCTATCGCCTCGATCCGTACGATGCCGCCGTGCGTCGCGTGAAGGCCACGGCGCTGCGGAAAATGGCGCAGGCGGCGACCGGTTCGATCGCCCGTGCGTTCCTTCTCTCGCAGGCGCGTGCGCTCGAAGGCAGCGTGAAAATCCCGCGCGTTCTTTTCATGCCGGCGGCGCGCCTGATGCTCACCAGCCCCGCCGTGCTCGTGAATCACTTCCGTGTGCGCGTCGATCCGCAGAAAGCGGAGGGCGTCGACCAGGTGCTCGCCGTACGATTCACGGACGTCGACAAGACCTACGCGCTGCACGTGCGCAATGGCGTTGCGGAGTTCGTGGCGGAGCCGGCGCGTCACTACCATGGTCCGGACGACACCATCGCGCTGCCGCGCCTCGCGTGGGCGAAGTTCTACACGGGCGAGTACGACGTGGATGCGCTGCTCAACGATTCGACCGCCGTTATCGAGGGCAGCCGCGAGCGCGTGCACGCATTCCTCGCCTGCTTCGATCACTTCGATCCCCGAACGAACTTCAGCATCCCGCCGCTTCGCTAATGCCGTAGACACGGCCGATGCCCGGCTTGCCGCGCATCGGCCATGAGACGCCTATGGCGAACCCGCAGCGGTTCGCACCTCATCTTCGGAGAAGCCTGCATGTCGGCAGAGAATTACCAACCCGCCAAGGCGTGGCGCACAGCCAGCCTCCTGTTCTGCTTCACGGCGCTGAACTATATCGACAAGCTCGCCGTGGGCATGCTTGCCGTGCCGCTCATGGTCGATCTCAAGCTCACGCCGACGCAATTCGGCCTCGTCGGCAGCAGTTTTTTCTGGCTATTCGCTGTGGCGGGCGTCGCGGGCGGCTTCGCCGCCAACCGGATACCCGCCACCCGCATGCTGCTGTTGATGGCGCTCACCTGGTCAGTCCTGCAGATTCCCATGGCGTTGTCGTCGAGCCTCGCGGTGCTCGTGGTCTGCCGCTTGCTGCTCGGTGTCGCGGAAGGGCCCGCGTTCCCCGTCGCGATTCACGCTTGCTACAAGTGGTTTCCCGACCGCCGCCGCGATGTCGCAACGGGCGTGCTCGCGCAAGGCGGCGCTGTCGGCATGGTGGTCGCCGGCATCGTCATTCCCCTCGTCACCACGCATTGGGGGTGGCGCGCCAACTTCTACGTGCTGGCGTTGACAGGGCTGCTATGGGTACTGGTATGGCGCGCGTTCGGCCGCGAAGGCAACGTGGAGAGCGGCGCGGCGGATGCGGACCCGGCGCTTGCCTCCATGCGGGTGCCGTACCGGCATCTGCTTCGCCGGCCCACGGTGCTCACCTGTTTCGTATTGCACTTCGCGGGTTACTGGTGCTTTGCGCTCGCCATCACCTGGCTGCCGGCGTATCTGCAGATCGGGCTGGGTTATCCGGCCATCCAGGCAGGCCGCGTGTACGCATTGCTTTCGGCGCTCATCGTGGTTTCCGGTGTGGTGGGCCCCATGCTCGTGGCGCGCTTGCTGGCGCGCGGCGTATCGACCCGCAATGCGCGCGGCCGCGTTTCCGCGCTGATGTTCATCGTCGCGGGCGTGGCGCTGATGTCGGTCTGGTTCACGCCGTATGCGCGCCTGGGGAGCGTGATCGCCATCAGCCTCGCATTCGCGAGTCCTGCCGTATACGTGGCGATGGGCCCCGCACTGCTGGCCGAAGTGGTGCCCGCTTCGCAGCGCGCGGCGGTGCTGGCGATCGACAACTCCATCGCGTCGATTGCCGGCTTTATCGCGCCCCTCGTTACCGGCCGCGTGGTTGAACACCTTGCGGGGCGAGGCGGCTACGAAGCGTCTTTCGCCATCTGCGGGGCGATGATGCTCGCGAGCGGCTTGCTGGCCATGATGACGATCGCGCCTGAAAAAGACGCACGGGCGCTGTCTCGCTATCGGCGCGTTCAGCCCGCCGGTGAAGACGGAATGGCGCTTCCTCCGGAAAGGCCGCTGGCGCGGTAGCATGACTTCGGCGGCAGGCGCCGCAAGCGCCTGCCGAAAAGATGACGCAAAATCAGCAGGAAAAAGGTGGAGACATTGATGAGCAGTACAGATTCGGGAACCCTGATTCATCGCTTCCTTCACTGGGAGCGCGTGCAGCCCGATGCGATCTATTTGACCGAGCCAACGCCGGACGGACGGATCGTGGACTACACATGGGGCGCGGTCGGGAACGAAGCCCGGCGCATGGCCGCCTGGTTGCAGTCGTTGCAACTGCCGCCGCGCAGCGCGATATCCATCGTGGGCAAGAACAGCGCGCACTGGATCATTGCCGACCTGGCGATCTGGCTCGCCGGCCACATATCGGTGCCGGTCTATCCGACCGTCAACGCGGGCACCGCGAAATACGTGTTCGAACATTGCGACGTGCGTCTGGTGTTCGTCGGCAAGCTCGACGGCAAGACCGACGCGTGGGACGAGATTCGCAAGGTTCTGCCCGAAAGCGTTCGTCTGGTGGGCCTGCCGATGTCCCCGCCCGTGCCGCCGATGGAGCAGTGGAGCGACATCGTCGCCAGCACCGCGCCGCTTCAGGACGTGCATCTGCCTTCGCCCGACGAGCTGGCAACCATCATCTATACGTCGGGCAGCACGGGGCAGCCGAAGGGCGTTATGCACACCTTCGGCACGATCCATGCCTTCGCTGTACAGTCCGGCATCTTCAGCGCATTCACGCCGGACGACCGCGTGCTCTCGTACTTGCCGCTGGCCCACACCGCCGAGCGCTCGTTTGTCGAGGCGAATTCGCTGTGTCATGGCTTTCATGTGTACTTCAATGACGGTCTCGCGACCTTCGCCGAAGATCTGAAGCGCGCGCGTCCAACGGTATTCATCTCCATGCCCAGGCTGTGGACGAAGTTCTACCAGGCCGTATGCGCGAAATTGCCCGAAAGCCAGCAGGCCTTGCTTCATACCTCCCAACCGGAAGCGGCAGCGCTCAAGCGGCAGATTCTGGCCATGCTCGGTCTGGACGCCACGCGTCTCGCCTTCACGGGTTCCGCGCCGCTGCCCGAGGAAATCACGCAGTGGTACCGCACGCTGGGGCTCGAACTGCTGGACGTGTACGGCATGACCGAGAACTTCTCGTATTCGCACTACAGTCGCCCTGGGCTCGTGCGAAGCGGGTACTCGGGCCAGGCGATGCCGGGCGTCGAATGCAGGATCGCCGGAAACGGCGAAATCCTGCTCAAGGGGCCGACCATGATGACCGGCTACTACCGGCAGCCCGAACTGACGGCGCAGAGCCTGTCCGAGGACGGTTATTTCATGACCGGCGACCGTGGCGAACTCGATGAAATCGGCAGGCTGAAAATCACCGGGCGCGTCAAGGAGATCTTCAAGACCAGCAAGGGAAAATATGTCGTGCCGGTGCCCATCGAAAACAAGCTGAGCCATCCGAAGGTGGAGGCGGTTTGTGTCACGGGCCCGGCTTTCGCGCAACCGTTCGCACTCCTGATGCTGTCGGCTCCCGCGCAAGGCGAACTGAGGGATGCGGCGGTGCGCGAAGAGCTGCGCGCCGAATTGCGCGCCATGCTGGACGAGATCAATGCGACGCTGGAGGATCACGAAAAGCTGGACTTCTTCGTGGTCGTCGACGAACGCTGGGCGACGGAAAACGGCTTTCTCACGCCGACGCTCAAAATCCGGCGCGCCGTGATCGAAGAACGCTATCTGCCCGTGGCGCATGCGTGGGCTGAAATGAAGCAGGCAGTGATATTCGAATCGGAAGCCAGAGCGCTTCAATAGTCTGTGAGCCGGCCCGCCCGGTTTCGATACGCCCGCGTGCCAGCACGCGGGCGTATTTCCATCTGGCCTAACCCCGCAGTGCCCTGGCGAGGTTCTCCCGAAGCTCGGGACGCCCTGCATAGGGGTCGCCCGGATTACGCCCGGCAATCAGATGATCGAAGCGGCTCGTCACAGGCTGCATGGCGTTGGGGTGCGAGTAAATGTAGAAGTCGGCTGCGTGCACGGCGTCGTAGGTCAATTGCGCAATCTCCTGGGCGCTGATCTTCGCCGAGGTGACGGCCTTGTCGGACATATGTTGCGCAACCTGCTGCGAGCGCGTGGGCGTTTGAGCGTTCGCCAGGTTGGCGGGCCGGTTGCGACGGGACTGGTTGAAGCCGGTCGGAACGAAGTAAGGGCACAGCACGGAGCAGTGAATCTGATCCGTGACGAGCGCGAGGTCGTGGTAGAGCGTTTCGCTGAGGGAGACCACAGCATGCTTCGAGACGTTGTACACGCCCATGGTCGGCGCGTTGACGAGGCCCGACATCGAAGCCGTATTGACGATGTGCGCTTCGTACGCCGCGTCGCGCGCCGCCGCTTCGAGCATCAACGGCGTGAAGATGCGGATGCCATGAATCACGCTGTTGAGATTCACGCCGAGCACCCACTCCCAGTCCTTTTCGCTGTTTTCCCAAACCAGGCCGCCGGCGCCCACACCCGCATTGTTGAACAGCAGATTGACCTCGCCGAACGTGTTCATGGCCAGATCCGCGAGCGCCTGCACCTGGCTCGATACCGACACGTCGGTACGCAACGCCGCCACCGTCGCGCCCTGAGCGCGGAGTTCGGACGCCGTGGCGTCGAGTCCATCCTGCTGGATGTCGGCCAGCACGAGTTTCATGCCGAGCTTCGCGCCATGTGCGGCAAACGCCTTGCCGAAGCCAGAAGCCGCACCTGTAATGACGGCGACCTTACCGTGGAATTGATTCATTGTTCTTCCTGCGAAGAGAAGGAGCAGCGCTCGCGCGATTGATCTGCGGGAAAGCGGATGACGCGAGGAGTGAGCGAGCAGAAGCGGGGAAAAAGCGGGGTAAAAACGGGAGCGTCCCAATCCCGTCAAGAGAATAGGCCGCAGGGTCGCGCGGGCGGCCCACTCCTAACGAGGGGAGAGCGCCGGCTCAAAAGCTGATTAACTGGGTGTGCTGCACCCATGCGGCCGCGCGCCGGCGCGCCATGGCAGAACTTCCAACCGTAAAGAAGCGACTATGCGTACAGTGAAACAACTCTTCGACCTGAAGGGGAAAACGGCCCTCGTGACGGGCGGCTCGCGCGGGCTTGGCCTGCAGCTTGCCGAGGCGCTCGGTGAGCAGGGCGCGCGCGTCATGCTTTCGGCCCGCAAGGCGGACGAACTGGCGCAAGCGAGGCAATTGTTGCGCGATAGCGGGATCGAGGCGGAATGCATTACCGCCAATGGCGCAAGCGAGGCGGATATCGCGCATCTCGCCGACCAGACGCTGGCGCAGTTCGGACGCGTGGACATCCTCGTGAACAACGCCGGGGCGGCCTGGGGCGCGCCCGCCGAAGATCATTCGATCGAGGCGTGGGACAAGGTGATGAACCTGAATATCCGTGGCCTCTTCCTGCTCACGCAGCGCATCGGCAAACTTTCGATGATTCCCAACCGCTACGGGCGGGTCATCAACATCGCCTCGATCTCGGGACTCGCGGGCAACGTGCCCGGCACGATGGAGACGATCGCGTACAACACGTCCAAAGGCGCGGTGGTGAATTTCACGCGCGCGCTGGCGGCCGAATGGGGCGAGCATGGCATCACCGTCAACGCGCTCGCACCGGGCTTTTTCCCGTCGAAGATGACTCAGGATTCGCTGCACCGCTGGGGCGTCGAGAACATGTGCGCCCGCGTGCCGCTGCGGCGCCTCGGCGACGACGAGGATCTGAAAGGCGCGGCCGTCCTGTTTGCGAGCGACGCAGGCAAACATATCACGGGGCAGATACTGGCGGTGGACGGCGGCGTGAGCAGCGTCGCCTGAGCATGCTTACCCGGTCTGGATCGTAAATTTTCGCAGGGTGGCGGATTGACAGACTTCTCGTTCAGCACAGTGCGCTCGATCGTGGTCGAGCGGGCAGGGGCGAGCCGCCTCGCGTCGCATCTGCGCAAACTGGGCAGCCGATCGGTGCTGGTCGTAACCGATGCGGCATTGGGTTCGTCAGGACCCGCTACGTATATGCCACGGGCCCTCGAATGCGAGGATATCCAGTGCAGGGTGTTCCGCGACGTGCAGCCGCGTGCGCAGGAGTCAATCGTCGAGGCGGCCGCGCAATGTGCGCGGGTGGGACAAGTGGATTGCATCGTCGGGCTCGGCGGCGGCAGCTCGCTCGACACGGCGAAGATCGCGGCTTTGCTTGCGAGGAGCGGAGAGTCGCTGGCGGATGTGTGCGGGGTGGATCGGGCGCGCGGGCCGCGCTTGTCGCTCGTTCTTGTGCCGACGACCGCTGGCGGCGGCGCCGAAGTCAGCGCGCGCGCAGTCGTGACGCGACGCAGCGGCCGGTGCGATTTCGTTGTCTCGCCGCACCTGCTCGCGGACGTCGCGCTGCTCGACGCCACGCTGACCACCGCATCGCCGCCGGAAATCACGGCGGCGACCGGTATCGCCGCGATGATTCGCGCGATCGAGGCATTCACTTCCCCTCGGCTGAAAAACCCCATCTCCGATAGCTTCGCGTGCAGGGCGCTGGATTTGCTGGCGTCGAATGTGCACACCGCCTGCCACAATCCCGACGATATCGAGGCGCGGGAGCGGATGCTGACCGGCGCCTGCCTCGCGGGCATGGCGTTCGGCAACGCGCCGGCGGCGGTCGTGCAGGCGCTGGCGCATCCGCTCGGCGCGCATTTTCGCGTGTCGGATGGTGTTGCCGACGCGCTCGTATTCGCGCAGTTGATGCGCTTCAATCTCCACAGCGCGGCCGACCTGTACGCGCATCTCGCGGGCTATGTGTTGCCCGGCATTACGGGAACGGTGGCGAGCAGGGCGGCGTTGCTGATCGCGTATTTCGAGGCGCTGCCGCGCTCGCTGGGACTGCCTGCGCGCCTGCGCGATGTCGGCGCGGGGGATGCCGACATCGAACAGCTTGCCGCGGACGCGATGAACGAGGCGCCGTTCCTGGCCACCAGCCAACGTGAACTCGCGCTGGACGACGTGCGCGGCATCTATCGCGCCACGCTCTGAGCGGCGCGACGATATCGCCTGCACCGGGCACGCCGCCGCGCTCAGAAGTCATCGTCGCCGAGCGCGAGCACGCCTTCGTTGCTTCGCTGGCTCAAGATCGTGACTTCGAGACTCAGTGCGCGCGGCAGGATATGCGTGGCATAGCAATGCGCGGTCGCCATTTTCGCGCCGTGGAACGCCGCGTCGAGCGAGAGGTGGTCGTATGCCGCGATCAGCGCGCGCGCCATCTGCCAGCCGCATAGTACGATGCCCGAAAGCAGCAGATACGGCACGCTGCCTGCGAAAGCCACGTTGGGATCGGCCTTCGCATTGGCGAGCATGAAGTCGACGGCCCGCGCCATCGACGTGCGGCCGGCGTCGAGATGCCGGTGCATCGCGGCAAATTCCGGGCGAGTGTCGAACGCGCGATACGCGCGCAGTTCCGCGAGCGTTTGTTCGATGCACGCGAGCATCTGTCTTGCCACCGCGCCGCCGTCACGTACCGTTTTTCGCCCCACGAGATCGTTGGCCTGAATCGCCGTGGTGCCTTCGTAGATCGGCAGAATGCGCGCGTCGCGGTAATACTGCGCGGCGCCGGTTTCCTCGATGAATCCCATGCCGCCGTGGACCTGAACGCCCAGGCTCGTCACTTCGACGCAGAGTTCCGTGCTCCAGCCTTTGACGATGGGCACGAGGTATTCGTGGATGGCGCGGTGTTTCGCACGCACCGTTTCGTCAGCGTGGTGCCGCGCGAGATCGAAGTGCGAAGCCGCCACATAGGCGAGCGCGCGCGCCCCTTCCGTGAGGGCGCGCATTGCCGTGAGCATGCGCTTCACATCGGGATGGCGAACGATGGGAACAGGCTGGTTCGCGGAGCCGTCTACCGGTCGGCCTTGCACGCGTTCCTTCGCATAGGCTGCGGCTTTCTGGTAGGCGCGCTCGGCAAGACCGATGCCCTGCAGCCCAACGGCAAAGCGCGCCGCGTTCATCATGACGAACATGTATTCGAGGCCGCGGTTCTCCTCGCCGATCAGGAAGCCCCTCGCGCCGCCCTCGTCGCCGAACTGCAGAACGGCGGTCGGGCTCGCCTTGAGGCCGAGCTTGTGTTCGATCGAAACGCACTGTACGTCGTTGCGCTCGCCGATAGCGCCGTCCGCGCCCGGCACGAATTTGGGCACGAGAAAGAGCGAGATGCCCTTGACGCCCTCGGGCGCGTCGGGTGTGCGCGCGAGCACGAGATGCACGATATTCGCCGCCATGTCGTGCTCGCCCCACGTGATGAAGATCTTGGTGCCGAAAATGCGGTAAGTACCGTCTTCCGCGGGTTCTGCCCTCGCGCGCAGCATGGCGAGATCGGAACCGGCCTGAGGCTCGGTCAGGTTCATCGTGCCGGTCCATTCGCCGCTAATCAGCTTCGGCAGATACAGCGCCTTTAGCGCGTCGGAACCCGCAAGCAAAAGCGCCTCGATTGCGCCGTCCGTGAGCGATGGGCAGGTCGCGAACGACAGATTGGCCGCCTTGAGCATTTCGAGGCTCGGCGCCGCGAACAGTTTGGGCAAGCCGTGGCCGCCGTATTCCGCGGGATGCATCAGGCCCTGCCAGCCGCCTTCGACGAATTGCGCGAACGCCTTGCCGAAACCCGGCGACGCATTCACCTCGCCGTCATGCCACACGCCCGGATTGCGGTCGCCCGACGCGTTCAACGGAGCGAGCACTTCCTCGCAAAACTTCGCGCCTTCCGCGAGAACGGCTTGCGCCGTTTCGCGCGTCGCGTCCTGACAACCGGGAAGACTGGCGATCGTGTCGAGGCCGGCGAGTTCGGTCATCACGAACATCATGTCCTGGGTGGGCGCGGTGTAGCTCATGGTTCTTCCTGAATGGTCTGACTGTCTCCGCCCGGAAGGAAGGAGAACGAATGAAAATGGCTGAGGGATTTCAAGTGGCTTTGCGCTCAGGATGCCGCGTCGATGCGCTCGCGCTGGCGGCGTCGTTCTGGCCAATAGATCTTCGCGGCGTCGCCGTTTGCGCGATGCGTGTGACAACTATCGATGAACGGGGGAGCCGCGAGCGGCGCATCGCCTTCGAGACGCGCGCGCCATTGCGGCGAGGCGCGCTGAATCGCGAAGTGAGCCTGCATTGCCGTCGTCGCCATGGGACCGAGCAATTCGGTGAGATGCGTGCAGCCCTTGATGCCGCCCACGCGCGCCTTGACCTGCTGTCGAAATCCCGGACCGATGCGAATCCCGACGAGCCCCGCATAAGCGGATTCGATCTCGTGGCAAAACACCGTAGGGCTTGCTTCGATCCGCGCCGAGATGTCCTGAATGACCAGATCGGCGTCGAGGGTCATGACCATGCGCATGTCGTGCAGATGCGCGCCGGGCGGGATGATCTTGAGAATCAGATCAGTGCCGCCGGGCGTGATGTCCTGCATGCGGCCCTCGATTTCGAAGCGGCCGTCGCTGCGCTGAAACGCCTCGCAAAGCACTTTGCGCGTATGCAGCAGGCGTCGGGTTTCAGTGGTGTCGTTCATGTCTGCGGCCCCTGGATGATCGTGCGAGCGCAGGCGTGGATAAATGCCTGCGCCGTGCCGGCAGGATAGGGCGCGTGCGCGTGCGGCCGTCCCCCTCCTAATGAGGGGGAAGAGCGTGGATGAAAGGTGATTAACTTCTCGCACTTAACACGCTGTGCGATTGCGCCCTGGCGCCCGAGCGCGCCGAAACGCCGCGACCGGCACGCAGCGGACGAAACGCAGCAGACGAAGCGCAGCAGACGAAGCGCAGCAGACGAAGCGCCGGGCCTCTCGCCCTGCCCGCCAGGCGGCCTCGCCATCACCTAGAGACACAAGGAAACAGCATGACAGCGCAGTATCAGGTCCGTGACGGCGTGGCCGTCATCACCCTCGACAATCCCCCTGTCAACGGCCTTGGACACAGCACCCGCGTCGGCATTCTCAATGGCCTGAGTCAGGCGCTCGACGACGCCGCGGTCAAGGCGATCGTGCTCACGGGCGCGGGCCGCGCATTCTCCGGCGGCGCCGACATTCGCGAATTCGGCACGCCCATGGCGCTTCAGGAGCCGAGCCTGCACACGGTGATCGCGTCGATCGAGGCGGCGGCCAAGCTCGTCGTGGCGGCGCTGCATTCGGTTGCGATGGGCGGCGGCCTGGAACTCGCGATGGGCTGCCATTATCGCGTGGCCGCGCGCGGTACGCAGATCGCGCTGCCCGAAGTCAATCTGGGGCTGCTGCCCGGCGCGGGCGGCACGCAGCGTCTGCCACGGGCGATCGGACTCGAAGCCGCGCTGAACATGATCGTGTCGGGCAACACGGTGAAAGCGGAATCGCTCGCCGGCACGCGCCTGTTCGACGAAGTCGTCGAGGCGGACGTGCTCGATGCAGCCGTGCGTCTCGCTCAGCGCGTTGCAAACGAGAAGAGCGTGCATCCGCGTCTGCGCGACCTGCGCGTGGAGCACGCCAACGCCGAGGCATGGCTCGGATTCGCGCGCACGACCGTTGCCGCGAACGCCGGACCGTTTCCCGCCCCCGCGCGATGCGTGGATGCCGTGGCCGCGTCGCTCAAGCCGTTCGAACAGGGCATCGAGGTCGAGCGCGAAGCCTTCATGTCCCTGCTCGGCACGGCCGAGGCGCGCGCGCTGCGTCACGCGTTCCTCGGCGAGCGCGCCGCGAGCAAGATTCCGGACGTGCCTGCCAGCACGCTGCCGCGTCGCATCGCGAAGGTCGCCGTGATCGGCGCGGGCACGATGGGCGGCGGCATCGGCATGAACTTCCTGAACGCCGGCATTCCGGTGACGCTGCTGGAAACGAAAGCCGAGGCGCTGGAGCGCGGCGTGGCCACGATTCGCCGCAACTACGAAAACAGCATGAAAAAGGGCAAGCTCACGCTCGAAGCGCTGGAGGCGCGCATGGGGCTGCTCTCGACCACGCTCTCGTATCACGACATCAAGGACGCCGACCTCGTGATCGAAGCCGTGTTCGAGGATATCGGCGTGAAGCAGGACGTGTTTCGCATGCTCGACGAAGTCATGAAGCCGGGCGCGATTCTCGCATCGAATACGTCCACGCTCGACGTGAACCGGATCGCATCGTTCACGCGGCGTCCGCAGGACGTGGTCGGCATGCACTTCTTCAGCCCCGCGAACGTCATGAAGCTGCTCGAAGTGGTGCGCGGCGACCATACCGCGAAGGACGTGCTCGCCACGGTAATGCAGCTCGCGAAGAAAATCCGCAAGGTTGCGGTGGTATCCGGCGTGTGCGACGGCTTCATCGGCAACCGCATGCTCGAACAGTACAGCCGTCAAGCCGGTTTTCTGCTCGACGAGGGCGCGCTGCCCGAGCAGGTGGACCGTGCGATCGAGAAGTTCGGCTTCGCCATGGGGCCGTTCCGCATGATCGACATGGCGGGCAACGACATCGCCTGGGCTATCCGCAAGCGCCGCGCCGTCGAGCAGCCCGAATTCAACTACTCCAGGGCGGGCGATCTGCTGTGCGAGATGGGACGCTTCGGCCAAAAGACCGGCGCGGGCTGGTACGACTACAAGCCGGGCGACCGCAAAGCGTATCCGAGCCAACTCGTCAACGAGATGATCGTGCAGCACTCGAAGGACCTCGGCATTGCGCGCCGCGAAATCAGCGATCAGGAGATTGTCGAGCGGGTGGTTTTTGCGCTCGTCAACGAAGGCGCGGTGATCCTCGAAGAAGGCATTGCCTCGAAGGCGTCGGACATCGACATGGTGTACCTGAACGGATACGGATTCCCGAAATTGCGGGGCGGCCCGATGCTGTACGCCGACCAGGTTGGCCTTTTCAACGTCGAGCAAGCCATGCGGCGCTATGCGCGCGGCTATCAGGGTCACGCCTGGCAGGTCGCCCCTTCGCTGCGCGCCCTCGCGCAAGCGGGCCGCGGCTTCAATGACTGAGCGCGACCGCGCAAGCATCGACTTCATCGAATTTCCAGGAATCCACCATGAATGAGGCAGTAATCGTATCGACCGCGCGCACCGCGCTCGCCAAGAGCTGGAAAGGCGCATTCAACCTCACGCACGGCGCGACGCTCGGCGGCCATGCCGTAGAGCACGCCATCGCGCGCGCGGGCATCGACGCGGCGGAGGTGGAAGACGTGCTGATGGGCTGCGCGAACCCCGAAGGCGCGACCGGCGGCAATATCGCGCGGCAGATCGCCTTGCGCGCGGGCTGCCCGGTTGGCGTGCCGGGCGCAACGGTGAACCGCTTCTGTTCGTCCGGACTGCAGACTATCGCGTTCGCGGCGCAACGCGTGATTGCCGGAGAGGGCGATATCTTCGTGGCGGGCGGCGTGGAAAGCATCTCCTGGACGCAGCGGCAGATGAATCAGATCTTCGCCGCCGATCCCTGGCTCATTCGTGAAAAGCCCGAGATTTACTGGAGCATGCTCCAGACCGCCGAACAGGTCGCGAAACGCTACGGAATTTCGAAGGCGCGTCAGGACGAATATGGCGTGCGCAGTCAGCAGCGCGCGGCGGCGGCGCAGGCGGCCGGCCTCTTCGATCAGGAGATCGCGCCCATCACCGTCCTCGCCGGCGTGACTGACAAGGCATCTGGCCAGATCGTTTCGCGCGAAGTGACGATTGCCGCGGACGAAGGCATACGCGCGGATACCACGCTCGAAGGCGTCGCGAAGATTCGCACCGCGTTTGCCGGCGGCGTGATTTCGGCGGGCAACGCCTCGCAGTTCTCGGACGGCGCATCGGCAGCCGTGGTGATGAACGCGCGCGTGGCGGCGGCAAAGGGGCTCGCGCCGCTTGGCGTGTTCCGTGGCTTCGCGGTGGCGGGTTGCGAGCCCGACGAAATGGGTATCGGCCCGGTGTTCGCCGTTCCGAAGCTCCTCGCGAAGGCGGGACTCAAGGTCGAAGACATCGGCCTGTGGGAACTCAACGAGGCCTTCGCCGTGCAGGTGCTCTACTGCGCGGACAAGCTCGGTATTCCGATGGAACGGCTGAACGTCAACGGCGGCGCGATCGCGGTCGGGCATCCGTTCGGGGTTTCGGGTTCGCGCCTTGTCGGGCATGCGCTCATCGAAGGCAAGCGGCGCGGCGTCAAGCATGTCGTGGTGACGATGTGCATCGGCGGCGGCCAGGGCGCCGCGGGCCTGTTCGAAGTGCTGTGAGCCGGAGTCTGTCATGTCCTTGATTCTCTCCCGCCGCGACCTGAGCTTCCTGCTGTACGAATGGCTGGACGTCGAGGCGCTCACTCGCATCTCCCGCTATGCGGATCATTCGCGCGAAACCTTCGAGGCGGCGCTCGACACCTGCGAGCAGATCGCTACGGAGTGCTTCGCAACGCACAACAAGAAGAGCGATCAGGAGGAGCCCCGCTTCGACGGCGAGACGGTCCACGTCATCCCCGAGGTGAAAGCGGCGCTGGCCGCGTTTAGCGCGGCGGGGCTCATGGCAGCCGGTCAGGACTACGAACTCGGCGGCATGCAGTTGCCGCTCGTGGTCGAAAAAGCCGGTTTCGCGTGGTTCATGGCGGCGAACGTGGCCACGGCCGGTTATGCGTTCCTCACCATCGGCAACGCGAATCTGCTGCTTGCGCACGGAACGCCCGCGCAGGTCGAAGCGTTCGTGCGGCCCGAGATGGAAGGGCGGTTTTTCGGCACCATGTGCCTCTCGGAGCCTCAGGCCGGATCGTCGCTTTCCGATATCGCGACCCGCGCCGAATACGAAGGCGAGTCACCGCTAGGGTCGCAATACCGCCTGCGCGGCAACAAGATGTGGATCTCGGGCGGCGAACACGCGCTTTCCGAAAATATCGTGCACCTGGTGCTGGCGAAGATTCCCGGACCCGACGGCAAGCTCACGCCGGGCGTAAAGGGCATCTCGCTCTTCGTCGTGCCGAAGTATCTCGTCAACGGCGACGGTTCATGCGGCGAACACAACGACGTCGCGCTCGCCGGGCTCAACCACAAGATGGGCCACCGCGGCACCACCAACTGCCTGCTGAATTTCGGCGAAGGCACGAAGTATCGGCCGCGCGGCGCGGCGGGCGCCATCGGCTATCGGGTCGGCAAGCCTGGCGAGGGGCTCGCCTGCATGTTCCACATGATGAACGAGGCGCGTATTGGCGTGGGGCTAGGCGCGGCGACGCTCGGTTATACGGGTTACCTGCACGCGCTCGACTACGCGCGCAGCCGCCCGCAGGGCCGCGCGAGCGGCCCCGGCGGCAAGGACCCGGCAAGCGCCCAGGCGAAACTGGTCGAGCACGCGGACATCCGCCGCATGCTGCTCGCGCAAAAGAGTTATGCCGAAGGCGCGCTGGCGCTGAACCTGTACTGCGCGAAGCTCGTGGACGAGGAGCGCGCCGCGCGCGAAGCCGGCGACGACGCGGCGCACGAGCACGCAACGCTTTTGCTCGACATTCTCACGCCCGTTGCCAAGAGCTGGCCATCGCAATGGTGTCTCGAAGGCAATAGCCTTGCGATCCAGGTGCATGGCGGCTACGGCTACACCCGCGAATACAACGTCGAGCAGTTCTACCGCGACAACCGGCTCAATCCCATTCACGAGGGCACGCACGGCATCCAGGGAATCGACCTGCTCGGACGCAAGGTGACGATGAAAGACGGCGCGGCCCTGCGAGCGCTCGATGAGACGATGCAGGCGACGATTGCCCGCGCGCTGGAACGGGACGATGCCGACGTGCAGGCGTTCGCGCGCGGCCTGAGCGCGGCCATGTCGCGTCTCACGGAGGCGACGCAGCATATGTGGGCGGCGGCCAACCCGCACCTGACGCTCGCGAACGCCTCGCTCTATCTCGAAGCGTTCGGCCATGTCACGTTGGCGTGGATCTGGCTGGAACAGGCGCTGGCCGCTCACGCCGCAATGGCCTCAGGCTCGCGCGGCGGCGACGCCTCGTTCTATCTCGGCAAGCTCGCGGCGGCGCGCTACTTCTTTCGCTGGGAATTGCCGCGCGTCTTTGCACAGTTCGACCTGCTGCACTCGCTCGACCGTAGCGCGCTCGACATGGAGGACGCCTGGTTCTAGGAGGCGAGCCGCTACTGGATCAAGTCATGCTGGCGCGCCCAGACCATGGCGTCGTAGCGGCTCGATACGCCCAGCTTGGCGAAGATGTTGCGCAGGTTCCACTTGACCGTTTCGAGCGTGATGTTCAGCGCGAGGGCGATCCGCTTGTTCGACATGGCCTGCGCAACGAGGCCCAGGATCTCCACCTCGCGCTGGGTGAGCTGGGGTTGCAGCTTCGAGCCGGCCGCGCGGCGCGCCGAACCGGCGGCGCCTTCCGGCACCGCGCTATCGGGAAACTTCTCGAGCAATTCGTTCGCGTAGTGAAGGGCCGTGCCCTCGAGCTTGCGCTCGCGCACCAATGTCGCGAGCAGCTTGCCGGCGGCCGCGCCTTCGTCGACGAACGTGCGCACGAGGCCGCAGCGTTGAGCCGTTTCGAGCGCGCGCGTGGCGCAGACCAGAGCGTCTTCGGCACGCTTTTGTTCCGAGAAGATGATCGCCGAGAGCAGATCGGCGAGCGCGGCGAGGCGTGCGCGTCCGAACGCCTCGGCGTGGCTGCGCGTGACCTGAAGCGCTCGCAGCGCGTCTTCAGGCTGTTCATCGCACAAGGAGCGCGCGCGCGCCAGCGCCACGATCGCGGGAATTTCCGCGCGGTAGCCTTGCTCGGACGGATGCGCCTGCGCGATCTGTTCCAGCAAACCCAGTGTTTCGCGCACGCGCGTATGGTCGTGCTTGAGCAGCAGGATCTTGACCTGTTCCGCGAGCATGTGCGTGACCGCTCGCGGTTGACGCATGCTGCGTAAATGCTCGGTCTGGTGCTGCAAGAAGGCTAGCGCGGCCTCGGGGCTCTCCTGCAGCAGGTCGAGCCGCGCCCGGCACAGCGACGTGCGGATCATCACGTCGGGGCCGGACGACTGGAGCAGCCCGCGGCGGTTCGCGATCGTTTCGCGCGCGTCGTCGATGCGGTCGAGTTCGTAGTACGCATCCACGAGCACGCTTGCACAGATATTGGCGCTGATCGAATAGCGCCCGACCGCATGAACCGAGCGCGCGAGCAACGCCGAACTCTCGCGTTCGGCTTCGCGAACGCGCCCTTGCAGCAGCATCGCGCTCGTACGCGTGGCCTGCGCGACAAGCGCCATGTCGTTGTCGCGGTCCGCTGGGGGAACCGGGTGGAGATCGAACAACTGCTTTGCTTCGGCATAACGACCCGCCGCGCCGTAGGCGGCGCAGAGCTCGGCAACCAGAAGATATTGCAGGAAAGGGTTTTCGAGCGAGTCGTCGCGCAGCGGTTCGAGCAGGTCGATCATGCATTGCGTGTCGTCGTGCTGGAACGCGATGGCGGCATGAATCAACGGCAGGCTGCGCGCAATCTCCGGGTGCGCGGAGAGCGCGCTGGCCTGCAATTGCGCGAGCCATGCCTTCGCCTTCGCGGGGCGCGTGGTGAGCGCCACGGTCAGGCAGGCAATGAACAGAAGCCGCTTATAGGTGAATAGCGTTTCCTCGGGCAGGCGCTCCAGCAGGTGCAGCGTGGGACTCAAATATTCGAGGCTCCACGTGGCCGGCGCCGCGCGTTCGATGACGGATGCGGCGAAATCGACGTCTTCGCCCAGGCTCGCGTGGCGCACCGCTTCCGCCAGCGATCCATGGGCTGCGTACCAGCGGCTCGCGCGGCGGTGCAGCTCACGCACGACGCCGGGTTCGCGGCGTGCGAGCCGCGTCGCCAGGAATTCGCCGAAGAGCGGGTGAAAGCGAAACCACGCCGCGCGGTCGTCGGAATCGACGCGGATGATCAGCAGGTTTTCGTCCTCCATGCGCTGGAGCAGATCGGCCGCGTGAACCTGGCCGGTGACGGCGTGCGCGAGCGAGGCGCTGAAGCGTCGCAGGATCGAGAGCCCTTCGGCGAATTCGGCAAGCTCGGCGGGCAGATGCGCCATCACCTCTTCGCTCAGATAGGTCTGCAGATCGCTTGAGCGCCAGACCAGGTCGCGCAGCATGGCGCGCGTGTCGGGCCGGTTCTTGAGCATGATGACGATAAGCTGAATGCACGATGGCCAGCCGTTCGTCAGCTCGTGAATGAGCGTGAGTTCGTCGGCGTTGATCTTGCCCGCGCCGAGATTTTCGTCGATGAAGGTCCGCGTTTCGGCAAGGTCGAAGGGCAGCCCCGCGCTATCGATCTCGACGATCTGGTCCATCATGCGCAGCCGGCTCAGGCTCAGCGCGGGCGTGAGGCGCGAGCCGATCACGAGGTGCAGGTTGCCCGGGCCGTGATCGACGAGCTTCTGCATGAACTTGTGCGCGAGCGGCGCCTCGACGAAGTGATAGTCGTCGACGATCAGATACAGCTCTTTTGGAAGATCGACCGCCGCCTCGACGATCGCGGCGATTGCGGCATCCATGGCCGCGGCGCTCGGGTTTTCGAGCGGCAGTTCCATCTCCACCGCGACGCCGATTCGCTGCATCGCAGCAAACAAGGCGGTGCAGAAGTCGACATACCCTTTGTCGTCCGAAGTGAGCGAGAGCCACGCCACCTCGGCGCCTGCCTTCATGCAGGTCTGACGCCATTGCGCGAGCAAGGTCGTCTTGCCGTAGCCCGCGCTGCCGGTGACGAGCGCAAGCCGGCAATACTGCATGCGCTTGAGTTGCGCGAGCAGGTCAGCGCGCGTGACGTATTTCGCGCCGATACGCGGGGGCGAGAATCTGGTGGAAGCCAGGCTTTTGGAAAGAGGCATGTTAAGGCGTCACCCAGTCTGAAGCGATGCGGGCACAGTGCGCGCCTGAGTGAGGGCGCTGCACCCTCAACCTTCGCAAATCTACGCCCACGGGTCCCCCCTCACAACGAGGGTTGCGAAACGAAGTCGCGAAAATTAACTTACCACAACCGCAAGGTCAAGCATGTGTGTTGGCACTATTCCGGAGGGGTTGATGAGTTATTCGCAGGCATTGGTGGGCTCGGTCGGCTGGTTGACGATGGATCGCCCGGGCGCAATGAACAGCCTGAATCGCGAGATGGCAACGGGTCTGACCGCCCAGTTGAACGCATGGCGAAACGACGACGCCGTGCGCGTCGTCGTGCTGACCGGCAATGGCCGCGCGTTCTGCGCCGGTGCCGACCTGATCGAGGCGGCCGAACCGCCGCAGGAAGACAAGCGCGAATTTCTCGAACTGATCGTCGAGTTCTTCGATACGTTGCGCGCCTTTCCGAAGCCGGTCATCGCCGCGGTCAACGGCCTCGCGCTCGCGGGCGGCCTCGAAGTCGTGCTGGCCTGCGACGTGGTGCTCGCCGCCGAATCCGCGCGCCTTGGCGACGCGCACTCGAATTTCGGCGTGTTTCCGGGGGCGGGCGGCGCGGCGATCCTGCCGCGCAAGGTGCCGGCGAACGTCGCGCGCTATCTGCTGTTCACGGGCGACTCGATGAGCGCCGCCGAACTCAAGGGCTACGGCCTCGTCAACGAGGTGCTCGCCGCGGCGGAACTCAAGCCGCGCGCGCAGGCCCTTGCCGACAAGTTCGCGAAAAAGAGCCCGCTTGTGCTCGCGCGCATGAAGCGCGTGGCAAACGAGGCCGCCGACAAATCGGCCGCTGACGCCCTGCGCCACGAACTGCTGGAGTTGCGCAATCACCAGCGCTCATACGACATCAAGGAAGGGCTGCGCGCATTCGCGGAAAAGCGCGAGCCGCAGTTCCTGGGCCGCTGAACTCAAACGAACAAAGAGACGCGTACATCATGGAAAACATTTATATCGTCGGCGTGGGCATGACGCCGTTCGGGCGGCATCTCGACAAGTCGGTGAAGCAACTGACGGCCTGGGCCGTCGAGGACGCCCTGAAAGATTCGGGCTGCGAACGAAGCTGGGTCGAAGCCGCCTATTTCGGCAACACCACGCAGGGCCACATGCAGGGCCAGCACATGATTCGCGGTCAGGTCGCGCTGATTCCGCTCGGCTTCGGCGGCATTCCGATCCATAACATCGAAAGCGCGTGCGCCTCGGCAAGCAGCGCGTTTCACCTTGCCGTGACGCAGTTGCGCGCGGGCATGGCCGACGTCGTTCTCGCCGTGGGCGCGGAAAAGATGTATTCGCACGACAAGCCGCGCATGTTCTCCGTGTTCGACTCCGCATGGGATGTAGAGACCGTCGAAGCGAACGCGGCGCAGATGGTCGAACTGGGCAAGGGCGTGAGCGTGCCGGACGGCTCGCAATCCGACAAGCCGTATAGCGTCTTCATGGACGTCTACGCCGGAATCGGCCGGCAACTGATGTCGCGCTACGGCATCACGCAGCGCCAGTTCGCGGCCGTGTCGTCGAAGAATCACGGTCATTCGGTGCACAACGAGCGCTCGCAATACCGCAAGCCGATGTCGATCGAGGAGATTCTCGGCGCGCCGCCGATCACGTATCCGCTCACGCTGCCGATGTGCTCGCCGATTTCGGACGGCGCCGCCGCCGCGATTCTCTGCACGGAGTCCGCGCTCAAGCGCTATGGGTTCAACCGCAATCGCGCGGTGCGCGTGCTCGCGACGATCGTGCGCTCGGCTTCGCAGCGCGCGGGCGACGACCTCGCGAACCATATTACGGTGCACGCGGCAAAGCTCGCGTATGACGAAGCCGGCATCGGCCCCGAGGACATCGACGTGGCCGAACTGCACGACGCCTCGTCGATCGGCGAAATCGCGCTGTGCGAGAACCTCGGCCTGTGCAAGCCGGGCGAGAGCGGCGCGATGGCCGAGCGCGGCGACAGCACGATTGGCGGACGCCTGCCGATCAACCCGTCGGGCGGCCTCGAATCGAAGGGGCATCCGATCGGCGCGACGGGCCTCGGGCAGATTTTCGAACTGGTCGAGCAACTGCGCGGCGAATGCGGACCGCGCCAGGTGGAAGGCGCGCGCTTCGCGATCCAGGGCAACGGCGGCGGCCTGTGGGGCGTCGAGGAAAGCATCGACCATATTGGCATTTTCGGGCGCGCCTGACCCCGTAACGATTCGAGGAATCAAACCATGTCGTATCAACTGCCCACCGAAGAGCAGAGCCTGGCCGTCGAGAGCTTTCGCAAGTTCCTGCAGGCGGAAGTCAAACCCGTGGCGCGCGAGTACCGCGACCGCTTCATCCCGAAGGAGAAGATGCGCGAGCTGACACAGCGCATCGCCGAGTTCGGCCTGCCTGGCTGCACCATTCCCGTCGAGTACGGCGGCATGGGCTGGTCGTTCACCACCCAGGGAATGCTGTTCGAAGAACTCGTGGCCTGCTCGTGCGACATCGCGCTGTGCGTGATGCTCAACATGGGGCTCACGTCGATGCTGTGCAACGCGCGCCCGGAAGTGCGCGAACGCTACATGCCCGACGCGCTCGCGGGCAAGATTTTCGGCTCGATCGGCATCAGCGAGCCCGATGTCGGCTCGAACGTGGCCGAACTCAAGACGCGCGCGGTGCGCGACGGCGACCACTTCATCGTCAACGGCGAAAAGACGTGGATCACGAACGGCGTCTATTCCGACGTGCTGATCTGCACGGTGCGCGGCGAAAAGGGCCTGTCGCACCTGCTGATCGACCGCGCGGAACACGGCTACGAGTCGCGCAACATCGACAAGATCGCGCTGGGTTCGCAGTCCACCGCGCAGATCTTCATCACGGATGCGCGCGTGCCCGCGACCAATCTGATCGGCGAGGAAGGCGAGGGCCTGCGCAACACGATGAAGGTCTTCGAGAACGCGCGCGCTCACGTGGGCACGCTCTCGGTCGGGATCATGCGCGCCGCGCTCGAAGAATCGATTGCGTATGCGAAGGAGCGCAAGCAGTTCGGCAAGGTGATCGCGGCGCACCAGCTTATCGCGGCGAAGATCGCCAACATGGCGATCATGGTCGACGCCGCGCGCCTCATGTGCCAGCGCGTGTTCGGCTTGATCGACGCCGGTGTGCGCTGCGATCTGCAAGCATCGATGGCGAAGGCGTTCGCGACGGAAGCCGCCGTCACGGTGTGCCGCGACGCCGTGCAGTTGCATGGCGGAAACGGCATCACGAAGGAGTTCAACGTCGAGCGCCTGTTGCGCGAGGCCATCGTCATTCCGATTCCGGACGGCACGACCGAGATCCAGCAGCTCATCATCTCGCGTGCGCTGACCGGGGTTGCGGCCTTCGTTTGATACATCGCCTGTGTTTGGCGGACATAGCGTCTGCTGCCTTGAGGTTCTTCGCACTGCGGTGCGAAGAACCCTTTTTTCTTTCCACGCGCGACGGCGCAATGTGAGGGAGCGCAGATGAGCCGTGACGATTCGATGATCCCGCGCGGCCCCGGCGCCGCGTTGCGCTACCCGTTTGCCGAAGCGCCCGCCGCGGGGCAGGCGGTCGAGGTCGCGCCCTCGGTATTGTGGATGCGGCTCGCGCTTCCCGTGGCGCTTGCGCATGTGAACGTCTGGGCGATCGAAGACGGCGACGGCTGGGCGATCGTCGATACGGGCCTGTGCCTGCCCGATTCCGTTCAGGCGTGGGAAGCCTTGCTGGCCGGGCCGCTCGGCGGCCGCCGCGTGACGCGCGTGTTCGTCACGCACCTGCATGCGGACCACGTCGGCATGGCGGGATGGCTCACGCGGCGCTTCGATTGCCCGTTGTGGATGACGCGCGTCGAGTACCTGACGTGCCGTGCCAATGTGGCCGACAGCGGCCGCGAGGCGCCTGCCGACGGCGTGCGCTTTTATCGCCGCGCCGGTTGGGACGAGTCGGCTATCGAGGACTACCGCAGCCGCTTCAGCCGTTCCAGCCGCATGATTCATCCGTTGCCGGACAGCTTCGTTCGTCTCGAAGACGGCGCGCGTCTCATGATCGGCGCGTTCGAATGGCGGGTGATGGTCGGGCGTGGCCACACGCCGGAGCATGCCTGTCTTCATAGCGAGCAATCAGGCATCCTGATTTCGGGCGACCAGGTGTTGCCCCGCATTTCGTCGAACGTCTCGGTTCACCCGCTCGAGCCGAATGCCGATCCGCTGGGCGAATGGCTCGCTTCCATCGAGACGTTTCGCGCGGCTCTGCCTGACGATACGCTCGTGCTGCCGTCGCACAACGAGCCGTTCTTCGGTTTGCACGAGCGGCTGCAGCGCCTCGCGAGCGGCGTCGAGCGCGCGCTGGAGCGGCTGCGCGCGAGTCTTGCCGAGCCGAAGCGCGCGGTGGACGTATTCGGCGTGCTGTTCGCGCGCAGCATCGACATGCGGGACCCGATGAGCCGCACGCTGGCCACCGGTGAGGCGCTCGCCTATCTGAACTACCTCGTGAAGCGCGGCGAGGCGCGCGTCGAGATCGGGCCCGACGGCGCTTGCCGATACGTGGCAAGCGCTGCGTGACGGCGCGAGCGTCAACTCACCTGGCGCGCCTGATTGCCCCAGTGCTTGTCGCGGATCTGGCGCCGTAACACCTTGCCCACGGTGCTCAACGGCAAGGACTCGACGAAAGCGATCGACTTGGGCGCCTTGAAGCGGCCGATGCGCGCCTTGACATAGGCGATCAGTTCGCCCGCGTCGGCTACGGCGCCCGCTTTCAGGACGACCTCGGCGTGCACGGCTTCGCCCCATTCGTCGTGCGGCACGCCCACGACCGCCGAAATGGCGACTGCCGGATGCGCGTTGAGCGCCGCTTCGACTTCGATCGCGTAGACATTGAATCCGCCCGTGATGATCATGTCCTTCTTGCGATCGACGATGTAGAGATAGCCTTCCTCGTCGAGATAGCCGAGATCGCCCGACTTCCAGAACCCGTTGCTGAACTCGGCGGCAGTGCCTTCGGGATTGTCGAGATAGCCGCCGATCGTCGCCGCGGAACGCAGCCAGACTTCGCCGATTTGCCCCGCGGGCAGCGGTGCGCCGCTCTCGCTCATGACCTGCACCTCGGCGCCGCACGCGATCTGCCCGGCGCTCGCCAGCCGCTCGGGCGTCGCGGCGGCATGATCGGCCTTGTTCAGCGTGGCCACGGGTTGCAGGCATTCGGTCGACCCGTAAACCTGAACAAAGACATTGCCGAAGCGTTCCTGAAGCGGCTTGAGCCTGGCGGGGCTCATCGGCGCGGCGCCATAGTACAGCGTGCGCAGCGACGACAGATCGTGGTCGCGCGCTTCGGGCATGTCGAGGAGGCGATAGAGCAGCGTCGGAACGAGCATGGCCACCGTGGCGCGCTCGGCTTCGATGTTGCGGCACCAGTGAGTCAGGTCCGGCGCATTCTGCGTGACCGTGCAGCCGCCGCGAAAGAGCGTGGGCAGCATGCCCAGGCCGGAGCCGTGGCTGATGGGCGCCATGTGCAGAAAGCGCGTCTGCGCCTCGAACACCTGTTCGCGCTCCAGATAGTAGGAATCGCGGCAGGCGAGCCAGTTTGCCGCCGTGTATTGCGCGCATTTGCCCTTTCCGGTCGTGCCGCCCGTGAAGCGATGAATCAGGATGTCACGCGCGCTATCGCTTTCTATGCCCGGGTCCGCGTCGCTCACGTCTTCGAGCAGGTCCCAGAAGCCATGCAGGCCCGGCCGTGTAGCGGGCACGGCATCCATGCAAACCACCGTTGCGCCAAATGAGCGCAACATGTCGTAGTAGGGCTCGATTAAATCGTTCTCGATGAAGACGGCCTTCGGGCGCACGAATTCGACCTGCCAGCGGTGTTCGTCCAGGCTGTCGCGCCGGTTGGTCCATGTGGCGGTCGCCTGGCCCTTGAGCGCTGTCCACGCATGCAGCAGCGAGAGGTTGTCGTTGTCGAGAATGCAGAGATAGCCGTCGCCGCGCCGCAGCCCGAGGCGCTCGCCCATCATGTTGACGATGCGGTTGGTGAGGCGGTGCAGTTCGCGAAAGCTGTATCGGCGCGCGCGTTCGATGTTGACGAGCGCCTCTCGCTCGCCGTAGCAGATGGAAAGCTGTTCGAAGGTTCGGGCAAAGTTGATGATCACTGCATCGGTCTCCGCGGAATGGAAAAAGCCTGCCAGTTCGCGGAATATAGGCGCGTGCCGGGTGCCGCATCGCCCCCTCGTTTAGCGGGGGCGGGCGGACCCTGGGGCGGCGCCGCGAGGCTAGCGCGGCGCGCACCCCTTCAAAAGAGGGGTGCGGCGAGGCGCACGCGCTGCCTATGATGAGCCAATGCCGGTCCATCCGACCGGCGCGGATAACAACTGAAGGAGAACGTATGACGCGCAAAGTCGTCGTCGCGGGTGTGGGCATGGTTCCGTTCCGCAAGCCCGGCGCCAGTGAAACCTATGACCTGATGGGCGCCGAGGCGGCGCGTCTCGCGCTGGCCGATGCCGGGGTGGCGTATCAGGCAATCCAGCAGGCGTACGCGTGCTTCGTCTACGGCGATTCCACGGCGGGCCAGCGCGCGCTGTACCACGTCGGCATGACGGGCCTGCCGATCATCAACGTCAACAACAACTGCTCCACCGGGTCGACGGGCCTGTTTCTTGCGCGCCAGGCGATCGAGGCGGGGGCGCTCGACGTCGCGCTCGTGGTCGGCTTCGAGCAGATGAACCCCGGCGCCCTTGGCAGCTACTTCAACGACCGGCCGCTGCCTTCCGAACTGTTCCTCAAGCAATGCGACCGTCTTGGCGTGCCGCCCGAGGTGGCGCCGGCCCTGCGTATTTTTGGCGGCGCGGGCATGGAGCACATGAAGCGCTTCGGCACGCCGCTCGCGAGCTTCGCGAAGATCCGCGCGAAGGCGAGCCGGCACGCGGCCAATAATCCGCTCGCGGTGTTCCGCAAGGTGGTGAGCGCCGAAGACGTGCTGGCCGACCAGGTGATGTGGCCCGGCGTCATGACGCGTCTGATGGCTTGCCCGCCCACCTGCGGCGCGGCGGCCGCCGTGCTGTGCAGCGAAGACTACGCACGCCGCCATGGCCTCGATTCGCGTGTGTGGATCGCGGGGCAGGCGCTCACGACCGACGGCCCGGAATCGCTCGAAGGCGACGACCTGCGCGACGTCGCGGGCTTTTCGATGGCGAAGCACGCCGCGCGCCAGGTGTACGAGGCGGCGGGCATCGGCGCCGAGGATGTGGACGTGGTCGAGCTGCACGACTGTTTCGCGCACAACGAACTGATCACCTATGAAGCGCTCGGCCTGTGCCCCGAAGGCGGCGCGGCGAAGTTCATCGACGACGGCGACAACACGTACGGCGGGCGCTATGTCGTGAATCCCTCGGGCGGTCTGCTTTCGAAGGGGCATCCGCTCGGCGCGACGGGCCTCGCGCAGTGCACGGAACTGGTCCAGCAACTGCGCGGCGCGGCCGGCGAGCGCCAGGTGAGCGGCGCGCGCGTGGCGTTGCAGCACAACGTGGGCATCGGCGGCGCCTGCGTGGTGACGATGTATCGCAACTGACCGGATCGGGAGACGTCGATGGATTTTCAACCCGATACCGGGCTCGAAGCGTTTCGCGAGGAAGTGCGCACGTTCCTGCGCGAACATCTGCCGCGCGATCTGGCAGGCAAGCCGGTGGGCAGCGTGCGCTCCATGCGGCCGGACCTCGTGCGCTGGCAAAAGATCCTGAACCAGAAGGGTTGGGGCGCGCCTTACTGGGCGCACAAGGATGGCGGCACCGGATGGAGCGTGCTGCAACGGCTCGTGTTCGACGAGGAATGCATCGCGGCCGGTGCGCCGACACAGGACGGCTTCGCGCAGAAGCTGCTTGGTCCCGTCATCAACGAGTTCGCCTCGCCGGAGCAAAAGGCCGCCCACGTGCCGCTCATTCTCAGCGGCGAACGGCTCTGGTGCCAGGGGTTTTCCGAGCCCGGCTCGGGCTCGGATCTCGCTTCGCTGCGCACGCGCGCCGAACGTGACGGCGATCACTACGTCGTCAACGGCCAGAAGATCTGGACGAGCTACGCCCACGAGTCGGACTGGATTTTCCTGCTCGTGCGCACGGACACGGAGGTCAAGAAGCAGGCCGGCATCAGCTTCCTGCTCGTCGACATGAAGACGCCCGGCATTACCGTGCGCCCGATTCGCAGCATCGACGACTGTCATCACCTGAACGAGACGTTCTTCGACAACGTGCGCGTGCCGGTGGCGAACCGCATCGGCGCGGAAGGCGACGGCTGGAAGATCACCAAGTTCCTGCTCAACAATGAGCACGCCAGCGCGGCGGACCTGCCGATCCTGCGCCGCTACCTGATGCAGTTGCGCCATCTCGCGGCGGCGAGGCGCGACGGCGCGGCGCCGCTGATCGAACAGCCGGCGTTCGCGTTGCGTCTTGCGCGCCTCGAAGCGGAGGTGAGCGCCGTGGCGATGATGGTCAAGCGCGTGGCGGCGATGGAGCAGGACCATAGTCCGGCCGCGCACGCCATGGGCTCGATGCTCAAGGTGCGCGGCACGGAGCTTCAGCAGCGCATGAGCGAGTTCATGGTCGAGGCGCTAGGCGACTACGGCGCGGTGGCTTATCCCGAGCCGCACGACGCCTGCCTCGACGCACCGCTGCCGCATCAGGACGTAGCCCGAGGCGTGGCCAACGAGATGTTCTTCCGCCGCGCCTCGACGATCTACGGCGGGACCAGCGAGGTCCAGCGCGGGATCATCGCGAAGATGCTGTTTCAACTTTGAGTCCCCGGATCGTTTATGAATTTCACTCTCAATGCGGAGCAGCAACTGCTGCAGGATAGCGTGCGGCGCTTCGTGGACAAGGACTACAGCTTCGAAACCCGCACGGCGCTCGTGAAGGCGCGCATGCCGTCGAGCGCGCCGCACTGGCGCACGCTCGCCGACAACGGCTGGCTCGCGGCGGCGCTGCCGGAGTCGTGCGGCGGCCTGGGCGGCTCGATCGTCGATACGGTGCTCATCGCGCAGCAACTCGGACGCGGACTCGTGCTCGAACCGTTTCTGGGCGGCGCGGTGCTGGCGGCGCAGACGCTGCTGGCGGCGGGCACGCAGGCCCAGTGCGAGCAATGGCTTCCGGCGCTGGCCGATGGCTCGCGCAAATTCGCGCTCGCCTACAGCGAAGCGGCGTCGCGGGGCTTTGCCGAACCGGTCGCGCTGGTTGCGACACCCACGCCCGAAGGCTATGCGCTGAACGGCTGCAAGACGCTCGTTTGCGGCGGCGCGGACGCGGACGGCTTCATTGTTTCGGTGCGCGCCGCGGATGCGGAGGGGATCACGCTCGTGCTCGTCGAAGCCGACGCGCCGGGACTCGCCCGCCGCGTTTTGCCGCTGCACGATGGCAGTTTTGCGGCGGAATTGACGTTCTCTTCGGTTCAGGTCTCGCGTGATTCGGTGCTGGGCGAGCCGGGCAACGGGCTGGCCGCGCTGCAACACGGGCTCGCGCACGCGACGGCCGCGCTCGGCGCCGAACTCGTGGGCGCGATGGAAAGGGCGATCGAGATCACGGCGGACTATCTGAAGATGCGCAAACAGTTCGGTGTGCCAATCGGCAGCTTCCAGGCGTTGCAGCACCGCATGGCGGACATGGCCGCCGAACTGGAACTGGCCCGCTCGATGCTCTATGCGTTGCTCGCATCGCTCGAAAACGACGATGCACCGGCGCGGCAGCTAGCCGTTTCGCAGGCCAGGTCGGTGATAGGCCGGGCGGCGCGCTTCGTCTGCGGCCAGGCTATCCAGTTGCACGGCGGCATCGGCATGACCGAGGAATACCAGGTGGGCCACTTCTACAAGCGCGCGGTCGTCGCCGATATTCTGTTCGGCAGCAGCGACGCACACGATGCCGCCTGCGCGGCGCAATTGCAGCAGGATCTGCTTCAAAAGGACTACCAGGCATGAAGAGTTTCGAGAAGATCGCCGACCTCCAGCCGCTCGTCGGCGAGTCGCTTGGCACGAGCGAGTGGCTGCTGATCGACCAGCAGCGTGTCAACCAGTTTGCCGATGCGACGTGGGACCACCAGTGGATTCACGTTGACGTGGAGCGCGCGAAGAGCGGTCCGTTTGGCGGCACCATTGCTCACGGCTTTCTCACGCTGAGCCTGTTGCCCGCTTTTTTCGCTACCGCCTTCGAGATCAAGGAAACGAAGAGCGGTCTGAATTACGGGCTCGACAAAGTGCGTTTCATCGCGCCGGTGTTGGTGGGCAAGCGCGTGCGCGCTCATTTCCGGCTCCTCGACTGGACGGCCGTGAACGCGGGCGGGGCGCAGTTGAAAATCGAAATGACCGTGGAGTGCGAAGGCTCGGAAAAGCCTGCCTGCATCGCCGAATCGATTACACGCCTTTTCCCCTGATTTTTCGTTATTGATAGTTTCGAGGAGATTCAAGCATGAGCATTCGTTTCGATGGCAAGGTCGCGATCGTGACCGGCGCGGGCGCGGGCCTTGGCCGTGCGCACGCTTTGGCATTCGCGGCGCGCGGCGCGAAGGTGGTCGTCAACGACTTCGGCGGCGCGCGCGACGGCACGGGCGGCTCGTCGGAAGCCGCGCTCGCGGTGGTCGAGGAAATCCGCGCGGCGGGCGGCACGGCGATTGCCGACGGTGCCAACGTCGCGGATTACGAGCAGGTTCAGGCAATGGTCAAGCGCGCGGTGGAGGCGTACGGCCGTGTCGATATTCTCGTGAACAACGCGGGCATCCTGCGCGACAAGAGCTTTGCCAAGCTCGAAATGGGCGATATCAAGGCGGTGCTCGACGTGCACCTGATGGGCTCGATCAACTGTTCGAAGGCCGTATGGGACGTCATGCGCGAGCAGGGCTATGGCCGCATCGTGATGACGACGTCGTCGTCGGGCATGTACGGCAATTTCGGCCAGTCGAATTACGGCGCGGCGAAAATGGCCGTGATCGGCCTGATGAACGCGCTCACCACCGAAGGCCGCAAGAGCGACATCCGCGTGAACACCATCGCACCGGTCGCGGCCACGCGCATGACCGCCGATATCCTGCCCGAGGCGATGCTCGAGCGCATCAAGCCGGAGCGCGTGACGCCGGCCGTGCTGTTCCTCGCGAGCGAGAACGCGCCGTCGAAGACGATCGTTGCGGCGGGCGGCGGCGCCTTCGCGGCGGCCACGGTGGTCGAGACCGAACCCGTGCTGCTGCCCGACGACGCGCTCACGCCCGAGGGCATCGAGGCACGCTTCGGCGATATCGCGAACTGGAGCACGGCGCGCGCCTATGAGGAATCGGGCCACCAGGTGCAGACGTTCCTGAAACTCGTCTGCGGGCAATAAGGAACCTGGCGGGATGCGCAGCTAGCTGAACTTCCCTGCCGACATGAAAAACCGCCGCGTTTGCGGCGGCTTTTTTTGCTGAACGCAGACGCGCTAATTGAAAATGCCCGCGCGGATGGAATCCGGGCGGGCAGTGGGTATTCGAAATGCGCTCGCGATGCTAGTCGAGATTGCGCGAGATGATCAGCTTCTGGATATGGCTCGTGCCCTCGTAGATCTTGCAGATGCGCACGTCGCGCAAGTAGCGCTCCACGGGGAAGTCGGTCAGATAGCCGTAGCCGCCGTGAACCTGTAGGGCGTCCGAGCACACTTTCTCGGCAATCTCGCTGGCAAACAGCTTCGCGATCGACGCCTCCTTCATGCAGTCCACGCCGGCGTCGCGCAGGCGCGCGGCGTGCAGGCAGTACTGCCAGGCCACTTCGACCTGCGCCGCCATGTCCGCGAGATCGAACGCGACGGCCTGGAGTTTCGTGAGCGGCGCGCCGTAGGCCTCGCGCTCGCGGGCATATTTCACCGCCGCATCCAGAGCCCCGCGCGCGACGCCCGCCGAAATGAAGGCGATGCCGATGCGGCCATCGGATACGCCCCCCATCACGGTGCGATAGCCGTTGCCTTCCGCGCCGAGCAGGTTTTCGGCGGGCACGCGGTAGTCTTCGAGCGCGATCTGCGCCGTATGGGCGGTGTGCTGGCCCAGCTTGCTCTCGACGCGCGTGACGTGATAGCCGGGCGCTTTGGGGTCGATGATGAACGTGCTCGCGCCGCGCTTGCCCGCGGTCTTGTCGGTGATGGCAAAGACAATGCCGACGCCCGCCTCGCTGCCGTTCGAGATGAACTGCTTGGTGCCATTGACGATGTAGTGATCGCCGTCGCGGCGTGCGCTCGCGCGCAGGGCGGCGGTGTCGGAGCCCGCGTGCGGTTCGGTCAGCAGGAACGCGCCGATCGATTCGCCGCGCGCCATGGCCGGCAGATAGCGCTGCTTCTGCGCTTCGGTGCCGTGCTCGACAATGCTGAGCGCCGTGAAGTTGTGTACGTGCACGATCGTGGCAAGTCCGGCGTCCACGGTCGCGAACTCGTGCTGCGCGATGCAGAAGTCGAGCACGCCCGCGCCGGTGCCGCCATACGCCTCGGGAATCAGCATGCCGAGAAAGCCAAGCTCGGCAAGCGCCTTTAGTTCCGCGTGAGGCCATGCGGACGCCTGGTCGCGTTGCGCGGCGGTCGGCGCGATGATCTCGTTGGCGACGCGCCGTGCCGTATCGCGTATCAGGGTTTGTTGCTCGTTCAGGAACGAACGGGTGCTGTCGCTCATGGGGTGATGTCCTTCGCGTGAGTTGCGTGTTGCGGTTCGGTGGCCGGCAGTGCGCTGGCCCTCTGTAATGGCGATGCGTTCATCGGTCGCGTTTCAGGGCGCCGACCAGTCGTGCATGACGGAGTCGTTGTGTTCGCCGCGCCGGGGTATCGCGCCGGGCCGCGCGGCGGGCGTTGCCGAGAAGCGCGGCGCTGGGCTCGCTTCGAGCACGCCGCTCTCGTTCGTATAGATGCCGCGCGCGCGCATATGCGGATGATCGGCGGCTTCCTCGGGACTCAGTACCGGCGCGAAGCAGGCGTCGCTGCCTTCGAGCAGCGCGCACCATTCGCCGCGCGTGCGCTGCGCGAAAAGCTCGGCAAAACGTTCGCGCAGTTGCGGCCATGTCTGCGGGTCGTAGGGGCGGTCGAACTGCGGATCGGCGGCGAGCCCGAGCTTTTCGCGCAGTTCGCGGTAGAACTTCGGTTCGAGCGAGCCGACTGAAATAAACGCGCCGTCCGCGCAGCGATAGGTGTTGTACCAATGCGGCCCGTCGAGCAGGCTTTCGCCGCGCGCCTCCTGCATCTTGCCCGACGCGCGCAAGGCGAGCAGCAGCGTCATCATGTGCGCGCTGCCATCGACGATAGCGGCATCCACGACCTGGCCGGCGCCCGACTCGCGCGCATTCATGACGGCTGCCAGCAGGCCGACGGCCAGATACATCGCGCCGCCGCCCACGTCGCCGACGAGGCTCGGCGGCGTGACCGGCGCTTCGCCGGGCTGCCCCGCATACCAGAGCGCGCCGGAGAGGGCGATGTAGTTCAGGTCGTGGCCAGCGGCATGGGCCAGCGGCCCGCTTTGGCCCCAACCCGTCATGCGCCCATAGACGAGACGGGGGTTGCGTGCGAGACACACGTCGGGGCCGAGGCCTAGCCGCTCCATGACGCCGGGGCGCATGCCTTCGATCAGGGCGTCGCAGTGCTCGACGAGCCGAAGCACGGTATCGACCCCTTCACGCGTCTTGAGATCGACCGCGATGGAGCGCTTGCCGCGATTGGCGATCTGCACGCCGCCGAGGTCGAGACCGGCGGCATCGGTCTCGACCCGGTCCACGACTACGACATCGGCGCCGAGATCGGCAAGCAGCATTGCGCAAAACGGCCCCGGGCCGATGCCCGCGATTTCCAGCACTTTGAGCCCGGCGAGCGGGCCTTGTCTCTTGTTTGTCATTGACGGTCTCGCGATGGAGTGCTTCGTGATGCGGCCAATGATAGAGAGCGCCGAAGCGCGGACGCCCCCTATTCTTGAGGGGGACGGCACGATCGCGCGCGCGCCTATTCTTCTATCGCACCCGTCGCGGCACGGGATCGAATCAACCAACCCTGGAGCGGAAGGAACGGAAATGGCAATTTGGCTCAAGCGCGGCGCGGAGGCGGAAGTTCTGAAGGCGGCGGCACGCGAGGTTCGCGAAACGGTCGAGGCAACGCTCGCGGATATCGAGGCGCGCGGCGACGCGGCCGTACGCGAACTTTCGGTGCGCTTCGACAAGCTCGATCGTGAAGACTATCGGCTTTCGCAACGCGAAATCGATCAGTGTCTGTCCCAACTGTCTGCGCGGGACATTGCCGACATCGAGTTCGCGCAGAAGCAGGTTGGAAATTTCGCCCGGCATCAACGCGATTCGATTCGCGACATCGAAATCGAAACCTTGCCGGGCGTGTTCCTCGGTCACAAGAATCTGCCGGTCAACGCGGCGGGTTGCTACGTGCCGGGCGGCAAGTACCCCTTGCTCGCCTCGGCGCACATGTCGGTGATCACGGCCAAGGTGGCCGGTGTGCCGCGCATCGTCACCTGCGCGCCGCCGTTCCAGGGCAAACCCGCGCCCGCGATCGTCGCCGCACAGCACATGGCGGGCGCCGACGAAATTTACTGCCTGGGCGGCATTCAGGCCATCGGCGCGATGGCGCTGGGCACGCAGAGCATCGCCCCCGTGGACATGCTCGTGGGCCCCGGCAACGCCTTTGTGGCGGAAGCGAAGCGGCAACTGTTCGGACGCGTGGGCATCGACCTCTTCGCGGGCCCCACTGAAACGCTTGTGATCGCCGACGAAACGGTGGATGGCGAAATGTGCGCGACCGACCTGCTTGGCCAGGCCGAGCATGGCCCCGACTCCCCGGCCATTCTGCTTACGACCTCGGAGAAGCTTGCCCGCGAGACGATGGCCGAGGTGGAGCGCTTGCTGAAGATTCTGCCGACCGCCGACATCGCGCGCAAATCCTGGGAAAAGTACGGTGAAGTCATCGTTGCAGAAAGCGACGACGAAATGGTTCGCATTGCAGATGAAATCGCCTCCGAGCACGTTCAGGTGATGACGCGCGACCCCGACTACTTCCTGAAGAACATGACGAACTACGGCGCGCTTTTCCTCGGCCCGCGCACGAACGTTTCGTTCGGCGACAAGGTGATCGGCACGAACCACACGCTGCCGACGCGCAAGGCGGCGCGCTATACGGGCGGCCTCTGGGTCGGCAAGTTCCTCAAGACGTGCACGTATCAGAAGGTCACGACCGACGAAGCATCGGCCATGATCGGCGAATATTGTTCGCGTCTTTGCGCGCTCGAAGGATTCGCGGGCCACGGCGAACAGGCCAACCTGCGCGTGCGCCGCTATGGCAACAAGGACGTGCCCTACGCCGGCATTGCGGACTGACTCGCATGAGCAAACCGAGCCCGCATGGACGCGCCGCCTACCGTCACTTCCTTTCCATTCCCACACGGTGGATGGACAACGACGTGTATGGCCACGTGAACAACGTCGTCTATTACAGCTACTTCGACACGGTCGTCAACGAGTATCTGCTGCGCACGCAAGTGCTCGATTTCGGCGAGAGCGATGCGATCGGTCTCGTCGTGGAGACGCAGTGCAACTATTTCGAATCGCTCGCTTTTCCCGATCGCGTAGATGCGGGGCTGCGCGTGACGAGAGTGGGCGCGACGAGCGTGCGCTATGAAATCGGGTTGTTTCGCGAGGGGGCCGCGCAGCCCGCCGCGCAGGGGCACTTCGTGCACGTCTACGTTGATCGCGCGGCGCGGCGGCCGAAGCCGCTTTCGCCCGCCATGCGGGCGGCACTGGCGCCTCTCGAAGTCTGACCGTTGCCCCGGCGCATGTCGCCGCATGGCGATTGTGGCGCTCCCCCCATTAACGAGGGGGGAGCGCGAGAAGACGTTGCGCATATTCTTGGTTCTGGGCGGAAGCCTCGATCAAGGTAACAGTTGAACGGGAGCACCCTGGCGAATCTCGCCGGGCGCGCTCGTGCAACAGGGTTTATTCACCATCGAAGAGGTCCTGCATCCCGCCCGATTGAAACATGCCTTTCCAGCCGTAATTTCGTAATGCAAACAAACTGAGTAAAGCACGTTATTCGAACACGCGCACTCGCGGCGGCGGGGACACCAAAGCATTTCGCGTTCCTTAGGGATTGCCGTATTGCGTGACGTTGCTTTACCCGCGTTCTTTCTGACGCGGACGACTATAGAGGAGACATGCATGCGCAGTATCGGTATTAGTTTGGTAGGCGCTTCGCTGCTGGTTGCCGCCGGCGGCGCAGCGGCGCAGACGAGCGTAACGCTGTATGGCGTAGCGGACACTTTTGTGCAGTTCCTCGGCAACGGCTCGGCGCATTCATGGTCGAACCGCAGCGGCGGCAACACCGGCTCCAGTTTCGGGCTGAAGGGAAGCGAGGACCTGGGCGGCGGTCTCAAGGCCGTGTTTACGTTGGAGAACGGCTTCAATACGAACAACGGCGCGTTTTTTGTCGATAGTTCGACGCTCTTCTATCGTCAGGCGTGGGTGGGACTGAATCACTCGGACTACGGCGCGCTGACTTTCGGCCGGCAATATCAGCCGACTTTCTGGGCCGTGTATCCGACCGATCCGTTCCGGGGCGACGAGGTGCTTTCGCCGCTTTCCGCCGCCGCGTCCGCCGCCGACCGCTACACGCTCGCCACGCAGGCCGCGACGGGCCGAAGCAGCAACTCCATCGTGTACATGTCGCCCGTGGTGGGAGGCCTGAAGCTCTACGCGATGTACGGCTTCGCGACGACAGTGACAGCGCCCGTGCCTGAGACGGTCGGCAATATTCTTGACGTCGCGCTCACGTACTCGGGCTATGGGTTCTACGGCGGCCTTGCATACCAGAACCAGCACGCCGGCAAGGCGTCGATTCCAGGCTTGCCGGCCGCGCTGAATCTGCTGGGCACGGAGCGCTTCACGGGTGCGTTGGGCTACCGGATCGGCATCGTGAATCTTCAGGCCAACTACACATACAACCGGTCGAAGAATCCTGCTCCAGGGTCGCTCGCGGCAAGGTTGGGCGCCGATCATTCGTATGGCATTGCCGAAATCGGCGCGACGATCCAGGCCACGTCGGCCGACACGGTCGAGATTGCGGGCATAGAACGCGACGTGCGCGGCATGCATAACAACACGCCGGGCGTTCAGGTGGGCATCGATCACCTCCTTTCCAAGCGCACGACCATTTATGCGCGAGCGGGCTACATGAAGAACAACGGCCTTGCGACGATGAGCTGGCCGGGCATTACCGCGAGCGGGCCGAATGCGTCGCAAACGCTTGTCGCGCTCGGTATGACGCATCGCTTCTGACGAGCTAAGGCCGGGCGGGAAATCGCGTGCCACGCCCGGCCGGTGCGCCGCGAACAAATCGGGACGCGGTGCCTGGGATTTTCACCATAAGTACGACTAAATGAGGGGAAAAGAATGATCAAGCAATTGAGATATGGCGTGCTCGTTTCTGTGCTTGTGTCGGTGCTCGGCGCGGCTGTTGCATCCATGGACGCGCAAGCCGCTGGCGACACGCCGGCGAGTTCCACTGTTACCGACGCGCCTCGCGCATCCGACAAGGCGGCCGACCGCGCGTTGCGCAAGGAAGTTATCCGCACGCTCAGCCGGACAAAGGGCCTCAATACGACCCGAATCACGGTGCGAGTGAAGGGCGGCGTGGTGATGCTGGAGGGTTCGGTTCCCGATCAGTCCGAGGTGGACATCGCGACGCGCGCCGCGTCGGGCACGAGCGGCGTGACGGAAGTGAAGAATACGCTGACCATCGTTGGGCCCGCGGGCAGCCAATGACAGCGCGCGTGCCCGCGCCCGGATAGCCGAAGGAAACCCGCGCCGCTCGTCATGCTGGAACAGTGCGGAATTGTTTGAGGAAAGGAAAGAAGATGAATCTGCAGAACAAGGTGGCACTCGTAACGGGCGCAGCTTCGGGGCTCGGGCTCGCAAGCTGCAAAGCGCTCGCGGCTGCGGGCGCGAAGGTGGTCGGCTTCGATCTCGAAGAGGGTAAGCTGAAAGAGGCGCTGGGCGATCGCATGATGGGGATCGCCGTCGATGTTTCGGACGAGGCCAGCGTGAAATCCGGCGTGGAGCGCGTGGTAGCGGCGCATGGCGGCGTGCATGTCGCCGTCAATTGCGCCGGGATTCTCGGGCCTGGAAAGACGATCTCCAAAGGGCAGCTTTTCTCGAGCGAACTCTGGAATCGCGTGCTCGGCGTGAATCTCACAGGCACCTTCAATGTGATTCGTCACGCGGCGCTCGCCATGACGGCTAATGAGCCGGACGAGACGGGAGAGCGCGGCGTGATCATCAATACGTCGTCCGGGGCGGCGCGCGAAGGGCAGATGGGGCAGGCGGCGTACAGCGCCAGCAAGGCCGGTGTGATCGGCATGACGCTGCCGGTTGCGCGCGACCTCGCGGAGCATGGCATTCGGGTGGTGGCGGTTGCGCCGGGCCTGTTCGAGTCGGGTATGTCGGCCGGAATGCCGCAGAAGGTATCGGAAGGACTGCTTGAGAAAATGTTGTTTCCGCGACGCATGGGTAAGCCCGACGAATTCGCGGGCCTGGTGCGCCACATCGTCGAAAATGCGTATCTGAATGCGATGACGATCGATATCGATTGCGGCATGCGCTAGCGGTTGCCGTCGGAAAAGAATGTGCGGGTGGGTTCGGGAAGTCAGGAGAGCGCTTTGAAAGTATTTGTGGCAGTGAAGAGAGTGATCGACGCCAATGTGAAGGTTGGCGTGAAGTCGGACGGCACGGGCGTCGATATCGCGAACGTGAAGATGTCGATAAACCCGTTCGACGAAATCGCCGTGGAAGAAGCGGTGCGCCTGAAGGAAGCCGGCGTGGCGACGGAAGTCATTGCCGTTTCGGCGGGCGTCACGCAG
>NZ_CAJMZJ010000022.1:0-77024 GCF_905220295.1 Paraburkholderia sp. J76
AATGAGCGCCGGGGTTCTGGCGTTTGGGTGCGTGGCGATTGAGTGCAACGCCAGATGCTGGAAACAAAAAAGCCGTCCAATGGACGGCTTTTTTGCGTTGGTGTCGAACCGACTCACTTCTGAGCCAAAAATTTCGTCGCCAGGTGCACCCAAAACGACGACCCCACCGGCAACAACTGATCGTTGAAGTCATAACTCGCGTTGTGCAGCATGCACGGACCAGCACCGTGTCCCGCATCCCGATGTCCGCCTTCGCCATTGCCAAGGAATGCGTAGCAGCCCGGCTTCTCCAGCAGCATGAACGAGAAGTCCTCGGCGCCCATGGTCGGCTCGACGTTTGCATCAACGTGCTCGGCGCCGACCACTTCCCGCATGACCTCCGCCGCGAACTGCGTCTCCGCGCTGCTGTTCACCGTCGGCGGATAGTTGCGATGAAAGCTGATGTCGACCGAGCACTCATACGCTTGCGCCGTGCTCTCGGCGATCTTGCGCAGCCGCGACTCGATCAGATCCAGCGTCTCCGTTGTGAAGGTACGCACCGTGCCCGCGATCCATGCCGTGTTCGGCACCACGTTGACCGCATCGCCGGCGTGAATCTGTGTGATCGAGAGCACGGCCGTATCGAGCGGCTTCTTGTTGCGCGTGATGATGCTCTGCAAACCGTTTGCAATCTGCACCGCCGTAAAGACGGGGTCCCGCCCGTTGTGCGGCAACGCGGCGTGCGAACCCACACCCTTGATTTCAATACGAAATTCGTTGCTTGAGGCCATGATCGGCCCTTCGGTCACGCCGAAATAGCCGGCCGGCATGCCGGGCCAGTTGTGAACGCCGAAAACGGCATCCACAGGAAATTGCTTGAAGAGGCCGTCGTCAATCATGGCTTTCGCGCCGGCGCCGCCTTCTTCGGCGGGCTGGAAAATAAACACGATGGTGCCGTCGAACTGGCCATGCCGCGCGAGATATTGTGCCGCGCCAAGCAGCATCGCCGTATGGCCGTCGTGCCCGCACGCGTGCATCTTGCCTTCGTTGCGCGAGCGATGATCGAACGTGTTGAGTTCCTGGATCGGTAGCGCGTCCATGTCGGCGCGTAATCCGACCATGCGCTTGCCCGTGCCGCGCTTGAGCACGCCGACGACGCCGGTCTTGCCCATGCCGCGATGCACTTCAATGCCCCATTCCGCGAGTTTCGCTGCGACGAGATCGGAGGTCTGAGTTTCTTCGTAGCGCAGTTCGGGATGTGCGTGGATCGTTCGTCGGAGGCCCTGAATTTCGCCTTGGGCGGCCTGGATTTCTGGAATCAGTTTCATGGCGGACAGTGCTCGAGAAGTGGGCGCCCGGCCTGTGTCTCCGAAATTGGCCGGGTCTAGATGGACCATTCTACGCCGAACCTTTTTTTTCGCGCCAACCCACAGGATGCGGACGGGCCCCGCGGCCCGGACATAATAAAATCCATCTACGACCGAATGCCTCACCCACGGATTTCCGATGAACGCCCCAGCCGAATTTGCCCGTGCGGTTTGTCCGCACGATTGTCCCGATACCTGCGCAATGCGCGTGACCGTCGAAAACGGCCGGGCGATCAAGGTGAGCGGCGACCCCGATCACCCGCCCACGCAGGGCGTGCTTTGCACGAAGGTGACGCGCTATGCCGAGCGAGTCCATCACCCGAAGCGTTTGACGCAGCCGATGAAGCGCGTCGGCCGCAAGGGGGAAGGGCGTTTCGAGCCGATTAGCTGGGACGAGGCCTGCCGCATCGCCGGTGAGCGTCTCGGCGAAATCGCCCGGCGCGTGCCTGAAGCGATCCTGCCGTACAGCTATGCCGGCACGATGGGACTCGTTCAGGGCGAAAGCATCGCCCAACGTTTCTTTCACAAGCTCGGCGCGTCGCGTCTCGATCGCGCGATCTGCGCTGCTGCGGGCGCTGCCGGTCTGCGTTATACGTACGGCTCGAGTTTAGGCATGCTCACGGAGTATTTCGCGGAAAGCGAAGTGATCCTGATCTGGGGCGCCAACCCGATCGCATCGAACCTGCACTTCTGGACCCGCGCGCAAGAAGCGAAGCGCAACGGCGCGAAGCTGATCGCGATCGATCCGTATCGTTCGCTCACGGCGGAGAAGTGCCATCAGCACATTGCGCTCAAGCCAGGCACGGACGGCGCGCTCGCGCTCGGCATGATGCACGTGCTGATCGCCGAGGACCGGCTCGACCACGATTACATCGCGGCCCACACCCACGGCTTCGACGCGTTGAAGGCGCGTTCGCTCGCCTACACGCCCGCGCGCGTCGCTGGGATTTGCGGCATCGAGGAGCAGGTCGTCGTCGATCTCGCGCGCCTCTATGCCTCGACGCGCAAGGCGGCCATCCGCATGAACTACGGCTTGCAACGCGTGCGCGGCGGCGGCAACGCCGTGCGCGCCATCGCCTGCCTGCCCGCGTTGACCGGCGCGTGGCGCGAGCGCGCGGGCGGCGTGCTGCTGTCGTCGTCGGGCTGGGCTCCAGTCGATGCGAACGCGCTTCAGCGTCCGGATCTGATTCCTGGCTGGCCGCAGCAGCAACCGCGCATCGTCAACATGAACCAGATCGGCGACGCGCTCACGCACGCTGGCGACGCCGCATTCGGGCCGAAGGTCGAAGCGATCGTCGTCTACAACTCGAACCCGGTTGCGGTTGCGCCCGAGTCGGCCAAAGTCGCTGCCGGCTTTGCGCGCGAGGACCTCTTTACCATCGTGCTCGAACAGTTCCAGACCGATACCGCCGATTACGCCGACCTCCTGCTGCCGGCCACGACCCAGCTCGAGCACATCGACGTCCACAAGTCCTACGGCCATACGTACGTCATGGCGAATCTGCCTGCCATCGCGCCCGTCGGCGAGGCGCGGCCGAATACCGAAATTTTCCGTTGCATCGCGCGCGCGATGGGCCTCACCGAGCCGGCGCTGTTCGAAAGCGACGAAGACGTGGCGGCCCGCGCATTCGACTGGAGCGATCCCGCGCTCGGCGGCGCCGACTGGGCGACGCTCAAGCGCGAAGGCTGGCTGAAGCTGTGTATTCCCGATGCGCCGTTCGCGAACGGCGGTTTTCGCACGCCCACGGGCAAGTGCGAGTTCCATAGCGAGTTGCTCGCGAAGGCCGGGCTCGATCCGCTGCCCGACTATTTGCCGCCGCATGAGTCCGCGGACGGCGCGCCCGAACTTGCGGCGCGCTATCCGCTCGCGATGATCTCGCCGCCCGCGCGCAACTTCCTGAACAGCACCTTCGTGAACGTGGAAAGCTTGCGCGCGACCGAAGGCGAGCCGCACGTGGACCTCCATCCCGCCGACGCCGCCCAGCGCGAAATTGCCGACGGCGACGAGGTTCGCGTGTTCAACGACCGCGGCTCGATGCGCGCGCGGGCGCGCGTGACCGACCGGGCACGCCGCGGCCTCGTAGTGGGGCTGTCGATCTGGTGGAAGAAGCTTGCGCCGGACGGCCGTAACGCCAACGAAGTGACGAGCCAGGCGCTCACCGATCTTGGCGGATCGGCAACCTTCTACGATTGCCTCGTCGAGGTGCAGCGCGCCTGAAAGCGCGTCGTGACGCTGCGAGCGCGCCCGGGCATACGTTCGAGGGGCCTTTCTAACCCGCTGATTTGCTGACATAAACGTTGGGTCGCCATGCTACGATCCAATTTTTTAGCACGACCATTCGAAAAATCAAGGAGGAGACGCTGCATGGAAAAAGTCTGGCTGAAATCGTACCCGCCCGGCGTTCCTGCTGAAATCGACGCGAGCCGCTACGCGTCCGTCACTGCGCTGCTCGAGGAGAGCTTCGGCGAATTCCGTGCAAAGCCTGCTTTTGCATGCATGGGCAAGACGATCACCTACGGTGAGCTGGACCAACTCTCGCAGCGTCTGGCGGCGTGGTTCCAGTCGCGCGGCATCGAACGCGGCGCGCGCATCGCGCTCATGATGCCCAACGTGCTCCAGTATCCCGTGGCGCTCGCCGCGGTGCTGCGCGCGGGCTACGTCGTCGTGAACGTGAATCCGCTCTACACGCCGCGCGAACTCGAACACCAGTTGAAGGACAGCGGCGCTGAGGCGATTGTCGTCCTCGAGAATTTCGCCGGGACCGTGAGCGCCGTCGTCGCCAATACGCGCGTGAAGCACGTGCTGGTCGCGGCGATGGGAGATCTCCTGGGCGCGAAGGGCTTCGTCGTCAACTTCGTCGTGCGGCGCGTGAAGAAGATGGTGCCCGCCTGGAATCTGCCCGGCCACGTGCGCTTCAACGACGCGCTCGCCGAGGGCGCGCGCAAAGGCTTCAAGCGCGTCGAGCAGACGCCCGCGGACGTCGCCTTCCTCCAGTACACGGGCGGCACGACGGGTGTGGCCAAGGGCGCGACGCTGCTGCATGGCAATCTTGTCGCCAACGTGCTGCAGTCGGCGGCATGGACCGAACCCGCGCTCGAGAAACTGCCGTCCGGCGCGCAACCGGTGACGGTCGCGGCATTGCCGCTTTATCACGTATTCGCGTTGACCGTTTGCGGGCTGCTGACGCTGCGCACGGGCGGTCTCGCGATCCTGATTCCGAACCCGCGCGATATCGGCGGCATGATCAAGGAGCTGCACGGCTACTCCATCACGTGTTTCCCGGCGGTCAACACCCTCTACAACGCGATGCTCAACCATCCGGAATTCGGCAATCTGGACTTCACGCACCTGCTCGTTGCCAACGGCGGCGGCATGGCAGTGCAGGAAGCCGTGGCCAGGCGCTGGTACGAGCGCACGCATACGCCGATCGTCGAAGGCTACGGTCTCTCGGAAACGTCGCCCAGCGTGACCTGCAATCCGGTCACGGCGACCGAATACACCGGCACGATCGGTCTGCCGCTGCCATCCACCGAAATCTCGATTCGCGACGACGCCGGCAACGAGCTGCCGATCGGCGAGGCCGGTGAAATCTGTATTCGCGGGCCGCAGGTGATGGCGGGCTACTGGCAGCGTCCGGAAGAAACGGCGAAGGTCATGACGCCGGACGGCTACTTCAAGTCGGGCGACGTGGGCATCATCAATGAGCGCGGCTACATCAAGCTCGTCGACCGCAAGAAGGACATGATTCTGGTCTCGGGCTTCAATGTCTACCCGAACGAAGTCGAGGACGTCGTCGCGAAGCTGCCGGGCGTGTTCGAAGTGGCGGCGGTGGGCGTTCCGGACCAGAACTCGGGCGAAGCGGTGAAGCTCTATATCGTCAGGAAGGATCCGGCGCTCACCGACAACGACGTGTTCGAGTACTGCAAGACGCAGCTCACCGGCTACAAGCGGCCGAAGATCATCGAGTTCCGCAACGATCTGCCCAAGAGCAATGTCGGCAAGATCCTGCGCCGCGAATTGCGCGACGGCCGCGCCTGAAGGCGCAGGAACGAAGCGAAGAGCAAGTAGCAAACGAGAAGCGGCCTGCCCACCGGGGGCAGGCCGTTTTTTTACGCGAGCCGTCGCGAAACCAGGCGTCGCGCCAAAGAAAAAAGGCGCCCGGAGGCGCCTTCGAGATTACAGCGACTGTTCTTATTAGAACTTGTGACGGATGCCGACGCGAGCCGTGAACACGTTGTTGGTGCTCGACGGCGTCAGGCCGTTGATCGATGCAACGGCGGAGTCGCCCGTCGAATCGGTGCCCGAAGCGTGCTGATACACGCCGATCAGGTAGACGTCCGTACGCTTGGACAGGAAGTAGTCCGTACCGACTGCGTACTGGTAGTACTTCGCGCCGCTTTGGCTCGAACCGTCTGCACGCGTGACGCTGTTGCCGTCCGTGTAGTCGAATGCGAAGCCTGCCAGCAGAGCCGGCGTGAACTGGTACTTGAAGTTCGCTTCGACGTTGTTGAACGTGGCGTTCGTGCCGCGCGCGAAGCCCGACGTTGCCGTCGTGCCGAGGTCGCGGAAGCTCACGTTCGAGTACGTCACGCCGAACGTTGCTGCGCCGAACGTGTACGCACCGCCTGCACCGATGACCTGGTACGTGTTGGCCGAAGCGAAGCCACCGTAGACCGGGTTGCCCGCAGCCGTCAGCGGCGAGACCGAACCGCCGTTGTTGAAGATACCGCCGGTGGCGTTCGGCGTACGTGCGTTCAGGTAACCAACGCCGAGGGCGAGGGGGCCGTTGTTATAGCCGGCGCCCAACGACCAGATCTGGTTGTGCGTGAAGTCGCCAGCCTGACCGCCGAAGCTGTACGTGCCGCCGAACGTCAGGCCACCATAGTTAGCGCTGGTGTACTTGACCGTGTTGTTCGTACGGTAGGCGTTGTTGAAGTTGTCCAGATCCTGCGGGTGAGCCGCGATGTAGCCGCCCCACTGGTCGCCGGCTTCGAGCGGACCGACGTAGTCGACGACGGAGTCGTACTGACGACCCAGCGTGACCGTGCCGGCTTGTGCGCTGGAGAGGCCGACATAGGCTTGACGACCGAACATCAGGCCGCCCTGGCCGAGCTTGCCGGTGTTCACGTCAAAACCGTTTTCCAGCACGAAGACTGCCTTCAGGCCGCCGCCGAGGTCCTCAGCGCCGCGCAGGCCGAAACGGCTGCCTTGCATCACGCCGCTCGACAGGTTGTACAGGTGATGACCACCTGCATTCGTATTGATGTTGAAACCTTCGTCGATGATGCCGTACAGCGTGACGCTGCTCTGAGCGTGAGCAACGCCCGCGAACGCGCCCAGCGCAGCCAGCGCGAGAAGCGACTTCTTCATTGAATGATCTCCAGTGTTTGCGAATCTTTTGCGTCTTTTAACGGGACCGGTTTTTTATCTTGCGTGGGTCCTGTCCTTCTAACTTCGCGAGAAGTTGGCATGTAATGTAACAAAAGGGTTAATAGTCACAAAGGAAAAGCCAGGGCCTCGCTAAGTACCTGTTTCGTTTACACAACATGGTCTAGAATATGCGGCTAGCTATCGGCGCTGCCCCGGATTGACGGATCTCCGTGAGTTTGTGTAGAGGTGAAAGGGCAGTCCGGGCGAGCGAGAAATCCGGCTCGCCAATGCAGTGACGTGGCCAATGTGGCAACGATGTGGCAATAAACGGGAGGGTGGATGACGCTAGACGACTTGATTACCGAATTCGACCGGGGCCTGCGCTCTCTCACCGGCGTATCGCGCATGACGCGCCCGATGCCACAGCCATCCCCCGTTACCATCGAAGTGACGCCCGAGGGCGATGCCGTGCCGGCCGGCAGCGAACTTACGCCAGCCGAGCGCACGCATGCCGCTGCGCTCATGCGCGTGAATCACGTGGGCGAGGTGTGTGCCCAGGCGCTGTATCAGGCGCAGAAAATTTCGGCGCGCTCGCCCTCGCTCAAGGCCGCCTTCGAACAGGCCGCGCGCGAAGAAGAGGATCACCTTGCATGGACCTCGCGCCGGCTTCAGGCGCTCGACTCGCGTCCGAGCCTGCTCAATCCGCTCTGGTACGCCGGCGCGCTCGCGATCGGCTTCGCCGCCGGGCGCCTGGGCGACAAAGTGAGCCTCGGCTTCATGGCCGAAACCGAACGTCAGGTCGAGCATCATCTCGACAGCCATCTCGACAGCCTGCCGCCCGCCGATCTCGAATCGCGTGCGGTCGTCGAGCAGATGCGCGCCGATGAAATCTCGCACGCGAAATCGGCTGCCGATCTGGGTGGAGTGGAACTGCCGTTACCGGTGCGTTCGCTCATGCGAGTTGCCTCGAAAGTCATGACGCGCACCGCCTACTACATCTAGTTAGTCATGGGGCCGACAAACCCAGTCGGCCCAAATCCGTATTAATCTTTCAGAGCTTTCAGCCCCGGTTTTAATCCCCTCAAGCCCCCGCTCGATCCCCGCCATAGGCCGTTTATCGCCGCGCTTTTCACGTATCACCTTCACAACCTGCGTTAGTTCTTTCATTCATAACGGTTTTTGGCTTTTCTCCCGACTTCAACAAGTGCCGCTAAGTCCTTGTTCTAGCGGATAAATTTCGTCAAAAAACGTCCGGTCTCCCTTGACCCTCGTTGGGCGTTCCTCTAAAGTGGGAGACAGTGTGAGAAAGTGTATTTTTGTGTGATTTCAGGCGCGTATTCAGGTAGATTTTCCGGGATTTCAGGCGGGCGGCGAAAAGCGCCGCATTAGGGGGAGCAAATTGTTCCAGGGGGCGTCGGCGCTGACACTCGATGCGAAAGGACGGATGTCGATTCCGTCTCGCTATCGTGAAGCGCTGCAACAACAGGCAGAAGGCCGGGTGACGATCACCAAGCACCCGGACGGCTGCCTGTTGCTATTTCCGCGCCCCGAATGGGAAGTGTTCCGCTCGAAGGTCGCCGCCTTGCCAATGGATGCGCACTGGTGGCGCCGCATTTTTCTCGGCAATGCGTCCGACGTCGATGTCGACAGTGCCGGCCGCGTGCTCGTCTCACCTGAATTGCGTCTGGCGGCAGGAATGGAAAAGGAAGTCATGCTGCTCGGCATGGGTAGTCATTTTGAGTTGTGGGATGCACAGACCTACGCCGCCAAGGAACAGGCGGCGATGGCTCAGGGCATGCCCGACGCCCTGAAAAATTTCACGTTCTGATCGCGGTTAAAAAGCTATGGCATCTGCGATGGGACAGGGACTGCAGCATCGCACGGTGCTGCTAGACGAAGCGGTCAACGCGCTGATCACGCGCGCGGACGGCGTCTATGTGGACGGCACGTTCGGCCGCGGCGGGCACAGTCGCGCGATCCTCGGGCGTCTGGGAGATGCCGGGCGTCTGATCGCGTTCGACAAGGATCCGCTCGCGATCGCCACTGCCGAACAGGTGGGCGACGCGCGGTTTTCCATCGTGCATGAGAGTTTTGCTTCGCTGCGCGACGAGCTCGCGTCGCGCGGGGTAGGGCGTGTGTCGGGAGTGTTGCTGGACCTTGGCGTGTCGTCGCCGCAGTTCGACGATCCGCAGCGCGGTTTCAGTTTCCGCGCGGATGGTCCGCTCGACATGCGGATGGACCCGACGCGCGGCGAGTCCGCCGCTGACTGGCTCGCTCGGGCCACGGTGCAGGAACTGACGGAGGTAATTCGGGATTATGGGGAAGAACGGTTTGCTTTTCAGATTGCAAAGGCGCTTGTTGCTCGCCGGGCAGAGTCCGACCGTCTCGGGCCTCTCGACAGCACGGGCGAGCTTGCCCAAATCGTGGCTAACGTCGTCAAAACCCGTGAGAAGGGTAAGGACCCGGCAACCCGCACCTTTCAAGCTATACGGATTCACGTCAATCAAGAGCTTGCGGAGCTGCAGGTCGTTCTAGAAGCAGCATTGTCGTTGCTGGAACAGGGGGGGCGGCTGGTGGTCATCAGCTTTCATTCGCTCGAAGACCGGATCGTCAAGCGGTTCATGCAGGCGCACGCCAGCGCGCCGGCGGTGGACCGCCGCTTGCCGATCCGCGCCGTCGACCTCCCGAGCCCGCCGCTCAAGCTGCTCGGCCGCGTGTTCGCGAGCGACGAGGAAGTCGCCGCGAACCCGCGCGCCCGCTCGGCCGTGATGCGCACCGCGGAGCGCGTCACGCCATGAATCGTCTGAACATCTTCCTGCTGATCGTCGTGATGGGGTGTGCGCTTTCCGTCGTGAACGCCACCAATCAGCAGCGCCAGATCTTCATCCAGTTGCAACGCGCGCAGTCGCAGGAGCATCAGCTTCAGCAGGACTACGCACAGCTTCAATATCAGCAGAGCGCGCTGTCGAGAACGTCGCGCATCGAACAGATCGCCACCGACTCGCTCAAGATGCAGCCCGTCACGACCGGACGCACGCAATATCTGACGCTCGCGCCCGGCAGCGCAACCGCCGTCGACGCTCCCGTGCCGACCTCGGCGCTCCCGCAGGGCGCCGCGACCCCGCCTGCCCGGCGCGGAGGCGTGCGATGAAAAAGGACAATCGCCGCAAGAGCGTTGCCTTCAGCGCCAACCCCATTCTCTCCGTGCGCCTGCCGATGTGGCGCTCGAAGCTCGTCGTGTTCCTGCTATTCATGGCGTTCGTCGCGCTTGCCGCGCGCGCGTTCTGGATTCAGGGTCCAGGCAACGCGTTCTATCAGAAGCAGGGCGAAAGCCGCTATCAGCGCACCATCGAGCTGCCGGCCACGCGCGGCAAGATTCTCGACCGCAACGGGCTCGTGCTCGCCACGAGCCTGCCCGTGCGCGCGATCTGGGCGATTCCCGAAGCCGTGCCCGACGATCTCGGCGCCGACAAGCTCAACCAGCTCGGTGCGCTGCTCGGCATGAATACGAAAGAGCTGCGCGCGAAGCTCTCCGAAGACAAGCCGTTTGTCTACGTGAAGCGCCAGGTGCCGCTCGACATCGCGCAGAAGGTGACGGCGCTCGACATCCCCGGCATTTATCAGCGCAACGAGTACAAGCGCTTCTATCCGGAAGGCGACGTCACCGCGCACTTGATCGGCTTCACCAACGTCGAGGACGAAGGTCAGGAAGGCGTCGAGCTGTCCGACCAGAAGGTGCTCGCGGGCGTGCCCGGCATTCGCCACGTCATCAAGGACCGCATGGGGCATATCGTCGAGGACGTCGACGAAACGGTCGTGCCCCACGATGGCCAGGACGTCGAACTGTCGATCGACAGCAAGATTCAATACATCGCGTATTCGAACCTCAAGGCCGCCGTGGAGAAGTTCAGGGCCAAGGCCGGCGCGGCGATGGTGGTGGACGTGCGCACGGGCGAAGTGCTCGCGCTCGTGAATTATCCGACCTACAACCCGAACGACCGCTCGCACCTCACGGGCGAGCAGTTGCGCAACCGCATTCTCACCGACGTGTTCGAGCCGGGCTCGATCATGAAGCCGTTCACGATCTCGCTCGCGCTGGATCTGCATCGCGTGTCGCCGTCTACACTGGTGGATACGGGTGCGGGGCACTTCACGCTCGACGGCGCGACGATCACCGACGACGCCGGCTTCGGCGTGCTCACCGTCGGCGGCGTGATCCAGAAGTCGAGCAACATCGGCGCGACCAAGATCGCCATGACGCTCCGGCCCGAAGAAATGTGGGACATGTACACCAGCATCGGTCTCGGTCAGGCGCCGAAGGTCGGGTTCCCCGGCGCGGCGGCGGGCCGTCTGCGTCCGTGGAAAAGCTGGCGCCGCATCGAGCAGGCGACGATGTCCTACGGCTACGGCCTCTCCGTTTCGCTGTTCCAGCTCGCGCGCGCGTACACGGCCATCGCGCACGACGGCCAGATCCTGCCCGTCACGATTTTCCGCCACCCGGGCGACACGCAGCCGGTGCAGGGCACGCAGGTCTTCGCGCCGACCACGGCGCGCGAAGTGCGCACGATGCTGGAGAGCGTGGTGTCGAAGGACGGCACGTCGCCCGACGCCGCCGTGCCCGGCTACCGCGTGGGCGGCAAGTCCGGTACGGCGTACAAGCACGGCCCGCACGGCTACGATCACTCGAAGTACCGCGCATCGTTCGTCGGCATGGCGCCGATGCCGAATCCGCGCATCGTCGTGGCCGTCACGGTCGACGAACCGACCGCCGGCAGCCACTTCGGCGGCGCGGTGTCGGGTCCGGTTTTCTCGGGCATCGTCGGCGATACGCTGCGCTCGCTCAATGTGCCGCCGGATATGCCGGTGAAGCAACTCGTCGTCGAGGACAATAGCGCCGCCGCTTCCACACCGGCTGCCGCGAATGCGCCGGCTACGCCTGTGAAACGCGTGGCGAACGCGAGCGCAGCGAAAAATGCCGCCGCCGCGCATCACATGACCGTCGCGGACAACGCGAAAAATCGACCCGGAGTCGTCCGATGAGCGCCACGCGCACCCAGCATCCCGCGCACCGGCAGATCGCGGACGCGCTCGCATGGCTGCGCGCGCACGTCGCGCCCACAGCCGATCTGCACGCCGACACGCGCTCGCTCAAGCCGGGCGACGTGTTTCTCGCTTACGCCGTCGAGGGCGCGGATAACCGCCCGCATATTGCCAACGCCATCGAGCGTGGCGCCGCCGCCGTGCTGTATCAGCCGGAGGGCTACACGGGCGAAACGCTCGACGCGGCGGGCGCGCTCGCCGTGCCGCAGCTCGACGTGCTCGCGGGCGAAATCGCAAGCGGCTGGTATGGCGATCCGAGCGATGCGATGCTCGTGGTCGGCGTGACGGGTACGAACGGCAAGACGTCGTGCAGTCAATGGATCGCCTCGGCGTTTACGGCCATCGGCCAGAAGTGCGCGATCGTCGGCACGCTGGGCACCGGTTTTCCGGGGCAGCTCGTGCACACGGGCTTCACCACGCCCGACGCGCCGCAATTGCAACGCAGCGTCGCGCAATTGCGCGCCGAAGGCGCACAGGCGATCGCGATGGAAGTCTCCTCGCATGCGCTGCATCAGGGCCGCGTGAACGGGACGTCGTTCGACATCGCCATCTTCACGAATCTCACGCAAGATCATCTCGATTATCACCACACGTTCGAGGCGTACGAAGCCGCGAAGGCGCGACTGTTCGCATGGCCGGGACTGCGCGCCGCGATCATCAACGCCGACGACGCAGCGGGCCGCCGCCTGATCGCCGCCACGCGCTGCAAGGCGCGCACGATCGCATATAGCGTGGCGACGCCTGCCGCCGACGCACCCGTTGCCGACGCCTGGCTGCGCGCGAACGACGTGCGAGCCACCGCCACGGGCACGGCGTTCCATCTGGAAACGTCGGACTGGGGCGAGGCGCAGGTCGAAGTGCATGTTCTTGGCCTCTTCAACGTGAGCAATCTGCTCGGCGTGCTCGGCGCGCTGCTTGCGGCGAACGTGCCGCTCGTCGCGGCGCTCAACGAGATTTCGAAGCTGCAGCCGGTGAACGGCCGCATGGAGCGTCTTGGCGGCCGGGCCGATCACGACGAGCCGCTTGTCGTGATCGATTACGCGCACACACCGGACGCGCTCGAAAAAACACTCGAAGCGCTGCGCCCGATGGCGGCCGCACGCGGCGGCCAGCTCGTCTGCATGTTCGGCTGCGGCGGCGATCGCGACGCAACCAAGCGCCCGCTGATGGGCGCAATTGCCGAACGGCTCGCCGATCAGGTCGTCGTGACGAGCGATAACCCGCGCAGCGAAGCGCCCGCCGCGATCATCGACCAGATCGCACAAGGCATGCGCGAGCCCGCGAAGGCGCGCCGCATCGAGGACCGCGCGAGCGCAATCCTGCAAGCGGTGCGCGGCGCGGCGCGCGAAGACGTCGTCGTGCTGGCCGGCAAGGGCCACGAGGCGACCCAGGAAATCATGGGCAAAAAGCGCGCGTTCTCCGATCAGGACCACGCGCGGCTTGCTCTCGCCGCGCGTGCCACGCACGGGCGCGGAGGTGGTGAATGACGATGCTTTCCCTGCGCGAAGCCGCGGCGCTGATTCCCGGCGCGAGCGTACTCGGCGACGAGAACGCAACGTTCGAGCGCATTTCGACCGACAGCCGCACGACGGGCCCGGGCGATCTCTTCGTCGCGCTCAAGGGCGACCGCTTCGATGCGCACGACTTTCTCGGCGAAGTCGCGAACCGTCACGTGAGCGCGGCGCTCGTTTCGCGCAGCCCCGGCGACTGGCGCATTCCCGCGCTGCGCGTGGACGACACGCGCAAGGCGCTCGGCGCGCTCGCGCTCGGCTGGCGCCGCCGCTTCTCCATGCCGCTCGTCGCCGTGACAGGCAGCAACGGCAAGACCACGGTCAAGGAAATGATCGCGTCGATCTTCGCGGCGGCCGTTGGTGAAAATTTGCGTCTCGCGACGACCGGAAACCTCAATAACGACATCGGCGTGCCGTTAACGTTGCTGCGTTTGAGCAGCGCTCATCGGCTGGCCGTGGTCGAACTGGGCATGAATCACCCGGGCGAGACCGACCTGCTCGCGAAGTTCGCCGAGCCGACAGTCGCGGTGGTGAACAACGCGCAGCGCGAGCACCAGGAATTCATGGCGACGGTGGAAGCGGTAGCACTCGAGCATGCGAGCGTGATTCATGCGCTCAAGCCCACGGGCGTCGCCGTGTTTCCCGCCGACGATGCCTACGCGAGCATCTGGCGCGTGGCGGCAACGGGTTCGCGCATTCTCGACTTCGCGCTGCACACGCAGACGAGTGCCGTCGAAGCGGCGGTCACCGGCAAGCTCGTCAGCGCGCTGGGCGGCAACCGTCTCGCGATCGCGACGCCGGAAGGCCATCTCGAAGTCGAGTTGAAGGTGCTGGGCGCGCACAACGCACACAACGCGCTCGCGGCCGCGGCGGCGGCGATTGCGTCGGGCGTCCCGCTCGAAGCGATCGGCCGCGGGCTGGAGGCGTTCGAGCCGGTGAAGGGCCGCTTGCAGGTAAAGCGCGCGGCGGCTGGCGAGCTGGCGGGCGCAACGGTAATCGACGACACCTACAACGCGAATCCCGATTCGGTGCGTGCGGCGATCGACGTGCTCGCTTCGCGCGTATCGCCGCGCGTGCTCGTGCTGGGCGACATGGGCGAAGTCGGCGACGACGGTCCCGCGTTTCACCGCGAGGTGGGCGCTTACGCGAAAGAGCGTGGCATCGACGCGCTCTACACGCTCGGCGACGCGGCGCGTGACAGCGCGGCGGCGTTCGGCGCGCAGGCCGTGCATTCGGCCGACGTGGGCGAACTCGTGCGCTCGCTCGCTGGCGGCGGTTACGGCGCCGGCGCAACGATTCTCGTGAAAGGCTCGCGCTTCATGCAGATGGAGCGTGTGGTGGCCGCTTTGACGAATCCGCAAAACCCTGCGCCGGACGCCAGGTCCGGCGCGCACTGAAATACTAAGGAATACAAGGCATGCTACTGGCGCTGGCGCAATGGCTGCAGAATGACGCAAGCTTCTTGCGCGTGTTCAGTTATCTGACGTTCCGTGCGGTGATGGCCACCATCACCGCGATGGCGATCGGGCTTTTTCTCGGCCCGTGGGTGATCCGCAAGCTCACCGCGATGAAGGTCGGCCAGGCCGTGCGTACGGATGGCCCGCAAACTCACCTCGTGAAGTCCGGCACGCCCACCATGGGCGGCGTGCTCATTCTGCTCGGCATCGCGGTTGCGACCTTGATGTGGGGCGACCTCACGAACCGCTTCATCTGGATCGTGATGCTCGTCACGTTCGGCTTCGGCGCGATCGGCTGGGTCGACGACTATCGCAAGGTCGTCTACAAGGACCCGCGCGGCATGTCTTCGCGCGAAAAGTACTTCTGGCAGTCGGTGATCGGCTTGTTCGCCGCGGTCTACCTCGCGTTCAGCGTTTCTGAAGCGAGCAACGTGCGCGTGTTCGATCTCTTCATGGCGTGGGTGCGCAGCGGCCTTTCGATGGGCCTGCCCGCGCGCGCCGACCTGCTGCTGCCGTTTCTCAAGTCGATCAGCTATCCGCTCGGCGTGTGGGGTTTCATCGCGCTCACGTATTTCGTGATCGTCGGCGCGAGCAACGCCGTGAACCTCACCGACGGCCTCGACGGTCTCGTCATCATGCCCGTCGTGCTGGTCGGCGCGTCGCTTGGCGTGTTCGCCTATGTGATGGGCAGCTCGGTCTACTCGAAGTATCTGCTCTTTCCGCACATTGCCGGCGCGGGCGAACTGCTCATCTTCTGTTCGGCGATGGGCGGGGCGGGACTCGCGTTCCTCTGGTTCAACACCTACCCGGCGCAGGTGTTCATGGGCGACGTTGGCGCGCTCGCGCTCGGCGGCGCGCTCGGGACCATTGCGGTGATCGTGCGTCAGGAAATCGTGCTCTTCATCATGGGCGGCATCTTCGTCGCGGAGACGCTCTCCGTGATGCTTCAGGTCACGTGGTTCAAGTACACGAAGAAGCGTTACGGCGAAGGGCGCCGCATCTTCAAGATGGCGCCGCTGCATCACCATTTCGAGCTGTCTGGCTGGAAAGAGACGCAGGTTGTCGTGCGTTTCTGGGTGATCACGTTGATGCTGTGTCTGATCGGTTTGTCCACGCTCAAGCTGCGTTGAGCCTTTAAGAAAGCAAGGGAAGCAAGCGATGTTTGGCGAGAAGTTTCGGGATCGGCAAAAGCCGATGGTGCTCGTGCTGGGACTCGGGGAATCGGGTCTCGCGATGGCGCGCTGGTGCGCGCGGCATGGTTGCCGCCTGCGCATTGCCGACACGCGCGAAGCGCCGCCGAACTTGCCCGAACTCGCCGCGCGCGGCATCGAAGCCGATTTCGTGGGCGGTGCGTTCACGACGGCGCTGCTCGATGGCGTGGAACTCGTGGCGATCAGCCCGGGTCTCTCGCCGCTCGCCGAAGACCTCGTGCCGCTGATCGCCGCCGCGCGCGAACCAGGCATCGAAGTCTGGGGCGAACTCGAACTCTTCGCGCAGGCGCTGCGCCACCTCGGCGAGAGCGGCTACGCACCGAAGGTGCTCGCGATCACCGGAACGAACGGCAAGACTACGACGACGAGCCTCACAGGCATGCTCTGCGAGCGCGCGGGCAAGCGCGTGGCGGTAGCGGGCAACATCAGCCCGGCCATGCTCGACACACTCGCCGAAGCCATCGACAACACCGCGCTGCCCGACGTCTGGGTGCTCGAACTGTCGAGCTTCCAGCTTGAGACGGCGCATACGTTCGAGCCGGACGCAGCGGCTGTCCTCAACATCACGCAGGATCACCTCGACTGGCACGGCGGCCTCGACGCCTATGCAGCCGCGAAAGGCCGCATCTTCGGGCCGCGCACGACGCGCGTGCTCAACCGCGACGACGCGCGCGTGATGTCGCTCGCGACCGTGAAGGCGAGCGGCGACGCGAAGGTCGTGACCTTCGGCCTGAACGAGCCTGAGAACGACGGCGACCTGGGCCTGCTGCGCGAGAACGGCATGCAATGGCTCGTGCAGGCGCATGATCTCGACCCAGCCGATGTGCCTGTCTCCCCGCGCCGCCGCAAGCAGCAGGAAGCCGCGCCCGTGAATCTCGGCATGAAACGCCTCATGCCCGCCGACGCGCTGCGCATTCGCGGTCTGCATAACGCAGCCAATGCGCTCGCGGCGTTCGCGCTCACGCGCGCGATCGACCTCGCGCCCGCGCCGCTGCTGCACGGTCTGCGCGAATATCGCGGCGAACCGCATCGCGTGGAGCTGATCGCGTCGATCGACGGCATCGACTACGTGGACGACAGCAAGGGCACGAACGTCGGCGCGACGGTCGCGGCGCTCGACGGCCTCGCGCAGCGCGCGGTGCTGATCGCCGGCGGCGACGGCAAGGGCCAGGACTTCGATCCGCTCGTAGCGCCGGTTACGCGCTGGTGCCGCGCCGTGATGCTGATCGGCCGCGACGCCCCGAAAATCCGCGCGGTGCTCGAAGAAACGGGCATCGCCATGAGCGACCACGCGACGCTCGAAGAAGCCACGCGCGCGGCGACGGCGCTCGCGCAACCCGGCGACGTCGTGCTGCTCTCGCCTGCGTGCGCGAGCCTCGACATGTTCCGCAACTACGCCCATCGCGCGGCCGTGTTCCACGACACGGTGAAAGAAATCGCCGCAGAACGGGGGACGATGATATGAGCTGGTCCGAGCGATTCGGTGCGCGCCTTTCGCGCGAAGATGGCCAGGCCGGCGCTTCGTCGGGCGGCGGCGCGCGCTCGGGCGGTCTGGCGAGCGTCGTCAACGGCGTGCGTCCAGGCCGCTCGCGCATGCTCGACTACGATCATTCGCTGCTTTGGGCCGTGATCGCGCTGCTCGGCCTTGGCGTGGTCATGGTCTACTCGGCGTCGATCGCCATGCCCGATTCGCCCAAGTACGCGTCGTACCGCGACTGGGCGTTTCTCGTGCGCCACATCGTCTCGCTCGTGATCGCCACGGTCGCGGCGCTCATCGCGTTCCGCATTCCCGTTTCCACGTGGGACCGCTACGCGCCGAAGTTCTTTCTTATCGCGCTCGCCATGCTCGTGGTCGTGCTGATTCCGCATATCGGCAAGGGCGTGAACGGCGCGCGCCGCTGGATTCCGCTCGGCGTTACGAACATGCAGCCGTCGGAAATCATGAAGCTCGCCGTGACGATCTACGCGGCGAACTACACGGTGCGCAAGCAGGAATACATGCACAGCTTCGCGAAAGGCTTCCTGCCGATGGCGTTTGCCGTGGGCGTGGTCGGCGCGCTGCTGCTGCTCGAGCCTGACATGGGCGCATTCATGGTGATCGCCGCGATCGCCATGGGCGTGCTGTTCCTCGGCGGCGTGAACGGCAAGCTGTTCGGCGGACTCGTGGCCACGGCCGTGGGCACTTTCACGCTGCTCGTATGGGCGTCGCCGTGGCGCCGCGAGCGGATCTTCGCGTATCTCGATCCGTGGGACGACCGCTACGCGCAAGGCAAGGCGTACCAGCTCACGCACTCGCTCATTGCGTTCGGCCGCGGCGAGTGGTTCGGCGTGGGTCTCGGCGGCAGCGTCGAGAAGCTCAACTATCTGCCGGAAGCGCACACCGACTTCATCCTTGCCGTGATCGGCGAGGAACTGGGTTTCGTCGGCGTGCTCGTCGTGATCCTGCTGTTCTACTGGATCGTGCGCCGCGCGTTCGAGATCGGCCGACAGGCGCTCGCGCTCGACCGCACGTTCGCGGGCCTCGTCGCCAAGGGTCTGGGCGTGTGGTTCGGCGCGCAGGCCTTCATCAACATGGGCGTGAACCTGGGGCTGTTGCCGACCAAGGGCCTCACGCTGCCGCTCGTGAGCTACGGCGGCTCGGGCATTCTGCTGAACTGCGTCGCGGTGGCGTTGCTGTTGCGTGTCGATTACGAGAACCGGGTTTTGATGCGCGGAGGCAAGGTATGACCGCAGCAACGCGCACGCTCATGGTGATGGCCGGCGGCACCGGGGGACACGTGTTCCCGGGGCTCGCCGTCGCGCATCGCATGGAGCAGTGGGGGTGGCGCGTGGTGTGGCTCGGCAATCCCGCGGGCATGGAAGCGACGCTTGTACCGAAGCACGGCATCGCGATGGAGTACGTGCGCTTTGGCGGCGTGCGTGGCAAGGGCATCAAGACCAAGCTGATGCTGCCGCTGAACCTGCTGCGCGCGTGCACGCAGAGCCTCGCGGCGCTGCGCCGCGTGAAGCCGGATGTCGTGCTCGGCATGGGCGGCTACATCACGTTCCCGGCGGGCGTGATGAGCGCGCTTTCGGGCCGTCCGCTCGTGCTGCACGAACAGAATTCGATTGCCGGTCTCGCGAACAAGGTGCTCGCGAAGCTGGCCCGCCGCGTGCTCGTGGCGTTTCCGGGCGCGCTGCCGAACGCCGAGTGGACCGGCAACCCGATCCGCGAAGCGCTCGAACACGTCGACGCGCCGGCCGCGCGCTACGCGGCGCGCAGCGGTCCGCTGCGCGTGCTCGTGGTAGGCGGCAGTCTCGGCGCCACGGCGCTCAACGAAGTGGTGCCGCGCGCACTGTCGCTGCTCGCGCCGCAGGAGCGTCCGCACGTCGTGCATCAGGCGGGCGCGAAGCACATCGACGCCTTGCGTCAAAACTATCTCGACGCCGGACTCGAACTCAATGACACGGTGCAGCTCGTGCCGTTCATCGACGACATGGCGAGCGCCTACCGGAACGCGGATCTCGTGATCTGCCGTTCGGGCGCAATGACGGTGGCCGAGATCGCGGCCGTGGGCGTGGCGGCATGCTTCGTGCCGTTTCCCTACGCCGTGGACGACCACCAGACCACCAACGCCGCGTTCCTTGCCGACAAGGACGCAGCGCTCGTGGTGCAACAGCGCGACCTGACGGCGGAAGGACTCGCCGACTGGTTGCGGCATCAGACCAGAACATCGCTGGCGGAAATGGCCGGGCGCGCCCGCGCGCTCGCGAAACCCGACGCCGCCGATCAGGTCGCGCGCATCTGCGCGGCCGTGGCGGGCGTAGTAGCGGGAGGAAAGCAATGAAACACATCGTCAAACACATCCATTTCGTCGGCATCGGCGGCGCGGGCATGAGTGGCATCGCCGAAGTGCTCGTCAATCTCGGCTATCAGGTAAGCGGCTCGGACCTCGCGAAGAACGGCGTCACCGATCGACTCGCCGCGCTCGGCGCGCGCATCGCGATCGGCCATGCCGAAGGGAACATCGAAGGCGCGAACGCCGTGGTCGTTTCGACCGCGGTGCGCAGCGACAACCCCGAAGTGCTGGCGGCGCGCCATCGTCGCATTCCCATCGTGCCGCGCGCCGTCATGCTTGCGGAACTGATGCGGCTGAAGCAGGGCATCGCGATCGCGGGCACGCACGGCAAGACCACCACGACTTCGCTCGTGGCGAGCGTGCTGGCGGCGGGCGGCCTCGATCCGACTTTCGTGATCGGCGGACGTCTGATCAGCGCGGGCGCGAACGCGCGCCTTGGCACGGGCGACTTCATCGTGGCGGAAGCCGATGAATCCGACGCCTCGTTTCTCAATCTCTTCCCGGTGATCGAAGTCATCACGAACATCGACGCCGATCATATGGACACCTACGGGCACGATTTCGCGCGCCTGAAGCAGGCGTTCATCGAATTCACGCATCGCCTGCCGTTCTATGGCATTGCGGTGCTGTGCGTGGACGACCCGAACGTGAAGGAGATTCTGCCGTTCGTCTCGAAGCCGATCATCCGTTACGGCTTCGCGTCCGACGCGCAGGTGCGCGCGGTGAACGTGATCGCGCGCGACGGCAAGATGTACTTCACGGTGATGCGCGAGGACGCGCCGTCGCTCGACATCGTGCTGAACCTGCCGGGCACGCACAACGTGCAGAACGCGCTCGCCGCGATTGCGATCGCGACCGAACTCGAAGTGAAGGACGCCGACATTCAACGCGCGCTCGCGGAATTCAACGGCGTGGGCCGTCGTTTTCAGCGCTACGGCGAGATTCCCGTCAACGGCGGCGGCGCCTGGACGTTGATCGACGACTACGGCCATCACCCGGTGGAAATGGCCGCGACGATTGCCGCGGCGCGCGGTGCGTTTCCCGAACGCCGCCTCGTGCTCGCGTTTCAGCCGCACCGCTACACGCGCACGCGCGACTGCTTCGAGGACTTCGTGCGCGTGCTCTCGACCGTCGATGCGCTCGTGCTGACCGATGTCTATGCGGCCGGCGAAGCGCCGATCGTCGCAGCCGATGGCCGCGCGCTCGCGCGCGCGATTCGCGTGGCGGGCAAGGTCGAGCCGGTGTTCGTCGAGACGGTGGACGAAGTGCCGGAAGCGCTCGCGGCAGTGGTGCGCGACGGCGACGTGGTGATTACGATGGGCGCGGGTTCGATCGGCGGCGTGCCGGGCCGAATCGCACAACAGGAACAGAAGGCGTGAGTGACATGAGCAGTATCGATCCGAATTTCGACCCGAAGCAGTTCGGCAAGGTTGCGGTGTTGTACGGCGGCGTGTCCGCCGAGCGCGAGGTATCGCTCAAGTCGGGCACGCTGGTGCTGCAGGCGCTGCAAAGCGCCGGCATCGACGCGCATGCGTTCGACCCCTCGGAGCGTCCGCTTTCGGCGTTGAAGGACGAAGGCTTCGTGCGCGCGTTCAACGCGCTGCATGGCGGCTATGGCGAGAACGGCCAGATTCAGGGCGCGCTCGATTTTTACGGCATCCGTTATACGGGCACGGGCGTGCTCGGCTCGGCGCTCGGGCTCGACAAGTTCCGCAGCAAGCTCGTGTGGCAGCAGCTCGGCATTCCCACGCCGCCGTTCGAAACGGTGCTGCGCGGCGACGACTACGCGGCGCGCGCGCCGCAAATCGTCGCGAAGCTCGGCCTGCCGCTGTTCGTGAAGCCCGCGAGCGAAGGCTCGAGCGTGGCCGTGATCAAGGTGAAGGCGGAAAGCGAACTCGTGCCGGCGCTCGAAGAAGCCGCGAAGTTCGACAAGATCGTGCTGGTGGAAAAGAGCATCGAAGGCGGCGGCGAGTACACGGCGTGCATTGCGGGCGACCTCGATCTGCCGATCATCAAGATCGTGCCGGCCGGCGAGTTCTACGACTACGACGCGAAGTACATCCTCGACACGACGCAATATCTGATTCCCTGCGGGCTCGCGCCGGAAAAGGAAGCAGAACTGAAGAAGCTCGCGCGCCGCGCGTTCGACGTGCTCGGCTGCACCGACTGGGGCCGCGCCGATTTCATGATGGACGGCGCAGGCAACGCGTACTTCCTCGAAGTGAACACGGCGCCCGGCATGACCGATCACTCGCTGCCGCCGAAGGCCGCGCGCTCGGTAGGCATCGAGTATCGCGACCTCGTGGTGCGCGTGCTCGCGCAGACGCTGAAAGATTGAACCGCTGATTGACGCTAACCAACGAATTGCCGAACCCGTACTGAACCGACAAGCTCGAAATGTGGAATAACGTACGCCAGCTCAACCTTGCCGCCAACGCGTTGCACGCGCTGCTCGCGCTCGCGCTGCTGGCGGCTGGCTGCTACTGGCTCGTGCAGCGGCCGAACTTCGCGCTGCGAGAGATCCGCATCGAGGGCGACACCGAGCACATCAACTCGCCCACGGTGCGCGCGAGCGTGGTCGGCCGGCTGAAGGGCAACTTCTTCACCGTCGATCTCGACACGGCGCGCGCTGCGTTCGAACAGATGCCGTGGGTGCGCCACGCGAGCGTGCGCCGCGTGTGGCCCAATGCGCTGGCTGTCACGCTCGAAGAGTACAAGCCGCTCGGCACGTGGGGCAGCGATCAGCTCGTGAGCACGGACGGCGAGCTGTTCACCGCGAACCAGGGCGAGCTGGACGAAGAATTGCCCGCGTTCGACGGGCCCGACGGCACCGCGCCCGAAGTGGTCGCGCGCTACCGCGACCTTGAGAAGTGGTTCGCGCCGCTCGGGCTCACGCCTGACGAAGTGACGCTGTCGCCGCGCTACGCGTGGACGGTGAAACTCTCGAACGGCATGCAGGTGGAACTGGGCCGCGAGCGCAACGCCGACACGTTGAGCGAGCGTTCGCACCGGCTCATCGCGGCGTGGTCGGCGGTGACGCAACGTTGGGGCAAAGAGATCGAATACGCGGACTTGCGTTATCCGAACGGGTTTGCAATAAGGGCGGCCGGCATGCGCTTCATCAGTGACACGCCCGCTCCGGGCAAGAAGTAACAGACATCACACGCAACGAGCACGATATGAGTAAAGACTATAAGGATCTGCTGGTCAGCCTCGACATCGGGACGTCGAAGGTGGTGGCCGTCGTCGCCGAAATGAAGGGCGATGGCCACTACGAAGTGATCGGTCTCGGCCAGAGCGAATCGAAAGGTCTCAAGAAAGGCGTGGTGGTGAACATCGAGGCCACGGTGCAGTCTATCCAGCGAGCGCTCGAAGAAGCGGAACTCATGGCCGACTGCAAGATCACTAACGTATTCACCGGGATTGCGGGCAGCCACATTCGCAGCTTCAACTCGAGCGGCATGGTCGCGATCAAGGAGAAGGAAGTCACGCAGGCCGACGTCGCGCGTGTGATCGAAACGGCGAAGGCGATCAACATCCCGACCGACCAGCAGGTGCTGCATATCCTCACGCAGGAATTCATCATCGACGGCCAGGAAGATGTACGCGAGCCGATCGGCATGAGCGGCATTCGCCTGGAAGTGAAGGTGCATATCGTGACGGGCGCCGTGAGCGCGGCGCAGAACATCGTGAAGTGCGTGCGCCGCTGCGGGCTCGAAGTCAACGACCTCATTCTGCAGCCGCTCGCGTCGTCGCTCGCGGTGCTGACCGAGGATGAAAAGGAACTGGGCGTGGTGCTCGTCGATGTGGGCGGCGGCACGACCGACATCGCGATCTTCAGCGAAGGTGCGATTCGCCACACGGCCGTGATTCCGATCGCGGGCGACCAGGTGACGAGCGACATCGCCATGGCGCTGCGCACGCCCACGCCCGACGCGGAAGACATCAAGGTGAGCTACGGCATCGCGAAGCAGGCGCTCGCCGATCCGGATGAGATGATCGAAGTGCCCGGCCTTGGCGAGCGCGGTCCGCGCACGCTTTCGCGCCAGGCGCTCGCCGCCGTGATCGAGCCGCGCGTGGAAGAGCTTTTCTCGCTCGTGCAGCAGGTGGTGCGCGAGTCGGGTTACGAAGAACTGCTGAGTTCGGGTGTCGTGCTCACGGGCGGCGCCGCGATGATGCCCGGCATGGTGGAGCTTGGCGAGGATATTTTCCTGAAGCCGGTGCGCATCGGCGTGCCGGAATACGCGGGCGGTCTTGCCGACGTGGTGCGCAATCCGCGCTACTCGACGGCAATGGGCCTGCTCGTCGAAGGCCGCTCGCAGCGCATGCGCGGGCGCAAGGTTGCAGTGCAGTCGGGGTCGATGGGCCAGGTCTTTTCGCGCATGAAGGACTGGTTCCTCGGCAACTTCTAGGAACAGAAGTACGAAGAGCGGTCACAGGACAGAAGGCGAAGTACGAGCTTCGAAAAATCGCGCTGGTGACGGCGGCTAGCGCGCAGTGGAAGGTTGCCCGATCTTCCACTGAATAACGGCCGAGGAGCGGAATCTTTTTCTTGACGGAGGCAACATGGAATTCCAGATGCTGGAAACGGAAACCAACGGCACCATCATCAAGGTGGTAGGCGTTGGTGGTGCGGGCGGTAATGCCGTGCAGCACATGATCAACCGCGGCGTGCAAGGCGTCGATTTCATCGTGATGAACACAGACGCACAGGCGCTCTCGCGCTCGCGTGCATCGGCCGTGATTCAGCTCGGCAACACGGGCCTCGGCGCCGGTGCGAAGCCGGAGATGGGCCGCGCGGCAGCAGAAGAAGCCCGTGAGCGCATCGCCGACGCACTGCGCGGCGCTCACATGGTGTTCATCACCGCCGGCATGGGCGGGGGCACCGGCACGGGCGCAGCCCCGGTCGTCGCTCAGATCGCCAAGGAAATGGGCATTCTCACCGTTGGCGTGGTGAGCAAGCCGTTCGAGTTCGAAGGCGGCAAGCGCATGCGCGTGGCGGAAGCCGGCTCGCAGCAACTGGAGGATCACGTCGACTCGCTGATCGTCGTCCTGAACGACAAGCTGTTCGACGTGATGGGCGATGACGCCGAGATGGACAAGTGCTTCCAGTGCGCGGACGACGTTCTGAACAACGCAGTGGCAGGCATCGCCGAAATCATCAACGTCGACGGTCTCGTGAACGTCGACTTCGAAGACGTGAAGACGGTGATGGGCGAGCAGGGCAAGGCGATGATGGGCACGGCCACGGTGGCCGGCGTCGATCGCGCGCGTCTCGCGGCGGAACAGGCCGTGGCGAGCCCGTTGCTCGAAGGCGTCGATCTGTCGGGCGCGCGCGGCGTGCTGGTCAACATCACGTCGAGCCGTTCGCTGCGTCTGTCGGAAACGCGCGAAGTCATGAACACCATCAAGAGCTACGCGGCGGAAGACGCCACGGTGATCTTCGGTGCCGTGTATGACGACGCGATGGGCGACGCGCTGCGCGTGACGGTGGTGGCAACGGGTCTTGGCCGCGCTGCGAAGAAGCAGCAAGCCGCGCCGATGCAACTGCTGCGCACGGGCACCGACAATCAGCCGATCCCGGCTGCGGCAGGTGCGTACGCACCGCAACACAGCGGCCACGGCAACACGGCCGACTACGGCGCGCTCGACACGCCGGCAGTGTGGCGCACGTCGCGCGACACCGCGGCTTCGCACGTGCAGGCGCTGCAGGAAAAGGGCGTCGATACGTACGATATCCCGGCGTTCCTGCGCAAGCAGGCGGACTAACGCGAGCCGGTCTGACTGCGGCGGGGCACGCGTTGCCCTCGCCCGCAGACAGACAGCGCCTGGCGTTGCAATGAAGGCGAGCAAGACCAGCAAGGCCGCATCCGCGAGGATGCGCGGCAGGGACGGTTGCCCGCCACGCGTTGAGCGTGGGGGACAGGCGCGGTGTCGCCAGGCGTTCCTGTGTAACCTTGGACTACATCGTTGCCCACCATTGCAATAGGCAAGCGCAAGAGGCTTGAACAAGCTTGTGCATCGTTGCGAAGGACGAGTCATGATCAAACAGGGTGAAACGCTGCCCGAAGCGACCCTCTTCGAGTTCGTCGAAGACGCGCGCGAGGGTTGCACGCTGGGGCCTAACAGCTTCGACGTGCGAACGGAAGCGGCGGGCAAGCGCGTGGTGATCTTCGGATTGCCGGGCGCATTCACGCCTACGTGCTCTGCGAAGCACGTGCCGGGCTATGTCGAACACTTTGACGCGCTGCGCGCGGCCGGTGTCGACGAGGTCTGGTGCGTATCCGTCAACGACGCGTTCGTCATGGGCGCGTGGGGACGCGATCAGCGTACCTCGGGCAAGGTACGCATGATGGCCGACGGCAGCGCGGCGTTGACTCGGGCACTCGGACTGGAGCAGGATTTGTCGGCGCGTGGCATGGGAATCCGCTCCCAGCGCTATGCGATGGTGGTCGACGACGGCGTAGTCAAGACGCTGCACGTCGAAGCGCCCGGCAAGTTCGAAGTGAGCGATGCTGCGAGCATACTTGCCACGTTGACCGGCGCATGAGTGCGGTTGCGGGCGCTGCGTTGCCCTGATGCAACGCGCATCCGCGACGTAAATGTGACAGGCGGTTACGTGAGCCCAGCGGGCCGATCACCCCGGGAACGCCTCCGTTCCGGGCATCGGCCCGCTCTCCCTCTCCGATGGGTAACACGGGGAAACAGTTTGTCACGCCCGTGAAAACAACGGACCCGACGCAACTGGAGTATAATTAGTGCTATGAATTAAAAAGTCCCGATTGGGATTTTCAATGAGCAAGAAGACCATGTTGAAGCAGCGAACCATCAAATCAATCGTGAAGACAGTCGGCATCGGCCTGCACTCGGGCCGCAAGGTCGACCTGACGCTCCGTCCGGCGGCGCCGAACACGGGCATTGTGTTTTCGCGCGTGGATTTGCCGACGCCGGTGGACATCCCCGCATCGGCGATGGCGATTGGCGACACCCGCCTCGCCTCGGTGCTGCAGAAAGACGGCGCACGTGTCTCGACGATCGAGCACCTTATGTCCGCCTGCGCAGGCCTTGGCATCGACAACCTTTATGTAGATGTGACCGCTGAAGAAATTCCGATCATGGACGGCAGCGCGGCTTCGTTCGTGTTCCTGATCCAGTCGGCCGGTATCGAGGAGCAGAACGCTCCGAAGAAGTTCATCAAGGTCAAGAAGCCCGTGGAGATCCGCGACGGCGACAAGTTCGCACGTCTCGACCCTTACTTCGGCTTCAAGCTCAAGTTCACGATCGACTTCCGCCACCCGGCCGTCGACAAGACGGGCCAGGCGCTCGAAGTGGACTTTGCGAATACCTCGTACGTGCGCGAAATCGCGCGCGCCCGCACGTTCGGCTTCGCACACGAAGTCGAGATGATGCGCGAGCTGGGCCTCGCCCGCGGCGGCAGCATGGACAACGCCATCGTGCTGGACGAGTACCGCATTCTCAACAACGACGGCCTGCGCTACGACGACGAGTTCGTGAAGCACAAGATGCTCGATGCGATCGGCGACCTTTATGTGGTCGGCCATCCGCTGCTGGCGGCGTACGATGCGTACAAGTCGGGCCACGGCCTGAACAACGCGCTGCTGCGCGAGTTGCTCGCGAATGAGGACGCCTACGAGATCGTCACGTTCGACGATCCGCAGAAGGCGCCGTGCGGCTTCGGCTACGAGGCGCAGACGGCATTCGCCTGAGTTCGAAGCGCGACGTGCCGGCAAGAAGGGCAGCTTTATGCTGCCCTTTTTCTTTTTAGCGCTTTTTGGTGTGGCGCGCGGCCATCTTTGCCAGGGCCGCCTGCAAGGGGGAGGCGGCCAGCGCCTCGCTGAGCGCCTGGAGCGCTGCCGCGCCGGCCGGCGTCATGCGCGCCTGCTTGGGCGGCGCGGGGTCTTTCACGGCTTGCGGACGCACGCGGATGCGCACGCTGTTCAACGCCCAGCCGCGCGCCTGCAAGTCGGCCACGAGACGCGGCTCCAGATGCCGCAGCCGCGCGGCGAGCGCGTTGTGCGCTGTGAAAAGGGCCAGCGTGCCGTCCTTGATGAAGCCGGGTTCGACGCTCGCCGCGAGATAGTCGGGCAGCAAGGCGTTGAGGTCGCGCTGGATTGCCGCGATCTGCTCGACGCCGGCGCGCAGCGGCGCGAACGCGTCCGTGCGGCTCAGTACTTCGGCGAGCGGCTGGGGCGCGCGGGGTGCCCTGGACCTTGAAAACGGCGAAAAACGGCTCATGTGGCGTAAGGAAAGGAGAGCGCAAGTGACATTTCGTTGCCTGCGGTAGCGTCATTGTAGCCTGCGCTTCGCTCGACCAAGCGGCCTCGGCCGTTCGGCCAGGACCGCATTGCGGCCCTTCGCCGCACAGCGGGAAGGCCGTCCATGCGGGCACTGCGCGCGCCCGAGCCGTCTTCGCGCCGACACAGGCGGGCGGGAGGGCGCGTGCTAAAATGCTCGATTCGAATCCACCCATTTTGTGCTAAAGCCGCCGAGGTCCCTCCGGTCCGGATGCGTAGTGCAGAGATTGCGGCAGACACGCCTGCAGACCCTGCGCGACCCGCTGAACCCACCCTCAGGAATCCCGGCCGAAGCCGCGACGCAGACACCGATCCGATGACCACCGGTTTCTTACAGAAAATCTTTGGCAGCCGCAATCAGCGCCTGATCAAGCAATATCAGAAGACGGTTGCGGCGATCAATGCGCTCGAACCGAAGATCGAGCAGTACACCGACGAGCAACTGCGCGCGAAGACGGTCGAGTTCCGCGAGCGCGTAGCCAAGGGCACCTCGCTCGACGAACTGCTGCCCGAGGCGTTCGCCGTTTGCCGCGAGGCGAGCAAGCGCGTGCTGAAGATGCGCCATTTCGACGTGCAGTTGATCGGCGGCATGGTCCTGCACTACGGCAAGATCGCTGAAATGCGCACCGGCGAAGGCAAGACGCTCGTCGCCACGCTGCCCGTGTACCTGAACGCACTGTCGGGCTGCGGCGTCCACGTCGTGACGGTGAACGACTACCTCGCCCAGCGCGACGCCGAATGGATGGCGCGCCTCTACAACTTCCTCGGTCTGTCCGTCGGCATCAATCTGTCGCAGATGGATCACGCCATGAAGCAGGAAGCGTACGCGTCGGACATCACCTACGGCACGAACAACGAGTTCGGCTTCGACTACCTGCGCGACAACATGGTCTACGAGACCGAGGCGCGCGTGCAGCGCGCGCTGAATTTCGCCGTGGTCGACGAGGTGGACTCCATCCTGATCGACGAAGCGCGTACGCCGCTCATCATTTCGGGCCAGGCCGAAGACCACACCGAACTCTATGTGCGCATGAACGCGCTGCCGCCGCTGCTCGAACAGCAGATCGGCGAAGAAAAGGCCGACGGCACGGGTGTGGAAAAGCCGGGCGACTACACGCTCGACGAAAAGGCGCGCCAGGTGTTCCTGACCGAATCGGGCCACGAGAAGGCAGAGCGCATGCTCGCCGAGTGGGGCCTGATCGGTCAGGGCGAAAGCCTCTACGCGCCGCAGAACATCACGCTGATGCACCACGTGTACGCCGCGTTGCGCGCACACACGCTGTTCTTCAAGGACCAGCACTACGTGGTGCAGAACGGCGAAGTCATCATCGTCGACGAATTCACCGGCCGTCTCATGGCCGGGCGCCGCTGGTCCGACGGTCTGCATCAGGCCGTGGAAGCGAAGGAACACGTGAAGATCCAGAGCGAGAACCAGACGCTCGCCTCGATCACGTTCCAGAACTACTTCCGCATGTACGCGAAGCTCTCGGGCATGACGGGTACGGCCGACACTGAAGCGTACGAATTCAACGAGATCTACGGCCTCGAAACCGTGGTGGTGCCGACGAACCGCACGCCCAAGCGGATCGACAAGCAGGATCAGATCTACAAGACGGCGAAGGAACGCTACGACGCCGTGATCCGCGACATCCGCGAATGCTACGAGCGCGGTCAACCGGTGCTGGTCGGCACGACGTCGATCGAGAACTCGGAACTGCTGTCGAATCTGCTGACCAAGGCCGGTCTGCCGCACGAAGTGCTCAACGCGAAACAGCACGCGCGCGAAGCCGCGATCGTCGCCGAAGCGGGCCGTCCGCAGCGCGTGACCATTGCCACCAACATGGCGGGCCGCGGCACCGACATCGTGCTCGGCGGCAACGCGGAGAAGCAGGCCGCGTTCATCGAAGCCGACGACGCCATTCCCGCCGACGAAAAGGCGCGCCGCATCCAGCAACTGCACGACGAATGGCAGACGCTGCACGATCGCGTGAAGGCCGCGGGCGGTCTGCACATCATCGGCACCGAGCGTCACGAGTCGCGCCGGATCGACAACCAGTTGCGCGGCCGCGCGGGCCGTCAGGGCGATCCGGGTTCGTCGCGTTTCTATCTCTCGCTCGAAGACCCGTTGCTGCGCATTTTCGCGGGCGACCGCGTGCGCGCGATCATGGATCGCCTGAAGATGCCGGAAGGCGAAGCGATCGAGGCGGGCATCGTCACGCGTTCGATCGAGTCGGCGCAGCGCAAGGTCGAAGCGCGCAACTTCGACATCCGCAAGCAGTTGCTCGAATACGACGACGTCTCGAACGACCAGCGCAAGGTGATCTACCAGCAGCGCAACGAACTGCTCGAAGCGCACGACATCACCGAAACCATCGGCGCGATGCGTCACGGCGTTGTCACGGACATCGTGCGTCAATATGTGCCGCACGGCAGTATCGAAGAACAGTGGGACGTGCCTGAACTGGAGGAAGTGCTGCGCAACGAATGGCAGCTCGACCTCGCGATCCAGGAGATGATCAACGAGTCGTCGTCGATCGACGCCGATGAAATTCTCGAAGCCGTCCTCGCCGCCGGTGACGAAGCGTACGAGCAGAAGGTCGCGCTCGTGGGCCGCGAATCGTTCAGCGCGTTCGAGCGCTCGGTCATGCTGCAAACGCTTGACCGTAGCTGGCGCGAACACCTCGCGGCGCTCGACCACCTGCGCCAGGGCATCCATCTGCGCGGCTATGCGCAGAAGAACCCGAAGCAGGAGTACAAGCGCGAGGCGTTCGAACTGTTCGCCGCGATGCTCGAAGCCGTGAAGCTCGAAGTCACGCGTATCGTGATGAACGTGCAGATCCAGTCGCCGGAGCAACTCGAACAGGCGGCCGAGCAGATCGAAGAGCAGGGCCATCATGTCGAGAACGTCGAGTTCCGCCATGCCGAGTTCGCCGAAGCCGACGCGGCGCCGGGCCCGGCGGCTGCTCCGGTGGCCGCCGACGCCGCTGCCGCCATGGTGGGCGCGGCCATGAGCCACGCCTCGCCGGCGGGCAGCGAACTGCCGAAGGTCGGCCGCAACGATCCGTGCCCGTGCGGCAGCGGCAAGAAGTACAAGCAGTGCCACGGCAAGATCGCGTGACGCAGGCTTAACGTAGATTCCGGTGGCCCGCTCCTCATGGCGGGCCTTGCGTTTTGAATCCCGATGCCGGCCAGGCTTCAGCGCCCTGGCCGGCATCGCCATTTCGACAGGTCGCCCCCATGGCTGTCAATTTCCCCTCGATTGATCCCGCTCAACTTCATCCGGTCGCCGGCGTGACGCTCGGCTGGGCGGAAGCCAACATCCGCAAGCCCAACCGCAAGGACGTGCTGGTGATTTCCGTCGACGAAGGCGCGAGCGTGGCCGGCGTATTCACGCTGAACCGCTTTTGCGCGGCGCCGGTGACGGTGTGCCGTGAACATCTCGCGAAGGTGCGCGCAGGCGGCAAGGGCATTCGCGCGCTGGTGGTGAATACCGGCAACGCGAACGCGGGCACGGGCGAGCCGGGCATGAAGCACGCACGCGAGACCTGCGACGAACTCGCGCGCCTCGCTGGCCTCGAGTCCTCGCAGGTGCTGCCGTTCTCGACGGGCGTGATTCTCGAGCCGCTGCCCATCGAGCGCCTGAAGGCGGGCCTGCCCGCCGCGCTGGAAAACCGCAAAGCCGCGCACTGGTACGACGCCGCGCAGGCCATCATGACGACCGACACGCTGCCGAAGGCCGTGTCGCGCCAGGTCGCGATCGACGGCCACACCATCACGTTCACGGGCATCAGCAAGGGCGCGGGCATGATCAAGCCGAACATGGCGACCATGCTCGGCTTCCTGGCGTTCGATGCCAACGTCGCGCAGCCCGTGCTCGACGAACTCGTGAAGCACGTGGCCGACCGCTCGTTCAACTGCGTCACCATCGACGGCGACACCTCGACCAACGACTCGTTCATCATGATCGCTTCGGGCAAGTCGAGCCTGCCTGCGATCACGTCGACGGACGCGCCCGCCTACGCGGCACTGCGCGACGCCGCGACGGCCGTCGCCCAGGAGCTTTCGCAACTGATCGTGCGCGACGGCGAAGGCGCGACCAAGTTCATGACCGTGCAGGTGGAAGGCGGCAAGGACGTGGCCGAGTGCCGTCAGATCGCCTACGCGATCGGCCACTCGCCGCTCGTGAAGACGGCGTTCTACGCCTCGGACCCCAACCTGGGACGTATCCTCGCGGCGATCGGCTATGCGGGCGTGACGGACCTCGACGTCGACAAGATCGACCTCTATCTCGACGACGTGCTCGTGGCGAAAGCGGGCGGCCGCAACCCGGCGTACCGCGAAGAAGACGGCCAGCGCGTCATGAAGAAGAGCGAGATCCTGATTCGCGTGCTGCTCGGCCGCGGCGACGCGCAGGCCACGATCTGGACCTGCGACCTCTCGCACGACTACGTGAGCATCAACGCCGACTATCGCTCTTAAACTCAGGTTCGTAACCCCAGGTTCGTAACTCCGGTTCCTGATTTCACACGCCTTCACCACATGGACAAGCTCGAACAGTTTCTGACCCGCGCCGAAGCGCTGCTCGGCCGCCTCGAAGCCGTGCTGCCGCCGTCGGCACCCGATGTCGACTGGAACGCCGCCGTTGCATTTCGCTGGCGCAAGCGCCAGGGGCGCGGCTTCCTGCAACCGGTTCCCGCACTCTCGCCGATCTCGCTCGACGACCTGCAGAACATCGACCGACAGAAAGATCTCATCGACCGCAACACGCGCCAGTTCGTGCAGAAAAAGCCCGCGAACAACGTACTGCTCACGGGCGCGCGCGGCACCGGCAAGTCGTCGCTGATCAAGGCCTGCCTGAACGCGTACGCGAAGGACGGCCTGCGCCTGATCGAAGTCGACAAAGACGATCTGCACGACCTGGGCGATATCGTCGATCTCATCTCGACGCGCCCCGAGCGCTTCATCGTGTTCTGCGACGATCTCTCGTTCGAGGAAGGCGAATCGGGCTATAAGGCGCTGAAGGTGGCGCTGGACGGGTCGGTCGCCGCGCAGTCGGACAACGTGGTCATCTACGCGACCTCGAATCGCCGCCATCTGCTGCCCGAGTACATGAGCGACAACGAGACGTACAAGCACATGCCCGACGGCGAGATTCATCCGGGCGAAGTGGTGGAAGAGAAGATTTCGCTCTCCGAGCGCTTTGGCCTATGGGTGAGTTTCTATCCCTTCAAGCAGGACGACTATCTGACGATCGTCGGCCACTGGCTGCGCCATTTCGGCTGCGCCGACGCGGAAGTCGAATCGGCGCGCGGCGACGCCCTCGTCTGGGCGCTGGAGCGCGGCTCGCGTTCGGGCCGCGTGGCGTGGCAGTTCGCACGCGACTGGTCGGGCAAGAAGGCGCAAGAGGCATGAGCGCCGAAGCCAACGCGGCAAAGGACGCATCCGCAAACACACGCCCCGTGACGGAAGTCGCGGTGGGCGTGCTGGTGCAGCCCGATGGCCGCTATCTGCTCGCGCAGCGCCCTGAGGGCAAGCCGTATGCCGGCTACTGGGAGTTTCCCGGCGGCAAGCTGGAAGCGGGCGAGACGGTCGAAGCCGCGCTTGCGCGCGAGCTGCACGAGGAACTGGGCATCGACGTGAAGGCATGCCATCTCTGGCATACGCTCGAGCACGATTATCCTCACGCCTATGTAAGACTCTTTTTCTGCAAGGTGACCGAGTGGACCGGCGAGCCGCATGGCCGCGAAGGCCAGGCGTTCGTCTGGCAGTCGCTGCCGGCGCGCGTCGAGCCGCTTTTGCCCGCGACGATTCCCGTGCTGGAGTGGCTGGCTGCCGAATAACGCCTTGTGTGCCGCTACGATGCAAAAAGGCTGCTGTGCGTGAGGCACAGCAGCCTTTTTTTCGTCTGGCGCGGGCGCTCCGCTTACTGGCGCGTATCCGTGGGCGGCGCGTCTTCGGGCGGCGTTTCGTCGTCGGCGCCACCGATGCGGTACTTTTCGGCCGCCCATGCGCCGAGATCCATCTGCTTGCAACGCTCGGAGCAGAAAGGCCGGAAACGGTTTTCCGGAACCCAGCGGACTTCCTTGCCGCAGGTCGGACATTTGACGACAATGGTCATGCGATAGAACTTGTGTTTCGTTGGATCTGAATTGGCGATGCGTTGGGCTTCACCGTCTGACTTACAGGCTGCAGAGCGTAAGCTGAAACGGCACGTCCTGATCGACGGCTCGCGGACGCAGATCGCCATCCTGCACGGTGAAACGCACCCACAGCATGTACTTGTTGGCGCTCGCTTCGGGAATCACGCGCAATTCCGGTGCCACGCGAACTTGCATCAGCTGATACGCGCGCCCCGACAGCATCTGCTGATAGCTGCCCTGCATCGCCATCACCTTCGACGCCTGGCCGGACTCGCGGGCGAGGCGCAGCACGATGGCGGCGGCGTCGCGCAGCGGCAGCAGCGGCGTGACCCACTTCGCGATGTCCTGACGGCGTTGATCGGGATGCAACTGCTGCCACGCGTAGTACGACGGCAGATCGAACTTGCAGGTGCCCCCGGGGATGATCGCGCGGCTGCGGATGCTCGTGAGCCACTCGTTATCCATCAGATGCTGGCCCGTCTTGCCTTGCATCTGCGTAAGGCCGGCGAGCGTTTGCTCGATTTCGCCCAGCACGGTTTCGAGCGCGTTCTGTTCGATGCCCGGATTGCCGCGAAACGGCGCGAGCGTCTGACGCTGCCGTTCGAGTTCTTTCATGAGATCCGACTTCAGGTCGGCGCGGCCTGCGACTTCGGCGATTTCGAAGAGCGTGGTGAGCGCGACGTGATGTTCCCTCGGATCCTCCTGGGTCAGGAAAAACGTGAAGCGCTCGAACAGGTCTTCGAGGCGCAGCAGCGTCCGGATTCGCTCGTTGAAGGGATACTCGTAAAGAATCAAGCGCGCTCGCCTCGGGCGTGGTGGGTGACGGATTGCAGGACATTCTAATGCCGTGGGACTACGGTCGCAATCGCGCCGGCCCGGCCCTTTGTCGATGTGTCCCGGTAATTGCGCGCGCGGAGCGCGTTTTACGTTTTACTGACCTTCGCGGCGGCAAGCTCGAGATACGTCTGATGCAATGCGTCGACGTCCCGGGCGAGCGTGTCGAGCGTAGCGCCGTTGTCGTTGACCACGACATTGTCGGCGGCCGCGAGACGCGCCTCGCGCGTGGCCTGCCGCGCGATGATCGCGAGCACCTGCTCCCGCGTGAAGCCGTTGCGGCGCATGACGCGGGCGATCTGCGTCTCCACGCTGCAATCGACGGCGAGCACGCGATCGACACGCGTTTTCCATGTGCCCGACTCCACGAGCAAGGGCACGACCACGATCACGTAAGGCCCGCTGGCCTCCCGTGTTTCGCGTTCGGTCTCGGCGCGGATCAGCGGGTGCGTGATGCCCTCGAGCCGTTTGCGCGCGGACTCGTCGCCGAACACGAGCGTGCGCATGCGCGCGCGGTCCATCGAGCCGTCCGCTGCGATGAATTCGGGGCCGAATTCTGCGGCAATCTGCGCCATCGCCACGCCATGCGGCGCGGTAATGCGATGCGCGATGAGATCGGTGTCGACGATCGTTACGCCGCGCGCTGCAAAGCAGTCCGCAACCGTGGACTTGCCGCTGCCGATGCCACCCGTCAATCCGACCGCGAACATTTGATCAGTTCCCCCATGCAACCAAGCCGTACAGCGGTCTGCCCGCAAATAATGTGACGAGCGCGCCTACGGCCAGGTATGGGCCGAACGGCAGCGGCTCCTCGAAACGCATGCGTCCCGTCAACGTAGCGATGATGCCGACGACCGCGCCGGTCACCGCCGCGATCACGACGATCTGCGGCAGCGCGCCCCACCCGAGCCAGGCGCCGAGCGCGGCGAGCAGTTTGAAGTCGCCGTGGCCCATGCCTTCTATGCCACGCAGGAGCTTGAAGACCCAATAGACGCACCAGAGCGCGAGATAACCCGCGACCGCGCCGATCACCGCTTCGTGCAGCGTGACAAAGGTGCCCACGTAATTCACGAGCAGGCCGCCCCACAGCAGCGGCTGCGTGATTTCGTCGTGCAGCATCTGGTGTTCGAGGTCGATGGCGCTCGCGGCGATGAGCGTGGCGCACAGCGCGAACGCGGCCAGCGCCTTGCCCGTGGGCCCGAAGGCTAGCAACGCGCCCGCAGCGCAAGCCGCGCTCACGATTTCGATGAGCGGGTAGCGCACGCTCACGCGCGCATGACAGTGCGAGCAGCGCCCACGCAGCGCGACCCAACTGAGCACGGGAATGTTTTCCCAGGCGCGCAGGACGTGGCCGCAGTGCGGGCATGCGCTGCGCGGGAGCCAGAGGTTATAGCGCGCGGGCAGTCCGTCGTTCTCGAATAGCGGGCCCGGCGTTCCGGTCGCTTCGGCGACGTCGGCGCGCCACGCGCGCTCCAGCATGACCGGCAGCCGGTGCACGACGACATTGAGAAAGCTGCCGATGACGAGCCCGAAAGCAATGGCAAAGCCCATGAGCACGCCGAAGGGCAGGCTGGCGAGGGCGGCGGCGAGCGGTGTAGCGGTGTCGGGCGCGGAAAGAAGTGGGACGGGCATGAGACGGAACCGGAATCTGGCAGCGATGCTACACCACGTTGCCTAGTTGAATGATGGGAAGATACATCGCCACGACGAGGCCGCCGACCAGCGCGCCCAGCACGACAATCACGAGCGGCTCGCACAGGCTCGACACGAGCGCGATCTTTTCGTCCACCTGACGGTCGGCGAGCGAGGCCACGTCGAGCAGCATGGCGTCGAGCGCGCCCGACTCTTCCGCGACCGCGACGGGCTGCACGACGTCGGCCGGAAAGCATCCTGCCGCGCGCATGGCGGCGGCGAGCCGCTCGCCGTGGCGCAGGCGTTCGCTGATGCCCGCGCTCGCGCGATCGAAGAATGCGTTGCCGCTTGCATGGGCGAGTGAATCGAAGGCGTCGGCGAGCGGCGTGCCGGCGGCGAGCAGCGTGCCGAGCGCGCGGCTCCAGCGGGCGGCGCACAGCGTGGTGAGCAGCGGACCGCACAGCGGGAGCTTGAGCATCGTGCGTCCGAACGCGATGCGCGCGGCTTCCGAGCGGCGCAACCCCGCTTGCAGGGCGAGCACCCCGGTTGCCGCGATGACAGCGGCCGGCACGCTCCAGCGGGCGGCGCCAGCCGAGAGCATCAGCACGAATTGCGTGGGCGCGGGCAGGGCGGCGCCGAAGCCGTCGAAGATCTGCTTGAACGTGGGCACGACCCAGACCAGCAACGCGGCGGTAATGACGAACGCGAGCAGCAGCACCGCGACGGGGTAGGTGAGCGCCGCGCGCACTTTGGCGCGCTGCGCGGCGGCGCGCTCGCGGTCGTCGGCGAGGCGGGCGAGTACGGTGGCGAGCGCACCGGACGCTTCGCCAACGGCAACGAGCTGGCAATAGAGCGCGTTAAAGCGTGCGGGATGCCGGGCGAGCGAGTCGGCGAAGCTCAGGCCACCGGCGATGCCGCGCGCGAGCGCAGCGGCAACGCGCGGCATGCCGTTCGGTCCTGGCGAAAGCGCGAGCAGGTCGAGCGCATTCGCCAGTGGCAGGCCGGCGCGCAGGAGGCTCGCGAGCTGGCGCGTAAAGCGCGTGACGTCCGCATGGCTTGCTTTGGGCGCGCCCGCGCTCGACTTGCGTTCGATGGCGAGCACGGTGATGCGCTCGCGTTTGAGCGCGGCGCGCACCGCCGCGGCGTCGAGCGCGATCACTGTGCCGTGCTTCGTTGCGCCTGATGCATCGAGACCGCGCCAGGCGAAGCGCCACTCGGATGGCCCGCGCTGGGCGCGCGTGGCGCCCATGGTGCTCATCATGGCGCCTCCGTAGCGGCGAGCGCTTCGGCGAGGCTCGTAGTGCCGTCGCGCACGCGCGCGAGCGCTGCGTCGCGCAAGGTTGCCGCGCCGCCTCTGCGAGCTTCGCGAGCGATTTCATGCGCGCCGCGACTTGTGACGATGAGGTCGCGCAGGGTCTCCGAGACCGGCAAGACTTCGTGAATGCCCACGCGGCCGCGATAGCCAATGCCGTGGCAAGCTTCGCAGCCGCGCGCAACATAAGGCTGCGCGATGTCACTGCCACGCGTATTCAGACCCGCCGCGCGGAGTACCGCCTGCGAAACGTCGCCGCGCACACGGCATTGCGGACAGAGCCGCCGCACGAGCCGTTGCGCCGTGACGAGCCGCAACGCGCCCGCGAGGTTATACGGTTCGACGCCGATGTCGACGAGCCGCGCGCAAGCCGCGCTCGCGTCGTTCGTGTGCACGGTGGAAAGGACGAGGTGGCCGGTCTGGGCGGCCTTGACGGCCACGCTGGCGGTTTCTTCGTCGCGAATTTCGCCGATCATGATGACGTCCGGGTCCTGGCGCAGCAGCGCACGTAGCGCCACCGCAAAGGTGAGCCCGGCCTTCTCGCGCACGTTGACCTGATTGATGCCGGCAAGCTGGATTTCTGCGGGGTCTTCCACCGAGCAAAGATTGCGCGCCGTACCGTTGAGCCTTTGCAGGAAGCAGTAGAGCGAGAGCGTCTTGCCGCTGCCGGTCGGGCCCGTGACGAGCACGAGACCATGCGGCGCACTGATCGCTTCGGCAACCATGTGCTGCTGGGCTTCATCGAGTCCGAGTTCGGCAAGAGAGAGGTCGGCGGGAAGCGCTTCGAGCCTGCGCAACACGAGTTTTTCGCCGTGCAGCGTGGGCAGCGAATTCACGCGATAGTCCTCGGCGGCCTGCGACGCTGCGGAAGGCGCGAGTCGCAGCCTGCCGTCCTGCGGGATGCGCCGCTCGGCGATGTCCATGCGTGCAAGCACCTTGATGCGCGTAACGAACGCATCGCGCAGATGCGCGGGCGGCCGCGCCATTTCGTGCAGCACGCCGTCGATGCGCAGACGCACGCGCCACCCGTGTTCCATTGGCTCGATGTGCAGATCCGAAGCGTTGCGCCGCGCGGCTTCACGCAACGTTTCGGATAGCAGACGAACGGCCGGGGCGTCGTCGGACTGCGGGGCGGAAACAGGTAGAGACGTGCGCGCCGTAGACCCGCCACCCATACTTCCGATCCCGCCTTCGGCAGGCGCGGCGGCGAAAGGGTGCACACGATAAGGAGTAGAAAGCATCGACACGCCGGCGCCAAGGCCGCCTCGAACAGATGACGCCTTCATCATGGCGTGCGGCGTACTGCGCCGCCACCTGGCCGAACGGCTAACGTCCCGGCAGCAGCTTCCTGGCTTTTTGCAACGTGCCCTGGCGCGGCTTGGCGCCCGGCTTGAAGAGCTTGACCGTGCGCACGGCCTGGTCGTCGCTGCGCAGCACTTCGAGCTTGATGTCGCCGATCTGCAGGCACACGTCGCCTTCGGGAATCTCTTCGAGCACTTCGAGGATCAGGCCGTTGAGCGTTTTCGGGCCGTCAGTGGGCAGCTTGATATGAAGCCAGCGATTGAGTTCGCGCAGCGGCATGCTGCCGGGCACGATGCATTCGCCTTCTTCGTTCCAGCCGCCGCGCCCGCTGCCGCTGCGCGGCATCGAGGTGGTGAATTCGCCGATCAGCTCCTCGATGATGTCCTCGGGCGTGACGAGCCCTTCCAGCTCGCCGTACTCGTTCACGACGAGCGCAATGCGATGGCGGCTTTCCTGGAAGTACTGAAGTTGCTGGAACCCCGGCGTGCCTGTGGGCACGAAATACGGCTCGGCGAGCAGTTCGCGCAGCGTTTCGCGCTCGAACTCCTGGTTGTGCAGCGCGGCCAGCGTCTTGCGCACATGCAGCACGCCGAGTACGCGGTCGATGTCGCCTTGATAGACGATCAGCTTGTTGTGATAGCAGGTCTCGATCTGATGCAGGATGTCGTCGAGCGGTGCGTCGAAGTCCAGTGCCTCGATGCGCCGGCGCGGAATCATCACGTCGTCAACGGTGATGTTCTCCAGATCGAACAGGTTCAGCAGGATGCTGCGGTGCTTGGTCGGCATGAAGCTGCCCGACTCGAGCACGATGGTGCGCAACTCCTCGGTGGAAAGCCGCTGGTCATGCGCCTTGTGCGTATTAATGTGCAGTATGCGCAGAATGGTGTTTGCGAACATGTTGACGAACCAGATAAGTGGCTTCGTCACACGCATGAGCGGTGCGATCAGGAGGCTCGCCGGCAGCGCGATTTTTTCCGGAAAGGTTGCGCCCACAATCTTCGGCGTGATTTCCGCGAACACGATGATGAGAAACGCAACGATGCCCGTTGCGATCGAGAGCACGAGGTTATTGCGGCCGAACGTGTGGAGCGCGATGGAGGTCGTGAGGACCGGGATGATGGTGTTGAAGAGGTTGTTGCCGATCAGGATCACCGAAAGCAGCAGGTCGGTGCGCGCGAGCAGCTTCTGCGTGGTCTTCGCGCCGAGCGTGCCGTGATTGGCGAGATATTTGAGCCGATGGCGATTGAGCGCCATCATCGCCGTTTCGGAGATGGAGAAAAAGCTGGAGCAGATGAGCAGGACGAAGACGGCGCAAATCTGCGCCCATAAGGGAAGGTGGTCCACGCGTCGAGACAGTGAGGGGGCGGATGGGGAAACTATAACAGAGGGGTCCCGCACTTCCAGGGGCGCTGGCCGAAGGGATAAGCCGCCGCTGGCGGCGCGCCTACGCGTGGCTCGCCGCGCAACAAAAGGTACGGACGAAAGGCACAGACGAAAAAAAACCGCGCAATGCATGCGCGGTTTTTTCTGAATTCTGGTCGGGGTGAGAGGATTCGAACCTCCGGCCTCTACGTCCCGAACGTAGCGCTCTACCAGGCTAAGCTACACCCCGAATTGACTGCTGGACTCCACCACTCGCTTCGTCTGTTTCAAGACTGGCGCGTCGTCGAGTAAGAACATAATTCTAGCAGGCTATCTTTGTAAATGGAAGGGGGGAAGGCTGAAATCGCGTCGGCGGCAGCCTGTGCCTCGGCGCGTGCGCATTGCAGCGTGTGCTCGAGCGCGCCGGAGCGCGTGATTGCCGCGAAGATTTCGTCGAAACGCTTCGTGCCGCCTTGCTCGATCGCTTCGCGGGCAAGCGCGGCTTCGGCCGCCGTGCCGTGCTCGATCAGCCAGATGAGCGGCAGCGTGGGTTTGCCTTCGCGCAGGTCGTCGCCGGCGTTCTTGCCCATCGATTCGGGCGTGCCCGTGTAGTCGAGCCAGTCGTCCATGATCTGGAACGCCGTGCCGATGCGCCGCCCGTACTCGGCTGCGGCTTCCTCGGTGCGCGCATCCGCCCCCGAAAGCACCGCGCCGAGTTGCGCCGCGGCTTCGAAAAGCTTGGCGGTCTTGTAGCGGATCACCTGCATGTAGCGGTCGGTGTCCACGTCGGCGTCATGCATGTTCAGGAGTTGCAGGACTTCGCCTTCGGAGATGGTCGTCGTGGCCGCCGAAAGAATCTCCATCACGCGCATCTTGCCCACGCCGACCATCATTTCGAACGAGCGCGAATACAGGTAGTCGCCCACCAGCACGCTGGCGGCGTTGCCGAACAGGGCGTTGGCCGTCTGGCGGCCGCGCCGCAGGTCCGATTCGTCGACGACGTCGTCGTGCAGGAGCGTAGCCGTGTGGATGAACTCCACGACCGCCGCGAGCACGTGGCGTTGCGTGCCACTGTCGCCGAGCGCGCCGGCCACCATCAGCAGGAGCGCCGGACGCAGCCGCTTGCCGCCCGCGCCGATGATGTACTCGGAGATCTGGTTGATCAGCATCACCTCGGACGCCAGGCTCTGCCGGATGACACGATTCACTTGCTCCATGTCACTGGCGATGGGGGCAAGCAGGGTGGCTGCGCTGGGGGATGGGGTGGCGGTGGACGACATGATGGCAAATATGGGTAGTGCCGCGGATTATAAGGCGAATCCACTGCCTGCCGGACGCTGCCCTGCCGTCCGGCCGATGGCTCCCTCTATTTTCCCGCGGCCGGGGCGCTCGCACGGAGAGTGGCGCTATGCCGTTCGGCGCGTCCCCGCGCCGTCTGACGGGCCATAAGTCCCCTGGCGCGCACTCGTGCAACGGACTTGCATCCTTTTGACCGCGCAGCTAACTCTATGTATAATCTAAGGTTTCGGGCGCGCAGTGTGCCTGAAAAGATATTTTAGAGTGAGGTTCTCAATGTACGCGGTCATAAAAACCGGCGGCAAGCAGTACAAGGTTGCCGTTGGCGAAAAACTTAAAGTAGAACAGATACCGGCTGACATTGACGCAGAAATCACGCTCGACCAGGTTCTCGCAGTGGGCGAAGGCGAATCGATTAAGTTCGGTACGCCGCTGGTCAGTGGGGCTTCCGTCAAGGCCACCGTTGTGTCGCAAGGCCGACACGCCAAAGTGACCATCTTCAAGATGCGTCGCCGGAAGCACTACCAGAAGCATGGCGGCCACCGCCAGAACTACACCGAACTGCGCATCGACGCGATCAACGCGTAAGCGCACGCAGGTAAAGGAGCAAACAAATGGCACACAAAAAGGCAGGCGGGTCGTCACGTAACGGCCGCGACTCAGAGTCGAAACGACTTGGCGTGAAGGTGTTCGGCGGCCAGGCTATCCTCGCAGGCGGCATCATCGTTCGCCAGCGCGGTACGCGTATGCACCCGGGCCTGAACGTCGGCATCGGCAAGGACCACACGCTCTACGCGCTGGTCGACGGCCACGTCTCGTTCTCGATCAAGGGCGCAGCCAACAAGCAACAGGTCAACGTCGTCCCGGCAGCGGCCTAAGCTTTAGACCGCTCGCGAGCGGGCTACACGCGACGCTAAGAAGGCCCCGCGAAGTTTGCGGGGCCTTTTTGTTTATCTGCAGTCTTTCGGGGTCGTAGTGGGCTTCCGTCTGGCTTTGCGAGCGTCGTTTGGCCGTTCGGCCAGGTTGGCCAGTTTGGGCCACGGCGGGCAAAATATCGACATCCACGGGACGGAGTAACTCATGAAGTTCATTGACGAAGCGAAGATCGAAGTCATCGCCGGCGATGGGGGCGATGGCAGCGCGTCGATGCGACGCGAGAAGTTCGTCCCGTTCGGCGGGCCGGACGGCGGTGACGGCGGGCGCGGCGGCAGCGTCTACGCGGTCGGCGACCGCAACATCAACACCCTCATCGACTACCGCTACACGAAGAAGCACCAGGCGCGCAACGGCGAGAACGGCCGGGGCTCGGACTGCTACGGCAAGGGCGGCGACGACATCACGCTGCGCATGCCGGTGGGCACGGTCATCACCGACCAGGAAACGGGCGAACTGATCGCCGACCTGACCGAGCACGAGCAGCAAGTCATGGTCGCGAAGGGCGGCGCGGGAGGCCTCGGCAACCTGCATTTCAAGTCGTCCACGAACCGCGCGCCGCGACAGAAGACCGACGGCAAGCCCGGCGAGCGCCGCATGCTCAAGCTGGAACTGAAAGTGCTGGCCGACGTCGGCCTGCTCGGCATGCCGAACGCGGGCAAGTCCACGTTCATCGCCTCGGTGTCGAACGCGAAGCCCAAGATCGCCGACTACCCGTTCACGACGCTGGCGCCGAATCTGGGCGTGGTGCGCGTTGGGCCGAGCAAGAGCTTCGTGATCGCCGATATTCCGGGCCTGATCGAAGGCGCGGCCGAAGGCGCGGGCCTCGGTCACCAGTTCCTGCGCCACCTGCAACGCACGAACCTGCTGCTGCATCTGGTCGACCTCGCGCCGTTCGACGAAAGCGTCGATCCGGTGGCGGAGGCGAAGGCAATCGTCGGCGAATTGCGCAAGTACGACGAGACGCTTTTCGAGAAGCCGCGCTGGCTCGTGCTGAACAAGCTCGATATGGTGCCGGAAGACGAGCGCGCCGAGCGCATCGCCGACTTCGTGAAGCGCTTCGAGTGGGACGGCCCCGTGTTCGAAATCTCCGCGCTCACGGGACAGGGCTGCGAAAACCTGTGCTACGCGGTGTACGACTACGTCTCGGCGCATTCGGACGCGCGCCGTGCGGCCGAAGCGGAAGACCTCGCATCCGACGTGCGCTTCCGCGAGGGGCAAGCCGGGAACGCGGAGCAGCCGCAGGAGTAATTCGCGGCACGGCCGGCGCGCGAACCGCGCTGGCCGCTTCGAGCACACTCACGCGTCATCAGTCATTTGGGAGACCGCGCAGCATGCGTTCCGTCATCGCCGATTCGCGGCGTCTGGTAGTGAAAGTCGGTTCGAGCCTCGTCACCAACGACGGCCGCGGGCTCGATCATGCGGCAATCGGTCGCTGGGCCGCGCAGATTGCGGCGCTGCGCGCGCAGGGCAAGGAAGTCGTGCTCGTAAGCTCGGGCGCCATTGCCGAAGGCATGCAACGGCTCGGCTGGACGAAGCGGCCGCGCGAGATCGACGAGCTTCAGGCCGCCGCGGCGGTCGGGCAAATGGGACTCGCGCAGGTCTACGAGAGCCGCTTTGCCGAGCACGACATTCGCACCGCGCAGATCCTGCTCACGCACGCCGACCTGGCTGACCGCGAGCGCTATCTGAATGCGCGCTCCACGTTGCTCACGCTGCTGCGGCTGGGCGTCGTGCCGATCATCAACGAGAACGACACCGTGGTCACCGACGAAATCAAGTTCGGCGACAACGACACGCTCGGCGCGCTCGTCGCGAACCTGATCGAAGGCGACGCGCTCGTCATCCTCACCGACCAGAGCGGGCTGTACACCGCCGATCCGCGCAAGGACCCGGGCGCGACGCTCGTGCAGCAAGCCGACGCGGGCAAGCCGGAGCTGGAAGCCATGGCGGGCGGCGCGGGGTCGAGCATCGGCCGCGGCGGCATGCTTACCAAAATCCTTGCGGCCAAGCGTGCCGCGCATAGCGGCGCGAACACGGTCATCGCGAGCGGGCGCGAAGCGGAAGTGCTTGTGCGACTCGCGGCAGGCGAAGCCATTGGTACGCAGCTTATTGCGCGCACGGCGCGCATGGCGGCGCGCAAGCAGTGGATGGCCGACCATCTCCAGGTGCGCGGTCACGTCGTGATCGACGACGGCGCGGTGCAAAAACTCACGGCAGACGGCAAGAGCCTGCTGCCGATTGGCGTAACCGGCGTGCAGGGCGCGTTTGCGCGCGGCGAAGTGATCGCTTGCCTGAACGGCGCGGGCGTGGAGGTGGCGCGCGGCCTCACCAACTACAGCAGCGCGGAAACGAAGCTGATCCAGCGTCATCCGAGCGGCGAGATCGAGGGCATCCTCGGCTATATGCTCGAACCGGAACTGATTCACCGCGACAATCTCGTGCTGATCTGACGGGTGTTCGCGGGCAGTCAGCCGCGCATCGCCAGAAGTGAAAAAGCCGCTGTGGCCTACAAGGCCGCAGCGGCTTTTTCATGCGCACGACAGCGTGCGGCGACGCGGTGTTTAACGCACCAGCGTCGACTGCGTGCGACCGTAGCGCAGGTTCTCGATGAGGATCGGCGCCTTGGCGATCGGCATCTTGTTGGCGCAGAAGTAGTCCTGATAAAGCCGCGACTGGTACGCGTTGAGAGTGCCGTTCTCGATGCGCGACCAGTTGTTCGCGACGGTCTGGTCCCAGCCGTTGTGATCGGCGTCGAGGCTCGCGTAGAGGCGCCACTCGTAGGTGTCGCAGCGAATCCCTTCGTAATTCACGTTACGCGCGCCACTCGGGCTCGTGATGACGATGGTGTAGCGCACGACGCCGTCCGTGCCGACCGTAAGCGATGCCGGGTCGATCGCGAACTTGAGCGGCGAATTGTTCGAGACGTCGAACGGCAGCAGCTTCGCGCCGGCCTGCGGCAGCGGCGGCAGGCTTTCGAGCTTGTTTTCCTGCCATTCGCCCTTGCGGTCCAGCAAATAGACGAAGTCGCTGTCGTCCTTGTTCGTGGGACCGGAACTGGAACACGCGGCCAGTCCTGACACAAGCAGCACACCGCCTGCGGCGCATGCCGCAGCAAGAGCAAATCGTTTCAAATTGGTTTTCCTCGAAGCACGGGCGCGCGTTACGAACGAACTGCGCCGCGAATGCGAACCGGCGGGACCCCGCGCGCAATGCACGGAGCCCCGCCGGTTCGGGCGTTCTTTGCGTTGGCTCAAGCCCCTTGATCCTGCTCGTCCTGCGCAGGCTCGATGATACTCTGCGCCGACGCGCAATCGCTTTCGATCGACGTATGCGGCGTACGACCGTTCGCGCCTTCCGGTGCGGCGCCATACGGCTCGGCATGCACCGCGTCTGCGTGTGCCGACGTCACGATGCGCGGATAACGCACCTCGTGAGCCTGCACGCCCAGGCGCTCCTGACGCGGCGCGGGCCGTCGCAGGAAGCGCGAAAGCTCGGTCAACGCGAGTTGATAGACGTCGCGCTTGAACTCGATGACCGCTTCGAGCGGCACCCAGTACTCGTTCCAGCGCCACGCATCGAACTCGGGATGCTCCGTTGCCCGCAGGCAGATATCGCAGTCGCGCCCGACCATGCGCAGCAGAAACCAGATCTGTTTCTGGCCGCGATAATGGCCGCGCACTTCGCGCTTGATGAACTTGTCCGGCACCTCATAACGCAACCAGTCGCGTGTGCGACCGACGATCTTGACGTGCTCCGGATGCAAACCGGTTTCTTCGTGCAACTCCCGAAACATTGCCTGCATGGGGGTTTCACCATACTTGATGCCCCCTTGCGGAAACTGCCAGGAATGTTCGCGAACCCGCTTGCCCCAAAACACCTCGTTTCGCGCGTTCAAGAGGATGATGCCGACGTTCGGGCGAAACCCCTCACGATCCAGCATACAACCACCTTCGAATCCTTTAAAATTGCTTTGATTATAAACAGATAACGGTCCTCACGCACCCGCCGTCCGTGACCCGGCGTCCGGAAACTCGAGCGAATGGCCGCGACCGCGCAAAACGGTCTCGGGGCTCGATCGGCTTCGAGTTGGGCCGCTGCCGTGGCCGGCGACATCGGCGCGGCACCCCGCGCGTTGTCATAATGGCGGGTTCGTGAACTCATCCGTTGGTCAATTCTTTGGGCGGTCTGCACCGGGCCGCCGCTTTTGGATAATTTGAATGAAAGCCTCCCGTTTCTTTATCGGCACCCTGAAGGAAGCGCCCGCTGACGCGGAAATCGTCAGCCACAAGCTGATGGTTCGCGCGGGCATGATCCGTCGCATCGCTGGCGGCATCTACAACTATCTGCCGATCGGGCTGCGTTCGATCCGCAAGGTCGAGCAGATCGTGCGCGAGGAAATGAACCGCGCCGGCGCCATCGAGCTGCTCATGCCGGCCGTGCAGCCGGCCGAGTTGTGGCAGGAATCGGGTCGCTGGGAACAATACGGGCCGGAACTGCTGCGCTTCAAGGACCGCAAGCAAAGCGACTTCGTGATGGGGCCGACGCACGAAGAGGTCGTCACCGACATCGCGCGCGGCCAGATCAAGAGCTATCGCCAGTTGCCGGTGAACTTCTATCAGGTGCAGACGAAGTTCCGCGATGAAATCCGTCCCCGTTTCGGCGTGATGCGCGGGCGCGAATTCATCATGAAGGACGCGTATTCGTTCGATAAGGACATCGAAGGTCTCAAGGTTTCGTATCAGAAGATGTACGACGCTTACGTGCGCATCTTCACGCGTCTTGGCCTTCAGTTCCGCGCGGTCGCGGCCGACAACGGTTCGATCGGCGGTAGCGGCTCGCACGAATTCCACGTGATCGCGGAAACGGGCGAGGACGATATCGCTTACTGCCCGACCTCGGAGTTCGCAGCGAACGTCGAAGCCGCCGAAGCGCTGCCGCTCATCGCACCGCGCGCGGCGCCCACGCAGGCGCTCAAGAAAACGCCGACGCCCGGCGCGGCCAAGTGCGAAGCAGTGGCCGAGCTGCTTGGCATTGCGCTCGAAAGTACGATCAAGTCGATCATTCTCGCGACGGACAACGAAGGCGCCGAGCCCACGATCTGGCTGCTGATGCTGCGCGGCGACCACGAACTGAACGAGATCAAGGTCGGCAAGCTCGAAGGACTCAAGGGCTTCCGCTTCGCGACCGAAGCCGAAATCGTCGAGTGGTTCGGTACGCCGCCGGGCTACCTCGGACCGCTGAACACGAAGAAGCCGGTCAAGGTGATCGCCGATCGCACGGTCGCGAACATGAGCGACTTCGTGGTGGGCACGAACGAAGTCGACTTCCACACCACGGGCGTGAACTGGGGCCGCGATCTGCCGGAGCCGGTCGTCGCCGATATCCGCAACGTGCAGAAGGGCGATCCCTCGCCGGACGGAAAGGGCGTGATCGACATCTGCCGCGGCATCGAAGTGGGCCACGTGTTCCAGCTCGGCACGAAGTACTCGGAGTCGATGAACGCCACGTATCTCGCCGAAAACGGCAAGCCCGCGCCGATGCAGATGGGCTGCTACGGCATCGGCATCACGCGTATTCTCGGTGCAGCCATCGAGCAGAACTTCGACGAGAAGGGCATCATCTGGCCTGAGTCGATCGCGCCGTTCCAGGTTGTCGTGTGCCCGATGGGCATGGATCGCAGCGAACTCGTGCGCGAGCACGCCGAGCGTGTGTACAACGAACTGCTCGAAGCCGGCGTGGACGTGATCCTCGACGACCGCGGCGAGCGCCCGGGCGTGATGTTCGCCGACTGGGAGCTGATCGGCGTGCCGCATCGTCTCGTGATTGGCGAGCGCGGCCTGAAGGACGGCAAGATCGAGTACCAGGGCCGCCGAGACACTGAAGCGACGCTGCTCGCGGCCGACGAGGCCGCGCAGACGGTGGCGCAGAAGATCCGCGCGGCGCTCGCGGCATAACGACGAACCAGCACGGTTAAAGGAGCGCTGCGAGCGTGGAGTACAGTTTTCTGTCCGCTACGGTCCTGCTGCTCCTGATCACCGACCCGCTCGGTAACATTCCCCTTTTCATTACCTGCCTGCGCGGCGTTGCCCAGCAGCGTCGCGCAATTGTGATCCTGCGCGAGGTCGCGATTGCGTTCGTGATCCTGCTCATCTTCATGGTCGCGGGCAACAGCTTCCTGCGCATGATGGGGCTCACCGATACGTCGCTGCGCATCGGCGGCGGCATCGTGCTGTTTCTCATCGCGCTGCGCATGATCTTTCCGCATCCGGGCGGCCCGTTCGGCGGCGGCGACAAGGGCGGCGAGCCGCTCATCGTGCCGCTCGCCATTCCCGCGCTCGCGGGGCCTTCGGCGCTCGCCACGGTCATGCTGCTCACCTCGCAGGCGCCCGGCAAGCTCTACGAGTGGATCGCGGCGCTCGTCGTGACGATGGTGATCTGCGCGATCGTGCTCGTGCTGGCGGAGCGCATCCAGCAGTGGCTGGGCGAGCGCGTGGTCACGGCCTTCGAGCGGTTGATGGGCCTCGTGCTCGTGGCGATTTCGGTGGAGATGATTCTCGCGGGCATCGCCAACTTCGTGCATCACCTCTGACGCCCTCGCACGACACGCGTCGCAGGCAACAAAAAAGCAGCCCGCGGGCTGCTTTTTTTCATGGCGCTCCGACTGATCCGGAAGCGCTTCACGCGCCTTCGGTCAGCGCGCGGATGGTCGGCAGATTGCGCCAGTAGCCTTTGGCGTCCATGCCGCAGCCGAACACGTAGCGGTCCGGCACCGAAAAACCGCAGTAGTCGGGATGCAGCGGCTTGGCCTTCGTGAGCGTCTTCTCGCACAGCACGGCCGAGAGGAAACGTTTTGCGCCCATGTCCATGATGCGGTCGCGAATCGCGGCCATGGTCTCGCCTTCGTCGAGGATGTCGTCGAGCACGAGCACCACGCGGTCCTTGACCGACTCGCGCGGCGCCACGCGCCACTGCATCTCGGCGCTGCCCTTGATCGCGTTGCGGTAGCGCGTGAGGTGGATGTAGTCGAACTCGAGCGGGAAGTCGAGGTGCGGCAGCAGCATGCCGGTGAACACGGCGGCGCCGCCCATCACCGACAGCACGAGCGGGAAGTCCTCGCTGATCTCGGCGCGGATGGCTTCGGCCATCCGGCCGATCGACGCATTGACGTCGCCCTCCGAAACGATCTCTTCGGAGTGGCTGAAAATGTGCAGGGCTTCTTCGCGATTCATGACTCTGGCGGGAAGGTAGCTGTAGCTATTGAAGTGTGGGAAATAACGGCGGCGCGCGCTACAGCATAAACCCGCGCATGGAGTCCGTCGCGCGCCGCGTCGAGTGGGCCGCCGTGCGCGCAAGTGCGCCGCGCGGCCCGCAGGATCAGCGCATGCCGGGCATCATGCCCTTCATGCCGCGCATCATCTTTTGCAGATTGCCGCCCTTGAGCTTCTTCATCATGGTGCGCATCTGCTCGTACTGGTTGAGCATGCGGTTCACTTCCTGTACCTGCACGCCCGCGCCCGCCGCAATGCGGCGCTTGCGCGTGGCCTTGATGAGTTCGGGCCTGGCGCGCTCGGCGGGCGTCATCGAGTTGATGATGCCTTCCATGCGGCGCATCTGCTTTTCGGCCTGGCCCATGTTGGCGCCCGAGGCGGCCTGCTGGAACTGCGCGGGCAGCTTGTCCATGAGCGACGAGAGGCCGCCCATGCTCTTCATCTGCGAAAGCTGCGCGCGGAAGTCGTTGAGGTCGAAGTCGCCGCCTTTCTTGACCTTGTCGGCGAGCTTCTGCGCGGCCTGCACGTCCACGCCGCGCTGCGCTTCCTCGACGAGCGCGAGAATGTCGCCCATGCCGAGAATCCGGTTCGCCATGCGGTCCGGGTGGAACACTTCGAGACCGTCGAGCTTTTCCGCGACGCCGACGAACTTGATCGGCTTGCCCGTGATGTGGCGCACGGAGAGCGCCGCGCCGCCGCGCGAGTCGCCGTCGAGCTTGGTGAGCACGACGCCGGTGAGCGGCAATGCGTCGTTGAACGCCTTGGCGGTGTTGACCGCGTCCTGGCCGAGCATGGCGTCGACCACGAACAGCGTTTCGGCCGGTTTGAGCGACGTGTGCAGCGCGGCGATCTCGTTCATCATCGCCTCGTCGATACCGAGGCGGCCGGCCGTGTCGACGATCAGCACGTCGTGATAATGGCGCCTGGCCCAGTCGACCGCGGCGGCGGCGATCTCGACGGGCTTCTGGTCGGGCTGCGAGGGGAAGAAGTCGGCGCCGACCTGTTCCGTCACCGTCTTCAACTGCGCGATAGCGGCAGGGCGGTAGACGTCGCACGAAACGGTGAGGACCTTCTTCTTGTACTTCTCGCGCAGCAGCTTGGCGAGCTTGCCCACCGTGGTGGTTTTACCCGCGCCCTGCAAGCCCGCCATGAGGATGACGGCAGGCGGCGTGACGGCGAGATCGAGTTCGGCGGCACGCCCTTCGTAGTCGCCGCCGATCACGGCGGTCAGCTCGCGCTGCACCACGCCGACGAGCGCCTGGCCGGGCGACAGGCTGGCGATCACTTCCTCGCCGAGCGCCTTTTCCTTCACCTTGGCGATGAATTCGCGCACGACGGGCAGCGCCACGTCCGCTTCGAGCAGTGCGAGACGCACCTCGCGCAGCATTTCCTGCGTGTTGGCTTCGGTCAGCCGGGCTTCGCCGCGCAGCGTCTTGACGACGCGCGCCATCCGTTGAGTGAGATTGTCGAGCATGGGGAGGCGGTGAGCAGTGCGGCCCGGCCCGCGCGCGCTAAACGGGAAAGCGTGGCGCTTATTTGCTTTGCCGCGCGGCCAGGGGGCCTATAGTAAACTTCGAACATGGATATTGTACTGTATGCCCTCACCGTGCTCCTGTACGGCGGCTTGTGCGCCGCCGACTGGCGCGCGCTGCGCCGCGCGGGCGCCGCGCCGTTGCTTGGCAGCGTGCCGCCCGTTCCGGTGACGGTGGGCGCGGGCCTGGGTGACGACGCGCTGCGCGCGCGCACCTTCGGCCCGCTTTCGCGCGCGCTGCTCTTTGTCGCGCTCGCCGCGCACGGCGTGCTGCTGCACACGACGATCTTCCCCGCCAACGAAATGGTGTTCGGCTTCGCCTTCGCGTTGTCGGCCATGTTCTGGCTCGGCGCGGGCATCTACTGGATCGAGAGCTTTTTCTTTGCGCTCGACGGCCTGCGGCTCCTGCTGCTGCCGCTGGCCGCCGTCGCCTCGATCCTGCCGCTCGTGTTCGGCGGCGTGCGCGTGCTGCCCTATGCCGCCGCGCCGATGTTCAAGCTGCACTTCGTCATCGCGAACGTCGCCTATGGACTCTTCGCGATCGCCGCATTGCATGCGGTGCTGATGCTCGCGGTCGAGCGGCGGCTGCATGCGCTCAAGGGCGCCGGCTTCCAGCGCAACGCGAGCAATCGCGGGGGCGGCTGGCTTTCGAACTGGATCGAGACGCTGCCGCCGCTCCTCACGATGGAGAAGCTGTTGTTCCGCCTGATCGGCGCGGGCTTCGTGCTGCTCACGGCCACGCTCGTTTCGGGCATCGTGTTTAGCGAGCAGTTGATCGACCGGCCGCTCTCGCTCGATCACAAGACCGTCTTCGCAATTCTTTCGTGGCTGATGTTCGGCGCGCTGCTCACCGCGCGCAAGATTTCCGGCTGGCGCGGACGCGCCGCGCTGCGTTGGGTGATCGCGTCGTTCATCGCGTTGCTGCTGGCTTATGTGGGCAGCCGTTTCGTCTTCGAGGTGCTGCTGCACCGCCCTGTGGTTTGAGTCGCGTGAGTCGCGTGTTCCGATGAGACAGATCTTTCTCCTCGTGCTGCTGTTCGTGGTCGGACAATGGTTCGTCAAGGCGCTACGCCGTGCGCAGACACAGTCGCGTCCCGGCGCGCAACCGGGGCAGGACAAGGCCAACGGCGCTGCAAGCGCGAATGGCAAACCTGCGCTGCCCGAACCGATGGTCCGCTGCGCCGAGTGCGGCGTGCATGCGCCGCGCAGCGAATCGCTGAATGTCGGCGCGCGCTCGTTCTGCAGTTCCGAACACGCGCGTGCGTACGACGCGCGCACGACGGCCCAGGACCGCCCCGCACGATGAGCGCTGCTGCATCGTCAGGCATGCCAGGATTGCGTGCGTACGAAGTCGATGCGCGGGGCTGGGTGCCCGGCGCGCGCCAACTGCCTTCGCCGAACTTCGAGGCGCGCCCGCAAGGGGCGGTGCCGACGCTCATCGTCGTGCACAACATCAGCCTGCCGCCCAACGTGTTCGGCGGCCCAGAGATCGCCGATCTCTTCCTCAATCGCCTTGACTGCGACGCGCATCCCTACTTCGATGCCAACCTGCGCGGCGTGCGCGTCTCGGCGCACTTCGTCGTTCATCGCGATGGCGCGCTCGAGCAGTTCGTCTCGTGCGACGAGCGCGCGTGGCACGCGGGCGCGTCGAGCTTCTTCGGGCGCGAGCGCTGCAACGACTTCGCCATTGGCATCGAGCTGGAGGGCAGCGATACGACGTCCTTCGAAGCGCAGCAATACGCCACCCTCGCGGCGCTCGTGAAGGCGCTCGTCGCGCGTTATCCGATCGAGGCGCTGGCGGGCCATTCGGACATCGCTCCAGGGCGCAAGACCGATCCCGGCCCGCACTTCGACTGGGCGCGCCTCAAACACGATACGCAGCTCGCCGATGCCCGCTTCCCCTATATCCAGGGGCATGCCCGGGAACGCGGGGCGTAGAACGCGGCGTCGTGACGCGCCCGGCAGTCCGAAAAACCTTCGCTGGCTGCACAAGAAAGAAGCACTTCGCCTGCGCAAACGCAGGGTCTTTGCGCGGGTCTCGCGAACCACTCGCGAGCGCATTCGGCGGTAAGGCCCGCGCTGCTTGGCTTGCGGCCTTGTCAAGATAGGACCAGCAAAAAAAGCCATTTGATCGTCCTGTTTATTCCACTATACTTTGTACCCGAAACAAGGCTTCACACCATATGTTGTGTTGTACCGCGGCGCCCCGGCTCACGAGCAAGGCGCCGCGCGCGTTACCGGCATAGAAAAAACAGAAACTTTGTACGGTGCCGCCGGCCGAGAGAACCGGCGCTCCGGCTGTAATCGAGAGAGAAGGTACAGCCAATGATCGCGACATCCACGATGAAGACCGAAGCATTGCGTGACTCATCTGCCTTGTCGCATCCGGCAGCCTCGCCAGGCTGGACTTTTTTCTCCGCCCGATCGATCGCGCACACGGGGGCGCGGCGTCGGCGTCCGTACTAATCCGCGAACTCTCTTCGCACCTTTCCAGGACCCAGGAGCTTTGCACATGCAAACGACCGATAACGTCTCGACCCGGTATGAAGGCGCGCCCGCCGCGCATACGCTGGGTGGCCAGCCGCAGGACGGCCAGACGAGCGCGCAGCAGTTCGCCGACCACAAGGTGATTCGCCGCAACGGTAGCGTAGTGTCGTTCGAACCTTCGAAAGTCGCGATCGCGATGACGAAGGCTTTCCTCGCCGTGAACGGCGGCCAGGGCGCGGCTTCGGCGCGCGTTCGCGAGCTGGTCGAACAGCTCACGCAGAACGTGGTGCGCGCACTCGTGCGCAGCCGTCCGAACGGCGGCACGTTCCATATCGAAGACATCCAGGATCAGGTCGAACTCGCGCTGATGCGCGGCGGCGAGCACAACGTCGCGCGCGCTTACGTGCTGTATCGCGAGAAGCGCAACCAGGAGCGCGCGCACGCGCCGGAAACGGCAGCGCCCGCGGCGCCCGGTATCAACGTGACGGACAACGGCGTGACGCGCCCGCTCGACATGCAAGCGCTGCGCGCGCTGATCGTCTCGTCGTGCGACGGTCTCGGCGATGCGGTCAACGCCGACCCCATCGTCGCGGAAACGGTGAAGAACCTGTACGACGGCGTGCCGATGAGCCAGGTCTACGACTCGGCCATCCTCGCGGCTCGCACGATGATCGAAAAGGACCCGGCGTACAGCCAGGTCACGTCGCGCATCCTGCTGCACACGATCCGTCGCGAAATTCTCGAAGAGGAAGTCACGCAAGCCGAAATGGCGGTGCGTTACGCCGACTACTTCCCGCAGTTCATCAAGCGCGGCGTCGAAGCCGGCCTGCTCGACGACAAGCTCCAGCAGTTCGACCTCAAGCGTCTCGGTAACGCGCTCGACGCGGGCCGCGACCTGCAGTTCGGCTACCTCGGCCTGCAAACGCTGTACGACCGCTACTTCCTGCACGTGCACGGCACGCGTATCGAAATGCCGCAGGCATTCTTCATGCGCGTCGCAATGGGCCTGTCGCTCAACGAGATCGACCGCGAAGCGCGTGCGATCGAGTTCTACAACGTGCTCTCGTCGTTCGACTTCATGTCGTCCACGCCCACGCTGTTCAACTCGGGCACGCACCGCTCGCAGCTCTCGTCGTGCTACCTGACCACGGTCGCCGACGACCTCGACGGCATCTACGAAGCGCTCAAGGACAATGCGCTGCTCTCGAAGTTCGCGGGCGGTCTGGGCAACGACTGGACGCGCGTGCGCGCGCTCGGCTCGCACATCAAGGGCACCAACGGCAAGTCGCAAGGCGTCGTGCCGTTCCTGAAGGTGGTGAACGACACGGCCGTGGCCGTGAACCAGGGCGGCAAGCGCAAGGGCGCGGTGTGCGCGTACCTGGAGTCGTGGCACCTCGACATCGAAGAATTCCTCGAGCTGCGCAAGAACACGGGCGACGACCGCCGCCGCACGCACGACATGAACACGGCGAACTGGATTCCCGACCTGTTCATGAAGCGCGTGATGGAAGGCGGCGACTGGACGCTGTTCTCGCCGTCGACCTGCCCGGATCTGCACGACCTGTTCGGCGCAGACTTTGAAAAGGCTTACACGGCTTACGAAGAGAAGGCCGCGCGCGGCGAGATCAAGCTGTTCAAGAAGCTGCCGGCCGCGCAACTGTGGCGCAAGATGCTCGGCATGCTGTTCGAAACGGGCCATCCGTGGATCACGTTCAAGGACCCGTGCAACATCCGTTCGCCGCAGCAGCACGTGGGCGTCGTCCACTCGTCGAACCTGTGCACGGAAATCACGCTGAACACGAGCGACACGGAAATCGCCGTGTGTAACCTGGGTTCGGTGAACCTCGTCGCGCACATGGTCGAACAGGCCGACGGCACGTTCGCGCTCGACCACGACAAGCTCAAGCGCACCATCAGCGTGGCGATGCGCATGCTCGACAACGTCATCGACATCAACTACTACGCGGTGTCGAAGGCGCGTAACTCGAACCTGAAGCACCGTCCGGTCGGCATGGGCATCATGGGCTTCCAGGACTGCCTGCACGTTCTGCGCACGCCGTTTGCTTCGCAGGAAGCGGTGGAGTTCGCCGACCGTTCGATGGAAGCCGTCTGCTACTACGCTTACTGGGCGTCGACGGAGCTGGCAGCCGAGCGCGGCCGCTACTCGACCTACCGCGGCTCGCTGTGGGATCGCGGCATCCTCCCGCAAGACACGCTCAAGCTGCTGGCCGAAGCGCGCGGCGGCTATGTGGAAGTCGATTCGAGCGAAACGATGGACTGGACGTCGCTGCGCGAGCGCATCGCCCAGCACGGCATGCGCAACTCGAACTGCATCGCGATCGCGCCGACCGCGACGATCTCGAACATCATCGGCGTCTCGCCGTGCATCGAGCCGACGTTCCAGAACCTCTACGTGAAGTCGAACCTCTCGGGCGAATTCACGGTGGTGAACGACTACCTCGTGCGTGACCTGAAGTCGCGCGGCCTGTGGGACGAAGTCATGGTCGCCGACCTCAAGTACTTCGACGGCATGCTCTCGCGCATCGACCGCGTGCCGGCCGATCTACGCGCTGTGTATGCAACGGCGTTCGAAGTCGATCCGACGTGGCTCGTCGAAGCCGCATCGCGTCGTCAGAAGTGGATCGACCAGGCGCAGTCGCTGAACATCTTCATGGCGGGCGCATCGGGCAAGAAGCTCGACGAGATCTACAAGCTCGCATGGGTGCGCGGCCTGAAGACGACGTACTACCTGCGCACGATGGCGGCGACGCACGTCGAGAAGTCGACGGTTGCGCACGGCGCGCTCAACGCGGTGCCGACGGGCGGCGAAGGCGGCGGTAATGCTGGCGGCGCCGCAGGTGGCACATTCGGTGGTGCATCGGGTGGCGCATTCGGCGGTGCAGCAGGATCGACCACGATGCAAGCCGCGCCGGAAGCAGAAGGTCCGGTGTGCATGATGCGTCCGGGCGATCCTGGCTTCGAAGAATGCGAGGCTTGCCAGTAAAGCTGGCAGCGCATGATGCGCGCGGTGCAACGCCGCGCGCGTCATGCGAGGTCCGCAGAAGCGTCGCTGGTAAACAGAAGTAGAAGCGAGTAGTCGAAGCAGCAGCGAGATGTAACAACGAAAGCGGCGCGCGCAATGCGCGCCGACTCTCCCGGCAACTCGCACTACGCGCGTTGCACTACGCGAAAGACGCAACAGGAAGGAATCCCTGGAGTTTCGCGCAGGGACAAGACTCAAGGCCGCGCGAGCTTCCAGCGCAGCGCGCGGCAAGCAGTGAGCGGCGAGTGAAAACGCACTCGCGGCGCGAATGAAAAGCGCGCGGCGAACACTGTCTTTCACACACGCTCTCGATGTCGCGAAGACCTTCGAAGCACATCGCACATGCGAAGAGAGCACGACGAATCAGCGCTCTCTAAACAGGACTCATGCGATGCAATCGACACAGAGCGATAACAAAGTGTTGTATCGAGGTCGCAACGCGAATCGAAAACAGGATTTTTCGTGTGCGAACCCTTTTATCGCTCACGAAAAGATGGTACAAACCGATCTAAATTGATGGTGACATTTATGCTCAACTGGGATGACGAGATCACGGCCGTAACTCCGTCGAGCGGTGCGCAGCAAAACGCAATGCGCAACCCCGCGGGTCAGGCTGCCCAGGCTGCCGAGGTGCAGTTTGGTCTGCGTTCCGCTCCTCAGGCTTCCACGGCGACCAACATCTTCGCCAGCGACTTCGCCGTTGCACCGCCGCCGCAAGCGCCGGTCTCGACCGAAGCGCGCGTGAATGTCGCCGACAAGCGCATCATCAACGGCCAGACCGACGTGAATCAGTTGGTCCCGTTCAAGTACAAGTGGGCCTGGGAAAAGTATCTGGCGGGTTGCGCGAACCACTGGATGCCGCAGGAAATCAACATGTCCCGCGACATCGCCCTGTGGAAAGACCCGAACGGTCTGACCGAGGACGAGCGCCGCATCGTCAAGCGCAACCTCGGCTTCTTCGTGACCGCCGACTCGCTCGCCGCAAACAACATCGTGCTCGGCACCTACCGGCACATCACGGCGCCCGAATGCCGCCAGTTCCTGCTGCGCCAGGCGTTCGAAGAAGCGATCCACACGCACGCTTACCAGTACATCGTCGAGTCGCTGGGTCTGGACGAAGGCGAGATCTTCAACGCGTACCACGAGGTCAAGTCGATCCGCGACAAGGACGAGTTCCTGATCCCGTTCATCCAGACGTTGACCGATCCGTCGTTCACGACCGGTACGCTCGAAACCGACCAGACGCTGCTCAAGTCGCTCATCGTGTTCGCCTGCATCATGGAAGGCCTGTTCTTCTATGTGGGCTTCACGCAAATTCTCGCGCTCGGCCGCCAGAACAAGATGACGGGCGCCGCGGAGCAATACCAGTACATCCTGCGCGACGAGTCGATGCACTGCAACTTCGGCATCGACCTCATCAACCAGATCAAGCTTGAAAACCCGCACCTGTGGACCCCGGCGTTCCGTGCGGAGATCACCGAACTGTTCAGGCATGCGGTCGACCTCGAGTACCGCTACGCCGAAGACACCATGCCGCGTGGCGTGCTGGGTCTGAACGCATCGATGTTCAAGAGCTATCTGCGCTTCATCTGCAACCGTCGTTGCCAGCAGATCGGTCTCGATCAGTTGTTCCCGAACGAAGAGAATCCGTTCCCGTGGATGAGCGAAATGATCGACTTGAAGAAGGAACGCAACTTCTTCGAGACGCGCGTGATCGAATATCAGACGGGCGGTGCGCTGTCCTGGGAGTAATCCGGGCGCACTGCGGTGCCAGTCTTTTGGGGTTGCCGCGAGGCGCCGTGCAGGCGCCTCGACCGGCACGATGATTAGGAGCAGGAACGCCTGATGCAAAGCATGCCCGGAGCCAGGTTGGCTCACCGACGTGACAGGCACTTTGCGAACCCTTCAGAGGGATGGGCAAACTTCCCCCCGGAAAAGCGCGCAGGCCTCGCGTGTTGTGAGGCCGCCGCTTTCAACGAACGTTGCCCGGTGTCGGTAGCCGACGCCGGAATGACTCGGCGCGCTGTGCCTCGTGGCACGGCGCGCCTTACCGCATTCATTAGCGTAAGCGCGCGGGATCAGCGTACGCCGATGAATAGCCCGCTTCGCAGCGTGCGCCGTGAGAAGCGTTCGCGGGAAGCGGGTTTTGACGAAGGGTGTAGTTTGAACTGACTCTCATCTGAACCTGAAGGAGAAAAAAATGGCTACTGCCAAGAAGAAACCGGCGGCCAAGAAGGCCGCAGTGAAGAAGGTTGCAGCGAAGAAGGCAGCTCCGGCGAAGAAGGCCGCAGCGAAGAAGGTCGCGGTCAAGAAGGTCGCTGCCAAGAAGGTCGCCGTGAAGAAGGTTGCTGCGAAGAAGGCAGCACCGGCGAAGAAGGCCGCAGCGAAGAAGGTTGCAGCCAAGAAGGTCGCCGTGAAGAAGGTTGCTGCGAAGAAGGCAGCGCCGGCGAAGAAGGCCGCAGCGAAGAAGGTTGCAGCCAAGAAGGTTGCAGCGAAGAAGGCGCCTGCGAAGAAGGTTGCTGCGAAGAAGGCAGCACCGGCGAAGAAGGCCGCGGCCAAGAAGGTTGCAGCGAAGAAGGTTGCAGCCAAGAAGGCGCCTGCGAAGAAGGCTGCTGCCCGCAAGGCCGCACCGGCGAAGAAGGCTGCCTCGAAGAAGGCTGCCAAGAAGGCGCCTGCGAAGGCCGCTGCCGCGCCTGCTGCCCCTGCTGCACAACCGTCCGCGCCCGCAGCAACGGTCAAGACTGCCCTGAATCCGGCCGCAGCATGGCCGTTCCCGACCGGCAGCCGTCCGTAAGCAGTCCGAGACGAAGGAAGCGCGCTGGCTGCATCGTTCGCGCGCTTCGCTCGCCGGGCCGGGCGGCGTCATGCGCAAGGCTCGATCCCGATCCCGTCGCTGGTTTATCCGCGGCGGGATTTTTTTCATCTGGACTTCGTAATAATTATTGAGAGCACGACGTCACGATGAGGTGACGTTCACGCCGCGCGCGGACATGAAAAAAGGCGCATGCACAGGGGAGCACATGCGCCTGAGGTTCCGCATCCGGCGCGAGGCGCCGCTGCGGTACAGGGGAAAGCTTTAGTGCGTGACGCGCGTCACGCCGCCGCTCGAGAGCAGCCGCACGCGGTCGCCCGCGTTGAACACTTCGCCGGTTGCCGTCTGCGTGATGGCGCGGTAGTCGCCATTGTCGAGGCGCACCGTGATCTCGAGGCCGTCACGCATGGCCACGCCATTTTCCACGGCGTTGCCGGCCACCGCGCCCGCAATGCCGCCGATGATGCCAGTGATGATCGAGCCCGTTCCGCCGCCGATCTGACTGCCGGCCACCGCGCCGAGCGCACCGCCGCCGACGGCGCCGAGGCCGCTAGGCTGGCCGTTGTTCGAGCTGATCTTCACCGCGCGCACGCTTTCTACCGTTGCCATACGCACCGATTGCTCGCGCTGCGCCTGCGAGGCCGTGTACACGTCGGCGGAACTACTGTTGTAGGCGCAGCCCGACATCACGAGCGACCCCGCGATCGCGGCTGCAACCATCAGACGACTCTTTATTTTCATTCCCGTAGCTCCAATGGGCGCCGTTCGTGTGCGGCGCCCGCGTTCAGTTCGGCAGTTCGTAGCCGAATGCCTCCTTGAACCGTTCGTTGATCTGCGCCCGCGTAGGCGCATAGTTCTGCGGACCGAGATGCTCGATCTTGAGCGCGCCCATCAGGCTCGCGAGACGCCCCGTGGTGGCCCAGTCGAAGCCGTTCTCGATGCCGTAAAGCAGGCCGCCGCGGAAAGCGTCGCCGCAGCCGGTCGGGTCGAGCACCTGAGCAGCCTTGACCGGAGGAATCTCGTCGATCTTGCCGCCGTGGTAGATCTGCGAGCCTTGCTCGCCGCGCGTGATGATCAGCGCGTCGACATGGCTGGCGATTTCGTCGAACGACCAGCCGGTGCGATGGCTGACAAGGTTGGCTTCGTAGTCGTTGACCGCAACGTAGGTCGCAAGTTCAATGGCGCGGCGCAGAGACGCACCGTCGAAAAGCGGTAGCCCTTGACCTGGATCAAAGATAAACGGCACACCAGCCTTCGCGAACTGTTCGACGTGCTGAACCATGCCGTCGAAGCCGTCCGGTGCGACGATGCCGAGCTTGATGCCGGGCGCTTCGTCGGCGCGGTTCAGATGCGATTGCATCATCGCGCCCGGATGGAACGCGGTGATCTGGTTGTTCTCGAGGTCCGTCGTGATCATCGCCTGTGCGGACCACGTATCGTCCAGCACGCGCACGTGCGCCTTCGAGAGGCCTAGCGTGTCGAGGCGTTCGAGGTAGGGGCGCGCGTCGGCGCCGCCGAGCGTCGCCATGATGCGCGCGTCGCCGCCGAGCAGATGCAGCGAATACGCGATGTTGCCGGCACAGCCGCCGAACTCGCGGCGCATCGTCGGCACGAGAAAGCTCACGTTCAGGATGTGCACCTGCTCGGGCAGAATGTGCTCCCGAAAGCGACCTTCGAAGGTCATGATGTTGTCGTAGGCGAGCGAGCCGCAGATCAGCGTAGCCAAGGCGGGAATTCCTGTAGGGCGTGGTAGGGGAATGGGCGGCGCACCGGCCTGCGCATTGGCATCAGCAAACAGGCTCTGTGCGTGTGCGCCGCCGCCGGATTACTTCAGCGCGGCGAGTGCGGCGTCGTAGTTCGGTTCGTTCTTGATTTCGCCCACGCGCTCGGCGTGCAGGACGTTGTCGTTTTCGTCGAGCACGACGACGGCGCGCGCGGTCAGGCCGGTGAGCGGGCCGCTCGTGACGTCCACGCCGTAGGCCTGCGCGAAGTCATGGCCGCGGAAGGTGGAGGCGGTGACCACGTTGGCGATGCCTTCGGTCGTGCAGAAGCGCGCGGCGGCGAACGGCAGGTCGCCCGAGATCACGACGACCGCCGTGTTGTTCAGGCCGGCGGCAGCTTCGTTGAACTTGCGCGTGGAGGTGGCGCAGGTGGGCGTGTCGAGGCTCGGCACGATGTTCAGCACCTTGCGCTTGCCGGCGAAATCGGCGAGCGAGACAGGCTTCAGATCCTTGCCGACGAGCGAAAACGCGGGGGCCTTCTGCCCGACGCTCGGGAAGGTTCCGGCGACGTCGATCGGGTTACCGCCTAGCGTGACTTGACTCATGATGTGCTCTCTCCGGGAATGCATGTTGTGGTGAACGGCGCGCCCGCTGCGATGGTGAAAGCGGCGGGACGCCGGGAAACACGCGGGGCACGCCGGTGCGCCCGCGCACAGACGAAAAATCAGGGGTAGAAAATTTCGATGCGGAAGTTCGACGCCACCACGTCGCCCGTGTCGAGCCGCACGATCATCGTCTGCGTGGTGCGGGCGGGCAGACCGGCTTCGATCGACGTGCCGGGCGTGACGTAGTCCTGCGGCCACAGCACGCGCCGCACGACGATGTTGTTCTGCCGGTCGAGCAGCGAAAGCTCGATGGCCGGGTACGCGAGCGCCACGTTGAAGCGGTTGCGCAGCGGCACTTTCAGTTCGAGGTGATGCGGCTCATTGTCGACCTGGCGAAGATCGGACGGCTCGACCAGCAGGCCGTCGATGTCGCGCGGCGGCAGCACGCGGCAGCCGAGTTGCTCGCACGCCTGCTGATAGAGCGGCTGCGAGTCGGGCCAATAGACCATGACCGTTTCGCGCTGCCACCATGCAAGCTGCACGAGGAGCAGCGCGAACAGCAGGATGGCGATGAGCGTGCCGAGAATGCGCCAGAGGAGGCCGCGCGAGCCGCGCGGGCGAGCGGGCGCTTCGCGGGTGACGGCGAACGGCGACGTGCCGTCGTTGGGCGAGAGCGCGCTGAACGCGGGTTCGGGCGCGGCTTCGCGCGTGCGAGGGCCGAGCGCGGGTTCCGGGTCGTTCATGTGAGCCGCCGCCGATGCTTCGTTGGCCGAAAAGGTCGGCTCGGTGGGGCCGCTCGTACCAAGGTTCGGCTCGCTGCGCGTCCAGCGCGCGGCGGGCGGGAACGGCTCGGCGGCCTCGGGCGGCGGTGCCGGCGTCGCTGCGGGTGTTGATGGTGCTTCTGCCGGCGCGGGCGGTGCCTCTTGCGGCGCGCGCGCAAGCGTCGGTTCATCGTCGAAGATGATGCGGGACTCGACTCCACGCGTGACACCGGGCGTGGCGCCAGGAGCGATGCTCGCCCCCGGTAGTTTGTCGGCGTTGTATTTCAGGCGCGGATCGAGCTGGCTGTCCGCGGGCGGCGCCCACGGGTCCCACCCGCGATTCGCGAAATCGGGTGTGGCGCTCAGTTGCGGAGGCGGCTCTTGCGACGGCGCCGCGGCCGCGGGTTGTGCCGCCAGGCCGGGCTGCTGAACATCGGGCTGCGAAGTCGATGGCGCAGCAAAGTGCGAAGCAGGCCCCGGCGGGGCCGAGGTCAGGCTCGCCGCGATCTCGGCAGCAACGGGCACGGCGCGCGTGAAGTCGCCGCCTTCGGGCATCTCGTACAAACTGCCCGACGCGTCGAACGCTTCCTGACAATGTCCGCAACGCACGAGGCCGCGCCGCACGGCGAGCTGCGTGGGCTGGACGCGGAATACGGTTTCACAGAAGGGGCAGCGCGTTGCCAGAAGCATGTGGGCCGAGGATCTGGGTAGACCGGAGGGTTGGTGATACCCGCATTCTACTGGCAATCCACCGCAGTCTACGACTCCGGTCTCGCCGCCTGGGGCGCGATCAGGCTCGCGCGAGCCCGATCGGAACGAAAAGGGATTATGCGGGGGATTACACGCGCCGCGTGCCCGCGAGGCAGACCCATCCCTCGTGTTCGCGCCACACCGAGATGTCGATCCACTGCGCGTACACCTGCGCGACTTCATCGGCCTGGCGCGCGAGGATGCCCGACAGCGCGAGGCGTCCGCCCGGCTTGACGCGCGACGAGAGCATCGAGGCCATCAGCTTGAGCGGATTCGACAGAATGTTGGCGACGACGATGTCGAACTCGCCCGGCGGGCAGTCGTCGGGCAGGCCGTAGGTGACTTCGGCGCGATTGCGCTCGCTGTTGTGACGCGCGGATTCGACCGCCTGCGGATCGATGTCGATGCCGATCACCGGATGCGCGCCGCACTTCTTCGCGAGGATCGCGAGGATGCCCGAGCCGCAGCCGTAGTCGAGCAGCGAATTGCCGGGCTGCACGTGCTGTTCGAGCCATTCCATGCACAAACGCGTGGTGGGATGGCTGCCCGTGCCGAACGCGAGGCCGGGATCGAGTTCGAGCACGAGCGCGCTGGGATCGGGTGCGTCGTGCCACGACGGCACGACCCAGATGCGCTCGCCGATGGGGATCGGGTCGAACTGCGATTGCGTGAGACGCACCCAGTCCTGCTCCTCGACTTCGCGCAGCGAGAACTTCGGCGTTTCGGCGAGCGCCAGTTCGTTCGAAGCGGCCGCGAGCAGCAGCGCGGGATCCTGATCGGCGCCGATCAGCGCGATCACGCGCGAATGCTGCCACGCGGTGCGCTCGGGCGTGAGGCCCGGTTCGCCGAAGAGCGGTTGCTCGTCGGGCGTATCGGCGTCGGCGTCTTCCACCGACACCGAGAGGGCGCCAAGCTCGATCAGCGCGTCGGAGAGTTCTTCGGCGCGGTCCCGCTCAAGCTCGACGATCAGTTCCCGGTAGCTCATGAATTACGCTTCGTCCTTCTTCACAGCCTGACGTTCCGCCAGACGGCTTTCGAGGTAGTGAATGCTCGTGCCGCCTTCGACGAACTTGGCGTCGAGCATCAGCTCGCGGTGCAGCGGGATGTTGGTCGAGATGCCTTCGACCACCATTTCCGAGAGCGCGATGCGCATGCGCTGAATGGCCTGCTCGCGCGTGGCGCCGTAGGTGATCAGCTTGCCGATCATCGAATCATAGTTCGGCGGCACGAAATAGCCATTGTAGGCATGCGAATCCACGCGCACCCCGGGACCGCCCGGCATGTGCCACGAGGTCAGGCGACCCGGCGACGGCGTGAACTTGAACGGATCTTCCGCGTTGATACGGCACTCGATCGCGTGACCCTTCAACTGGATGTCGCGCTGGCGGAACGACAGCTTCTCGCCCGCGGCGATGCGGATCTGTTCCTGCACGATGTCGATGCCCGTGATCAGCTCGGTGACCGGGTGCTCGACCTGCACGCGCGTGTTCATCTCGATGAAGTAGAACTCGCCGTTTTCGTAGAGGAATTCGAACGTGCCCGCGCCGAGGTAGCCCATCTTCTTGCAGGCGTCGGCGCAGCGGTCGCCGATGCGGTCGAGCAGGCGGCGCGCGATGCCCGGCGCCGGCGCTTCCTCGATCACCTTCTGGTGGCGGCGCTGCATCGAGCAGTCGCGCTCACCGAGCCACACGGCGTTCTTGAACGAGTCGGAGAGCACCTGAATCTCGATGTGACGCGGATTCTCGAGGTACTTCTCCATGTAGACCTGCGGGTTGCCGAACGCGCGGCCCGCTTCTTCCTTGGTCATGTTGACCGCGTTCACGAGCGCCGCTTCCGTATGCACGACGCGCATGCCGCGACCGCCGCCGCCGCCCGAAGCCTTGATGATGACGGGGTAGCCGATCGCGCGCGCGATCTTCACGATTTCTTTCGGATCGTCCGGCAGCGCGCCTTCCGAGCCCGGCACGCAGGGCACGCCGGTCTTGATCATCGTCTGCTTGGCCGTGACCTTGTCGCCCATCATGCGGATCGTTTCCGGGCGCGGGCCGATGAACGTGAAGCCCGATTGCTCCACGCGCTCGGCGAAGTCGGCGTTCTCGGAGAGGAAGCCGTAGCCGGGGTGGATCGCTTCCGCGTCGGTGACTTCGGCCGCGCTGATGAGCGCCGGCATGTTCAGATAGCTCAGGTTCGAAGGCGCCGGGCCGATGCAGACCGCCTCGTCGGCGAGCTTCACGTACTTGGCTTCCTTGTCGGCTTCCGAATAGACGACGACCGTCTTGACGCCGAGTTCGCGGCACGCGCGCTGGATGCGAAGCGCGATTTCGCCACGATTGGCAATGAGGATTTTTTCAAACATGGTGGGTATTCGACTCATCAAAGGGCGTCGCAAGTCGTATATGCGCACGCCTCAGAGGATCGGTCGCGCGCGTCGCCGGGATGGGGCGACAAACGCGACAAACGCGGCGCGGCCCCAAAAGATGGCTGCTGCCGCGCGCAGAAAAGCTTAGGCGATCACGTAGAGCGGCTGGCCGTATTCGACTGCCTGGCCGTTCTCGACGAGGATTTCCTTGACCACGCCGGCCGTGTCCGACTCGATCTCGTTGAGCAGCTTCATCGCTTCGATGATGCAAAGCGTCTGGCCTTCCTTGACCGTGTCGCCCACTTGCACGAACGGGTCGGCGCCCGGCGACGGCGCGCGGTAGAACGTGCCCACCATCGGCGAGGTCACGACGTGGCCTTGCGGCACGGCGGGCGCTGCGGGCGCCGCGGCGGCTTCGCCGACATGGGCGGGCGCGGCGAGCGGCGCACCCATGGCCGGCGCCGCGTATTGCGCGGGACCAGGCTGCACGTAAACGGGCGGCGCGTTCTTGACGATGCGCACCTTGCCTTCACCCTCGGTCACTTCGAGCTCCGAGATGCCCGATTCGGAGACGAGGTCGATCAGAGTCTTCAGCTTACGTAGATCCATGGTGCAGCCCCTTTTGCTTTGAATACGTGAAGTGCCGGGGCGCGCGCGTCCCGACACGGGTTGTTGTTCAGGTATTGACGGTCATCGCGCGCGGGAATCAGGCCGCCGACCGGGCAGCGAGCCGGTCGAGCGCGAATTCGAGCGCGTAGAGATAACCCTTCCAGCCGAGGCCGCAAATCACACCTTCGGCCTGGTCGGAAAAATACGAGTGGTGCCGGAAGGACTCGCGGCGATGCACGTTCGAGAGGTGAATCTCGACGAACGGAATGCCGACGCCCGCCAGCGCATCCCGGATCGCGACGCTCGTATGCGTGTACGCGGCCGGGTTGATCAGGATGAAGTCGGTTTGCTCGGTGCGGGCCGACTGGATGCGGTCGACCAGCGCGCCTTCGTGGTTGCTCTGGAAGGTCGCGAGTTCGACGCCGGCGTCCGCCGCGCGGTCCGAAAGCGCCTGATCGATCTGCGGCAGCGTCACGCGCCCATAGACCTCCGGTTCCCGGGTGCCGAGAAGATTGAGGTTGGGGCCGTGCAGAACCAGCAGTCGCGTCATGGTCGCTTCTTTTTCCGTGGAATTGCGCGAACTTTAGCGCCGATTAGAGAAATTTGTCTAGTTTTCCGATACGGGGATATGGCCCCGACAGCGCCGCGCAACGCCGCTCTGAGTTCATCTTCAGTCAAATGACGGGATTTTCACGGCAAATCCTGCGATTGGGCGCCTAAGATCTTGTCAGACGTTCTGCTGCGTCAAAGCGCGTCGAGCGTGCGCCGAAGCTCGTCGGGCTTGATTTGCCCTAATTTTGTCGCACGAACGGCGCCGTTCGCGTCGATTACGACGGTGTAAGGTAAGCCGCCCGCATTGTTGCCGAACGCGCGCGCGACGTCCGCGCCGCCGAAGCCCGCGATGTAGATCGGGTAATCGACAGGCACCTTCTTGAGGAATGTCTTGATGTTCGCCGCCGAATCCACGCCCAGGCCGACGAACTGAATGCCTTTCTTCGCGTACTCGCGCTGGAGCGCGGAAAGCTCCGGCATTTCCTCGACGCAGGGGCCGCACCACGAGGCCCAGAAGTTGACTACGATCGGCCGGCCCTTGTAGATGGCGAGCGATTGCGGCTTGCCGTCCGGGTTCGTGACCGCCGCCGACCAGAGCTGGCCGACCGCGTCCTGCTTGCCGCTCGCCGAGGGCGCGCTTACCGAGGCTGCGTCGGCCACGCCGGCGCTGCCGCTCGTGGCCCAATGCCCCGCCAGAATGCCGCCGCCCGCGGCGATCGCCGCCACTGCCGCGCCGGCCAGAATCCGCTTCGTTTTCATCGCTGCCGTTTTCAGGTTGTGGAAGAAGTGGCGCCGCTCTCGTCGATCAGCGCCTGAAGGGCCTGCGCACTGGCGCGCGGGAGTCTGCCCCGCGCGTCGGCGCGCACGGCGCCGCGCAAGTCGTCCGTATTGTAGAGCGCAACGTGGATGCCAACCGGCTCCTCGGAGCGCGAGGGACGCCACATGAAGCTGAGCGTTTCCACGAAGCCGCGCGCCGCGAAATGCCGGGTTTCCGATACGTCGTACTGCACGTTCGCATTCAGAAGCCAGATCGCGACATCCTTCGCGTTGTCACAAAAAATCTGCAGATGGATGTCGGAGTGCTCGCCTGCCGTGCCGTTGAGCACCGCGCCGGTCAGGAACGGATTGAACGCTTCCAGCCGCTGCATCCATTCGAGCGCGATTTCGCGCAGGCGGCGCAGCACCGCGGGTTGGCTGTCGCTCTGAAAGAGGGCCTGATATTCGCGGATCTCTTCCTCGATCTGATCGTTATCGGGCAGCCACGTGCCTTCGATACGCGTTTCCCCAGCCACCTGCCGGGCTGCCTTGCGTTTGGCGGTGGCGTAGTCGAGGCCATCCTCGGCGATCATCCTTGCTGCCGCGAGGGCGATTTCCTCGCGCACGCGCTGGGGATCGAAATGTGATCTGCGAACCATCCTTTAATGATACTAGAGATCGCCGTGGGCTCCGCCGCACCACCGCACCGCATCCGGCGCCCGGATCGCCAGGGGTTTTCCGTCGGCGCGGCGGCCGAGGTCGAGCCAATACGGCTCGGGGCCTCGGGTACAATACCCGTCTTCGCTGCGGCGGCGCAGGACTGCCGGCGTTTCAGCTTCTCCATCCTTCAACCTGATCAACCGATCAACGCGTTCACGACGCCCGCGCGGCGCGACAGGCTTATGCACATCCATATCCTCGGCATCTGCGGCACGTTCATGGGCGGACTCGCGGTGCTCGCGCGCAGCGCGGGCCACACGGTGACCGGCTGCGACGCCGGCGTGTACCCGCCGATGAGCACTCAGCTCGAAGCGCAGGGCATTCGCCTCATCGAGGGTTACGACGCAAGCCAGACCGAACTCAATCCCGATCTCTACGTGATCGGCAACGTGGTCACGCGCGGCAACCCGCTGATGGAGGAGATTCTCAATCGCGGTTTGCCGTATACGTCGGGGCCGCAGTGGCTCGGCGAGCACGTGCTGCGCGACAAGTGGGTGCTCGCCGTGGCGGGCACGCACGGCAAGACCACCACAAGCTCGATGCTCACGTGGCTGCTCGAAGACGCGGGGCTCAATCCCGGTTTCCTGATCGGCGGCGTACCGCTGAACTTCGGCGTGTCGGCGCGCCTGACCGATTCGAGTTTCTTCGTGATCGAAGCCGACGAGTACGACACGGCGTTCTTCGACAAACGCTCGAAGTTCGTCCATTACCGTCCGCGCACGGCGCTGCTCAACAATCTCGAATTCGATCACGCCGACATCTTCCCCGATCTCGCCGCGATCGAAACGCAGTTTCACCACCTCGTGCGCACGATTCCGGGCGTGGGCCGTGTCGTCACGAACGGCCGCTCGGACGCGCTCGAACGCGTGCTCACGCGCGGCGTGTGGAGCGACGTGGAGCGCTTCGGCGTGGACGGCGGCTGGCAGGCGCTGCCTGCCGAAGACGGCGTGGCCGTGGACGAGCGCTTCGCCGTGTATCACAACAGCGAGCGCGTGGGCGTGGTGGACTGGCAGATCCAGGGCGAACACAACCGCCTGAACGCGCTCGCGGCCATCGCGGCCGCGCGCAGCGTCGGCGTGCCGCCCGCGCAGGCGGCGGCTTCGCTTGCCACATTCCGCAACGTGAAGCGCCGCATGGAAGTGCGTGGCAGCGTGGACGGCGTGACCGTCTACGACGACTTCGCGCACCATCCCACGGCCATCGAAACGACGATCGCCGGCCTGCGTACGCGCGTAGGCCACCAAAACACGCGCATTCTCGCCGTGCTGGAGCCGCGCTCGAACACAATGAAGCTCGGCGTGATGAAGGCGCAGTTGCCCGCCAGCCTCGCCGACGCCGACCTCGTGTTCGGCTACGGCGCACCGAGCGGCAAGGACGCGCTCGGCTGGGATCTCCCCGGCGCCCTCGCGCCGCTCGGCGAGAAGGCCCGCGCGTTCAACGATCTCGAAGCGCTCGTGAAGGCGGTTGCCGCCGCCGCGCGCCCCGGCGACCAGGTGCTCGTGATGAGCAACGGCGGCTTTGGCGGCGTGCATCAAAAGCTGCTCGATGCGCTTTCGGCGCGCCCGGCAAGGAGCACGGCGTGATCGTCTATCTGCACGGCTTTCGTTCGTCGCCGCAGTCGTTCAAGGCGCGCCTGCTGGCGGCGCGCCTGGACGAACTCGGGCGCGGCGGCGAATGGCTGTGCCCGACGCTGCCGGTTTCGCCGAAAGAAGCGATCGAACTCACCGAGCGCGAGATCGCCGGGAAGCTGAAAGAAGGCGAGCGCGTCACGCTCATCGGCAGTTCGCTTGGCGGTTACTTCGCCACGCATCTCGCGCAAAAGCACGGCTGGCGCGCCGCGCTGCTGAACCCCGCCGTGGTGCCCGAGCGCGACCTGTCGAAGTATCTCGGCGAGCAGCCCCTGTGGCACGGCGGCGGCAGCATCGTCGTCGAGCCGCACCATCTGGATGAACTGCGCGCGCTGGCCGTTACGACCGTGACGCAGCCCGCGCGCTACTATCTGTTGGCCGCGACCGGCGACGAAGTGCTCGATTACCGCGAGATGCTCGCGCACTATCCGGGTGTGCCCACACACCTGATCGAAGGCAGCGATCATGGCATCAGCGAGTTCGCGGATTACGTCGACGAAGTGATCCGTTTCTGCGACGCCGCCTGATGCGTGCGAACGCCTATATGTATACAGCACCGCCCGCGCGCCGCGCCGGCGGTGGAAGCCAGTCTGAACGAGAGTATTGAGTGAACGTTTTCTTTGAGGAATCGGGCAGTTTCAAGGCCGGCAGCGTGCTGTCGCGTCAGGGCGACGCGTTTCAGGTCGAGCTGCCGGGCGGCCGGCGCGCCAAGGTGCGCGCGAAAGACGTGCTGATCGAGTTCGATAAGCCGGCTGCGAGCGAACTGCTGGAACAGGCGGACGCCGCCGCCCAGGAGATCGATCTCGACTTCCTGTGGGAATGCGCGCCCGCCGAGGAATTTGCCTATACGGCGCTCGCGAGCGAGTACTTCGGCGAAACCTACGGTCCCGTCGAGCGCGCCGCGCTCGTGCTGCGCCTGCATGGCTCGCCCGTGTACTTTCGCCGCAAGGGGCGCGGACAATATCAGCGCGCGCCCGAAGAGCAGCTCAAGATGGCGCTCGCCTCGCTCGAGCGCAAGCGTCAGCAGGCGCTGGTTCAGGCCGGCTACGAAGACGAACTGAAGGCGGGCAAGCTCCCCGAAGCGTTCAAGGGCAAGGCGCTTGGCCTGCTCACGAAGCCCGACAAGAATTCCATCGAATATAAGGCGCTCGAAGCGGCGGCCGCCGCGCGCGGCATTTCGATGCCGCGCCTCATGCTCGAAAACGGCGGCATTGCTTCGCCGCGCGCGCTGCACGAAGCGCGCTTCCTCGCGGAGTTCTTCCCGCACGGCACGGGCTTTCCGCCCGTCGAAGTGGGCACGCTGCCCGAGGATCTGCCCGACGCCGCCGAGCATGTGCAGGCGTTCTCGATCGACGACGTCACGACGACCGAAATCGACGACGCGTTTTCCATCGAGCATCTGGCCGACGGCCGCGTGCGCATCGGCATTCACATCGCGGCGCCGGCGCTGGGCATTCAGCGCGGCGATACGGCCGATACGATCGCGCGCACGCGTCTTTCGACGGTGTACATGCCTGGCGACAAGATCACGATGCTGCCCGACGATTTCGTCGACGCGTTCACGCTCAAGGAAGGCGGCCTGCGTCCGGCGCTGTCGCTGTACTGCATCGTGAACCGCGAGACGCAGGAGATCGTCGCGACCGAAACGCGCGCCGAGCGCGTGTTCGTGAAGAACAACCTGCGTCACAACACGCTCGACGAAGTCGTCACCGAAGAGACGCTCGCGGCGGGTACGGGCGAGTATCCGCACAAGGACGACATCGCCGTGCTGTGGCCGTTCGCGCAGGCGCTGTTCGAGAAGCGTCAGCAGGCGCGCGCGGGTTACGGGCTGCGTCGCGAAGTCCAGCGCAACACCGACTTCAACTTCTACGTGGAAGGCGAGCATGTGACCATCTCGCCGCGCCGCCGGGGTTCGCCGTTGGACCTGATCGTCGCGGAACTGGCGATTCTCGCGAACTCCACGTGGGGCGCGTTCCTGCACGATCATGGCGTGCCAGGCATCTATCGTTCGCAGCGCGCGTTCGGCGCGCCGAGCGGTCCCAAGCGCACGCGCATGCAGACCAACGCCGCGCCGCACGAAGGTCTGGGCGTCTCGCAGTACGCGTGGAGCACGTCGCCGCTGCGCCGCTATGTCGACCTCGTGAACCAGTGGCAGTTGCTTGCGTGTGTGGAGCACGGCGTGGCCGCGAAGCTCGTCGCGCCGTTCAAGCCCAAGGACGCCGATCTGTTCGCGGTCGTGCAGGGCTTCGACGAGACCTACTCCGCTTACGCCGACCATCAGCGCCGCATGGAGTACTTCTGGTGCCTGCGCTGGCTGCAGCAGGAAATGCGCGGCGAGGGGGATGCCGGGTCGGGCCGCGAAGGTGGCCGCGAGCCGCGCCGCGAATTCCCGGCGAGCGTGGTGAAGGACGACCTGGTGCGCTTCGAGGAAGTGCCGCTGCTCATGCACGTGCCCGCGCTCGGCGTGCATGCGCGCGGCACGCGCCTGATGATGGAAGTGCTCTCGATCGACGAGCTGACCATCGAGGCTTCGGTGCGCATGCTGCGCGTGCTCGACGCGCCCGTCGTGACGAGCGGCGAGCAGGCCGAAGAGGATGCGGGCGAAGACGAAGAGCTGATCGAAGCCGCCGACGAATCGGCGCAAAGCGAAGCGGAAGCCGTCGCGGAAGCGGGTGAGGCAGAAGGCGAGGCGGCAGGCGAAGGCGATGCGCCCGCCGCAGAAGAGCAATCGAGCGAGCAGCACGCCACGGAGCCGCGCGGATGAGCGTCAGCGAATCACAGGCGGACCGTTACGCCGTAGTCGGCAATCCGGTGGCGCACAGCAAGTCGCCGTACATCCACGCACAGTTCGCGCTGCAAACGGGCGAGCGCGTCGAATATGACCGCCTGCTTGCGCCGCTCGACGGTTTCGTCGAGCACGTACAGGCATTTCGCGCGGCGGGCGGCCGCGGACTGAACGTGACCGTGCCGTTCAAGCTGGAAGCCCACGCGCTTGCGCACAAGCTTTCGCCGCGTGCGGCGGCGGCGGGCGCGGTGAACACGCTGCGCTTCGACGCAGACGGCATCTTCGGCGACAACACCGACGGCTTCGGTCTCGTGCGCGACATCGAGGTGAACCTTGGCGTTTCGCTCGAAGGCGCGCGCGTGCTGCTGCTCGGCGCGGGCGGCGCGGCGCGCGGCGTCGTGCTGCCGATGCTCGATCGCCGACCGCGCGAGATCACCATCGTGAACCGCACGGCGCCCAAGGCGCACGCGCTCATCGAGCAATTCGCGAGCGCGGCGGGCGAGTTCGGCTGTCTGCTCAACGGCGGCGGTGCAGAAGCTGTTTTTCGCGACCCGGTCAATCCCAAACCCTACGACGTGATCGTGAACGCGACGGCGGGCAGCCTCGACGCGGCGTTGCCCGAATGCGACGACCGCGCGTTCGGCACGGGCACGCTCGCTTACGACATGATGTACGGCGCGCAGCCCACGGTGTTCATGCGCCATGCGCAGACACTCGGCGCGCGCGCGGCGGACGGCCTCGGCATGCTGGTCGAACAGGCCGCCGAGTCGTTCTTCGTGTGGCGCGGCGTGCGCCCCGATGGCGCGCCGGTGCTGGCGGCATTGCGCGCGCAACTCGCCGCGCAGGCGGCTTAAGCGCCAGGCGCTTCGCGGCCAAAGGAGACGACGCCATGCGCAGGCAAGCCATCGGTGCGCAGGCTACGGCGCCCGCGAGCGGCAGCGGGCGGCGCGCGCAGTCCGGAAAACGTCCGGGAATGCGGCGCTGGCTCGTCTGGATCGTCTGCGCGTTCGCGATTGCGTGGATCGCCACGCAGCTTTTCTATTTCGCGCAAATCGCGCTCTGGAATTTCGTCGATCCGCAAACCACGGCGTTCATGCGCACCGACGCCGCGCGTCTGACTTCCGGGCGTCCCGATCTTTCGATCCAGCACGAATGGGTGCCGTACGACCAGATTTCGCGCAACCTCAAGCGCGCGATCATCGCGTCAGAGGACGCGAACTTCGTCAACAACAACGGCTACGAAACCGACGCCATCCTCCAGGCGTGGGAAAAGAACCAGAAGCGCGGCCATATCGTGCGCGGCGGCTCGACCATCACGCAGCAGCTCGCGCGCAACCTGTTCCTCTCGCGCGAGCAGAGTTATATCCGCAAGGGCCAGGAATTCATCATCACGTGGATGCTGCAGACGCTGCTCGACAAGGAGCGCATCTTCGAGATCTATCTGAACTCGGTGGAGTGGGGCAATGGCGTGTATGGCGCCCAAGCCGCCGCGCGCTACTACTACCGCACGACGGCGGCGAAGCTCACGCCCTGGCAGTCGGCGCGGCTCGCGGTGATGCTGCCGCGTCCGAAGTACTTCGACGAGCATCGCAATTCGGCATATCTCGCGCAGCGTACCGCCGTGATTGCGCGGCGCATGGGGGCGGCCGAGTTGCCGCATTGACGCATTGGGTTACTGGCGCGCAAGCCGCGCGTTATCCGGCATCGGCATGTTGAAGTTGGTGCGAAACGGATTGATGTCGAGGCCGCCGCGCCGCGTGTAGCGCGCGTAGACGGCGAGCCGGTCCGGTTTGCACTCGCGCAGGATGTCCATGAAGATGCGCTCGGCACATTGCTCGTGAAAGCCTGTGTGATTGCGATACGAGATGATGTAGCGCAGGAGGCCTGCCTGATCGATCTGCGGCCCGACGTAGTGGATCTGCACGCTGCCCCAGTCGGGCTGGCCCGTCACGGGACAGTTCGACTTGAGCAGGTTCGAGATCAGCGTTTCTTCCACGGGCGCTTCGTCGAAAGCGGCTTTGAGCAGCGTCGGCTCCGGGTGATAGATTTCCGTGTCGAGATCGAGGCGGTCGAGCGAGAGGCCGTCGAATTCCTCGAACGGGATCTTGCCGAACGCGCCCGGCTGGTCGAGCCGCACCGATACCGATGCGCCGCACGCCGCCGTCACGTCGCGCCTGATGGTGTCGCGCACCACGTCGGCGGATTCGAACGGCGTTTGCGCGAACGAGCCCAGATAGAGCTTGAACGACTTCGATTCGATGATGTTCGGCGAGTCGGCGGGAATGAAGAACGTGGCGATCGCGATCTGCGGCTTGCCGCGCGCGTTGAGCCACGAAAGCTCGTAGGCATTCCAGATGTCGCTGCCGAAGAAGGGCAGTTGCGCGCCGATGCCGATCTGCTCGCGCGCGCCGGCGCGCGGGATCGGGAAGAGGAGCGAGGCGTCGTATTGCTCGGTGTAGGTGGAGGCCTTGCCGAGCGGCGATTGGTCAGGAGTCATGATGCGTTGGCTTCGGTTGCGAGATTGATCACGCCGCTTGCCACGTGCCCGGTGGCCGTGACCGAGCGCGCGGATTCGCAGTGGCGGATCTGGTCGTCGAAGAAAAAATCGGGTTCGAACTCGCGCAGGAACGGGCCTTTGTCGAGTCCGCCAAGGAACATCGCTTCGTCGATCTCGATGTTCCAGGCCATCAGCGTACGGATCGCGCGCTCGTGCGCCGGCGCCGAGCGCGCGGTGACGAGAGCGGTGCGGATGCGCATTTGCGCGTTCGCGTCGGCGAGCTTTTGCAGCCCGTGGAGCGCGGCTAGCAGCGGTTGCAGCGGGCCTTGCGCGAGCGGCAGTTCGCGGTTGTCGCGCTCGTGGCTCACGAAGGCGCTCAAGCCTTTGCTCTGGAAAATCTGCTCGGCTTCGTCTGAAAACAGCACGGCATCGCCGTCGAACGCAATGCGAATTTCGTGCGCGTTGCGTTCCGCCATTGTCGCCGATTCCGGAAAGACGCGCGCGGCGGGGAAACCTGCGTCGAGCGCGCTCCGCACGTCGGCCGGGTTCGCTGAGAGAAACAGCGACGCATTGAGCGGCTTGAGGTAATGCCAGGGCTCGCGCCCGCGCGTGAACACGCCGCGCTGGATGTCGAGCCCGTGCTCGCGGCACGAACTGAACGCGCGCAAGCCGCTGATGGGATCGCTGCGCGAGAGGATCACGACTTCCACGTGACGCGCGCGGCTGTTTCCATATGAGTTGAGCGCGAGCAGCTTGCGCATCAGCGCGAACGCCACGCCCGGCCGCGCGGGCACGTTCAGGCGCTCGCGCTGGAGCGTCTCGTAGGCTTGCAGGTCGCCGGCCTCGAATATGCGGTTTTCCTCCTCGAAATCGAAGAGCGCACGCGACGAGATGGCGACGACAAGCTTGTCGGAAAGCGAAACGGACACGATGGCCGCCCGTTACGCGAGAAAGAGCCGGTACGCCGGGTTCTGCGTCTCTTCCCAGTGCGGATAACCGAGCGTGGCGAGGAAGCGGCGGAACTCGGCGTCCTCGGCGGCCGGCACCTGGATGCCCACCAGAATCGAGCTGTAGTCCGCGCCCTGGTTGCGGTAGTGAAAGAGGCTGATGTTCCAGTTCGGCGCCATCGACGAAAGGAAGCGCATAAGCGCGCCCGGGCGCTCCGGAAACTCGAAA
>NZ_CAJMZJ010000023.1:0-64996 GCF_905220295.1 Paraburkholderia sp. J76
CCACCTCGATACGGGTTCGGTCGCGAGCCCGAACCGCGAGACCGAGTCGATGAAGGACGGCTCGGACGCGGTGAGCGACTGGCCGCTGCTCAATGCGCTGCTGAACACGGCGGGCGGTGCGTCGTGGGTATCGCTGCACCACGGCGGCGGCGTGGGCATGGGCTTTTCGCAGCACTCGGGCGTGGTGATCGTGGCGGACGGCACGCAGGCGGCGCACGAGCGTCTGGGCCGCGTGCTGCACAACGATCCGGCCACGGGCGTGATGCGCCATGCGGATGCCGGCTACGAACTCGCGCAGCAGACCGCGCGCGAGGCGGGGCTCAAGCTGCCGATGCTGGGCCGATGAGCGGCGCAAAAGCGTCAGGCGGCGCGATACAGGCCGCCAGGCTCACGCTGCTGCGTGGCGCGGCGCTCGTGGCGTCGCCGTGGAAGAACGGCGGTGGCGTCACGCGCGAAATCGCGGTGGCGCATGTGGCCTCGCAGCCTGGCGCGTCGCTCGATGCGTTCGCGTGGCGCGTGAGCGTCGCCGACGTCGCGCAGGCGGGACCGTTCTCGCGTTTCGAGGGCGTCGATCGTACGCTGGTGTTGCTCGAAGGGGCGGGCATGCTGCTCGACGAAGCGGACCGCACACACGTTCTCACGCAGCCTCTGGACGCCGCGCGCTTCGCGGGGGAATCCGCCATCGATGCACGCCTCGTGAAGGGCGCCACGCGCGACTTCAACCTCATGGTGCGCCGCGACGCGGCGCGCGGCACGCTCGAAGTGTGGCGCGACAGCGAGCGGCGCAGCCTGCATGCGCAAACGGTATTGCTCTATTGCGCGCAAGGCGGGCAGGACATACGCGTGGACGGCGAGCGAAGCGTGCACCTCGAAGCGGGCGATACGTTGCGCATCGACACGCTCGACGCGCAACGCCCCGTGCATATCGAAACACGCGGCGCGGGCGCGTTGCTCGCAGTCGCGTTGGACGTGCTGCATGCAGCGCCGCAAGACACTACGGAAACGGCATCGCGCGATGCTGTGCAGACCTGATGAAACGCACGCTCTGGCAACACCTCAAACTATGCCCGCAGGGCGATCCGGGCCACGCCGTCGAGAACGCGGCGATTGCCGTGGAAGACGGCAAGATCGCGTGGCTCGGCGCGGCTGCTGAATTGCCGGCGCAGTTTGCCGGGTGGCCGCGCGAGGACCTGGGCGGCGCCTGGGTCACGCCGGGTCTCGTGGATTGCCACACGCACCTCGTCTACGGCGGCCAGCGCGCCGACGAATTCGCGCAGCGCCTGGCGGGCGTGAGCTACGAGGAAATCGCGCGGCAGGGCGGCGGCATCGTATCGACAGTACGCGCCACGCGCGCGGCCGACGAAGCCGCACTGTTCGCGCAGTCCGCCGCACGCCTCGAGCCGTTGCTTGCCGAAGGCGTCACGGCTGTCGAGATCAAATCCGGTTATGGCCTCGATCTGGCGAGCGAACGCAAGATGCTGCGTGTCGCGCGTGCGCTAGGCGAGCGCTATCCGGTCACGGTGCGCACGACGTTTCTCGGCGCGCATGCGTTGCCGCCCGAGTTCGCGGGCCGCGCCGACGACTATATCGACGAAGTGTGCGAACGCATGCTCCCCGCGCTCGCCGATGAAGGTCTCGTGGACGCCGTCGATGTGTTCTGCGAACGAATCGGCTTCTCGCTCGCGCAGAGCGAGCGCGTGTTCGAAGCGGCCGCGCGGCGCAATCTCGCGGTCAAGATGCACGCCGAGCAGCTTTCGAATAGCGGCGGCGCGGCGCTGGCGGCGCGCCACCGCGCGTTGTCGGCCGATCATCTTGAGTTTCTCGACGAAGCGGGCGTTGCCGCCATGAAGGAAGCGGGCACCGTTGCGGTGCTGCTGCCGGGCGCGTACTACTTCATCCGCGAAACGCAGCTTCCGCCGCTCGACCTGCTGCGGCGCTACGAAGTGCCGATCGCCATTTCCACCGACAGCAATCCGGGCACGTCGCCCACGACCTCGCTGCTGCTCATGATGAACATGGCGACCACGCTGTTCCGCATGACGGTGCCCGAGGTGTTGCAGGGCGTGACGCGGCACGCCTCGCAGGCTTTCGGCGACGCGCAGCATCACGGCTCGCTCGCGGTGGGGCGTCCCGCGGACTTTGCCGTGTGGTCGGTGCAGTCGCTCGCCGAACTGGCTTACTGGATCGGCCGTCCGCTGTGCGCACGCGTGGTGCGCGGGGGCGAGACTGTCTTTGATCGTCGCGTTTGAGCGCTATTTGAACGCTATTTCACGCATGAATTCCATCATCGAAACGAATCCGACTTCGCGCGCGCTCTTTGCCGGGCACGCGTATTTGCCCGACGGCTGGCGCCGCAACGTGCTGCTCGAATGGGACGCGGCGGGAACGCTGCGCAGCGTGACGCCCGATCTCGCACAGGCGCCCCAAGGCGTTGCGCAGGCGGCCGGCCCGCTCATGCCTGGCATGCCTAATCTTCATTCGCATGCGTTTCAGCGCGCCATGGCGGGCCTCACCGAATATCGCGCGAATCCCACCGACAGCTTCTGGAGCTGGCGCGATCTCATGTACCGCTTCGCCGCGCGCATCACGCCCGACGATCTCGGCGCGATTGCGCGCTGGCTCTACGTCGAGATGCTCAAAGCGGGCTACACGTCCGTTTGCGAATTTCACTACGTGCATCACGGCAAGGACGGCCAGCCGTATGCGAGCCCCGCCGAACTGGCGCAACGCGTGGTCGATGCGGCGGACACGACCGGCATCGGCATGACGATGTTGCCCGTGCTCTATCAGTACAGCGGTTTCGGCGCGCAGGCGCCGCGCGACGATCAGCGCCGCTTCATCAACGCGCCGGAGCAACTGCTCGGCATTATCGAGGCGCTGCGCGCGTGGCGGCCCGAGCACGGCGCGTTGCGCTACGGCGTTGCGCCGCACTCGCTGCGCGCCGTTTCGCACGACTCGTTGCGCGTGCTGCTGGACGGTCTCGACCAAGCGCTTCCCGGCGCGCCCGTGCATATTCATATCGCCGAACAAACCGCCGAGGTCGAGGCTTGTCTCGCGACCGAAGGCGCGCGGCCGGTGCAATGGCTGCTCGACCGCTTCGACGTGAATTCGCGCTGGTGTCTCGTCCATGCCACGCATGTCGACGCGCGCGAAACCGCCGCGCTCGCGCAGAGCGGCGCGATTGCGGGCTTGTGCCTCACGACCGAAGCGAATCTCGGCGACGGCATTTTCCCCGCGCGCGACTATCTCGATGCGGGCGGCGCGTTCGGCGTGGGCTCGGACAGCCATATCGGCGTGGACTGGCGCGCGGAGCTTCGCTTGCTCGAATACGGCCAGCGTCTCGCACGGCGCGAGCGCAACGTGCTGGCCGCGCCGCATCGAGCGCAGGTCGCCGACCGTCTTTTCGAAGGCGCGCTCGCAGGCGGCGCTCGGGCGACGGGACGCCAGGTCGGCGCATTGAAGGAAGGCGCGCGCGCCGACTGGATCGTGCTCGACGCGCAGCATCCCAACCTGGCCGCGCAGAAGCCGCTCACGTGGCTTTCGTCGGTCGTGTTCTGCGAGCATGGCGAAACGCCGGTCCTCGACGTCTATACCGGCGGCGAAAAAATCGTGGAAGCGCGCCGCCATCGCGACGAAACGCGCCTTTACGCCGACTATCGCGCGGCACTCGCCCGATTGCTTGCTGATGACTGATACGCTACTTGCCATGACCGACATCTTTTCGCTGGAACGCGGCACCGCGCCGCTCATCATTTCGATTCCTCACCTGGGCACGCACATTCCCACGGCGATGCACGGCCAGTACACGGACGTGGCGCTGACCGTCGCCGATACGGACTGGCATCTCGATCGCCTGTACGCGTTCGCGAAGGCGTTGGGCGCGACCGTGCTCGGCGCGCGCGTGTCGCGCTATGTCATCGACCTGAACCGGCCGCCGAACGACGAGAGCCTTTATCCCGGCCAGACCACGACGTCGCTGTGCCCGACCGAAACGTTTCGCGGCGAGCCGATCTATCGCGAGGGCTGCGCGCCCGACGCGAAAGAGCGCCAGCGCCGCGTGCAGACGTTCTGGCAGCCGTATCACGACACGCTTGCCGCCGAACTCGCGCGCCTGCGCTCGGTGCACGCGAATGTGCTGCTATGGGAGGCGCATTCGATTGCGAGCGTGCTGCCGCGACTGTTCGACGACAAACTGCCCGACCTCAACATCGGCACGCAGGATGGTCGCACGGTGAACGCCGCGGTGCAGGCGCGCGCGGAACGCGCGGCTGCGGCAAGCGGCTACACGTGGATCGCGAATGGACGCTTCAAGGGCGGCTATATCACGCGCCATTTCGGCGCGCCGCAAGACGGCGTGCATGCGATCCAGCTTGAGATGTGCCAGTCCGCTTACATGAACGAAACGGCGCCGTTCGACTATGTTCCCGCGCTCGCGGAGAAGGTGCAGCCCGTGCTGCGCGAGATGGTAGGCGGCGCGCTGGAAGCGATTCAGGCGATGAACGCAACGGCGGCGTAACCGTTCCCGAACATCGGCAGGACTGGTTGTGAACGCAACGGCTCTGGATCGAACGATCCAGAGCCGTTCTTTCGTTTAGAAGCGGTGAACAATGCCGATCTGCACGCCGCGCGCATCCGCGCCCGGATAAGCGAGCGGCAGGCCCGGGTTGGCGGCGCCGGCGAGTGTGTAACTCGCCTGGTTACGATTGCGCAGAAACGAGAGGGCGCCGTAGAAGTTCGTTGTCTTCGACAGGTCGTATTCGTACATCAGGCCGATCTGGTCGGCGTTGTCGCCTTGCGAGGTGCGATCGCGCAGCATGGCGTAGCCAAGCCCGACGATGTTGTTCACGCTGAACTGATACTTCGCCGAAAGGCCCACCGTATAGGCGTTCAACGCAAGGTCGGGCCATTTCATGTCCGAATAGCCGCCGAAGATCGTTGCCGGCCCGATAGCGTACGAGGTGCCCGCCATGATCGTGCGATCCGTGGCGCTCCCCTCGCTGTTCTTGAGCCACTGGCCTGCCACGAACGCGGCGAGGGGGCCGTGCGCGTACGTCACGTCGAACTGCTGGCTCGAACCCGCGGCGCGCAGGCCGCCCGCGTCGCCGAAGCCCACGTAGACGCCGGCCTGAAGGCCCGCAAGTTCGGGTGTGACGTAGGAGAGGGTATTGCTGGTGCGGAACGTGAACACCGTGAGGTTGTCCATGGCCGAAGCCTGCGTGACGCCGCCAAAGGCGTCCTGGCCGCCTTGATCGTTGAAGAGCGGCGAATTCTGCCGGCCCGCGCGCACCTCGCCCCAGCCGCCCGAAAGACCCACCCAGGCCTGGCGATCGAACAACGATCCCTTCGTGGCCAGCGTGCCGTCCGTGGGATTGAAGCCGTTTTCGAGGGCGAAGGACAGCGTTTGGCCGCCGCCCAGATCCTCCTTGCCCTTGAGGCCGAAGCGGCTGCCCCATTGGCCGCTCGAACCGAGGGCGGCCGTGTATCCGTTGCCTGTATTGACGTATTGGGCGAATTCGTCGATGAGGCCGTAGAGCGTCACGCCGTCCTGGGCAAACGCGCCGTGCGCGAAAAGGCCGAGTGCGCAGGCGCAAAGCGCGCTTCTCGTGGCGCGAGCGGTGGGACGAGGAACCGGAGCGGAGCGTTTTTTCATTATCAGTACAACTATTTATCGAGGAAATGAAACGAACGCGCGGGTGATGAAACCCGCGCGAATGGAAACGGTATCGATCAGCGAAGCGGCGCGCTGCGCCGCGGCTTCATTCCTGCTCGACCGGCAGGATCAGGCGTTCGGGAATGACCGGCGGCGTGAGGCGCATGGCGACGTAGTAGAGCGCCCCCGGCACGATCAGGCCGAGAATCCAGGAGATGTCCGTGCCGCCGAGCGCGTCGACGAAGGGGCCCGTATAGAAGCTTGTCGAGATGAACGGCATCTGCACGAGCACGCCAAGCACGTAGATGCCAATGGCCCTGGCGTTCCAGCGGCCGTAGCGGCCATTCGGGTTCGACAGCGCGGGCACGTCGTAGCGCGACTGCGTGAAGCAGTAGAAGTCCACGAGATTGATCGCGCTCCACGGCGTGAAGAACGCGAGCAGGAACAGGATGAACGCCGTGAATTCCTTGAGAAACGAGTGGCGCCCCGCGAGCGCGACGAGCGTCGAGACGCCGACCATCGCGATGATGTAGACGAAACGGTGGCGCGTGGAGATGGCGCGCTTCGCGCGAAACGCGCTGACAATCGTCGCCATCGACATGAAGCTGCCGTAGGCGTTGAGCGTGGTGACGGTGAGCTTGCCGAACGCAATGCTGAAGTAGAGCATGGCGGCGACCGCGCCGCTCGCGCCCAGACTCACGATATATGCCACTTCGTGATGCGCGAACGCGTGGCCCGCGAGCGCGGCCGCGAACACGCCGAACACCATCGCGGCCTGCGCGCCGATCACCGAGCCGAGCCCGACCGCGAGGAACGTGCGCGCGGGCGAAGTCGAGCGCGGCAGGTAGCGCGAATAATCGGCGACGTAGGGGCCGAACGCGATCTGCCACGAAGCCGAAAGCGACATGGAAAGCAGGAAGCTCGCAACCGAGAAATGGCGGTTGGCCAGCAGCGCGCCCACGTCGTGGTGCGCGAAAAGCTGCGCGAACATGAACACGAACGCGAGCACGCCGATCACGCTGGCAATGCGGCCGACGAAGTGAATCGAACGATAGCCGAGCAGCGTGAGCACGACGATGAGCGCCGCGAAAAGGCAGATGCCCGCCGTATCGGAAACGTCGAGCAGTTGCGCGGTGGCCTGGCCCGCGAGCACCGTGCCGCTCGCGGAAAAGCCGATATACATGATGCAAACGAGCACGATGGGAATGGCCGCCCCGTACACGCCGAACTGCACGCGGCTGGAAATCATCTGCGGCAGGCCGAGTTGCGGACCTTGCGCGCCGTGCAGCGCCATCACCGCGCCGCCGACGAGTTGTCCAGCCAGCAGCGCGATCAGCGACCAGAAAACGTCGCCGCCCAGCACGACGGCCAGCGCGCCGGTAATGATCGCCGTGACCTGCAGGTTCGCGGAAAGCCACAGCGTGAACTGGCTGAACAGGCTGCCGTGGCGCTCGGCCTCGGGGATGTAGTCGATCGAACGCGTTTCCAGGATCTTGCGGCCATCGGTTTCGAGATTGGCGACGGATTCAGGCATTGCCACGATGGCTCCGAACTGTGGGGTAAGTGCAATGACGCCCGCAGCCGCGGACGAGAGGAATGTCCGCATGATGTTGTATAGACAACTTAGGTGAAATTGGGGATAACCCTGCCGGTGCCGTCAGGGGAACCGCCGGGCCTCAAGCGCGCCTTACAACAGCCATTCGATCGGCAGGATGGAGAAGAACCACACGCTCAGGCGCTGGTTCCACGTGGTGTTCGGCTCGGTGTCGTAGCGAATGACCGCGTCGTCGGAAAGACGCGTCCAGTAGAGCTTGCCGTTTTCGTCGAGATGCGCCTGATACGCGAGTTGCGGCACGCGGGTCCAGAACGCTTTTTCGATCTGGCTGGCGAGAACCGGGCTGTCGATCACGAGCCCGAGTTCGGTATTGAGGTTGGCCGAGCGCGGGTCGAAATTCACCGAGCCGACGAACACGCGCTCCGCATCCACGGCGAAGGTTTTGGCGTGAAGGCTGGACCCCGTGCTGCCGAAGGGACCGCTGCCCGCGCTCTTGCCCTTGTCCTTCGCGGCGCCCGCCGCGCGCCGCAGTTCGAACAACTGCACGCCGCCTTCGAGCAGCGCCACGCGCCGGCGCGCGTAGCCGGAATGGACGGCGGAAACGTCGGTGGCTTCGAGCGAGTTGGTCAGCACGCGCACGGTTACGCCCTGGGCCGCGAGCCGGGTGAAGTATTGCGTGCCGACCTTGCCCGGCACGAAGTACGGCGAAACCAGATCGAGTTCGCGGTGCGGATCGCCGACGATCTCGTGCAGTTGGCTCAGGATGAGCGTGTCCCTGGGCGCCGTGCCCTGCGCTTTCGCAGGATCGTCGCTGACCAGTTGCGTCTTCGCCCATTCGAGCGGCAGCGTGCCGTCCAGCAGGCGGCGAACGTCGGTGGTCTTGCGCAGCGATTCGATGTATTCCTGCGCGGCCGGGTCGCTGCGCGCGGCAAGCGCCGCGCGATCGAGCGTGGCGAGCGCATCGGGCGCCGCGTACGGCAGGATTTGCGACACGGGGTAGGCCGAAGCGCTGGCCCAGTAACGGTCGAAGTCGTGCGCGACGTCGGTGGCGGCGGGGCCGATAGCCAGCACGTCGAGGTCCGCGAACACGACGCCGTCGGTCGCGCCGAAATATTCGTCGCCGATATTGCGGCCGCCCAGAATGGTCGCCACGCCATCGGCCGTGAGCGACTTGTTGTGCATGCGCCGGTTCAGCCGCGAGAAGTCCGTGAGAAAGCCGATGGCTTTGGGCCTTCGCGTGACGAACGGATTGAACAGGCGCACCTCGATGTTGGGATGCCCATTGAGCGCCGCGAGCGTGGTGTCGAGTGAGGATGGAATGCCGTTGTCGTCGAGCAGCAGGCGCACGCGCACGCCGCGGTCGGCGGCTTCGCGCAGTTCTTCGAGCAGCAGCGTGCCGGTGAGATCGTCGCGCCAGATGTAGTACTGAACGTCGAGCGTACGCTGGGCGCCGCGCACGAGCGCCACGCGCGAGGCGAAGGCGTCAAGCGGATTCGGGAGCGGGTCGATGCCGGTGAAGTCGGGATGCGTGGCGAGTTCGGCTGCCACGGCGGCGCCCAGTTGAGTCGACCGCGCTTCGGTTGACGTTAGCGCCGTGGTTTGCGTGCGTTCGCCCAAGGGCGGCAACTGCTGACACGCGGCAAGACCGGTGACGAGTGCGATGGCGTAGAGCTTGCGCCACCGGTTTGGAGCCAGCGCGATGAGCGATCTTTGCATGGAGCGTTCGCTATTCCGTATCGATCCCGCTTCGTGGCGCGAAGCTGGAGGCTTCGCGAATGAGCGAGCAACGACGTTAGCTTACGCGATTGGCGGGGCAGGGACCATGCCAGGCGCCGTTACCGGCGCAGCATGTCTGCAATCGTTTGTGTGAGCAAAGTCTGCTTGTGCGCTTTCCGGTGAATCATGCCCACCGTGCGGATGAATGGCCGGCCGGGAAGCGCGATGAGCCGCAAATTCGGATCGCTCTGCCATTTGCCGCCTTGCAGGACCGGCAGCACGCTCACGCCCACGTCGTTGCGCACGAGCGAAACGATCGTTTCAATGGAGTTCAATTCCAGATATTCGAGTGGCTCGATGCCCAGCTCGCCCAGTGCGTGGTCGATTACGACGCCCGTCGGCACGCGCCGGTCGAAGCGCAGAAAGCCGCGCTCGCGCAGGATGCGGCGCGCATCGTCGCCGGAGGTCGCGCGGCTTGTGACGAGCATCAGCGGCTCCTCGTAGAGCGGGGCCCATGCGAGCGATTCTTGCAGCGAACCATCTGCACTGCCAACTACTACGGCCAGGTCCACGTCGCCGTCTTCCACCATGCGTGCGAGTTCGTTCGAGCGCGCCGAGGTGAGGCGCACTTCGAGTTCCGGGTGCCCGGTTTTCAGATGCGCGACGGCCAGCGAAAGCGCGCCGATCACCGAGACCACCGCGCCGATGATGATCGAGCCGCGCATCGTGTCGCCCGCGCTGGCGGGCAACTCGTCGATCAGCGCGAGAATGTGCTCGACTTTGGCGCAGATTTCGCGGCCTTCGCGCGTGAGCGCGACCTGGCGCGCGCGGCGGTCGAAAATCTGGCGGCCGAGCGCGTCTTCGAGCCCGCGCATCTGCAGGCTCACGGCCGCCTGCGTGAGAGCGGTTTTTTCCGCGGCCGTGGCGAACGAGCCGCTGCGCGCGACTGCCTGCAAGGTGCGCAGCATGCGTAGGGTGAGCATGTAAAGAAAACTTAAGTGTCGACAATAAAATATTAATATTTTTTTGCCTGATCCTTCAAGATAATCGATAGATCGGCGTGAGCCGTGCGCGCCGCAACTGAATGCCGCGGTGCGCGCGCCGCTGCTATCGTTCATTACCGGATTCGAGCTTCCATGACGCGCTTCAACTGGCAAAACCCCTATTCGACGCCGCGCCTGCCGGTGTTCGCCCGCAATATCGTCTCGACCTCGCATCCGCTCGCCGCGCAGGCCGGGCTGCGCATGCTGTGGAAAGGCGGCAATGCCATCGACGCCGCCATCGCCGCCGCTGCCGCCATCACCGTGGTCGAGCCCGTGTCGAACGGTCTTGGCAGCGATTGCTTCGCGCTCGTGTGGGACGGCGCGAAGCTGCACGGCCTGAACGCGTCGGGCAATGCGCCGGCGGCGTGGAGCGTCGACTATTTCCGCCGCAAACACGGCGAGGAAAACGGTCTCGCGAAGCAGCCCAAGCGAGGCTGGGATACGGTCACGGTGCCCGGCGCGATCGCGGGCTGGGAAGCGCTGCACACGAAGTTCGGCAAGCTGCCGTTCGCCGACCTGATGGAGCCGGCCATCGAGATCGCCGAGCGCGGCCACGCCGTGGCGACCATCGTCACGCGCAAGTGGCAGGCGGCGATTCCCGAGTTGCACAACCAGCCAGGCTTTGCCGAGACCTTCATGCCGCGCGGCCGCGCGCCCGAGGTGAGCGAGCGCGTGTGCTTTCCCGGCCATGCCGCCACGCTGCGGCGCCTCGCGCAACGCGGCGCGCGCGACTACTACGAAGGCGAAATCGCCGAACGCATCGCCGCGTTTGCGCGCGAAGGCGGCGGGGCGCTCACGCTCGACGACCTGCGCAACTATCGCCCGGAATGGGTCGAGCCCATCGGCAAGGACTATCGCGGCTACACGGTGCACGAGATTCCGCCGAACGGGCAGGGCATCGCCGCGCTGATCGCGCTCGGCATTCTCGAACAGTTCGACGTGGGATCGCTCGCGCTCGACAGCCTCGAGTCGCAGCATCTGCAGATCGAGGCCATGAAGCTCGCTTTCGCGGATGTGTACCGCTATGTTGCCGATCCGCGTTCGATGGAAGTCACGCCCGAGCAGATGCTCGACGACGCTTACCTCAAGGAACGCGCGAAGCTGATCGATCCGAAGCGCGCCACGCAATTCGACTTCGGCATGCCGCGCACGGGCGGCACGATCTATCTCAGCGCCGTTGACGAGCACGGCATGATGGTGAGCTTCATCCAGTCGAACTACATGGGCTTCGGGTCGGGCGTGGTCGTGCCGGGCACCGGCATCGCGCTGCAGAACCGCGGCTGCGGCTTTTCGATGGACCCGGTTTCGCCGAACGTCGTGGAAGGCGGCAAGCGCCCGTTCCATACCATCATCCCCGCGTTCCTCACGCAGCAGGTGGACGGCCGCCAGGAAGCGGTGATGAGCTTCGGCGTGATGGGCGGCGACATGCAGCCGCAAGGGCACCTGCAGTCGGTCGTGCGCATGCTCGATTACGGCCAGCAGCCGCAGGCCGCATGCGACGCGCCGCGCTGGAAAGTCAATCGCGACTTCACGCTGGACATCGAATCGACCTTCAACCCGCAGACGGCGCGCGCGCTGCAAGGACTCGGCCACGAGATCAAGGGCATCGACGATCCGTACATGGACTTCGGTTCGGGCCAGTACATCTGGAAGCTCGATCGCAACGATCCCGAGCGCGGTTACGTGGCCGCGAGCGACACACGCCGCGACGGGCTCGCGGCGGGTTTCTAGACGGCCGAAGCGGGCTGACAAGCGGGCCGGCAGACGGGCTGACAGGCGGCGAGCCACGTGTGCCGCGAGCGGGGACGCCTCGCTCGCGGTTCACGGCAAACAATGAGTAGACCAAATAAAAATGGAGGAGACTGACATGGAGACCGGTTCATCGGTTGCGAGAGCGCCGCTCAGCCGCGGCATGGTGCGTCGCATCGTGTTCTCCTCGTCGATCGGCAATGCGCTGGAGTGGTTCGACTTTCTCGTGTACGGCTACTTCGCGCCCATCATCGCGAAGCAGTTCTTTCCCGTGCACGACGAATGGCTCTCCACGCTGCTCGCGGTCGGCACCTTCGGCATTTCCTTCCTCATGCGCCCGCTCGGCGCGATCGTGCTGGGCATCTACGGCGACCGCAAGGGCCGCAAGGCCGCGCTGACGCTCGCCATCGCGCTCATGATGGCGGGCACGCTCGCCATGGCGGTCATGCCGCCGTATGCGTCGATCGGCATCGCCGCGCCGCTCCTGATCCTGTTCGCGCGACTCGTGCAGGGCTTCGCGGTGGGCGGCGAATTCGGCAGCGCGACGGCGTTCATGGTCGAGCACAGTCCCGCGAAGCGCGGCTACTACGCGAGCTGGCAGTTCGCGAGCCAGGGTGCGGCAGCGATTCTCGCGGCGTCGTTCGGCGGCGTGCTCGCGGGATGGCTGCCTCCGGAACAACTGCAGGCGTGGGGCTGGCGCGTGCCGTTTTTCTTCGGGCTCGTGCTCGGCCCCGTGGGCTGGTATATCCGCTCGCATCTGGATGAAACGCCTGAGTTCGTCGAAAACCAGCAAGCGCAGGGCGCACAAGATGCGCGCGCAACGAAAGAGCCGGGGCTCGGCCGTCAATGGGTGAATCTGCTGCTTGCGGTGGGTATCGTTGCGCAGTCCACCGTTGGCGTGTACATCCTTCAGCTTTACATGCCGATGTACGCCGTCAAGCAGTTGCACATGGCGGCCGCAACCTCGTTCGGCGTGGTCGTGCTCAACGGCGGCCTGCAGTTCGCGCTCTCGCCGGTCATGGGCGCGCTCTCGGACCGCATCGGGCGCATTCGCATCATGCTGACCACGTCGATCCTGCTTGCTTCGCTCACCTATCCAATGTTCGCGCTGTTGCAGCGTCATCCGACCATCGGCTGGCTGATCGTGCTCCAGGGCGCGGCGGGCATTTTCAAGGCCGCGTATTCGGGCCCGATGCCCGCGCTGATGTCGGAGATTTTTCCGGTTCGCGTGCGCTCGGCGGGCCTTTCCATCGCGTACAGCCTGGGTGTGACGCTGTTTGGCGGTTTCGCGCCGACGATCGCCGAAGTGCTGATTCACATGACGGGCGATACGCTCGCGCCTGCGTATTACGTTTCGCTTGCCGCCGTGATCTCGGGTGTATCGCTCGCGATCGTGGGCTGGCGGACGATGCGCCAGGCTTCCACACGGCCCGCCACGCTCGCTCGTGAAAACAGGGCGTGAATACGGGCGCGCTACTCTTCCCGGCCCTTTGCGAACCGCGCTGAAACGTCATGTAAGTAGTGATATAGTCGCCCCCTCATCGCGCCGTCCGGCGGGGCGAGCATTACGTTTTGTCAGGTTTCGGGAGAGTATATGGCAGTCGAATATCGTGGCTTTCGAGTCAGTGTCGATGCGAAGGCAGACGCGACGGACACGCAGTGGCTGTGCCGCGCGGTGATGGAAGGCGTGGATGCCCAGGTGGAAACGGCGAAGCTGCCGAGCGTTGAGCTTGCCATTCCCAAGCTCAAGATCGATGTGCTGATGGCGCTCAGCGTGGTCGAACAAACGGCGAAGCAGGCCGTGGACGAATGGTGGCACGCAAAGCAGCCGGAAATGGCCTGACGATTCAGGCGCGGGCAACCCCGATGCGGTTGCCGCGCCTCGCGCTCAACGCGCAGTGACTACCGCAGTTACCCCTTCTGCGGCGTTCCCTCGTAAAACGCCGCGATATTCAGGGCCCCGGTTGATGCGGCGCGAAACGCATCCCACCCTTTCCATTTGTTCAAGCCAGATTGAACAAGCATCGATTATCGAAGGGTGCGGTCAGGTTCGTCGTGTCTCCCATAATCAATCGCGGTTAGCCGCAGTCAGTCGGGGAGACACCGCCACGCCACGTGCGCTTCGACGCCTCGTTCGGCGGCCTTGGCGGCTGTCCGTACGCGCGGGGCGCGAGCGGGTATGCACCGAAGAACTCGCGCCTATGCTCGAACTCGACGGCTATGATACCGGCGTCGACCTCGCCGCCTCGACCTGCATCCGGGGCCGGAAGCGGCGCAAGGCGTGCCCGCGCAACGGGCGTTCTCGTGACAAGGAGCGAAGCATGGCATTGATCGACCACCTCGACCATCTGGTGCTGACCTGCGTGGACCCCGAGGCCACGAAGCATTTCTATACCGAAGTGTTGCAGATGCAACTGGAGACCTTCGGCGCGGGGCGGCTCGCGTTTCGCTTCGGCAACCAGAAGATCAATCTGCATGTGCGCGGCGCGGAATTCGAACCCAAGGCCCATGTGCCGGCGCCAGGGGCGCTCGACCTGTGCTTCATTGCCGCCGTGCCGCTCGACGCCGTGATCGCGCATCTCGGAGAGAAGAACTGGCCGATCGTCGAAGGCCCGGTCGAGCGCACGGGCGCGACGCAGAAAATCCGTTCCGTCTATGTGCGCGATCCCGATCTGAACCTCATCGAAATTTCCGAACTGATCTAGACCGGGATCGCGCGGGCGCGTCACTGTTACATTCGCGCGCAGCACCGCTGTCGCGGGCGTCAGTACGCTGCGTGCACCTCTTGCTCTTTCAGGGCATCGGTAGAGGGCTTTTGTTCGTGCCGCGTCTCGCCTTGTTGTTCACGCATCGAGTAGGCGCGGTTCTCAATTGAGGCCTGCACTAGCTGAAGCTTCCCGTCGATCGTTGCCACCCGCAACGGGGCCCCGGCGCCTTCTGGCAGTCTCACGCCTCCATCGGTCACGCGCAGTCCGATTTCGACGAAAGCCAATCGAGTGTCGTCGTGGCCCACTCTCCCCGTAGGCACGCAGTGGTAACTGCCCGTTTTCGGGTCTGCCCCTCTTGCCCAGAGGCATTGAAGGTTGTTGTCTTGCGCCACTTGGTGAGCGCGCTCAAAGCTGATTTTCGGGTCCGCATTGTCCGGATTGGCCGGATCGAAAGCGGAGCAGGCGGAGCAAGCCACAGCGGCGAGAGACAAGGTCATCACGCGACGAAACAACGGGAAACGCACGAAAATCTCCAGGAAATACTGTCACGCGAAATGCGGGTCAGCCGTTCACCACTTTCTTGTCCAGTTATCGGCGGCTTACGGGAGGATCTTGAGGGTGCGAATCGCGAGATTTGGCGGACTACCTGTGGGCGTCGCGGTACCAGAATGAGAACGCTCCGTTTGAGCGTTGAATGCCCGTCGATGGCCTTGGTTGATGCGATCCTGTACGCCGCACGATGGTCGCATCGGAGGAGAGACGGGGCGGCATGAATGCGCCATGCGTCCCCCGACTCGTCTGCGTTTCACTCGATACACTCGCCCCCCCGTCGAGGCGAGATGCACGCCGCCATCGCGAGTAGCGCGAAAAGCAAAATTGCAGATGCCAGCACCACGGACCCCGTGCCCCACGCAGCACTGATCAACGAGGCCATCAATGCGGAACTGCTGATCTGAAAGAACCCGACCAGCCCGGAGGCGGTCGCAGCATGTCCGTGCGCGCCAGTGACGGCGCCCGATACGGCCAGTGACAGTGACGAGCCATTTGCGAGACTGACCAGGCACATCGGGAGGATCACTGCCGCGACGCTTGTGACGCCGCGCGTCGCGACAAAGCCGAACGCCAGTCCGCCCAGCACGAAACACGCGATGCCGACTGTGACAATCCGATCGTACGCCCAACGATCGAGCCAGCGCCGGACCAGCAAATTTGCCGCGATGATGCTTGCGGTTAGCGGCAGATACAGCCAGCCGCTCTGTGCCTCGCGCAAACCGAGGCTCGCGAATACGAAGGGCGATTGCGTCAGATAGACGAACCAGGCGCAATAGATGGCGCAGACGACGATGGTATAGCGTCGAAAGGCATTGTCGCGAAGCACGTCGGCGAAGCCCGCGAGGGGTGTATGGCGCTTCCTGTCGGGCACGGGAAGCGTCTCGGGCAGCAGCGTCATCGCCATCAGCAACGCTGCGAGTGCGAATCCCGCGACGAAGAGAAAGTCGGCGTGCCAGCCGAACGCCGATGCGAGATAGCCGCCGATTGCGGGAGCGAGCGCCGGCGACAACGAGACCAGCGGATAGACGACGGCATAGACCTTGGCAGACGCCTGTTTGCTGCACGTGTCGGCGATGCACGCTCGCCCGATGACGAGGCCCGCGGCAGCGCCGGCGGCCTCCACCATGCGCCATGCGAGGAATGCGCCAAAGTGCGTGGCCGCCGCGCAGCCGAGTGAGCCGACAAAGTACAGCGAGATGCCGGCAAACAGCACAGGTTTGCGTCCGTGGCGGTCCGAAAGCGGGCCGTAGACAAGTTGCGCGACCGCGAGCACGAGCAGATACACCGAGACCGTCTGCGGCATCCGCCAGTTGGCGACACCAAAAACGGCGGCCATGTGCGGCATGGCCGGCAGATAGACGTCCGATGCGATCAGGCCAAACGCATTGAGGATTGCGACGGTAAGAATGAAAGACAGGCGTGGCATGAAATGGGCTCCGTTGCACGCGGGCCAGAGGGCGTGCGGTGATGGCAGTGGAGTCCGTCATGCTAGAGAGTCGAGCTTCATGTGAAAATGCACGACATTGCATACCGGGTCTGCAAATATGCAGATCGACATTCGACATATTCGACATGAACTGGGACGACGTTCGAATCTTTCTGGCCGTGCATCGGTCGGGCACGCTGAGTGGAGCCGCGCAGCAGTTGGGCGTCGATCAGACCACCGTTGGGCGCCGGTTAGGCAGCCTTGAAGGCGCGCTCGGCAGCCGATTGTTCCTGCGCACCACGGGTGGCTTCTTGCTGACCGCCGCCGGCGAGCAGGCGCTCGAAGCCGCGAGCGAAATGGAGCGCCTCGCGGTATCGTTCGAGCGCCGCAGCGAAGGCGCGGACGAGCGCGTGGAAGGGGAAGTACGCGTCACCACGACCGATACTCTGGCCATCGATTTCGTCATTCCGGCAATCGAGCGGCTTCAGACACAGCATCCAGGTATCCGGGTGCTTTTGAGCACGACACCGCGTCTGCTCGATCTGTCGCGCCGCGAAGCCGACATCGCCATCCGCACGGAGCGGCCGCAACAACAGGGCTTGATCGTTCGGCGACTAGGAAGCTGGGAGGTTGGGCTTTACGCATCGCGCAGTTATGTCGCGCGGCGGGGGGAGCCGAAGCCGGACGAAGAATTCGCCGGGCACGATCTCGCGGTCTACCTGCCGGGTGTCACGACGCGTCAGGAGGGAACGCTCGTGGGTGAGTCGAGAGCGAAGGGACGTGTCGTCGCGGAGCTGGATTCCAGCCTGATGCTCGGGGCATTCGTGCGGGCCGGTCTCGCACTGGGTGAATTGCCGACGTATATGGCGCAGCGATATCCGGAGCTTGTACGGATTTGGCCAACCCGGCGAAGACAGTCGCCGTACGAGGCGTGGATGGTGTTGCACGCTGACCTCGCGCGCACAGCTCGCGTCCGTGTAGTAGTCGATGCGCTTGCCGGGCAATTCAACGTTTGAGTCGAGTACACGACCGACCGACGCTATGGCGCCAGGCTCAATCGCCTCCGCGAATATGCGTCCTGGAAACGCTGAGCGTTGTACGCCCGATTTCTGTCACTCAATGCGAACGCGCCAATGACCGTTGTTGGGCCGGCTAGCGCCTGCCGCCTCGCTTATGAACGAACTTCCGCATCGACAAGCGACAGGGCTGCAGTTTGCGGCAAAGTCGCCGAATACACGGCTCTGCTCAAGCAGTGACACTTTCACTACGGCCTGTACTTATCGTACGCGAACGCAGTGCGACGCCATGAGTGGGTTTTCGGATGAACGAAACTAATGGATATATGAAGAATAATCCATGGTCAGATAGCAGGTGGCCCAGGATAATTGCGGGTTACAGCATGTATCTGGCGCGAGGCCTGAAAGACAACCGGTCGTTGCGTAAGCACGCCAGTTTTGCATCGGCCTGCGGGACGTTTTAGCGAGAGGAGATGTTATGACATCAACCCATAGCCGCAAGCCTCTTCCACTGCCTGGCGGCCAGAGCAAGGTGCTGCTGCACTCGTGCTGCGCGCCGTGCTCCGGGGAAGTCATGGAAGCCATGGTGGCGTCGGGCATCGACTTCACGATCTTTTTTTACAACCCCAATATTCATCCGCGCAAGGAATACGAACTGCGCAAGGATGAAAATATCCGCTTCGCCGAAAAGTTTGGCATTCCTTTCGTCGATGCCGATTACGACCGGGATAACTGGTTCGAACGCGCGCGCGGGATGGAAAACGAACCGGAGCGGGGCATTCGTTGCACCATGTGCTTCGACATGCGCTTCGAGCGCACGGCGCTCTATGCTCACGAGCATGGTTTTCCGGTCATGACCAGTTCGCTGGGTATCTCCCGCTGGAAGAACATGCAGCAGATCAACGACAGCGGCGTGCGTGCTGCGTCCCGTTATTCCGACCTGATGTATTGGGAGTACAACTGGCGCAAGGCAGGCGGATCAGCCCGCATGATCGAAATCAGCAAGCGGGAAAACTTCTACCAGCAGGAATATTGCGGCTGCGTCTACTCGCTACGCGACACCAATCGGCATCGACTGGAAACAGGCCGGGAGCGCATTCAACTGGGCGTGAAGTTCTACGGCGACGACGATTCCGCAATTGAATCTTGAGTTCTCCATCTGTAGATCGGATTCCCGCATGGCACCGGGTAGCTGCCTTCGGCAGGTATGGAAGAACACCTATCGAACACATGAAGATAGCTAATGGTTGCATGAAATCAATTCATTTTTATTCATCGATCGGATAGCATAAAATTCTGAAAATGCAAGCGGTAAAAACAGGTTTTTATCAGAATTTATGGCGGTAGATCAAGATGAGTAAAGACTTCACATTTGCTATTAAAAGCATTTGTTTCGACGAAGACTATCACCCTGCGGAAAATACGCGCATCACCACCAACTTTGCGAACCTGGCCAGAGGTACGAGCCGCCAGGAGAATTTGCGCAACACCTTCAGGATGATTGACAACCGTTTCAATGCACTGGCGCATTGGGACAACCCTAACGGCAATCGTTATACCGTCAAGCTTGAAATCATTTCCGTTGAGATGAGTCTTGATAGCGAAGGCAGTGGCAACGCGCTTCCCTTGATCGAAATATTGAAAACGAATATTGTCGATCAAAGCACGGGAGAGCGCATTGAGGGTATTGCGGGCAATAATTTCTCCTCTTACGTGCGGGACTATGACTTTAGCGTACTGCTGCTGGAGCACAACAAGAATCAGCCCGGCTTCAGCACGCCAGAGAATTTTGGAGACCTGCATGGAAAGCTGTTCAAATGCTTCGTGAATTCAAGCGCTTACAAGGACAATTTCAAGAAGCCGCCTGTCATATGTCTCAGCGTTTCGAGCAGCAAGACCTATCGTCGGACTGAAAATCAGCATCCGGTATTGGGCGTTGAATACGAGCAGGATGAATATTCGTTAACCGACGAATATTTTAAAAAAATGGGGCTGAACGTTCGCTATTTCATGCCGCCGAATAGCGCTGCGCCTTTGGCTTTTTATTTTTCTGGCGATTTGACTGGCGATTACACCAATCTGGAGCTTATCGGCACCATCAGCACGATGGACACCTTCCAGAAGATTTACCGGCCTGAAATTTACAATGCAAATTCGGCAGCGGGAAAATCCTATCGGCCAAGTTTGAAGAACCAGGATTTTTCGCTCACCCGAATTGTTTATGATCGAGAGGAACGTAGCCGGCTGGCTATCGAGCAGGGAAGGTTTGTTGAAGAGCAGTTTATCAAACCCTATCAGGCTGTTCTTGAGCAGTGGTCTGCGAACTACGCTCTTTGACTAATCAAAACGCAAGGTCATCTATTGTGAAAAAATTGCTACCCACTTCAACTGCCGGCAGCTTGCCTAAACCTTCATGGCTCGCGGAACCCGAGAAACTTTGGTCACCGTGGAAATTGCAGGATGAGGGATTGATCGAGGGTAAACAGGATGCGTTGCGTCTGTCGCTGCAAGAACAACAACACGCAGGTATCGATATCGTCAGTGACGGCGAACAAACGCGCCAGCATTTTGTGACCACGTTTATCGAGCATCTGGACGGCGTCGATTTCGAGAACCGCAAGACCGTCAGAATTCGTGATCGCTATGATGCAAGCGTACCGACGGTCGTTGGTGCTGTTGCTCGCCAGAAGCCGGTCTTTGTCGAAGATGCCAGATTCTTGCGTCAGCAAACGAAGCAACCCATCAAATGGGCGCTGCCCGGTCCGATGACGATGATCGACACGCTCTATGACGATCACTATAAAAGCCGCGAAAAACTGGCTTGGGAATTCGCCAAAATCCTGAATCAGGAAGCGAGGGAACTGGAAGCTGCCGGGGTCGATATTATTCAGTTTGATGAACCCGCATTCAATGTGTTCTTCGATGAGGTGAATGAGTGGGGCGTTGCCACACTGGAAAGGGCCATCGAGGGGCTTAAGTGCGAAACGGCTGTCCATATTTGCTATGGCTATGGCATCAAGGCCAATACGGACTGGAAGAAGACGCTGGGGTCGGAGTGGCGGCAGTATGAAGAGGCTTTTCCCAAACTGCAAAAGTCCAGTATCGGCATGGTCTCGCTGGAATGCCACAACTCTCACGTTCCGATGGATCTCATCGAGCTTATTCGCGGCAAGAAAGTGATGGTGGGGGCCATCGACGTGGCTAGCAATACCGTTGAAACGCCCGAGGAAGTCGCCAATACCCTGCGAAAAGCACTCCAGTTTGTCGATGCCGACAAGCTCTATCCGTGCACCAACTGCGGCATGGCTCCCTTGTCTCGTGCAATAGCGAAAGGCAAGCTGGAAGCCTTGAGTGCAGGCGCAGAAATCGTCCGCGGAGAACTCGCGAACTAATTTGGGGCGGAATGGCCGTCGTGAGTGCTCGCGACGGCCAAACGCGGAGAATTGAGTGGGATTGGGTCGGTTTCGACCGATGGGTTCCACCTTTCGACATTGGCGAAGCCGATGTCAGCCAGCATTACCGGCCTGCTTCAGGCCTTCCCTGACACTTTCGAGCTGCATCCAGTTCCATTACCTGCTATGTCACTCCCTGGTACTGCTATCGAGCCATTGAGCTTTCGTGAAGCGCTCGGGCACTACGCATCCGGTATCACGGTAATTACGTCACACATCGATGGCGAGCCGATTGGCTTCACCTGCCAGTCGTTCTATAGCGTGTCGATGAGCCCGCCGCTGGTGTCATTCAGCGTAATGTCCAGTTCGGCCAGCTTCCCTAAAATTCGCCAGGCCGGTCGATTCGCAGTCAATATCCTCTCAGACGAGCAAGTCAAGGTTTCGAACCAGTTTGCCCGGCGAGGCTCGGACAAGTGGCACGGAGTCGAATGGCAGGAATCGCCGCTCGGTAATCCGATCATTGCCGGCAGCCTTCACTGGCTTGATTGCGAGATCCACGCCGAACACGCCGCAGGTGATCACCTGATCGTGATTGGAGAGGTGAAAGCGCTAAACCTGCAGGAAACTGCCGCTGCGCAGCCTTTACTGTATTTCAAGGGACAATATCGCAACATCGCGGCGCATGACGCGGTTTGAGGATGGAACGGCGCAACGGCCGAGGTCTCGCGGGATAGCCGTACCGGTGCGCGGCTTGCGCTCAGAATGCCGGCAGCGCCTGCGTGAGCGTGGCGACGAAGCGCGCCGTGCGCGCATCGCTCGGGCGCGAGAAGAGTTCGCGAGACGGCCCGGCCTCGACGATCGCGCCATCCTTGAGGAACACGGCGTCATGAGCGACAGAAGCCGCGAGCCGCAAGTCGTGCGTCGCCATCAGCATGGTCGTGCCCTCCAGCGCAAGCTGCCTCAGCACCGCGACGACTTCGGCGGAGAGTTCGGGGTCGAGCGCCGAGGTGGGCTCGTCGCAGAGCAAGACTTGGGGCGATGGGGCGAGCGCGCGTGCAATGGCCACGCGCTGCTGCTGGCCGCCCGACAGCGTGGACGGCCACGCGTCGGCCTTCTGCGCAATTCCGACCTTCGCGAGGAGCGTGGACGCGCGCTCCCGTGCGCGATCCTTTTCCCATTTGAGGACCGTTAGCAGTCCTTCCATGACGTTGTCGATGACACTCAGGTGGGGGAATAGCTGGAAGTTCTGGAACACCATGCCGGTATGTCTGCGCACCGACGCGATTTCGCCGTGAGACAGCCGGCGATGCGGGCCGAATTCCACGCGGGCGTCGCCCACGCTCAATGCACCCGAATCGGGGACTTCCAGCAAATTGACGCAGCGAAGGAGCGTGCTCTTGCCGCTGCCCGACGGTCCGATGAGCGCGGTGACACTGCCCGCTTTGAGCGTCAGGTCGATGTCCGCGAGAACGCGATGCTCGCCGAACGACTTGTGGAGTTGCTCGATACGGATCATCAGCGCGCCGCCGAAAACAGGGCGTGGCGGCCGTAGCGCGCTTCGAGCCGGCCTTGCGCCTGCGAGAGCACGGAGCTGAACACCAGATAGATCAATGCCGCCTCGGTATAGAGAACCAGGGGTTCGTAAGTCACGGCCGCAATGCGTTGGGCGGCCTGGAAGATTTCCGGCACGGTCAGCACCGCCGCGAGCGAAGTGTCCTTCACGAGCGAGATGAACGAGTTCGAAAGGGCGGGCAATGCCACGCGGATCGCTTGCGGCAGGATGGCGCGGCGCAACGCCTGCGCGCGCGTCATGTTCATCGAATAGGCTGCTTCCCACTGCCCGCGCGGAATCGATTCGATCACGCCGCGAATGACTTCCGCGTTATAGGCGCCGACGTTGAGCGAAAAGCCGATGATCGCCGCCGTCAACGGATCGAACACGATGCCCACGTTGGGCAATCCGTAGAAAATGACGAACAACTGTACGAGCAGCGGCGAGCCGCGAAAGAGCCAGATATAGAAGCGCACGGCGGCGACTGCCCATCGCTGCCCGAACAGGCGGATGAGCGCCGCGCCGAACGCGAGCACCATGCCGATTGCAAACGAAGCCAGCGTGAGCGGGACGGTAAACACGAGTCCCGCGTAGAGCAGTGGCCACAACGATTGCGCCATCAGATGCAGCCATGCAGGCATCGTTCAGTCCGCCTTATTGCGAAATGTCTTTGCCGAAGTACTTTTGCGAAATTTTCGCGTAGGTGCCGTCGGCCTTGATGTCCGCGAGCGCCTTGTCGATCGCCGCGAGCAGTTGGGGGTTGCCCTTGCGGATCAGCACGCCGGACTGGTCGTCGGCGGAAGAGGTATCGGTGGCTGCGATCTTGAGTTTGGCGTCAGGCTTGTGCTTCTGGAAGTCGAGGAACGAGAGCGAGTCGTTCACGGTGGCGTCCACGCGGCCCGAGGTCAGCAGATCGATCGATTCATTGAAGCCCTGAACCGGCACGACATCGGCGCCGTGCGATGCCGCGAGCTTGCCGAAGTTGCTGGTCAGCGTATTGGCCGACTTCTTGCCTTTGAGGTCGTCGAAGGAATGGATGGTCGTATTGTCCGAGCGCACGATCAGCACGGCACGCGTCGAGATATACGGCGCCGAAAAATCATACTTGACCTTGCGCGCGTCCGTGATCGAAACCTCGTTGATTACCGCGTCATAGCGATTGACATCGAGACCGGCGATCAGGCCGTCCCACTTGCCCTCGACGAATTGCGGCTTCACGCCGATCCGCTGTGCGATTGCCGTTGCGATGTCGACGTCGAAGCCCGTGAGCTTGCCTGTCTCGTCGTGGTAGGTGAAGGGTGCGTACGTGCCTTCGGTGCCGACACGAAATACCCCGGACGTACTGACTTGTGAGAGGTCATCGGCCGCGAGTGCGGGTGCGGCTGCAACGGCCGACAGGAGCGCGGCAACGAGAACGGAACGGATGGCTTTCATAATCGAATAGGAATAGATAAAGGTTTAGTAGCGTTGGCATCGAGGGAGAGTGGACTGATTCTACGAGGCGCGCGCGCGGCGGCAAAACAGACACATTCGCTATGCATATGCCGTAGCGGAATATGACGACGGATGTATCGCAACGGCGGACGGGTCGAGTTCCGTGCGGCGCAGGGTTGTCCGCGGCGGGCGAAGCGGCGGTGCAGCTTCGCCGTGTACTGGCCGCATCCATTGAATGATCGGCGCCCGCGCCGATGGGGAAGGGCGCGGTGCGTGGTGCTGCCCGGGAGGGAGAGGCGCGATCCGGCGCGCGCGTCCCTCAATGCGTGTCGTGGTCCGCCGCCCAGAACAGGAGCGCGCGCAGTTCGATGCTGCGTCGCGCAGCCGCATTGGAAGGACTGGCGGGATCCTCGAACGCGGTGTGCGCGGTTAGCCGCGCCGTGCCGTCCTCCAGCGAATCGTAGATCTTCAGCAAGAGCACTTCTTCGGGACGCAGACGCGGAAAGTAGTACCAGCGATGTTGCGGATTCGCGAGAAACGAATACGTCTCGCCGGTTTTGTCGCGATAGACGAGGTCAGTCGGCACGAGGTCGTCCGCCGCAATCGAGCGTGCATCGCAAAGCGCGAGCGGAAACTGCTCGACTACGCTGAGCGGCCGCCACAGATTGACGATGGCAAAACGATGCTGGAGCCGACGCCCGGCCTCTTCGGCATCGAGGTGGTCACGCACGCGGCGCGGCCCGGAGACGAAAGTCTGATCGTTGTGCACGCGCCGCACGGGTTCGCGCAGGGACGCGTTGGCACGGGAGCCGCTCGCGCTGTCGCGCAGCGTATGGTCGAAGACGACGACTTTCTCGGCACCCGTGATGTCACGCAGGAGCGCCTCGGCCTCGGGGCGATAGACAAGGCGGATCAGGCTGTCGTCGCTGAAGTCGCTCAAGGCGCTGCGGTGCGAAACCAGTTGAAAGCCATTCCGGTCGAGCGAAATCTCTCCGGCTTCCGCAAGCGGGCGTGCGTTGTGAATCCTCACGCGGCACGGGTCTGGCGTGCCCGAACTCCACGGCGTGCCGGCGGGTGGCTCGAACGTGTAGTTGACCGGCCGCGCGTCGCCCGGCGCGAGATAGGTGAGTTCTGCTTCGACGCCAGATGCCTGCGAAGCGGAAGGGGTTGCCGAAAGCACGCTGCTCATGAGGATTCCTGATCAAAACGGTTCGCGCCACGGGCGCAGGTCCAGCTCCTGTGTCCAGGCGCTGCGGGCCTGGCGGTGCAACTGCCAGTAGTTTTCGGCGATTGCGTCGGGCTGCAGCAGGCCGTCCGCTCCGGCGCTTTCCGCGCGTTGCGGTGCTGTGCTGCGCAGGCGTTCGCCGTCGATGCCGCCGTCGATCACGACGTGCGCGACATGCACGCCACGCGGACCGAATTCGCGCGCGAGGCTTTGCGCAAGCGAGCGCAATCCCGCCTTCGCCGATGCAAACGCGGCGAAGGGGGGCCGGCCGCGCAACGAGGCTGTCGCGCCGGTGAAAAGGAGACTGCCGGCGCCTGACGGGTTTGTCGTCGCGTCGGGCGCGGAAAGCAGAAGTGGCAACGCGGCGCGTGCAAACACGAAGCCGCCGAGTACGTTGGTGCGCCATGCGGACTCGAACTGCTCGACCTCGAGTTCGAGCGTCGGCGCGCGCGCGGCGTTGCCCGCGTTGAAAATCGCGCTGCGCAAGGAACCGTGGTTCTTCACAAACTGCGCGATACGCGCCAGATCCTGCTCGCTCGTCACGTCGCCGGCGGCAGCGTGGGCGCGGCCGCCTTGCGCGCGTATCTCGGCCGCCACGGCTTCCACACGCTGCGCGGTGCGCCCGGTAAGGACGACGGCGTAACCTTCGCGCGCGAAACGGCGCCCGAGCGCCGCACCCAGGCCCGCGCTCGCGCCGACTCCGGCGATCCATGCAACCGGCGGGGAAGCAGAAGAGGAAATGTCGCTCATGATTGTTTCACGCTAGTAGGCAAACACGCGTTTGGAAAAGAATGAAACGTCATATGGTTATTCGTGCGGCAAGGCGGCGACCGCGTCTGCTCGTGTTTGAACGGTGAGCGGTTCACCGGCGCGCCGCGAGTTCGCGTTTCACGCGTTCGATATCGCGAAAGCGCGCCGCAGGATGTTCGTCGGGCAACCGTGCGCCAGCGCCGAACAGCTTTTCGCGCAGCGTGCCAGGCGCATACTCGCGTGGATACACGCCGCGCCGCTGCAGTTCGGGTACGAGATGATTCACGATGTCCTCGAACGTCTCGTGCGCAACCGCGTAGGCCAGATTGAAGCCGTCCACGCCCGTTGCTTCGACCCACTCCTGGAGAATGTCGGCCACCGTCGCGGGAGAGCCCACGAATACCGGCCCCATGCCGCCGATGCCGCCCCACCTCGCCAGCGCCTCGATCGTCCACGTCTTGTCGCCGCCTGAAAGATGATCGACGGCGGAGTGAATCGCGTTCGTCTGCACGCGCTTGACGGTGTCGGTCGGCAGGTACTGGCCGAAGTCAATGCCGGTCCAGCCCGACATGAACACGAGCGAACCGTCATAGGAGACATGGCGCTGGTACTCCTCGAAGCGCGCCAATGCCTTTGCGTCCGTCTCGTCGACGATCACGGTGACGAGGTTGTAGATCAACAGCTTGTGCGGATCGCGACCGGCGAGCGCTGCCTGGCGGCGCACATCCGCGACGTAGTCGCGCAGTTGGGCCTGCGAGAGCGCGGCGACAAACACGCATTCCGCGTGCTGTGCGGCGAACGTCTTGCCCGGACCTGACGCGCCAGCCTGGAACAGCACCGGTGTGCGCTGCGGAGAGGGTTCGCAAAGGTGATAGCCTGGCACTTCGAAGTATTTGCCCTTGTGCCCGATCTCGTGCACTTTCTCCGGATGCGTGAACACGCGCTTCTCGCGGTCGCGCACCACGGCGCCGTCTTCCCAGCTTCCCTCGAACAGCTTGTAGAGCACCTCGACGTATTCGGTCGCGACTTCGTAGCGGTCGTGGTGGTCGCGCAGGCCGCCTTGGCCGACGTTCTTCGCGCCGCTCTCCAGATACGATGTCACGATGTTCCAGGCCAGGCGCCCTTGCGTGTGGTGATCGGCGGTCGAGAGGCGGCGCGCGAATGTGTACGGGTGCTCGAAACTCGTGGATGCCGTGATGCCGATGCCGAGGTGCGACGTGACCATCGCGATGGGCGCGGCGAGCTGCAAGGGATCGTTCACCGGGATCTGCGCGGCCTGGTGAAGCGCATGATAGTTGCTGCCTTTGTAGACGTCGTAGTAGCCGATCACGTCCGCGATGAAGATCGCGTCGAACACCCCGCGTTCGAGGATCTTCGCGAGATCGGTCCAGTAGGCGAGGTCCTTGTACTCCCAGGAGCGGTCGCGCGGATGCGTCCAGAGGCCGGGCGACTGATGGCCCACGCAGTTCATTTCAAAGGCGTTGAAGCGGATGGTCTTGCTCATGATGGTCATTGGCTCCCGCGTTTCGGTCCGTTGCCGGTCTGCCATACGAAGGGCGGCTCCGTACCGTTGATGGTCCAGTCGCCCACGATCTTCGCCTTGTAGACGAGCGGATTGTGCGACGACACGGCGCGTGCGTTGCGCCAGTGCCGGTCCAGCGCGTGGTCCGCGCGGATGGCCGAGGCGCCGAGCGCGTCAAACAGATGCGTCGCGGCGCGCAGCGCGAATTCGGAGGCGACGAGCTGGCTCTGCGCCGAAGCGATCTCGGCCTCCACGTTGGCCGCGCGCCCGGCTTCGTCGTCGCCGCCAAAGTGCGCCTCGTACGCGCGCTGCACCGCCTGCGCGGCCTGCAATGTCACGGCCCGCGCGCCGTAGGCCCACGACGCGATCTTGCCCACCACCTGCTGGATCTGCGCGTCGTCGCTCGCACGCGCGGCATTGCCGTGGCTGTAGATGCGTTTGCGGCTGCGCACGAGCGCGGCGGCGTCGCGTTGCGCGGCTTGCGCAATGCCCGCGAGCGTGGCGACATGAAAGAGCTGATAGAACGCGGTTTGATATTTGAAGCGGCGGCCGAAGTCGATGATATTGCGCGGCTGCACCTCGGCGTTCCGGAACACGGTGGTGCCGCTGCCTGTCGTCGTTTGGCCGAAGCCGTCCCAGTCGTCTTCGCGAATGACGCCGGGCTGGTGGACATTCACCGCGACGATGACGTCGCTGCCGTCGTCGTCGCGCTGCGCGAAGACATCGATCCAGTCGGCGTAAAGGCTGCCGGTGCTGTAATACTTCGCGCCGTTCAGCACGAATGCGCCGTCGCGGCGGCTTACCTTTGTGTTGATCTGGCCGAGCGCGACATCGCCGGCCTCGGTCCACGCATTGCCAACCAGTTGCCCGCCGACGAAACGATCGAGCCACGCACGCTGGTCCTCGTCCGCCGGCGCGTTCAACCAGTCTTCGACGAAGGCGAAGTGACCGCGCAGCGCCTGTGGCAGATTCGAATCCGCTGCCGCCAGTTCGATGATCAGGCGAAAGAGTTGTTCGATCGATGCGCCCGCGCCGCCCTGACGCGCCGGAACGCGCACCGCGCCGAAGCCCGCTTGCTTGAGCAGCGCGATCGCCTCATGCGGCAGGCTGCGTGCGCGATCGCGCTCGACGGCTTCATTGGCGATTGCCGCGAAAGCGGGGAGGAAGCGGGCAGCGAGCGCCTCGTAGTCGGTGCCGGTGGATAGCGTGTCGTCGGATCGCGATGAACTCATGCGTTTGTTCTCGAATGAAGGGTAAACAACGCTGCGCGCGGCAAGGGCCGCGTAGCCGTGTGCTGCGTGCGCTTGCGCAGGCACGGGACCAGGAGGATGAGTATAGGAAGGCGTGTGACGCCTCTCCAATAACCGATTGTCGAATCGATATCGGTTTGCCGGGTTTGCCGGCTTTGCGTCGAGGCGCGCCGTGCGATGGCATCGATTGCGCTGTCATCGCGGAAGCGCTGCGCGGCGGTTGCAAGGGAGCGGTTATGTAGTTTCCCTTATCAATCGAGGGCGCATGAATATGAGCATCGCTTCGTTTGGCTGACTGTTGTGCGTCGCTAGGATGGGTGCCGTTACCACTTTCGAACCGCGAACGCTTACGCTGCGATGTCCGCTCCGATTCTGACTGCTCATGCGATCACAAAGCGCTTTGGCGCAACCGTTGCGCTATCGCGGCTCGACTTCTCCATCCACGCGGGGGAGGTCGTCGCGCTGATGGGCGCGAACGGCGCGGGCAAATCGACGTTCGTGAAAATCCTGAGCGGCGTGAGCTTGCCCGACGAGGGCACGCTCGCGCTCGGCGGCCAACCCTACGCGCCCGCTTCGCCACAGGCGGCGAAGCGGCTGGGCGTGGCCACGGTGCATCAGAGCATCGCCGACGCCGTGGTGCCCTCGCTGTCGATTGCGGACAATCTCTTGCTCGACGCGCTTTGCGACGGCCACGCGCACTGGTGGACACCGCGCGCCGCGCGCCGCGAACGCGCCCGCACGCTGGCCGCGCGCGTGGCGCTCGAAGCCGATCTCGACGCCCCGCTCGGTTCGCAGTCGCTTGCCGGCCAGCAGCGCGTCGTGATCGCTCGTGCATTGGCTTCGCGGCCACGCCTGCTGATTCTCGACGAGCCGACGGCCAGCCTTTCTTCGAGCGAGGCGCTGCGGCTTTACGCGCTCGTCGACGGCCTGCGCGCCGAGGGCGTCGCCGTGCTGCTCGTCTCGCACCGGCTTGGCGATCTCCGCAGGCTCGCTTCGCGCGTGGCGATCCTTCGCGATGGCCGCATCGTCGGCGAGCAGCGCGCGCCGGTTGACTTCGACACCGCGCTCGAAGCGATGATCGGCCGTGCGCTGCCGGCTGCGCGAACCTTGCCTCACGCGCATCCGATCGGCGCGAAGCCCGCGCTGCGGCTTCGCGGACTGCGCCTCGCGCCGGGTTGCGATGCGTTCGATCTCGACGTGGCGCAGGGCGAGATCGTCGCGATTGTCGGCCCGGTCGGCGCGGGCAAATCCCGGTTTGCGCAGGTGATCTTCGGCGCGCTGCGAGCGGCAGCGGGCCAGATGGAACTCTACGGGCGCCGCTGGGCGCCGCGCACTCCCGCAGACGCGATTCGCGCAGGCGTATTTCTCGCGGGCGAAGACCGGTGGCGCACGTCGCTCTTTCCCGACACCGTTGCTTTCGCGTCGATTGCCGGCACGATCAGCTTCCCGTTCCTGTCGCGCTGGCGGCGCGGCGGCGCCTTGCCGCGCGAACGCGAGCACGCCGAGGCACACAACGCGATCGAGGCGTTCGGGATTCGCTGCTCGGGACCGGAACACCGCGTCTCGCGGCTATCGGGCGGCAACCAGCAGAAGGTCCTGCTTGCGCGCTGGCACGCCGAGCCCGCGCGGCTGCTTTTGCTGGACGAACCGTTTCAGGGCGTCGATGCGGGCGCTAGAGCCGATATCGCTTCCACACTGCGTCATCGCGCGGCGGGTCGCGCGACGCTTGTTTTCGTCAGCGACCTCGAAGAGGCGCACGAAATCGCCGACCGGATCGTCTTGTTCGATCGCGGCGCGCTCGAGCACGATGACTCCACAGCCTCCCATCTTGCCTACTGAACCATGAGATCCGTCACGCCGACACTCGCTTCCAAAGACTCTCCCGCCAGTTACACGGCTGCGCGGCATCGCCGCGGCCTTTTCGTCGCGCTCGAACGAGCCGGGCTGCTGATCGTGCTCGCGGCGCTCGTGGTGATCTTCACGGTTCGTGAACCTGCGTTTCTGAACGTCGCCAACCTGTTCAGCATCCTGCAGGCCGTGTCGATCGTTGCGTTGCTCGGCATCGGCGTGACGATCACGCTCGCGGCGGGCGGCTTCGATCTTTCGGTGGGGAGCGTGGCCGCCTCCGCGCAGATGGCCGCGAGCTACGTGCTCGTGGTGTGGCACGGCAACAGTTGGGAGGCAGTGCTCGCGTGTCTCGCGCTCGGCGTCGCGGCGGGGCTGTTCAACGGCGTGCTCATCACGCGCCTGCATGTGCCGGACCAGCTTGCGACGCTCGGCACGCTTTTCCTGCTCGCCGGCCTCCAGTTGATTCCGACGGGCGGCCGCTCTCTGGCCACGGGCACGATCCTGCCGGACGGCACCGAAGCAAGCGGCATGTTTCCCGCCGCGTTTCTCGCGCTCGGGCGCGCACGCCTATTCGAGGTGGTCCCCGTTCCCGTGCTCGTGCTGCTCGTGCTGACCGTGCTCGTTTCGGCCGTCATGGGCTCGACGCGGTGGGGGCGCGTGATCTATGCCATCGGCGGCAACGAGACCGCGGCGCGGCTGGCGGGCGCGCCGACAGCCCGTTACCGGATGGGGGCCTATGTCGCTTCGGCGACGCTCGCGGCCCTTGGCGGCCTGCTGATCGCCGCGCGTGTCGGCCGAGGCGACGTGAGCGCGGGGCATTCGTTGCTGCTCGACGCGGTGGCGGCGGCGCTCGTGGGCTACGCCGTGTGGGGCGCGAAGCGGCCCAACGTGCCCGGCACGGTTGTCGGCGCCGTGTTCGTCGGCGTGCTGCTCAACGGCCTCACGATGCTCAATGCGCCTTACTACCTCCAGGATTTCATCAAAGGCGCGTTGCTGGTCGTGGCGTTGGCGTTCACGTTCAGCGTCGGCCGCAGAACGGAAGGGCGCGACTGACGCTCTCCGATTCCATTTTCTTGTTAGCGATTCACACAACCTGATCGAGCGGAGCGCAACATGGCAGAGACACTGGCAGATATCGCGGCACACGGTGCCGCATCCGTAACCGAAGCCGCGCATGTCATCGCCTCGGACAGCGAGGCGATAGCGGTTGCAAAGGCACTGGCCGCGCGGCTTGCCGAGGGCGCGGCGTTGCGCGATAGCGAGCGGCGCTTGCCGCATGAAGAGATCGAATGGTTTTCGCGCTCGGGCCTATGGGGCATCACGGTGCCGAAGGCATATGGGGGCGCCGGCGTTTCGTTCGTTACCCTAACGGAAGTGGTCAAGCTCATCGCCGCCGCGGACCCGTCGCTCGGTCAATTGCCGCAGAACCACTTCGGTCTCGTGGACGTGATCGCGCTAACGGGCACCGAGGAGCAAAAGCATGGCCTGTTTGGCGAAGTCCTCGCCGGGAAGCGATTCGGCAACGGCTTCTCGGAGAAGGGCACGAAGCATGTGCTCGACCTGAAGACACGGGTACGCCGTGACGGGGATCACTACGTGATCGACGGCACCAAGTTTTATTCGACCGGCGCGCTCTTTGCCCATTTCGTGCCAGTGCTCGGACTCGACGAGGACCGCAGGGGATGGCTCGCCTATATTCCGCGAGGCACGGAAGGGCTCAGCGTGGTCGACGACTGGTCCGGTTTCGGCCAGCGCACCACCGCGAGCGGCACCGTTACGCTCGAAAACGTTCGCGTGCCGGCCGGTCTCGTGCTGCCCGCGCATCGCGTTTCCGAGCAGCCCACGCTCAACGGTCCGCTTTCGCAGATCATCCAGGCGGCGATCGATGCGGGCATTGCCCGCGCCGCGATCGACGACACGCTCGCGTTCGTGCGCTCGCGCACCCGGCCGTGGGTCGACAGCGGCGTCGAGCGCGCCAGCGACGACCCGCTGACGATCCGGGAGGTCGGCCATCTGCATATCCAGTTGCATGCCGCGGAGGCGCTCCTCGAACGCGCCGCGCGCGTACTCGACGAACTCGCGGCGCAGGGCGCGACGACGGAGGAGGACGTGGCGCGCGCCTCGGTCGCCGTGGGAGAGGCGAAGGTGCTCACGACGGAAATCGCGTTGCTCGCAGGCGAAAAGCTGTTCGAGCTGGCCGGCACCCAGGCGACGCTCAGTGTCCACAATCTCGACCGCCACTGGCGCAATGCACGCACCCATACGCTGCATGATCCGGTGCGCTGGAAGTACCACCTCGTCGGGAATTACTACCTCAACGGTGTGAAGCCGGCGCGTCACGCCTGGAATTGAACCTGACACACACAACGGGAACGTCATGAAGACATCGATTCACCAGCTTGTTCGCAACGGCGCGTCACGCAGGCCATCGGCGCGCCGCGCGCTTGGCGCATTCACGCTCTGCGCAGCGGGACTTGTCGGCTCGCTCACGGCGCATGCCGAAGCGCTGAAGGGCGCGCCGGCGCCGTTCGACAAAGGCGGCGTGAAGGTCGCTTTGGTCAACTACATTTCCGAGGGCGACTTCTTCCAGGCTTACGAGGCTGGCGCGCAGAAGCAGGCGAAGGCGCTCGGCATCGATCTGCGCATCTATGAAGGGCGGCAGGACGCGGCGCAGCAGCGCGATCAGATCCAGCAGGCCATCAATCTCGGCGTGTCCGCGATCATCGTCAATCACGGCCTGCCCGAGTCGCTGGGCGACGTCGTGCAGCAGGCGCTCGACAAAGGCATCAAGGTCATTGCGTTCGACGTCAATCTCGCGAACCCGAAGGTCCCGCAGATCGAGCAGAGCGACCGCGACCTCGCGTCGCTGTTGCTCGCGCAGGCCGTGAAGGACAACGGCAACGCGTTTTCCGCCGGCTACGTCTACGTTGCGGGGTTCGCACCGCTCGATCGCCGCGACGCGGTGTGGCAATCGTTCAAGCACGCGCATCCGGGGATTCAGGAAAAAGCGCGCTGGGGCACCGTGGACAATCCGATTGCGCAGTCCGTGGCCAATCAGGCGGCGGCCGCCTATCGCGCCCATCCGGATATCCGCGTGGTGATCGCGCCTTATGACGAGTTCGCGCGCGGCGCCAATCTCGCGGCGAACGAGTCGAATCTCGGCGACAAGCTGCGCATTTACAGTGCGGACATCTCGACGGCCGACATCGAGGCGATTCGCGCCCCCAACAGCGCGTGGGTGGCCACGGCCGCAACGAACCCCGCGGTCGTGGGCGCGGTGTCGGTGCGCGCCGCGGCAATCGAAGTGGCCGGGCAGCCGCTTGCGCATCAGATCGTCGTGAAGCCCACGCTCGTGACGCGCGACGATCTCGTGAAGAACGATATCCGCACGATCGCCGAACTCGGGACGAAGTTCCCGGCATTCCGGACGAGCGACGCCGCGACCGCGCCGTGGATTCCAGCGGAGCAATGATTGGCCCGTGAATGGCTAGCCGGTATCGCGCCAAACGTGCGCGATGCCGGAGCCGTCCGGGATCACTGCTGAACCGGGGAGGAAGGGGTGTTCAGGCGGAACGCCAGCGCGCGTCGGCTACGACCAGCTTCTTCGGAATGAGCTTATCTCTGAGCCGCTTACGATAGAGCGATTGCGCACGTCATTCCTCGGGCCGTGTCAGCCATCGAACGGTACCGCACGGCGGTATGGGGCGGACATGTGATGCGCCGCTCAGGTCGTGGATCCGCGACGTATCTGGCTGAGGTATCCTGGCGCAGCGCGCGCGAGGCATTCGACGGCGCTGCGCCAGTTACCCGTCAACGCTGCGTGCTGACCTGCACCTCGTCGTAGCGCCTTGCCCGATAGATGAGGAGCGAGGCAATCCAGCTCAAGGCAAAGACGCCGATGATGATATAGCCGAGCACGCCGAAATTATCGTTCAGCGAGCCGATCGTATCCCACACACGGCCTTTCAGACCGAACTGGTCCGCGAGCAGACCAAGGGCCTCGATCCCGCCGATCACGACCGCGACGATGATCGAAACCAGCGTGATGGTCATGTTGTAGTAGATCTTGCGCAGCGGCTTCTGGTACGCCCAACCATAGGCGCCCAGCATGAGGTGTCCGTCCAGCGTGTCGATCAGCGACATGCCTGCGCTGAACAGGACGGGGAACACCATGATGGCCCAGGGCGAAAGGCCCTTGGCCGCCTGGGTAGCGGCGATGCCCAGCAGGCTGATTTCGGTTGCGGTGTCGAAACCAAGACCGAACAGGAAGCCGATCGGATACATATGCCAGCTACGAGTCACGAGCCGGAACAGCGGGCGAAAGAGCCGTGCAACCAGACCCCGGTTAGCGAGGAGCATGTCGAAGTCGTCGTCGACGTAGGCGCCGCCGCTGCGCACATGCTTCCACGCGCGATAAATGCCGCGCAGGATCAGGAAGTTCATGAGCGCGAGCGCGAACAGGAAGAACGAGGAAACGAGCGTGCCGATGATGCCGCCCACTTCCTTGAAATTGTCGAACCGGCTCTGGATGGCTGTAGTCGCGAGCGCCACCGCGACCGCGGCGAGTATCACTACAGTCGAATGGCCGAGCGAGAAGAAGAAACCAACCGCAACAGGGCGTTTTTTCTCCTGCATCAGCTTGCGGGTCACGTTGTCGATTGCCGCGATGTGGTCGGCGTCCACTGCGTGCCGCAGGCCGAAGCTATAGGCCAGCAGGGCGGTGCCGAGCAGCACGGGATACCTGTGAAACGCAACGAGCGCCCACACCCAGGCAATAACGTTGATGGCGATGAGTACGCCATAGATGCCAAACAGCTTGCTACGAACTTTCGAATTTGAGTCGTTGAATATCTGAATGAGCTGGGTAAGCATCATGAACTCCCGGGATAACGCGTCCCGACGATTTATATGAGGATGACACCGCAAGGTCTGACTTGGCATTGGTAGCAAGGAAGCTGCCTATGTCCACACAGTGGCGCGACCGTGCCGGAATTGCACCGGCTTCCCGCGGCGTCACGCTTGAGGCGTAACCAAGGGCCTTATACAGCGCCTTTATGGAAATGTCGATCCTCCTGTCGGCTTTTGGCCGCATTCGGCGCGGAAACGACCGCGACGGCGCAATCGGCCGGGCGACTATCGATATTCACGCGTGCCTTCATGAAGCTGCGACCGGTCCGGCGCGGCGCAATAGCAAACGGTCGACCAGCCAGACGGCGACGATCGTCAAGCCCATGAGCGGAAACACGATGCCCAGCACAACGAGCGCGGTTGCCCATGCGCGCATCGGTGGCGCGGCGCGCTCGCGGGAGGGGGCGCCGAGCGTGCCCGATGGCCGCCGCTTCCACCACATCACGAAGCCGGTAACGGCGAGCGCCGCCAGGCCGAGCGACAGCGCCGCGCAAACGATCTGGTTTGGCACACCGAAGTAACGGCCCATGTGCAGCGACGTGCCGTACGATACGGCCTTGCTGACAGCGCCATAGTCGCCATAGCGGATGTCTCTCAGCACGGCCCCGCTGTACTGGTCGATGTACACGGTGCGCTCGAGCGTGGGGTCTGCGGGAAAGTACGACACGGTGTACACGCCATGCGGCGACGTGGGCAGCGCGATGTCGTAGCCGTCCACGAGTCCGGCCGCGCGCATCTGTTCGACGATATGCCCGAGGGGCAACGGCCTCACGCCGGGCTCGCCCGCTTCGGGTGAGCCGGGCACGCGCACCGCGCCGACCGCCCAGGGCACCTGGGGCAGCGGCATGTCGTCCATGGTCATGCCCGGCATCGGCTCCATTCCGGAGGACGTCTCGTGGCCGGCAGCGGCGTGTGCCGCGGACGGCTTTCCGGGCACCGTCGAGTGAAGCGCCAGCCCGCCCCACGAGCCCGGCGGCGCGCCGAGCTTGACGCTGGTGGCGAGCGCCTTGAACTGCTTGCCCCACGAGCCGGTCCACGGCAGGCCGGTCGCCACGAACGCAAACGCGCCGATGGCGAGCCAGATGCCGAGTGTGGCGTGAATGCTTTTCCATAGCGGCCGGCCCCGCCGCGCGAGATCGGGGACGAGCGCCGCGCGTAGCGAGGCGTTCTCTCCCGGCCACCAGAGCGCAAGGCCGGTGCCGATCATGACGAGCGTCCAGCACGCCACCAGCTCCATCAGCAGCTCGCCCGGCTTGCCGAGCAGCAGCTTGCGGTGAATCATGCGGTCGACCTGCATGAAGCGGCTGTCGACGTCGAGCGTACCGAGCACCGCGCCGTCGTAGGGATTCACATAGACGCTTTCCTTGTGACCGTCCGGCAGACGGAAGACGAATTCGGCGCTGCGGTCCGTACGGGACGAAATGCGTGCGGTCGTCGCGACCGCGCCTGCCGGCACGGCGGCGCGCGCGTTCGCGAGCAGGGCGTCGACTTCCAGGCGCGGCGACGCTGCGGGCTCGACGACGAGCCGGTGCGGATAGAGCAGCGGTTCGATCTGCGGCTGAAAGCAGTAGATCGTTCCCGTGATGGCGAGGATCACGAGAAACGGCATGACGAACAGCCCGGCGTAGAAGTGCCAGCGCCAGAGCGTGCGGTATCCGCGCTGTGCGCCGGATGGCGGGCCGCTTTGCGCACGGGTAGCGTCGGGCGTCTTGCGAGCGACAGTTTCGGCAGTGGACATGAGTGTGTCTCCTTTACATCCGCAGACGGCCTTCGACATAGAAGGTGCGGCCAGGGTAGGGGTGATACACGAAGTAACGGGCATCGAAAATGTTGTCGACGCCCACGCTGAGATCGCTGCCCTTCGTGGGATGGAACGTGAACTTCGCATCGGCCACCGTGTAGGTGCTCGTGCCGCCGAACACGTTCGGGTTCGTATCGGTATTGGTCAGCGTGTTGTACTCGCGGCCCGAGTAGCGCGCGGCGAGCGTGAGCGCATAGCGTTCGCCGATGTGATACGTCGCCGCGATATCGGCGCGCCAGAGCGGAATGCGGTAGAAGTATTTGCCGACCGTGGCGGGGTTCTGGGCGTTCTCGAGGATCTTCGACTGCGTGTAGGCGACGCTGCTGATGAGGTCGAGCCCGCGCACGAACACGTCCTCGCCTTGATAGCTCAGCTCGACGCCGCGCGAGCGAACCTTGCCGATGTTCTGGAAGTTCGTCACGTTGGGAATCACCGTCGTGTCGGTCTGGCTGAAGATCGTATTCTTTACGTCGTCCTGAAAGAGCGACAGGCGGAACAGGCCGTTCCAGTGCGCCCATTCGGCGGTCAGCTCTTTCGAGAGGTCGTTCTCGGGTTGCAGGTTCGGATTGTTGTTGATGATCGACGACCCGTTGATCTGCCCCTGGAACAGTTCGCTGACGGTGGGGAAGCGGTAGGCGCGTCCGACCGACGCGCGCAGCGTCAGGTCGTCCGTCACGTCGAACGAGAGCGAGGCCTTCGGCGAGAAGTGGCTCTGGCTGGCGTTGGGGTAGGGCACGTAGGCGCCGCCCACGGCCTGGGCGCCATCGTAGGCCTGCCAGTCCTCGTAACGCACGCCATACACGAATTTCCAGCGCGGCAGGAAGCGCCAGGCGTCCTGCACGTAGGCCGCCTGGGTCTGCGTGCGGCCCTTGAACGCATTCGCGAAGCCGCCTGCGGCGCCATCGGTCCACGCCGCCGTGTTGAACGTTTCGTTGTCGAGGAAATAGTTGTCGTAGTGGTAGCCGAAGGTGACGGCATGATTGAGCAGGCCGGCCTGCGGCGAGGGCGGCGTCCAGCTCGCCTTGAGGTCGAGCGTTTTCCAGCCGGTGCCGTCGCCGAACGTGACGACGCCCGGGCCGTTGCCGGGACCGCCCGCATTCGCCGTGCGCGCCACGCTGTTCGTCACGTCGTAGTACGAAGCAATGGCTTCGCCGTTCCAGCCCGTTGCGTTGTGCGTTTTCAGCGAGAGCCCGTAGAGCCAGTTCTCGCTCCACCCCTGGCTCGGCGCGAGCGCCGATGCCGGAATGTTGTACCCGTAGCCGCCGATATTCACCCGGCCGCTGTACACCGGGTTGCCGTTGGCGTCGTACAGGAACGTGGAGGTCGAGCTGTTGTACTGCTGGTGCCAGTAGCCGAGCGTGAACGCCCCCTGAACCGTGGGCGTGAAGTCGTACTGCATCTTCAGCTTGAGCTGGTCCTGGATCGTGTGTTCGATACCTTCGCCATTCACGCCGATCACCGCAGTGGGTGTGTTGGTCTGGTTGTTGTAGAAGTACGCGCCGCTCACCGGCGTGTCGCCGGGTTTGGCGGGCGTCGTCGATTTCGCGAGCGTCGCGAACTGCAATGGCTGGCTCGTGTTTTCGAGGTGGTTCGCGCCGATGAAGAACGAAAACTTGCCGATGCGGTTGCCGATCGACGCGCTCGCCTCGCTGCCGTTGAAGTTCTGGTTGACGCCGTAAAGGCTGAAGTGCTGCGTGAATGCCTTGACGTCCGCGCTCGCCTCGAACTTCGTGGGCATTTGCGTGGTGATCAATACCGTCGCGCCGAGCGAATTGCCCGGATACAGCGCCGAATACGGCCCGTAAATGACATCGACCTGCCGGATTTCCTCAGGGAACACCATCGACCAGCGCGGGGGAAACGAATAGCTGTTGCCGAGCAGGTTCGACAGCAGCAGGCCGTCGGCGTAGACAAGGCCGCGCGCACTTTGCGAGTTGCTCGTGCCGCGCACCGCGATGATCGAGTTCAGGTCGCCGATAAAGCGCTTGCGGACCGCGAGGTTTGGCATGTACTTCAGCACGTCTTCGGTGTTGACCACGTTCCAGTTGCGGAACTGGTCTGGCGTGACGGTCTCCACCGACGCCGGCATATTCGGGTCGACGGCCGGAGTCGCGCCGCCGTTGCCGCCGCCCGCGCTGGCGCTGACTGTGACGGTTGGCAACACGGCAGGGTCCTGTGCCGTTGCCGGCTGGTCTGTCGGTGCGCTCGAAAGGGTTGCGCTGGGACCGGTCTCGGCCGCGGCATGCGCAGCCTGGGCAATCAATGAAAGGGGCAGTAGCCCGAGCGTGATGAACCGCGCCCGGCCGCGCGCACGCGCGCGCAGCTTTCGCGATGCGAAGTGCAGCATGAAATTTTCCTGGAATCGTAGTGCGAACGGCTACGCGCGCCAGCGGGTGGCGCGTCGAAGCGGCAGACAGTCACGGAATCAGGAAAAGGCTGGCGGGGCTCTTGGTCGTCCCGAGGGGAACGCTCCGAGCGGGGTGTGACGGGTGGACAGCACCGGCACGGCGGCGATGGCAACGAGCATCAGCAGTACGAACGGTGCCGCCGGTAAAGAGGGCACGGCCGGCTGATTGGCGAGCAGATCGCAATAGCCGCAGGCCGAAAGCGAGTCGCCGTGCGCCATTTGACCGGAGTCCGTGGCAGGCGACGTTGCGGAACAGAGCACGGCGGCTGTGTCGTCCCGATGGGCGGCGGCGACCAGTTGACTCACGAGCGGCGCAAGCACGACAAGCCACATGGCGATGAGGCCAAGCCATGCGGTCAGGTGTTTGCGGGGTCGGAGAGTCATGGTCGGGGTAAAAGATTGCGGCGAAGTTTAGCACCTGAACGAATTGGCGTGTCAGGTCTTCACGGCTGGCGTGGCGCCACAATCCCCGTTGACGGTCTTGTTTCGGCCGTTCATATGATCGTTATTCAGGAATCCAGATAAAAAGGTAAGCGCAATGAATCGCGGCCGCCTTGAAACGAATAGCTGCGCCTCGAAACAGGCGCAGCCTTCATCCTTGTGCCTCACTGACCCGCGGCGTTCTTCACGGCGCATTGCGCCTCGACGTTCTCGCCGTCGCTGAACTTGAAGGTCACAGGAATGGCCGAGCCGACAGTAAGCGGCTTCTTCGCTTTTTCGAACATGACGTGATAGCCGCCGGGCGCAAACGCGAGCGAGCCGTTTGCGGGAACGCTCGCCTTGTCCACCATCACCATCTTCGATGTGCTGCCGCTGCTCTGCGTCTGATGAAGCATCGACATGCCGAATGCGTCCGTGCTGACGCCGACGAGATCGATATTCTTGTCGCTCATATTCATGAGCTTGAAGTAGCCGCCCGACGGCGTGTCGCCCGGCATGGAGCGGATCCAGCAGTCGGACACCATCATGGCGCCCGACGATGCCGCCAGTGCCGGCAGCGCGGCGGCGGCGAGCGGCAGGGCGAGAGCGAGGTTGAGCAAGTGGCGATTCATGGTCTTTCTCCTGTACATGAACGTGTGGAAGTTATGGGAACAATGGGGTACAGCAAACAGGCGCGGCCTTCCTGTCAGCTCGCCTGCAGCAACTCGCCGAGGTCGTGAACCCATGGCTTGACGCCCTGGCCATCGCGCGCGTAAAGCCGCAATTTGCCTGAGGGATCGAAGACAAGGGCGGCGGCCGTATGGTTCATCGTGTAGTTGCTGGCGTCGCTGCCGGGCACCTTCTGATACACGAAGTGAAAATCGTTCGTCACCTGGTTCAGTTGCGCCGTGCTGGCCGGGCGCAAGGCGCGGAACGACGGATTGAACGCGGCGGTGTATTGCGCCAGCAGGGAGGGCGTGTCGCGCTGCGGATCGACGGTGACGAAGAGGACCTGGACGCGGCTGGCCTTATCCGGGCCCAACTGGTCGAGTGCCTGCGAGAGTTCGGCGAGGGTTGTCGGACAGACATCCGGGCAGTGCGTGTAACCGAACAACAGCACCACCACCTTGCCTCGATAGTCGGCGAGCGTGCGCATCTGGCCGCTGGTATCCGGAAGCGAAAAGTCCTTGGCGAACTGCGTATTGCCGGTGATGTCGAGGTTCTGGAACGAGAGCGGCGGCTTCTGGTCGCAGCCGCCGAGCAATATCGTGCCCGAAAGCGCGCAAGCGACCAGCACGGTGCTCAGAAGCCGTGCCGAAGCCGCACCGGGAGAGCGGTGAAAAGCGTTGAACATGGAGTGTCGGTTCGAGCCACATGTGCACGCCCCCGAGGGGCGTGAAACATGAAATGAACGAGGACGCGATAGACGTCGCGCACAAACCACCCGCGCGCGCGGGTGCCGGGAAGGATCAGGCGGAAAGGGGCGGGGCCCGAGGGTGGTCCGGGCGCCAGCCCTCGATGCGGGCCGTGAAGTCGCGTGACGGTACGGCGAAGGCGTGCGAAGCGCCTGCGTGCGCGACCGGCGTGGCAATCGCAACACCGGGCAGCGGCGTGTGCACATGGAGCAGATCGCAATAGCCACACTGCGCGATGCTGCCGATGGGATGAGAGGGCGCGTGATCTGGCGCGGCGCCTCCTGAGCAAAGCTCGGCGACCGGCTCGCGCGCATGCAGCGACGCCACGATCTGGCCGACGTCCGGCATAAAGACGACGAGCCACATGGCAAGCAGGGCAAGCCATGTACTCAGACGTTTGCGGTTAGCGGCGGACGACGACATCCGCGCATGGTAACCCATGGCGGCGGGATCGTCTCCCGGGTGTGCGCGACTGCTCCGGCGCTGGGTGCGCCGCGCGGCCGGATGAAGCGCCGTTGCGGCAATCTGTCGCAACGGCGCATATCCCCGGCGCGTTATCGCGTTCGCGCCGTCATGCGGGGTTCGTCAAACCGCAGCCGTCACACTGAATTCGACCAGTAACTCCGGCAATCCAAGCGTGGCCTGCACAGTGCAGCGGGAGCGCGTCGTCGTTGATTCACAAGAGGGACCTGCCGGCGCTTCGTAATTGAGTGGCTTCCCTTGACGCCTCCCGGCGTCATATCCGGGGCCGCACGCTTCGTTCGTCTGAATTGTTGCGTGTATTACGTTCGATCGCGGTGAGCAGCAGGAGCAGGACAAGGAAGCCTGCCAGCGCGAGGAGGGTTCCCAGCGACGACCCAAGCTGTTCGCTTCTGCCGCGTGCCGCCTGAATGGCGCTTTGGGCCGCACCAATGCGCTCGATCTTGACCCGGGCGTACTGGTTCATGGCCGCCGCGACATACCGCTCGCGATTGTCCCACTCCCACGATGCGGCTCGCTGCGTTGCCCGCGCGACGACGTCTGACAGCTCGTCCAGGAACTGCTGCCGGTCGGCCAGCGGAACGCTCGCCAGCCACGCTTCGAGCAGCGGCTGACTCGCATTGTCCTGACCCAGTACGGTACGCAAGGGCGCGGGGATCAGGAATCCCGCCGCGCCGGGAACGTTCGCCATGGGGTAGCTGCCATTGGCGCTGTCATTCGACAGTGCGTCGTTCGCCGCCTCCGAACCCGGTATGGACGAAAGCACCTCGCTGGCACTGAGCGGCGGATAAGCCGTTGCAGCCGTCTTTCCTGGAAGGGCGAGTGCGAACATCAACGCAATCATCGCCAGCACGGCCCCCACGAGCGCGATGAGACATAGCACGTGGGCCATACCCAGCAGGCGCCGCTCCAGCTTGTCCGCAATCTTCATGTCAACCCCGTTGAAATCCGTTCCGGTCCGGCGCCGGCATTTACCTCACGGCTGCCGCAGGTAACGCTCCGAGAGCGCTTCGTACAGAGGAGGTGCGAAAAGGCGCGAGACACGGCTTGCGATGAGCGCCGTTGCCATCAGCGAGATAACGAGCGCGTGCCCGTTGATCATCTCGATGACGATCACGAACGCCGTGATCGGGCTTTGCGTGACCGCCGCAAGATAGCCGACCATGCCGAGCGCGATGAGCATTGGAAGCTGCATTTGCGAAAACACCATGTGCACCGTATTGCCGATGCCCGAACCGATCGCAAGCGATGGTGCGAACAGGCCGCCGGGCGCGCCGGGCAGGTACGATCCCACCATCGACACCATCTTCAGGAGCGGGTATGCCGCGCTGACATGCGCGGTACCCTCGAGCATGCTGCGTGCCTCGGCATAGCCGCTGCCGAACGTATGGCCGTGCGAGAGCACGCCAACGACCGCGATGACGAGGCCGCTGAAGGCGCCGAACAGCACGGGCCGCTTGCCGCGCAGTTCGAGCAGCCGTTTGGGCATCCAGCGCTTCGTGTTGAGCAGCAGCCAGCAAAAGCAGCCGCCCAGCACGCCCGCCATCACGCCGATCAGCAGGACGGCGAGGCTGAGCCATTGGGGCAGTCCCGAGCCGATGTCGATCGTGCCGAAATACACGTAGTTGCCCTGAAGTCCCAGCGAGACGACGCCGGCAAAAATAATGGCCGTGATCAGCACGCCGCTCGTGCGCTGCTCGAAGCTGCGCATCAATTCCTCGATGGCGAACACCACGCCCGCGAGCGGTGCATTGAATGCCGCGGACAAGCCCGCTGCCGCACCCGCGAGCGCGAGCCTGCGTTCGAGCACGCCCGGGCGGATCGCGAGAAAGCGCCGGGGGTAGAAACGCCTCAGGCTGAACATCAAGGCGGCGCCGACATGAATGGTGGGTCCTTCCCGACCGATCGTGAATCCTCCCAGAATGGCCAGAAAGGAGATGAAGATCTTGCCGACGAGAATGCGCGGTGTAAGGAGTCTGGGGCCGAGTTCGTCCGGTCCGTGAAGCACGGCGATGACCTGCGGGATGCCGCTGCCTTCCGAACCGTCGAAGAAGCGCCGCGTGAGCCAGACCGTGACGGCACCTGTTGCGGGCGCGACGAGCAGCGGCAACCAGAAGCGCTCGGCCGCGTAACGCAGGAACAGGCCGTAGCCGAAATCGATCAGCTTCGCGTAGAGCACGGCGATGAGGCCAACGGAGATCGCTCCGAGCCAGAATACCCCGTAGTGCAGCCATAGCCGGTTGGCTCGCTGTAGCGTCCGCCGGTCGATCAGCCCAAACATGCGCACGATTTGCCTCTCCCTTTTTCCATACCCACTTTCTGGACGGCTCCGTCGCCGGCCCCATGTCGCGCCGGAGGCGGGCAAGTCAGGCCCTGCGCAGCGGTGGCGTCTTCATGTTGAGCGCAATGACGAGCCAGCACAAGACGAGCCCCGCACACGCGTAGAAAACCGCGCTCGCGCCCTCGTGCTTGAGCCGATAGCCGCCCGCCACGCGCGCTCATGCTTGAGCGGGAAGTGGCGGTGTGGACGTTGCACGCATATAAACGATCAAAAAAAAACCCAGCGGATGCTGGGTGAAATGAGTCGCCGCCCCTGCCACAGGCGGCAACCGGACGCTTCCGTCCGACAAGCTGAGGACACAACAATGTCATGGGACCACGCACCGTGCTCGCTGAAAGCATACTGCAATGATAGGTCACGGCATGACATTTCGGCAAATTTATCCGGGCAAACTTAAGCGAAACTTAAACGGACAAACCGGGAGGCCGCCCGGGTGCATGCGATCGAGCGGGGCGGCGATGGATCGCGCTATTTGCTCTCCTCCCTGAATGCCCAGCCGAAGGACTGCACCTCCGACTTGTGTAGCGCGGCGAGTCTTAGCAGGCAGCGTTCGCCTTCCTGTGTGAGGTGTACCTGCACCTCGCGGCGGTCGTGGGCGCTCGGCACACGGATGACAAGTCCGGCCGCCTCGCACCGTGTGACGAGTGCCACGGTGCCATGCGACGACGCCTGAAGGCGCTCCGCGATCTCGCCCACGGTGGCCCAGTCGCGGTCGGGAAAGGCACGCGTGTGCAGCATCAGCATGTACTGCAGCGGCGTCACACCTTCCGCGTGCGCGATTTCCTCGGACACCCGCAAAAATCGTCGAAGACGATACCGGAACTCGGAAAGCTCCTCCAGGTCGGCTCTCGTCACCTTTTCCGTTACTTTTCGGGGTTTCGGCGGCATAGGCCCGTCCTTGTCTTACGGATTTCGAGTGGGGGAAGATCATCATGTGACATAAAATACCGGCCCATTTGATTCGTCATGCAAAGCGCCATTGTAAGGGAGCGGCGGTGAAGGGCGGTTCGCGCGTTGACGCGTCGTCCTGGGCACGCCGCCCGCCGACAACGCGTGACCGCCACAGCGGTTGCCGCCCGCATACGCGTTGCGCTTCTTACGATCTGACTCAAACCTGCCGGCATCGTTTACCGGTCTTCACCACGCAGACGGTCGTTATGCGGACTGGCGTGGCATTGAGTTCATTAATAAACAGGATTCCTTATGATTATACCTGTTGCTGCCAGCAGCAGAGGGGCCCGGTTGCACTGGTTCTTTTCGTCGACGACGGGCCGCATGGCTTGCGCTGGACGACCGCGAGAATTTTCCCACGCCAGCGGTTTAGGAAGCCTCGGCTGGATGGTTCTTTCACGACTTCGGGCACCAGGCCTTACGAAGAGTTCAAGAGCGGGACAAGTCCCGAGGACTGTCGGGTTCCTTGAACAATTCGTATATTAGAGCACGCAGCCAACGGACTGCCGCATCGTCGTGGAACCGCTTGTGCCAGTGTTGCCGAAGGCGGAATGTGGGGGAATCAAACGGCAGCGCGTGCACGGCGACGCCGCGAGCGTTCCGGAATAACTCGCCTGTCTCACGCGGCACGATTGCGATGAAATCCGATTGCGAGACGATTTCGAGCAGACTAAGGAATCGCGACACTTCAAGCGGCACGTTTCGTACGATTTTCTTTTCGGCCATATGCCGCAAAATGATTTCCTGACTTCGACCCGGCGTCTCCACGTCGGCATGCGGAGCCTGCAGAAACCGGGTCATCGTCAATTTTCCCTTCACATGGGGATTGTCCTTTGCCGCGATCGCAACGAAGTGACTCGTGAAGAGTGCCTGCTGGTAAAAATCGGCGCCGACCAGATCGGGATAGTGTCCGATAGCCAGGTCAACATCGCCGGACTCCAGTTGCTGCTCCAGGGCCGACGGCGTCAAGGAAAGTACCCGAAGCTGTAGTTGTTGCCCGTGGCCGCGGAGGGTCCGCATCAACGGCGGCGTAAAAAAACTTTCCCCGACGTCGCTCATGGCGATGCGGAATTCCCGGTTCGAATTCGCGGGGTCGAAAATCGCAGGGCTGAGCAGGCCGGACTGGATGCGCTGGAGGACGTCGCGCACCGTTTCCACCATCGCCAACGCGCGTGGTGTCGGCTGCATGCCCGATTTGACGCGCACGAACAACGGGTCTTCAAAGGCCGTACGCATCTTCAGCAGGGCGTAGCTCATCGCCGGTTGGCTAAGCCCGAGTTCGCGCCCGGCGACTGTCACATTGCGGTGCCGGATCATCGCGTCGAACACCACCAGCAAATTCAGATCCAGATTACCAAAATCCATTTTTTCGATTGCGACTATTGAAGTTGCCTGATTGACGAATAATGCCTGGAAATCGACTATAGCGCCAACGGGACATGGCCGTGCGCCTGACCCCAACCAATTGCAAAGACACAGGAGACAAGCGTGGGAAACGCAAACCTTCCCCTCGTCGTGGTCGGTGGCGGCCTGGGCGGCCTCAGCCTCGCGCTGGCACTGGGCCGGAACGGACGCCGGGTGCATGTCCTTGAGCAGGCATCCCAGATCTCCCCGATCGGCTATGGTATCCAGCTTGGACCGAACGTATTCAAGGCATTTGACCGCCTGGGAATCTCGGAGACCGTGAAGGCCACCGCGGATTGCCCCGTGTCACTCGTGATGCCGGACGCGGACAGCGGCGAGACGCTCGCCCGGGTTCCCCTTAGGTCCAGCAAGTTCTACCAGCGCTATACGAATCCCTACATCGTCATCCACCGGGCCGACATCCACAACATCCTGCTCGACGCCTGCCGTCGCACGCCGGGTGTGGAACTCACGGTCAACGCTACCGCAGCAGGTTTCGAAGACCGTGGCAGCGAGGGCGTACGCGTCACCTGCGAGGACGGACGAATTTTCGACGGCGCTGCGCTGATCGGTGCTGATGGCATCAAGAGTCGGGTACGCAATTACGTTGCCGGTGAAACGCCGGCGCGGTCGGTCGGCTACGTCGCGCACCGCACCATCATCGACATGAAAGATGTTCCTGCCCATCTGCCTCACCAGCAGGACGTGGTGCTATGGGCGGGCCCCGGCTATCACGTCGTTCACTATCCGCTTCGCCACGGGACGATCTTCAACATTGTCGCTGTGTTCAAGGATCCGGCTCCGGGTCACGGCGATATGCGCGTCACCCACGAGGAAGACGTCAAACACGTCTATGCGAACGCGCACCCTGCATTGAAGAAGCTGCTCTCGATGATGAATCTGGAGCGCCGCTGGGTGCTGGCCGATCGTGATCCGATCCGCACATGGAGCCGTGGACAAGTCGCGCTCCTGGGCGACGCCGTGCATCCGACACTGCAGTCGCTTGCGCAGGGCGCTGGCATGGCAATCGAGGACGCAGTCTGCCTTGCGGACCTGCTGCAGAACATGGATTACGCCTATGAAGGCGCGTTCAAGGAATATCAGCGACGCCGTCTGGTTCGCAGCGCGCGCATCCAGCTTGGCTCGCGCGAACTCTGGGAGGTTTATCACGCAGAAGGCATCGCCCGCGAGGTGCGGGACGCAGAGCTGGAAGGACGCAGTGAAGACGACTATTACCAATGCCTCGACTGGGTCTGGAAGGGCGACCCATGCCTGATCAAGGGCTGACAGTCGCACGTTTGCTGTTTCATTTGCCACGGACAAGGAATACGTCATGAGCGCACGACCAGAAGACAAATTGAGTAGTTATCCTGATGACACTTCCCGCGCATATCGCGAACGACTGGCGGCGCTCAACGTCGCCCCGCTGTGGGATGTGTTGAAAGGACTCGTTCCGAACGAGCCGCGCCCAAAGGCCATGCCTCATACCTGGCGATGGGAAGCGATGCGCGACAGGCTGATCGAATCGGGCAGCGTCGTGAGCGCCGAAGAAGCGGAACGACGCGTCCTGATGCTGGAGAATCCGGGCCTGGGCGGTTTGCCGAATGCCACCGATACGATCTATGCGGGCCTGCAACTGATTCTTCCCGGCGAAATCGCCCGCGCGCATCGTCATACGCAATCCGCACTGCGTTTCGTGCTCGAAGGCGTCGGCGGCTACACGTCTGTCGACGGCGTGCGCACCGAGATGGTTCGAGGCGATTTCATCGTCACGCCTGCGTGGACGTGGCACGACCACGGCAATGACGGCAACGGTCCCGTCATGTGGCTCGACGGGCTGGATGTGCCGCTCGTGACTTTCCTGCGCGCGGGATTTCGCGAAGAGTATGACGCTTCCACGCAGTTTCCGCGCAGCGGCGAATCCGACCAGGTGTACACGCGGTACGCCGATGCGCTGCTGCCGCTGGAGAACAAGCATGCGGGGACGACGTCGCCGATCTTCAATTACCCGTATGCCCGTACCCGAGAGGTCCTCGACCGGCTGGCACGCTATTCGGACATTGACCCCTGCCACGGCGTCAACGTTCGCTACGCGAATCCGCTGACTGGTGGATGGGCCATGCCGACGATTGCCGCCTCCATGCGACTCATCCCGCGTGGCTATACCACCGAATACTTCCAGTCGGTGGAGGGCACTGTGCTCGTCGGCGTCGAAGGTTCGCCTTCGGTCGAGATTGATGGCGTCGGCCGTTTCGATATCTCGGACAACGACGTTTTCGTGGTGCCGGGCTGGAGCCGTTGGCGCATGCGTGCCGACGCGAGCAGCGACGCAGTGCTGTTCGCGTACTCCGATCGCCCGGTCTACGAAAAACTCGGCCTTTACCGCGAAAAGCGCGGTTGACCCTCTCTCGACGCAGGATTCAAGCCATGAAGATTTGCCGCTTTAACAATAACCGTATCGGAGTCATCCGCGGCGATACGGTCTACGACATCACGCCCCTGTTCAAGTCGCTCGGCGAGCCCGGCTGGCCGTACCCGCCTTACGACTGGATCATCGGGAATTTTCCGCGCGTCCAGGTGCAGATCGAGCCGTTCCTCGCCCGTGCGACCACCTTCGCCTTGTCGGAGGTGACGCTTCTCGCGCCCGTCGCGAACCCGGGCAAGATCATCGGTGCGCCGATCAACTACCGCGATCACATCGACGAGGCGAATGCCGATCAGGAGATCGCCAACGGCAAGACGTTCACGACGCTCGAGCAGTTTGGCCTCTTTATCAAGGCGCCGACCGCGCTGAACGGTCCGGACGGCATCGTCGAGTTTCCGTTTCCGGAGCGCCGCACCGACCACGAGGTCGAACTGGGCGTGATCATCGGCAAGCAGGCGAAGCGGGTGCCGCGCGAGCACGCGCTCGAATACGTCTTCGGCTACTGCGTTGCGCTGGACATGACGGTTCGCGGTCCCGAGTTCGCGGGATTCCGCAAGTCGGCCGACACGTTCGCGGTCATCGGACCGTGGATCACGACCGCCGACGAGATCGCGGACCCGAACGCGCTCGATCTCGACCTTACGGTCAACGGCGAGCCGCGCCAGAACTCCAATACGAAGTACCTGATCTACAACGTCCAGCACCTGATCGAATATGCATCGGCGATGTACACGCTGCAACCGGGCGACGTGATCATGACCGGAACGCCGGCGGGCGTCGGCCCCGTGAAGCCTGGCGACGTGATTCATGCCCGCGTGTCGCAACTGGGCGACCTGACGGTGCGGATGGCGCGGTCATGAAGAGCGAGACTTCCAGAGCGAGCGAGCCCCAGGCGGATGTGATGCCGCTTGCCGGCGTCAAGGTGCTCGAACTCGGCTCGCTGATCGCTGGACCTTACGCCAGTGCGCTGCTTGCGCAGTTCGGTGCCGAGGTGATCAAGATCGAGCCGCCGAAGGACGGTGATCCGCTGCGCAAGTGGCGCAAGCTGCACAACGACACCTCGTTGTGGTGGTACACGCAGAGCCGCAACAAGAAGTCGGTCACGCTCGATCTCAAGCGCGAAGAGGCGCGTGGGATCGTGCGCAAGCTTGCTGCGGAAGTCGATATCGTCATTGAAAACTTCCGCCCCGGCACACTCGAAAAGTGGGGCCTGGGATGGGAGCAACTTTCGGCGCTGAATCCGAAGCTGATCATGGTGCGCATTTCCGGCTATGGGCAGTCGGGTCCGTACAGCCAGCGCCCCGGCTTTGCCGCGATCGCCGAATGCATGGGCGGTCTGCGCCACGTCACCGGGTTTCCCGACCGTCCGCCCGTGCGGGTGGGCGTCAGTCTGGGCGACACGCTGGCGTCGCTGTACGGCACCATCGGCGCGCTGGTGGCCATGCATCACCTGAAGAGCCATAACGGCAAGGGGCAGTTCATCGACGTCGCGCTGTATGAGTCGGTATTTGCGGTGATGGAAAGCCTGATCCCCGAGTACGCCGAATTCGGCTTCGAGCGCGGGCGCTCGGGCGCAAGCCTGCCGGGCATTTCGCCGTCGAATACCTACCTGTGCGGCGATGGTCACTACGTCGTGATCGCGGGCAACGGCGATGCCATTTTCAAACGGCTGATGCACGCGATCGGTCGTGACGATCTCGCAGAGGACCCCGAACTGGCCCGCAACGATGGCCGCGTCAAGCACAACGACAGGCTCGATCAAGCGATTTCGGAGTGGACCACCCAGCGTCCTCTCGCGCAAGCGCTGCAGGTTCTCGAAGCCGCCGAAGTGCCCAGCGGTCGTGTTTATACCGCGTCCGACATCGCCAAAGATCCGCACTACGAAGCGCGCGGCATGATCCAGCGCGAGACGTTGCCGGACGGCGAGCCGATCGACCTGCCGGGTATCGTGCCCAAACTGAGCGAAACGCCAGGGCGCACGAAATGGGTTGGACCCGCGCTCGGTTCGCACACCGAAGAAGTGCTGGCGTCGCTGGGCATCGGAGCCGATGAGTTCGCGCGCCTGCGTGCTGATGGCGTAGTCTGAGGAGGCATCGATGAAAAGTATCGAACGCCAACGGTTATATATCCAGGAAGTGTCAGTACGCGACGGCTTCCAGATCGAGTCGTGTTTCGTGCCGACCGATCAGAAAGTCGGGCTGATCAACGCACTGAGCCGAACGGGTCTCGCGAAGATCGAGGTGACGTCGTTTACGTCGCCCAAAGCCATCCCCGCGCTCGCTGATGCCGAGACGGTGATGCAACAGATCGAACGCGCACCCGGCGTGCAGTACGCCGCACTGGTCCCCAACGTGCGCGGTGCCGAACGCGCGCTCGCCAGCTATGTCGATGAGCTGAATCTGGTGATGTCTGCCAGCGCGACGCACAACCTCGCGAACCTGCGGATGACGCCTGCGCACTCGCTGGCACAGTTCGCAGATATCGTCGCAATCGCGGCGGGCCGCGCACACATCAACGTGTCGCTTTCGACGGCATTTGGCTGCCCGTTTGAAGGCGACGTTCCCGACGCAGTGGTCCTGGACCTGATTGAGCGCTTCGCGCTCATCGGCGTGCAGCGCGTGACACTGTGCGACACGACCGGAATGGCCAACCCGGCGCAAGTGGAGCGCGTATGCCGCGAAGTCAAAAACGCCTGGCCTGAGATGACGCTCACGCTCCACTTCCACGACACGCGTTCGATGGGACTGGCAAACGCCGTGGCCGCGCTGGAAGCCGGAGTGGATCGCTTCGACGCGTCGCTCGGCGGCCTCGGCGGCTGTCCGTTCGCTCCGGGGGCCAGCGGCAACGTCTGTACCGAAGACCTGGTTCACATGTTCGAGGCCATGGGCTACGACACGGGTGTCGATCTCGATGCCCTGATTGCGCTCTCCCGGCGTCTGCCGGAAATCGTTGGTCACGAGGTGCCCGGGCAGGTCGCGAAAGCGGGACCGTCCACGCGCCGTTATCCGACGCCCGAAGGCGTCGCCGAACAGGTTGCTGCATATCGCGCTGCTGGCCCATGCGTCGGCACGGTCGATCCCGCCACGACGGGACAGAGGAGTGCATGATGGGACTGACTCTGGTCGAAAAACTGTGGCGTCGGCATGTCGTGCACGAAGGAGAAGACGGGCGCGCGCTGCTGTATGTTGATCGTCACCTCGTGTATGAAGTGACGAGCCCGCAAGCCTTCGAAGGCCTGCGGCTGAGCGGACGCAAGCCATGGCGCGCGAAGACAGTGCTGGCCACCGCGGATCACAATGTGCCGACGACCGGGCGAGCACTGGGGATCGCAGATCCGCTGTCGCGCATTCAGGTGGAACAGTTGAGTCGCAACTGCGAAGAGTTCGGTATTACCGAGTTCGGGCTCAAGGATCGGCGTCAGGGCATCATTCACGTGATCGGCCCGGAGCAGGGCGCCACGCTGCCCGGCATGACGGTGGTCGCGGGCGATTCGCATACGAGCACGCACGGTGCATTCGGTGCGCTGGCATTCGGCGTCGGCACGTCGGAAGTCGAGCATGTGCTGGCCACCCAGTGCCTCCCGGTGGGCCGGATGACACCGATGCTGGTGCGTGTCGAGGGTGAATTGCCATCGGGCGTCACGGCGAAAGACCTGATCCTGCACATCATTGGCCTGATCGGCACTTCCGGCGGCACGGGCTATGCCATCGAGTTTGGCGGCAGCACCATCAGGGCGCTGTCGATGGAAGGGCGGATGACGTTGTGCAACATGGCGATCGAGGCTGGCGCACGTGTCGGTCTGATCGGCGTGGACCAAAAGACAATCGACTACGTCAAAGGGCGACCCTTTGCCCCGCGTGACGAGCAATGGGATCAGGCGGTCGCGTATTGGCAAACGTTGGTCAGCGACGACGACGCGCACTTCGCCCGCACCATCGAGATCGATGCGGACACCGTGAAGCCCATGGTGACCTGGGGCACGTCGCCCGAGATGGTGCAGCCCATCGACGGTCGAGTCCCCGATCCAGCGCTTGAGCCAGATCCCGTGAAGCGCGCTGGCATGCAGACCGCGCTTGCCTACATGGGGCTGGAGCCCGGTACCGCCATCGAGGCGATCCGGCCTGACAAGGTATTCATCGGCTCGTGCACGAACGCCCGTATCGAGGACCTGCGCGCGGCAGCGGCTGTGCTCAAGGGAAAGCACATTGCGCCGACGATCAAGCTGGCGCTAGCCGTGCCAGGCTCCGGACTCGTGAAGGCGCAGGCTGAAGCCGAAGGGCTCGACCGCGTATTTATCGATGCGGGTTTTGAGTGGCGCGAACCCGGCTGCTCGATGTGCCTTGGCATGAACGACGACCGGCTGTCGGCAGGCGAGCGTTGCGCATCGACCTCGAACCGCAACTTCGAAGGCAGACAAGGCGCGGGTGGCCGAACCCATCTCGTCAGTCCTGCCATGGCCGCTGCAGCAGCAATTGCCGGTCAGTTCACCGACATTCAACTGGAGGCGCACTGATGCAGCCCTTCACGACACTGGATGGCCTCGTTGTGCCGGTTGACCGGGCCAATGTCGATACCGACGCGATCATCCCGAAGCAGTTCATGAAGTCGATCCAGCGCACCGGCTTCGGCGAGAACCTGTTCGACGAGTGGCGTTATCTCGATCGCGGCGAGCCGGGACAGGACTGCTCCGTGCGGCCTCGCAACCCGGATTTCGCCTTGAACGAAGCACGCTATCAGGGAGCCTCGATCCTGCTGACGCGCGCCAACTTCGGCTGTGGCTCCAGCCGCGAGCACGCGCCTTGGGCGTTGCACGACTACGGTATCCGCGTGCTGATTGCGCCAGGTTTTGCCGACATCTTCTACGGCAACTGCTTCAAGAACGGCATGTTGCCGATCGTGTTGCCGGATGCGGAAGTGCAGCGCCTGTTCGAGGACGTTGAAGCCACCCCGGGTTTCCGCCTCAGCGTGGATCTCCATAGCCAGATTATCACGACGCTGGGCGGCCGAACCCTGCGCTTCGAGGTCGATCCGTTCCGCAGGCACTGTCTGCTCAACGGACTCGACGACATCGCCTTGACGCTGGAGCGGGAGGCCAACATCCGCCAATACGAAGACTCCCGGCGCGCGCTCGAACCCTGGATCTTCGACGCAAGCTGAAAAAGAATCTATGGCTCTTTATCAAGGAGACTACTCCAGATAATAAGTATACCGAAATATTTACAAATGAATGTTGCAGATACAGCGTTCAAAAAGAAACGTGGCTGCAGCATGACCTCGTGAGGGGATGCTGCCCGGAAATTGCAGGCATTCCGATGGCTGTCCCGTGCTGGAAAGACATCCCGGCTGTGCGCTGCAATCTGTGCGGCGCAGGTGGAATTGACGCGTGCAGCCAATACTGGAGGAAGACAATGAAACTGGATCTCAAATCGGCTATTGATGAAAGCCCGATGAGCGCGTTTCAGAAATTGGTGGTGGTCGTCTGCATTGTTCTGAACATGCTGGACGGCTTTGATGTTCTCGCGGTTGCGTTTTCTGCGCCGCATCTTGCAGCCGACTGGCATCTGAACGGCAAGCAACTGGGCGCATTGCTTGGTGCAGGGCTGTTTGGCATGGCAGCCGGCGGCCTTTTCATCGCCCCCTTCGCCGACCGCATCGGTCGACGCCTGCTCGTGCTGCTTTGCCTTTTCGCCATCGCGGGCGGGATGGTCGCGTCGGCGTTCGCTCAAACGCTGGATGAGCTGGTGGTGTTGCGCGTAGTCACGGGCCTTGGGATCGGCGGCATGCTCGCAAGCATCTCCGTTATCGCCGCCGAGTACGCGTCGAACAAATGGAGAAGTGGCGCAATCAGCATGCAATCGACCGGCTATACGCTCGGGGCGACAATCGGCGGCGCAATAACGGGTGTGCTGCTGAGCTATTACAGCTGGCGAAGCGCATTTCTTTTCGGCGGGGTCTGCACGTTACTGATCATCCCCGTTGCGCTCTACGGGCTTCCGGAATCGCTGGATTTCCTGATCGCAAGGCGCCCCAAGGGCGCGCTCGGCAAAGTGAACGCCATCCTGAAGCGCATGAAGTGGGAAACGGTCGAGCAACTGCCGGTCGCGGACTACACAGCAGAGGCGACGCTCGCACCGACGAGCGGTCGTGGAGCGACGTCGCCGGTCATGATTTTACGCACCATCCTTATCTGGATGGCGTTTGTACTTGTAATGGCCGGATTCTATTTCGTCATGAGCTGGACGCCGAAGCTTCTCGTGCAGGCGGGCATGTCCGCGGCGCAGGGCGTAACGGGTGGCGTGCTGCTGAACGTCGGGGGCATTATCGGCTGCACGCTGTTCAGCCTGGTGTCTGGCCACGTGAAACTCAGGAACCTGCTCAGCGCATTTCTGGTGGCTAGCGCCATGGTGCTCGTGTTCTTCGGAGCGAACGGTTCACGACTGCAGTACGCCATGCCTGCTTCGATCGTGCTGGGCGCAGCGATTTCGGCATGCGTGGGCGGCCTCTACGCACTGACGCCGCTTCTCTACTCGCCGAAGGCACGCACAACGGGTGTGGGCTGGGCCGTCGGTATGGGGCGACTGGGCGCAATGGTCGCGCCTGTGCTCGTCGGCATTCTGATGGACAGGGGCTGGCAGGCTTCGAATCTGTACTACCTCTTTGCAGTTCCATTTCTGTTAGCGGCGGTGCCCGTCAATGTGATCGCTTATACCCTCACAAGTCGGGAACGCACGCGTCAGGCTGATGCAGTTGAAGTGTGAAAACTAGAAATCTGGAAGATTTGGCGATCCAACAACGGAGACAAAAGAGTGAAGAAAGGTTTGGAGTGCAAAGTTGTAGTAAAAATCAGCTTGCTGGCTGCCGGACTCTGGTTGGCCAACGCTGCGTATGCCGATAACAATGTGACGCTGTACGGCATCATGGACGCTGGCGTGATGTATCTGAGTCATTCGACGCCGGGCTTTAACGGCACGGAAACCGGTACCGGTCGGCAATTCGCGCTGACCAATGGAGGCTATTCTCCGTCGCTATTCGGCCTGAAGGGCTCGGAGGATCTGGGCGGCGGCCTCAAGGCGATCTTCAAACTCGAAAGCGGTATCAGCCTCGCCAACGGCGGATTCGATAACCCGCCAGCCAACAACGGGCTTTTCAATCGTACTGCCGAAGTGGGGCTGTCAAGCCAGTACGGCACGCTGAAGGCGGGTCTGCAACTTTCGCCGTTTTTTCTAACCATTGACGATCTCGACCCGCGTAGCGTGAGCCAGTTCGGCAGCATGCTCACGACGACTATCGACAACAGCCTGATCGCAGCGACCTTCATGCCCAATGCGCTCAGCTACACCTCCCCGGACATCGGCGGATTCGAGTTCGCAGGCTTGTTTGGTTTGGGCGGTGTCGCGGGAGATTTCCAGAATGGTCGATCGTGGTCGTTGAGCGCGAAGTACACCAACGGCACGTTCCTCGCGGCCGCGTCCTATATCAGCGTCAACAATGCAAGTGACACGGGTCTCGCCGCGATCGGCGGACTTTATCCGGCTAATGTGCGTGCGTATACTGCGGGTGCCAGCTACAAGTTCGGCAGCGTGATCGTCAAGGGCGCGTTTACGAATTTCAAGGCGAACAGCGTACCAGTTTCGGTCAATCCGGCGCTGACCAACTCGACCGACACCAGTGTCAATGTCTACAGCGGCGGTGCCGACTGGTTCGTACTCCCGACGCTTGAGCTCAACGGCGCTGTCTATTATCAGCAGGATCGCGTGCATTCGGGCGACCGTTCGATCACGGTGGCAGCCGGCACACAATATTTCCTGTCGAAACGTACGGCGCTTTATGCGCAGGTCGCCGTTGTCAACAACAAGTGCTCGGCCAGCGGTCAGTGCCTGGGGTCCGGCCTCTCAGTGGAAAGCGGTGGCAGCGCGATCGGTGGCGTGGAAGGACTCGGGACCGCCGCCGCGGGTCTCGGCCTGCCGCCCGGTACCACAGTTGGCGCTGACGTCGGTATCCGCGTCAGATTCTAGGCCAGTAGTTTTTCCAACTTCAAATCAGACTGAGGCGATGTTCGCGTTGAACGGGCTGGCGCAGCAGCCCGCGAGCGCGACCGCCTGGCGGTGACGCTGGAAGCTTCCGCAGAAAAAGGCACAGGTCTATGAAAAGCAATGCCAATCGCGGCAACTCGATGCGGGATGTCGATTAAAGCAAAAAGCGGACAAATTTAAATGAAATGTTGAACAGTAGGAAGGGGCTGATTTTGGGTAGCCGCTCGGATCGTTAAGCCAGAAAGTGAGCAATTTTTGCAGAAATCAATCAAAAAGCGAATTCATTTGTGAGGTATGGTTAAGTCGTTGATTTTGCTAGGGGCGTTCCGCGAGAGAATCGGCGGATAAAGCAAATCCTGAGCGTTCGGTCACGTCAATGCGTCTTGAAATGTTGCATGACAGAGAGTTAAGCAAAATTTAAAACAAGGCCGGCAGGGCGCGAAGCGCAAACGGTTTTGGCGTCCCGCGGACTCAACTGGTCGATGCACCGGATTGGCGAAATCGCTCAGCCGGTCTGCGGAAGTTGATACGTCCGATCATTAATGCTTACCTGTCTTACGAGCGCCCCGCGACCAACACAGGCCTTACCACGGGACGCTCAACGCCATTCAGTCGTTAGTTCCGGACATCTGCGAGACTTTGCATATGAAAGGATTTCTGTCCTAGATTGGCGCGCTCGAACCGGTACCTCATGTATGCAGCAATGTCATCTTCATGTGACGACATAAGTAGCTGGCGATCTTTGAGCTCGCACCGCAGTAGATCCGTCAGGGAAGCGACATTGATATCATCGAGTGACTGTGCGGGGTCATCAATGAGCACGAATGGGGTCTTAGAGTAAACACGATTGAGCGCGAGGAAGAACGCGAGACTCAGTGCCGAAATCTGTCCAGAACTCATAGACAGGGTCGCGTCATGCTCCGATTGCTCTGCTGTTGAGAATTGGAGCTTTTTCCCATCTCCTCGTTCGATGAATAGTCCTAATCCCCGTTGATAATTCTGGATGAGTCTGCCGCTGTAGACATGAAAGATAAGCTCTATGTCTGCAATCGTATTCGCAGAGTAGTTTCGTTCCGTCTCCACCAATACTGACTTTAGGGCGCTGATACGGGATTTGGCGTTTTTTCTAGCGTCTTTCAGTGCGTTCTTAGCATTTAGCTCCTGCTTTGCGGCGTGAAGCGCGGAATTTTGGCGCGTCCTATACGTATAAACAAGATAGGCTTGTTTCTCAACAAATTGCGTTGACTCGATTGAGTAAAAATCATCGAAGCTTGCAAAGCCTTCGATGATACACGGTTCCCAGTTTAAGGGCGGGTCGTCTCCCTCTTTGCCCTTGAGATTTCGGATGCGGCCGATAAGTGCTTCTTTCCTCGACGCGAGTAGAGCTGCTTCTGATGCGAAGTCGGCCTCATAATCGATTCCTAACTCTTCCAGACGGGCATTAAGCTTGCGGATATTCTCAAACGATTCTTTAGCGTTTTCCAGCGCTAAAAGCAAGGGGTGGTTAAAATCGCTCGCTAGCTTCCTTTGTTCCTCGGCAATCTGAATGCGGATTGGCCCTAATTGTTCATCAATTGTTGCAGCGACCTCCACCATCTGCTTCGCCAGCGCATCAAGGCTGTCGTTCAAGGTCGATCCGGTTAGCGCAATTGCCGAAAGAAGCTGTTCACTGGTATTCCACTCGTGCCCGCACATTGGACAGCTTGATTCGTGCTCGCGTCGCAATTTCTCGGTCGCATCGAGCAGATCTCTTCGGGCATTCACGACGGCGGCCAAGGCTACATCAAGTTCCTTAGCCTTGCTCGACAAGGTGTCTCGCGACATTATTGCCGATCTCAACGCCGTGTCCACGTTCGTTCCGCGCGACACTGCGAAATCGATGTCGTCAACCGCGATCTCTTTCGCGTTTTTTCCGAATCGGTTCGATATCTGCTGCAGCAATTCTAGGCGCGTGCTGTTCGCGCGTAGATCGTCGTACTTGTCGAGATGCTTGCCGACCGAGACCACAAGGGCGAAAAGAGCGTCGTTTCCGACAACATACCCCTCGATCTCGCGATTCTTACGACGGAGTCGAATCTCATCGCGTACTTCAGGCCTCGACGCAGAGATTAGGATTTCTATTTTTTGATTTAACTCTAGAAAACGCTGTGAATCTGCCGTTGGAAACGGATCTTTAGCGTCCCAGTCAGGCGCGGGTGTTCTGGTTGCAAATCCGCGATGCTCTATCGGCGCCCCGGTTTCTCGTGTTGCTGAAAGATTTTTGATGACTGTGGACAGGCGATCGATTTCCGCGGCATCCGTCTTGGAGTTTATCAGAGTCGATAAACCTTTTTCAGCCTTTGAGAGGACATCAATTTTGTTTATGACATCTTTTGCATCAATTAACGATTCGATAACTCCTTTGCGATCTGCAGTGGAACTGCCAAAAATAAAGGAACTTTCTCCTTGATGGAGGTAATTGATTAGCGAATAGTTTTTCGAAAAATTTTTCCCGAAAATCTCGTCGAAATAATTCGAGGGAATTTCAGATGAGAAGTCGGGAGAATCAAATTCATCCAGTTTACAAAGTCGGAATATGTCGAACTTGTCCGCCCGGTTATTAGCCGGGATGCTCAATGAGTCGGGATCCGCAAATCGTGCAAACGCGTGCTTTTCGCCAGACTCAAGATCTTCAAATTCAACCTTTATAAACAACGTTTTCTTGCCATTTTTGGTATTCCAGTACAGGTTATCCTCGTAATTCGTTTTTGATTTTTGCATAATCGTCTCAAAAAGTCGATTGAGACGAACAATCTTTCCGGTCAGTAGAAGCTCAATGGCGTCAAAGATTGTGGTTTTCCCGTATCCATTAGGCCCTTCTAGGGTGATAAGAGTCGTTGCATCGAATTCGAAATTCGAATGCGAAAAAGCCTTAAATCCCTGTATCTGAATTCTTGATATTTTCCAGTTCTTCATTGACAATTTTCTGAATAAATTCGTCTAATTTATCGTCTTCCGTTGCGGCGTGAAATTTTTCCCACAACTCTGTCATCTGTCTATCAGCGATAACTTCATCAATCTTTACTGATAGAGGGATAAGCTCCCTTTCTTTCCAAGGCATTTCAAGAAAAGGTATTTTAATAAATATTCGAGCGGCTACGCCATAGAGTGAGGGAGTCCTTGGGTCGTTCTTGTAATCCGAAAATTGAGCTTGATCGGAAAGTACGCCAATCAGATCATCGGGATTTTTGTCTTTGAGAAGAATTCCTTCTGCTTTGGTGTAGTAGAGAAAGTATTTTTTGAAAAAATATGGGTCTTCTTCATAGTTTAGAATAGTTTTTTCCAGTCGATCGTACTCCGCAAGCTGGTCGACCATATGCATCAGGACTAGATCACAGTTCTTGTTGAACCCCGGTCGTGAACTCAGTTCGAGGGGAGCCTTGCTCAGCACAATTTCATGTAACTGATCGACTTCCGGAAGTTGGCTGAGCGCGGCAAAAATCAGATAACGCTGAGTATCTCCAGTGCTGACAAAAAAGCTGTAGCTCTCATCGCTAAGAATGCACTCGAAGCCGGCCTTCTTCACAATTTCAAATAAAATTTTCTCGATCACTTTAATTCCTCTTGTGCGACATCTACTGATATAATTCGCATTTCCACCATCTTTGTAATGTTAAATCGATGTTTCTCGGCTATGCCGGGCGGCCGAGTAATTCTCTCCGTAGACTCGCTGACGACGAGATTTTTAATATCTCCCATCGCGATAAACGTATCGAATTCAAATAGCAGACTGATAAGTTTTGAATTTTGTAAAATCTGTCGGGAAAGCCGTTTTTGAAATGTTCTTGCGTGTCGTCCATCGAGATGAATGGCCGTTGGAAGATACTTCGACAGACCCTTTCCATAGTGAGGGATGTCACGAAAGATCATCTCGCATGCGATATTCATAATAATATCTGCGTAATACTGCAAATCGTCGAATCGTAAAGATTCTGACGAATCATGCGGCCTGAATGAGGCGATGGCTGCCCTCAATTTTTCATTTTCTAGAGTATATAAAAAATCAAATGCCAACTGCGCGCGCTCAATCTCCAGATCGTCAAATCCGTTGTCTTCGTCGAAAATGTAAGCTTCTAGGGTGTCGGCAAACGTTGCGCGGAGCTTCAGGAGTATGTACTCCTCGTCTTCTCTATCGCTGTATTCTTTTTCTATAAATTCCCTGACGGTTGCGGAATCTATCGTGCTCTCGTACGCTGCAGCATTTTGGGATTTTCCATTGTGAATTTTTCCGTGCACTTTGATTACATGCGCAGAAATCATCTCTGAGAGTTGACAATATTTTTTTTCAACAAGAATGTCCGTATTGGTTAGATTGTGCTTGTCAAGATAAGCTTTAATCTTATCCTTTGTTAATCCTTCGATATTGTCAATTGGGCAATGAGTGCAGCCATCATAAGTGTAAAATTTGACGTACCCACCCTTCGAATTTTCGTAATCGGAGGCGTCATCTATGGGCTGCGCAATGTGAAAATATCGCGTTGTCTCCGGAGAGCAGTCGATGCAAATTTTGCTGGATTTGTCTAGTGCTTTCACAAAATCCGAGCGGTAGCGAGATATTTTGGCTTTAACCTGATGCACAGAAACGGCTTTGTTGTTTATGTATATGGCGAAATCATCGGTGCTGTCCAGTTGCAACTTGAATTCGGATAAGTCAATGCCATTGAATGATTTATCCAGGATCAGCCTTACTGCATGGAATAGAGCTACTTTTCCCTGATAGACAAATCCCCCCCACGATGAAATTGCGCTCTCAGGTGTTGTGTTAGTGTTGGTCATATTCTTATTGCATAGTCATGTGCGGCGAGGTCGCCACCGATAATATTACATTTGCCACGTCAATGATCAAGAAGCGAGCGACTAATGACATGCAATGATGACCGCGGCACTTTATGCCGTGGCCGTTGCAATGTCACACGCCTATTGGCGTGATCTAGGGGCGAGTTTCGTGACAGAAATCGCTGTCGGGTGCACGCCGCTTCAGCGAGCCCTGCATTCCAGCATCGACGTACCAACGTCCGCAATCGCCGATGAGCAGCGAAGAGGGCAAGTTGGAAAGTCGGTCAACGACAGAGGTCCGTTCGAGTTGTGATGCGCATGTTTTCCTGTCTTCTCAAAGAGGGCTAGTTACTTCACGGAAAACTCCCCTCCACAAACGCACGCAGCTGCGTGGTGTCGGTCCTCGCATAGGCCGCCGTCGTCTGCACCGAGGCGTGGCCGAGCAGCGCCTGCGCCACCGGCAGGGGCACACGGTGATCGACCACCAGCGTGCGCGCGTAGCCGTGGCGCAGCCAGTGTGTGGAGGCGGCTTCGAGCGCCGCGCGCATCGCGCGCTCTTCTGGCGGCAGCCGCGCCGCAGCGAGTGCAAACACCGCCCGCACCTCGTCGTAGAGGCCGCTCGCACCCAGCGCGCGGCCACGTTCGCTGTGGATGAGCGGTAACTGTTCGCCGGGCGGCGGGTCGCTGGGCAGCCCCCGCGCCTGACGGTAGGCACGCAGCACCGGCAGGCAGCCTGAGGGCAGCGGAATCGCGCGGAGTTTGCCGCCTTTGCCGGTGACGTGCAGGGTCCACTGCCGGGCCTCATCGAGCTCGATGCGCGGTAGCGCGAGTGCCTCGTGCCACACCAGTTCGGCGAGCCGGATACCCGCAAAGCGGTACAGCGCCCAGATGGCCCTGCGCCTGGCCCAGACCGTTGCCGGAACGTCTTCCGGCGCGTCACCGGCGGCGACCGCATCGCAGTGCGCCAGGGCCGCCGCGGGCAGGAACCGCACCGGCGTCCACGTCATGCGGGCGCGCCGCCCGGCCGCGAGTCCTTCCGCCGGATTGACGCCCAGATAGCCCGTGCGGTGCCACCAGGCGAAGAGGCTCGAAACCACGGCGAGCGCGCGGGAGGTGCTTGCCGGCGCCGCGCGCCGGGTCTTGCCATCCCCGTGATGCTGTGGCGCCTGGATGGCGTCACGGTACGCCATCAGGTCCTGGCGGGTGAGATCCGAGAGCGGCCCCAGGTGCTCGCGCTGGCACCAGACCGCGAGCCGCCGCAGTTCCGTCACGTAGGCGCGCAGGGTGTGCGGCGAGTGCGAGGCCCGCTCGCGCAGGAAGAGGCGCACCGCCTGCGCGTCATCGGCCACCCCGAGGGTGTTGGTCAGCGCCGCCGCATTCGCGAAGCGCCCGGCGCGTGCGAGCCACACCGGATCGATGGCAGCGGGCAGCAGGGCAGCGTCATCCGTAATGGCCTGCTGAACCGTGACGGCGGTGTCCGGCACAGGGCCTGCCGCCATGAAGCGGAAGCGCCGCCGGTGCTGCCGCAGGGCGCGTTCGAGCACGGTGGCGGCGGACGGCGCCGAGGCCTCCGGCACCACGCGCAGGCGCCCGTGATCCCAGTACTCAATGGCGGTGTCGTGGTCGAGCAGCAGCGCGAACACGGCCGGGTGTTCGCGCTTCGCATCGGCCAGCGACGGGCAGCCGCGCTTGAGCGCCGTGAGTGTCCAGCGCAGGTAGACCGGGTGGCCGAGCGCGTGGGCGACGTAGGCGAGCGCCGCGTCGGTGGTATCCGGCAGGTGCTGCGGTGGCCGGCAGCCGGTTTCGAGCCAGCGCGATGGCGTCACCGGAGTCATCGCGCTTTCCCCGTGGACCGGCCGGCGGCCGCCTTTGTCGTTCGGGCCATGCGATGGGCGGCTGGCCGCGTATCCGCCGCCTTGCCCCGTCCGTTGACTGAACCGGCGCCGATGCGCGCCAGCGTCTGGCGCTGCTGGTCCACCAGCGTGGCCAGCGCCGCGGCTTCCGCGGCGGCGTGCTGCCGGGCGTCGCGTTCCTGTGACAGGTCCGCGAGCAGGCGCTCGCGCAGCGACTCGAGCGCAGTGAGGCGCTCGCCCGCGCGGACGAGTTCCGCCTCGAGGCGCTGCCGCTCCGTCTGGAACGTCTCGCGCTGGTGGGCGGTTTCGCGCAGCAGCTGTTTCGCGAGACCGTCGTAGCGGACGCGTTCGGTGGCGAGTTCACCGGCGTGTTTGCGGGCGGCATCGGTTGCCGCCGCCTCGACACCCTCCAGCTGCGCGCGCAGTTTTCCCGCCGTGTCCTCGAGGGCACTCGCGCGCTGCGTGGCCGCCTCGAAGCTGGCGCGGGCCACGGCCAGTTCCCCGTCGCGCGCACCGAGCTGGCTCCGCACGTCGGCGAGTTCGAACCGCAGCAGCTCGACCTTCAGTCCGGCGTTGCGCTGCGCCTCGGTGGCGGCTTCCACCATCGCTTCCGTCTCGCGGCGCAGCCGCACGATGCCGCCGAGCTGCGTGGCCACCGCCGCTTCCCACAGCGCGCGCATCTGTTCGGCGATTTCAGGCGGCACGCCGGGCACGGCGAACCCGGCGAGGCCCGCCTGCACGATTTCCGCCTCGATGGCGTTGAGGTGCCGCGAGAGCGTGGCAGGGTCGCCGGCACCCAGGCGTGCCCGGAGCTTTCTCACCGAGACGATCCTGCGGAAGCGGGTGTCGGAGGCGGGTGCCGGGTCGCCGGCCTCGGCGAGCATCGCGAGCACGGCCGCGCGGATCGCGTCGGGGGTGACGGCAGCGGGGCGGGACATGGGGCCTCCGGTAGCGGACGGGCGGCAAGCAGGCTGCGAAAGAGCGGCAAGCGGGCAGCAAACGGGCAGGCGCCTGCGCGGCGCGGGGCGGTCGGCAAAGCCGGCCGCGCGGGGCGCAGGGCGGGAATTCCAGAATAGATTACGCACAGGCCTGACGCCAGAAAACCGTTTCTGGCGCGCTTAAAAAGCGGGCCGCCGTGATAAACGCCATTATCGTGGCTATCCCAGCAACCGGGCGCCCGCAGGTGCCCATGATGGCGTGCGGCTGCCTTGCCAGCCTTCACGTGTAAGCCCCACGCCCGCGTCGATATTGTCCGAGGCGATTTACCGCAATTGCGCATCCGCCCATCACTACGCGCAGCGTCTGCGCATGTACGCTCTTTCACAGGCCGCGAATCCGCCGAAACAGCGCTTCAT
>NZ_CAJMZJ010000024.1:0-63201 GCF_905220295.1 Paraburkholderia sp. J76
TGGGCTGCAAAGAAAGGACGAGCCGTGATGTTGGCCTTTTACAGGCCATCCTTCCCTTATACCGCCGGTCATTTGTCAGGGCAATTATTCGGAGCCCTTCGTAGTGCTGTTGTTTGTCGGAGAGCAAATGATTACGGAGAAGTCGCAAGTAGCCGCTAAAAAAAACAATGCGGCGGCGATATGCCGTCAACTCGATTTTTCTGTTCTTTGTTGACGACGTTGCCGATGTCGTCGATGAGGGGGGGGGGCGGCCCAGAAATCGTCGATACCATGATCGACCCCGGCCTTGGCGGTACGCCCGACGTCGACGAAGCGAACGCGATGTTCGATGTCGTTCAAAACTGCACTATTGCGGCGGCGCTGCTTCTCGGCGCAGCGTGGAAATCAAACACGACGCCGCGGGCGCGCATCTCGTCGCGCCGCCGCGGACAGACCACATGCATGGCGGCACGAAAGTTAAAGAAAGACAAAAAACCCATGGAATCGCAAGTACAAACGCCCGCGCTGCGCGCAGTTTGGGCCATCCTTCCCCATGCTAGAATCGCCCGCATTCCTTCCCTGCTGCGGGCCACGAAAAACATGGCAAGACCGGCGGCTTCGGCCGAACGCAACGATGCTCAATCCGAAAGCCGGCGCAAGTACGATCCCGAGCAGACCAAGCGAAATATCCTCGAAGTGGCGACTGCCGAATTCTCGGCCATGGGTCTCTCCGGCGCGCGTGTCGACGCGATCGCCGAACGCACCAACACCACCAAGCGCATGCTGTATTACTACTTCGGCAGCAAGGAAGGGCTGTACGAAGCGGTGCTCGACAAGGTCTACGGCGACATCCGCGCGCTCGAACTGGATCTGCACATCGACGAACTGGACCCCACGGAAGGCCTGCGGCGGCTCGTCGAATTCACCTTCGACTATCACGACCGCCACCGCGACTTCGTGCGCCTCGTGACCATCGAGAACATTCACGGCGCGAAGTACATCGAACGCCTGAAGACCTTCCGCAGCCGCAACGCCAGCGCGATCCGCACGATCGAAGACCTGCTCGCGCGCGGCGTGGCGAGCGGTGCGTTCCGCGACGACATCGACCCTATCGACCTGCATCTGCTCATCAGCTCGATGTGCTTTCACCGCGTGGGCAACCGTCACACGTTCGGCGCGGCCTTCGGGCGCGACCCCTCGCATCCGCGTCTGCGCGCGCGCCATCGCGAGATGGTCGTCGACGCCACGCTGCGCTTCGTCAAGAAGTAACGCGGTTCAGGAAGCGGGGGGCCCCGGCCGCCTCCCGCGGCACGCCTGCCGATGCGCGACGCATTGGCAGCGGCGCGCCCGCGCGAGCATAGCGCCGCGCCGCGCTGACGGGGCGCCCCGGCGAACCTGCGAATTTATCTCCGAAATCCCGGCGATGGCCGTCCTGCACGGTTGTCAGCAAGCCTCGCTGTCCCATAAAAGTGCGCAAACGCATTACACTACGGCGGTCAAGGCCGCCGCGCGCGGCCTCGCCGTGCGCAGCCGCGCCCCGCCTTGCCGGCGAGGGCGGTGCGCCGGTCCACGCCACCGGAGAGCCCCAAGCGCAATGAGCACCGCCATGCCCCGTTCCGGCCACGCCGGCCTGCCTAGACAGACTCAGGGTCGCTACACCCTCGGCACGCGCATCGTCCTCAGCTTCGGCTTGCTGTTCGTGCTGATGCTCGCGATGGCCGCGATCTCCTGGGACCGCCTGCGCGCCATCGACAGCGAGGCCATGAGCCTCACGAGCGATTCGGTGCCGGGCCTGTTCTACGCGACCTCGCTGCGCGCGGCGGCCAACCAGACCTACAACCTCGTCGAGCGTGCGGCCTTCGTCGATGCCGACGCGGACAGCATGGCGCGCGATGTCGCGGCGCTGCCCGCCGCCATGGCGCAGGTCGAGGAGAACGCGCGGCATTACGAACACTCGCTCTTTCGCGCCGACGACCGCGAGCGCTTCCAGCGCTTTCGCGACGCCTACGCGCGCTACCTGCCGATGGCGAAGGCGGTGGCGAGCCAGTTGCCCGCGTCGCGCCCGGCCGCGCAGGCGGCGTTCATGCAGATCGGCCCGGCGTGGCAGGAAGTGCTCGCCACGGCCAATGCGCTCGTCGACGAAAACCGCCGGCAGGCGGACGAGTCCGCGCAAACCATCCGCAGCTCGGTCACGGGCACGGAAATCACGCTCGCCACGGCGCTGGGCGTCGTGCTGATCGTCGCGCTCGCCACGGGCTACGCGCTGTATCGCGCGATCACGGTGCCGATGGCGCGACTCGTGGAAGTGCACGACTCCATGCGCACCGGCAACCTGTCGCAGCGGCTGAGCTTGAATCGCGGCGACGAATTCGGCGTGCTCGAAGACGGCTTCAACCGCATGAGCGACGAACTGGCGAGCCTCGTGGCCCAGGCGCAGAAGTCGTCGCTGCAGGTCACGACGTCCGTGGCCGAAGTGGCCGCGACGTCCCGGGAGCAGCAGGCCACCGCGAGCGAAACGGCGGCCACCACGACCGAGATCGGCGCGACCTCGCGCGAGATTTTCGCCACGGCGCGCGACCTCGTGCGCACCATGAGCGAAGTGGCGACGGTGGCCGAGCAGTCGGCCGGGCTCGCCAGCACGAGCCAGAGCGGCCTCACGCACATGGAGGACACCATGCGCAGCGTGATGGAGGCGGCGGGATCGGTGAACGCGAAGCTCGCGATCCTCAACGAGAAGGCCGTGAGCATCAATCAGGTCGTGGCGACGATCACGAAGGTAGCCGACCAGACCAACCTGCTTTCGCTTAACGCGGCGATCGAAGCGGAAAAGGCAGGCGAGTACGGACGCGGCTTCTCCGTGGTCGCCACCGAAATCCGCCGCCTCGCGGACCAGACGGCCGTGGCGACCTACGACATCGAGCAGACGGTGAAGGAGATCCAGTCGGCGGTATCGGCGGGCGTGATGGGCATGGACAAGTTCGCCGAAGAGGTGCGGCGCGGCATGCACGACGTGCAGGCCGTGGGCGCGCAGCTTTCGCAGATCATCGGCGCGGTGCAGACGCTCGCGCCGCGCTTCCAGGTCGTGAACGACGGCATGCAGGCGCAGGCCACGAGCGCCGAGCAGATCACCCAGGCGCTCACGCAGCTTTCCGAAGCCGCCCAGCAGACGGCGGAATCGCTGCGCCAGTCGTCGCAGGCCATCGACAATCTCACGCTCGTCGCCAACGAACTGCGCACCGGCGTGTCGCGGTTCAGGATCGAGGCGTGACGCGGGAGCGGCGATGCTCTTCCTGGTGTTCGAACTGGACGGCGAGCGTTACGCGCTCGATGCCCGCGAAATCGCGCACGTGCTGCCGCTCGCGCCCGTGCGCGCGTTTCCGGGCACGCCCGCCTATATCGCCGGCGTGATCGATTACGAGGGCGCGCCCGTGCCCGTGGTCGATCTGCCGATGCTCGCGCTCGGGCGGCCCGCGCGCGCGCTCATGTCCACGCGGCTCGTGCTTGTGGATGAGCGCGCCGACGGCGAGGGAGACGGCGACGCTGGCGTTGGCGCATCTTCCGCGCCGCCGCGACGCCTCGCGCTGCTGCTCGAAAGCGCGACGCGCACGCAGTCGATTGCGCCCGAGCGCTTTGCCGAAGGCGGCATCGCCACGCCCGAGGCGCGCTGGCTCGGTCCCGTCGCGCAAGACGAGCGCGGTTTCGTGCAATGGGTGAAAGTCGCCCATCTGCTCGACGCGCGCGTGCGGGCGCTGCTCTTTCCGGATCCGCCTTCGTGGCAAGGCGCGCCATGAGACAGGCCGATCCGCGCTTCGCCGCCTGGCTGCTCGAAGAAACCGGCATCGACGCCGAATCGCTCGGCGCGCACGCGCTCGCGCGCGCGGTGGGCGCGCGGGCGGCGGTGACGCTCGAGGTCACGGCCGATCTGCATCCGGCCGTGACGCGCAAGGAGTGGATGAGCGGCGCGACGCTGCCCGAATGGGCGCGCGAAGCGTACTGGCAGCGCCTCACGACCACGCCGGCCGAACGCCAGGCGCTGATCGACGCGCTCGTCGTGCCCGAAACCTGGTTCTTTCGCGAACGCGAGGCCTTCGCCGCGCTCGCGCGCCTTGGCGCGAAGCGGCTCGCCGCGCAGCCGGGCGAGGTGCTGCGCGTGCTGAGCGCGCCGTGTTCGAGCGGCGAGGAGCCGTACTCGGCGGCCATGGCGCTGCTCGACGCGGGCCTCGCGCACGAGCAGTTCGCCATCGACGCGATCGACATCAGCGGGCAGTCCATTGCGGCGGCCGCGCGCGGCGTGTACGGCCGCAACGCGTTTCGCGGCGACGGGCTCGCGTTTCGCGAGCGCTATTTCGAGGCGATGCCCGATGGCTGGCGTATCGCCGCGACGGTGCGGCGCGCCGTTACCTTCGAGCGCGCGAACCTGTTCGAATGGCTCGCGCCGCACCCTGTGCGCTATGACTTCATTTTCTGCCGCAACGTGCTGATCTATTTCGACCGCCCCTCGCAGGACCGCGCCATCGACCTGCTGCGTGCGCGCCTCGCGGCGGGTGGCATGATCTTCGTCGGGCCGGCGGAAACGGGGTTGATGATGCGGCATGAGATGGCGTCCGCCTATATTCCGCTCGCGTTCGGTTTTCGCGCGCCGGAACATGGCGCGACGGCGGATCATCATCCGGCAAGCCCTGCGGCGGCGGTGCCGCAGGCGCTCACGCCGCTGCCCGTGATCGCGGCCACGGCGGCGGCGCCCGCATTCGGCAGCGCGCGGGTGTTCACGCCGCTCGACGCGCCCGTGGCGGCAGCGGGCCGCCGGCACGCGCCGCCGCGGCACTCGCTGCGGCCCTTGCACGGGGCCCCGGCTCCGCGCGCGGCGGCCGTGGTGCGCGCAGCGGAGCCGGGCGGTCCGTCCGCTGCGTCCGCGCCCGAAACCGTGCTCGCGGATGCGCGGCGTCTTGCCGATGCCGGCGCGCTCGACGAAGCCGAACGCCTCGCCGCGCAAGCGGCGAAGGCGCTGGCGCAGAACGCGGGCACCTGGTATCTGCTCGGCCTGATCGCCGATGCGCAGGGGCGTACCGCCGAAGCGCTCGCGCACTATCGCAAGGCTATCTATCTGGAGCCTTCGCACTACGAAGCGCTTACCCATCTGGCCGCGCTGCTCGAAGTGCAGGGCGACGGCGACGGTGCGCGCCGCCTGATGCGCCGCGCGCGGCGCGCGGCCGAGGAGATGGCGCGGCGCGGCGCCACGGACGCAGGAGGCACGCATGCCTGAACGCGATCTCACGGAGGACCTGGTGTTGGCCGCGCCACCGTCCGACGCGTGCTGGAAGACCATTGGCACGCTCGGCGACAACTCGTGCCCGCGCCTCGAAACGTGCGTGCGTTGCCTGAATTGCCCGGTTTTCGAAGAGGCGGCGGCGCGCATGCTCGACCGGCCCGCGCCGTTTGCACCCTCGGCGCTCGCGTCCGAACGCGTGCCCGAGCCCGCTGGCGCGCAGGCGCGCGGCGAAGGCTCGCTCGTGTTTCGCGTGGGCGGCGAGTGGCTCGCGCTGCCCGCCACGGCGCTGCGCCAGGTGGACGAAGCGCGCGCCATCCATACGCTGCCGCACCGGCGCAGCGCCGCCGTGCTGGGCGTGGTGAACGTGCGCGGCGTGCTCACGCTCGCGGTATCGCTCGCGGCGCTCCTGCGCATCGAGGCCGCGAGGCCCGACGCACAGGCGCGCGCCGCCACGCCGCGTCTGCTCGTGACCGAATGGGCGGGCGCGACCACGGCGTTTCCAGTCGATGCCGTGGAGGGCATAACGAGCTTCGCCGCCGGAGCGCTCCTGCCCGCGCCCGCGACGCTCGCGCAATCGGCGGGGCGGCATGTGCGCGGCGTGGCGCACTGGCGAGGACGCTCGATAGGCGTGCTCGACGCCGAAGTGCTGTTCGATGCGCTGGCAAGGAGTTTGCGATGAGCGACGACGAATTGAGCCGCCGCTCGCTGCTCGACCTCTTCCAGGAGGAGGCTGCGGCGCAGACGCGCACGCTTTCGGCGGGCCTGCTCGCGCTGGAAAGCGCGCCCGCGGATGCGGCGACGCTCGAAGCCTGCATGCGCGCCACGCACTCGCTCAAGGGCGCGGCGCGCATCGTCGGGCTGCCGGAGGCGGTCGAGGTGGCGAGCGCGATGGAGGATAGTTTCGTGGCCGCGCAGCGCGGCGAGTTGCGCATCGATGCGGCGTGCATCGATGCGTTGCTCGTTGGCATCGACTTGCTGAGCGCGGCGGGCGACGCCGCCGCGCCGCCGCTTTCGCGCGAGTCGGTTGCGGCGTTCGCGGCGCAATTGCGGAACGCTGTGCAGCCCGACGCGGCTGGGCGCGCGCCCGCACCCGAGGCCGACGACATCGCGGCGCTGTCGGCGTCGCTGCGTCTGCCCGAGCCTGAGCCTGAGGCCGTGATCGCCGCCGATACCGAACCTGCGCCATTGGCGCGACCCTCGCAGCCCCGTTCAGCCGACGCCGAGCGCATGCTGCGCGTGCGCGCGGGCACGCTCGACCGCCTGCTCGGCTTCGCGGGCGAATCGCTGGTGGAGTCGCGCCGCATGCGGCCCTTCGCCGAAGGTATCTTGCGCACGCGCCGCGCGCAGGGCGACGTGCTCGCGGCGCTGGGACAGTTCCAGGAGCGCCATGCCGACGCACTCGATGCCGACGCGCGCGCCGCGCTCACCGGCATCCGCGATGCGATCGCCACGCTCGATCATCAGCTATCCGAACGATTCGACGATGCCGATCGCATCGACCGGCGCGGCACGCAACTCGCGCAGCGCCTTTACGACGAGGCCCTGCAATGCCGCATGCGGCCGTTCGGCGACGCGGCGCACACGTATCCGCGCGGCGTGCGCGACCTTGCGCGCTCGCTCGGCAAGCGCGTGCGCTTCGAGATTGCCGGCGAGTCGACGCAGGTCGATCGCGACATCCTCGAAATGCTCGACGCGCCGCTCGGCCACCTGCTGCGCAACGCGCTCGATCACGGTATCGAGGACTCCGAAACAAGACGGCGCGCGGGCAAGCCTGAAGAAGCCAGCCTCACGCTGGAAGCGCGCCATAGCGCGGGCAAACTGCTGATCGCCGTGGCCGACGACGGCGCGGGCATCGACCTCGACGCCCTGCGCGCGAGCATCGTCGCGCGTTCGCTCGCGCAGCCGCAGGCCGTGGCCGCCATGTCCGACGCGGAACTGTTCGACTTCCTGCTGCTGCCGGGCTTCTCGCTGCGCGACACCGTGACCGACGTGTCGGGCCGGGGCGTCGGCCTCGACGCCGTGCAGAACTTCGCAAAGGCCGTGCGCGGTACGGTGCATATCGAGAGCGCGGCGGGGCAGGGCACGCGTTTCGTGCTGCAGTTGCCGCTCACGCTCTCCGTGGTGCGCAGCCTGATCGTCGAGGTCGCGGGCGAGGCCTATGCGTTTCCGCTCGCGCACGTGCGCCGTGCGCTCAGCGTGCCGCGCAGCGCCATCGAGATGGTCGAAGGCCAGCAGCACATCGCGTTCGAAGGGCGTCCCGTGGGACTCGTGACCGCGCGGCAATTGCTCGGCGCGGGTGCCGAACCGGCGGCCACGGAAGACCTGAACGTCGTGCTGGTGGGAAGCGAGGTGGGCAGTGAAGCGGGCCTCTACGGTGTAGCCGTGGATCGCTTCGCGGGCGAGCGCACGCTCGCCGTGCAGCCGCTCGACGCGCGTCTGGGCAAGGTGCGCAACGTCTCGGCGGCGGCATTGCTCGACGACGGCGAGGTTGCGCTGATCGTCGACGTGGAGGACATCGTGACGTCGGTCGGGCGGCTCGTGCGCGACGGACAGCTCGCGGGCGTCGCGCGCGGCGGCGCGCATGACGGAATGCGCGCGCGCAAGCGCATTCTCGTTGTCGAGGACTCCTTGACGGTGCGGGAGCTGGAGCGCAAGCTGCTCGAAAAGCGCGGCTATGACGTGACGGTGGCGGTGGACGGCATGGACGGCTGGAACACGTTGCGCAACGCGCATTTCGACCTCGTGATCACCGACGTCGACATGCCGCGCATGGACGGCATCGAACTCGTCACGATGATCAAGAGCGACGCGCAGCACCGCAGCGTGCCCGTGATGATCGTCTCGTACAAGGATCGCGAAGACGACCGGCGGCGCGGCCTCGACGCGGGCGCCGACTACTATCTGACCAAGGGCAGCTTCCACGACGAAGCGCTGCTCGACGCCGTGAACGACCTGATCGGAGAGGCGACGGGATGAAGATCGGTATCGCCAACGATATGCCGCTAGCGGTCGAAGCGTTGCGCCAGGCCATTGCGACGCGGCCTGGCCATCGCGTGCTGTGGGTCGCCGCGAACGGCGAGGAGGCCGTGCAGTTTTGCGCGGCGCAGGTGCCCGACGTGATCCTCATGGATCTCGTGATGCCGAAGATCGACGGCGTGGAGGCCACGCGGCAGATCATGGCGCGCTCGCCGTGCCCCATCCTGATCGTGACGAGCAGCGTGGGCGCGAACGCCTGGCGCGTGTACGAGGCGATGGGCGCGGGCGCGCTCGACGCCGTGGACACGCCCACGCTCGCCGGGCCCGAAGCGCGTCGCAGCATGGACCTGTTGCTCGCGAAGATCGAGCAGATCGGGCGCGTTTCCGGCGTGCTCGATTTCGCCGCGCGTGCGCCGGTCTCCATGGCGCACGATGCGCCGAAAGCGCCGCTCGTTGCGATCGGCGCGTCGGCGGGCGGCCCAGGCGCGCTTGCCGCCGTGCTCGGAGCGTTGCCCGCCGGTTTCGGCGCGGGCATCGTGATCGTGCAGCACGTGGACCAGTCGTTCGCTGCGGGCATGGCCGCGTGGCTCGACGGCCAGACCGGACTCACAGTGCGCATTGCGCTGGAAGGCGAGCAGCCCGCGCCCGGTTACGCGCTGCTTGCCGCGACCAACGATCATCTGCGCATGACAGCGGGCGGCAAGCTGGCTTACACTCGCGAGCCGGCCGACACGCCGTACCGTCCTTCCGTCGATACGTTCTTTCACAGCGTCGTCGAGCGCTGGACGGGCGAGGCGATCGGCGTGCTGCTCACCGGCATGGGGCGCGACGGCGCCATCGGCCTGAAGGCGATGCGCGCCAGGGGCTGGCACACCATCGCCCAGGACGAGGCGACGAGCGCCGTGTACGGCATGCCCAAGGCGGCGGCGGCGCTTCTCGCCGCGCGCGCGATCCTGCCGCTTGGCGCCATTGCGCCCGAGCTTGCGAGCAGGGTGAAATCACCGTATCAATCTGCCGGCTAGACGCCAGCCAATACGAGACGCGACCGACATCATGACCGAGAAGTCCACTCTTCCCACCAGCGCAAACGTCGCCGACGGCACGGGCCTCGAGGCCGCCCTCGATGCGGGCCTCGATGGGGGCCTTGAAGCGGCGCTCGACTCCGGCAGCGCCGACGACGCCTCGCTCGCCGTCGCGCTGGATGCCGTGCGTAGCGCGCTGGAGCAAACGCTGCCCGCCGCCGACATGCCGATGATGGTGCTGCTGGTGGACGACCAGGCAATCGTGGCCGAGGCCGTGCGCCGGGCGCTCGCAAGCGAACGCGAAATCGACTTCCACTATTGCGCGCATCCCGACCAGGCGGTGCGCACGGCAGAGGACGTGCGCCCGACCGTGATCCTGCAGGACCTCGTGATGCCGGGCACCGACGGGCTCACGCTCGTGCGCGCGTATCGCGCGAACGAAGCGACGCGCGACGTGCCGATCATCGTGCTCTCCACGAAGGAAGAGCCGGCCATCAAGAGCGCGGCGTTTGCGTCGGGCGCGAACGACTACCTCGTCAAGCTGCCGGACAGCGTCGAGCTGATCGCGCGCGTGAAATATCATTCGCGGTCCTACGTAAACATGCTTCAGCGTGACGAGGCATATCGCGCGCTGCGCCGCTCGCAGCAGGAACTGCTGCGCGCGAACCTCGAATTGCGCCGTCTCACGCATTCGGACGGCCTCACGGGCCTCTCGAACCGGCGCTATCTCGACGAATTCCTGAGCGCCGAGTGGAAGCGCGCGGAGCGCGAGCGCACTGAGATCTCGCTGCTGATGATCGACGTGGACTACTTCAAGCCGTATAACGACACGTACGGCCACGTGGCGGGCGACAACGTGCTGCGCTCGGTGGCGACGACGATCCGCCGCGAGATACGTCAGCCGCGCGATCTGGTGGCGCGCTTCGGCGGCGAGGAGTTCGCCGTCGTCCTGCCGGGCACGGGCAGCGCGGGCGCGCGGCTGCTCGCCGAGAAAATGCGCCGCGACGTGGCGGGGCTCGCGTTGCCGCACGTGGGCTCAGCCGTGAGCGAGCACCTCACGATCAGCATCGGCGTGGCGACGCTGACCCCGGCGCCGGGGCTCGCGGAAACCGCGCTGGTCGAGGAAGCCGATGCCGCGCTTTATCGGGCGAAACGCGACGGGCGTAATCGCGTGGCGTTTTCCACGCAGGTATCGGGGCGCGGATAAGGTGCGGCGAGGGTTTTTGGGGCGCAAAAAGAGAATTTAGCCGCCCACTGGAATAAAAGGCGTGCGCGGTGTGTTAGCCCCCGCGTCGCCACCCAATCAGCATCGATCCACCATCATGAAGTTTCGTGGGCCGCTCGATGAGCCGCCGGTTTCCGAAGCCGATATCCAGGCCTACAGCGACGGCACGCTCGCCGGCTCGCGGGCGGCGCACGTGCGGCGTTACCTTGCGGGCAAGCCCGGAGAATGGCGCCGCATCCTGTTCTACCGGCGCCTGAACGCCCAGATCCGCGACGCCTACCCCGCGCAGGCCGCGCCGCCGCGCGCCACTGCGACCCGAGGCAGGCGCGTGTGGCGTTACGCTATTGCCCTCGCGGCCGTCGTGGTGCTGGTCGCCGCCGCATTGGCGTGGATCGCCGTGACCGAGCCTTCGCAGCAAGCGCTGAACAACGCCGCCGTCATGGCGCTGATGGAAGCCGAAAATGCGCAGCCGGAGTCGCTGGAAGCAGGTCCGGCGCGTGCGCCGTTCGATTTCGGCGCGGCGGGGCTGCGCTTTCTCGGCGGCGGCGAAGTGCGCGTTGGCCCGTTCGCGAGCGCGCAGCGCTATGTCTACGAGAACAGTCAGGGCGAGCGCGTGGTGCTGCTTGCGAGCCGTGCCTGGCTCGCGGGCGCGTCGCCGCAGTGGAGCGCGCACCGGGCCGGTCCGCTCAGGCTTTTGATGTGGCGCGAGCGAGGCACGCGCTGGGTGCTCGCGGGCAACGCGCAAACGCACGGCCTGATGCGCGCGGCGGACCTCGCGACGCTCGCCGCGCCGCCGAAAAGCGAAGGCGAGGGATCGTGAACCCGCAATGATTGTTGCAGCAATCCAGGATGAAACATGGACATCCGTGACGAGCTGATAGAACACGTGCCGCGCCTGCGACGCTATGCGCGCGCGCTGATCAACAACCGGGAACTTGCCGACGACCTCGTGCAGGACACGCTCGAACGCGCGATCGCCCGTACGGAGCTGTTCCGCTCGGGCACCGACCTGCGCGCGTGGCTATTCACGATCATGCACAACATCTTCGTGAACCAGGTGCGCAAGTCGGCGGCGCGCGGCGCGCACGTTTCCGTCGACGACGAAAGCGTGCCCGAAACCGATTACGCCGTGCCCGCCACGCAGACGGGCGCGCTCGAAGTGCGCGACCTGGACTTCGCACTGCAGCGCCTGCCGGTGGAGCAGCGCGAAGTGGTGCTGCTGGTGGGGCTGGAGGAAATGGCTTACGCCGATGTCGCATTGGCGCTCGACATACCGATCGGCACGGTGATGTCGCGCCTGTCGAGGGGACGTGAGCGCCTGCGCGCGCTCATGGCCGGTTCCGTCCCGCGTGCGAATCTGAAGGTGGTGCGATGAGCGATCAACAAAATCCAGTCACGCAAGACGAGATCCACGCCTACGTGGACGGCACGCTTTCCGAGGCGCGCCGCGCCGATGTGGAACGGGAACTCGAGCGCAATCCCGAGCTTGCCGCGCGCGCGAGCGACTTCTTCGCGCTCAACAACCTGCTGCACGAGCGTTACGACCGTGTGCTCAACGAGCCGCTGCCTGGGCGCCTGCGCGTGGCGGCGCCTGAGCCTGGCACGCAAACGGTGCGAAACACGCGGCCGGCGGCGAACTGGCCGCGTTTCGCGGGCCTCGCGGCGGCGCTAGTGCTGGGCGTGGGAATCGGCTGGGGCATGCGCTATGGCATGAACGGAGCGGGGGCGCCGGCCGGTGCGGCTGGCGGCGGCGAGTTGCGCGCGGTGAGCGCGGATAACTCGATGCGCTTCGCACAGCAGGCGGCGCTCGCGCACGTGGTCTACATGCCGGCCGTGGCACGGCCCGACACGATGGACGACAGCCAGGAGCAGGACTTCGTGAAGTGGCTCGCCAACCGGCTCGGCACTAACGTTCACGCGCCGATGCTGTCGAAGAGCGGGTTCGAGCTTTCGGGTGGGCGCCTGCTACCGGCTGACGATGGCGGCGAAGTCGCACAGTTCATGTATCACAACGCGCAGGGCGAGCGGGTGACGCTTTGTATTTCGCATCGCAAGGCTAGCGCTAATACCACCGCTTTCAAGCTGTATCAGGATGGGCCGGTGAATGTGTTCTATTGGGTGGATGGGGATTTTGGGTATGCGCTTTCGGGCGGTATCGACAGGAAGGTGTTGTTGCAGCTTGCGCATGATGTTTATGCGCAGTTGACTGCGCGGTGAGGGTTGGGTTTTGGTTTTTTGTTTTTTTTGTTTTTTTGTCATTCCTGGTTTTGGTGTTTTCTTGTTTTCGCGGTGGTCTGCCAGCGTTGCCCCTGTGCGGGGCGGCACCTACTTTCTTTGCAGCGGCAAAGAAAGTAGGCAAAGAAAGCCGCTCACACCGCCAGCGCACGCCACCATTCACCTCGCGCCACATTAGCCGGTGGCTCCGGTGCGTCTGTCACCTCGCACCATTCCCGCCAGTGACAAAGCACTCATCCGTTCCCGCTGCTCGCTACGCGCGCAGCGGCCGGGTCTGCAAAGGAAAGCGGTGGGAATGCCAGGGTCTGGCGAAAAGTCAGGCATCCTGATTGTTTTCTGCTGCGCCCTTCGGGGCGCGTAGCGCCGCCGGAAGGATGAGCGCCTTGTCACTCCGGTTGTGGGCGCGTGGCGACAGACGCTCCGGAGCCACTACCTGTCAATGCGCGGGGTGAATGGTGGCGGGCATTGGCGGTTTGAGCGGCTTTCTTTGCCTACTTTCTTTGCCGCTGCAAAGAAAGTAGGTGCCGCCCCGCACAGGGGCAACGCTGGCATACCGACACGAACACAAGAAAACGCCAAAAACCGCCAAAAAACCGCCAGAACAGCGCGCCCCGTCGCGCACCACCCTCACCGAACCTTCACGACCACAAACTTGCGCGCATGATTACGCTGAATCAACAGCGACATGCTAGTCGCCGCCTTGGCCTCCAGCGCGGCGGCGTCCTCCTGCGATTCGACCAGCGTGCCGTCGAGCGAGAGCACAACGTCCCCGGCCCGCACGCCTGCGGTCGCGGCAGGCCCAGTCGACGCGTCCACCATCAAACCCAGCGGAAGGTCGATCGAGCGCTTTTCCTCCGTGCTCAGCGCATGCGCGATGAGGCCCAGCCGGTCGGCGCCCTGGCGCGGCACGGCCGCTGCGACAGGCTGGGCGAGCGTGCCCCCCGTGCCAGTCATCACCGTCTTGACGGCGCGCACGTTGGCCGGCGGCGCCTTGGTCGCCGCATCGCCGATGCCAGGCGCAACCGGCGCGTCGGTCGCGTCCGCCGCCTGCGCGGCTTCGGTGGCTTGTGCTGCGGTCGCCGTCGCCGCGTCGTCGGCGTTCGCGTCGAACGCGGTGTTCGAGAAGCCCGCCACCGCGGGCTGATGGTTGCGGATCACCTTGAGCGAGGCCGGCGTGGCGGGCGGTACGGCAGCGAGCGCGGCGGCAAGCGTCGCGGCCCGGTCGATGGGTTTGGCGCCCACCTGCATGATCACGTCCCCGGTCCGGATGCCCGCTTTGCCGATGGGCGAGCCCGGATCCACGGCGTCAACGAGCGCGCCCCCCGCGTGCGTCAAGCCGAGCGCCGCCGCGAGCCCAGGGCTCACGTCCTCGACCTGCATGCCGAAGGTGCGGATCGTGCCGCCATTGCCCGCCCCCGCCGCGTTGGCCGCATTGGCGCTGTCGGCGGGCGCGGCCTTGCGCGCCTGCAACTGGGCGCGGAACTGGTTGGCGGCGTCGATCGGAATCGCGAAAGTCAGGCCTTCGTAGCGGCCGCCGTCCGCGTAAATCTGCACGTCGATGCCGATTACTTCGCCCGCGCGATTGAAAATCGGTCCGCCGGAGTTGTCGGGGTTGACCGCCACGTCGGTCTGCAGGAACGGGAACGATTTGCCGTCGGGCAGCGTGCGCGACGTCGCGCTGAGGATGCCCGTCGTCACGGTGTTCTGGTAACTGTCCGGCGATCCGATCGAGAGCACCGGCTCGCCGGCGCGCACCTTCGCCGTATCGGCGAGCTTCACGAACGGCAGATCGTGACCGTCGATCTGCAGCACCGCTACGTCGCTTTGCGGGTCGACGGCGACCACTTCCGCCTTGAACTCGCGCTTGTCGGTGAGCCGCACGGTCACCTGCTCGGCGTTGTCGACGATGTGCGCCGTCGTGAGCACGACGCCATCGGGGCTGACGATGAACCCGGAGCCCGCGCCCATCATCACGCGCGGCCCGCTGGCGTCGGCCTCGGATGCCGGCTTCGGCGCGCGTTTGAAGAACGCGAAGAAAGGATCGTCGGCATCGATGGCTTCCTGCTCGGGCGGCGCGGACGGGTCGTCGGCGCTGCGCGCGATCACGTGCACGACGGCAGGCCCGTAGCGCTCGGCGAGCGAGAAGAAGTCCGGTGCGGCAGCCGCTGGCGCGGACGTCTCGGCCGTGGCGTTTTGCGCGGTCGCCTTGTCGGTGGCCGCCTTGTCGTCGGTCGTTTTATCCGCCGCCTTGTCGTTAGCGGCCTTATCGGCGGCGGCTTTGTTCGCGGGCGGTTTGGCTGGGGCCGGCGGCGGTGTTGCCGCGTTGGCTTCACAACAGAAAGCGCTGGCAAGCGCGAGGGCAAGCGCGGCCGCGGGGCGCGAAGGGCGGGCGAAGTTCAGGCGTAGCACAGCACACCTCCCAGTGTCGTCGTGCTGGCGGGCGGCACGCGAACGCGGATAGCAAACGAATGCCGACGTCCATAGTGTAGTCACGTCGCGGCGCTATTGGGGGCAGGGTTTGTCCTGTAGCGCACGCAATTCGGTACGGCGGCGTGAAGGGGAGGCATGCGCGGCGCATCGAAGGCGATGCGTTGCGGGGCTCGCGCGGTGCGGGTGCGCGAGAGGCCCCGCTCGTCGCGAGCGGGGCGTTCGAGTGCGGAAAAGGGAAAGGGCGGCTTGCGGAACGCGGCGCTCGCGCTCAGCTACCCGAATACAGGTTGCAGAAGCTCACCGGCCCGACACATGCGGCGCGCGGCGCGCCGGCATCGCTCGTGCCTTGCATTGGTGCACCCATGCCGGTGGGTTGCTGTTGCTGCTGCTGAGCCTTCGCCTGCGCGACTTGCTGCGCGAAGACGGGGCTCACCTCGGGATACGAGCTATCGGTGACGAATTGCGAGCCGTTGGCCTGCGCTTCGATCAACTGTTCGCGCACCTGGGCGCGCGTGAGTTCTTGCGCGGAGGCGGTGGATGCAGCGCCGATGCAAGCGGTCGCGACGAGCAAGGCAAAAAGCGGGCGGCGGATAATCATTTCGAACTCCTGATTAAATGGCATGGTTCGGCGACCGGCTGGGGCGCGGTCGCATCGACGGAGACTGCAATGGGTATACCGCGCGGGTTGGCCTGCTATTCCCGTGGAGTTGTAACGGCGGCGCGTTTTTCTACGTGAGCTGGACCTGGAGCCAATGCGGCAGTCCCGTGCCGATCAGGCTCACGCCAAAGAGCGCAAGCGCGCCGGCAAGGAGAAGAACGAGCGGGCTGACGCGCGTTCTGAGCAGCACGCAAAGCGACACGACGGCAATCGCCTTCGCGGGCAGGCCGCCGTTCAGCGACTTGAGCAGCACCCAGCCCGCCGCGAGCATCATGCCGGCCGCGATGGGCCGCAGGCCGCGCTCGAGCGCCAGTTGCCACGCTGCGCCCTGATAGCGGCCCCAGATATGCGTGACGCCGTAGATGAGGAAACCCGTTGGCAACAGGAGCGCGGCGGTTGCCACGAGCGCGCCCCAGAATCCGGCGACCTGCCAGCCGATCAGCGTGACGAGCAGCGAACCGGGCCCCGGGGCCATGCGCGAAATGGCGAAGTCGGCGGCGAATTGCGCATGCGTCATCCACGAATGCACCTCGACGACCTGGCGCTGGATTTCCGCGACGATCGCCTGGCCACCGCCGATCGTCACGAGCGAAAGTGGCGCGAAAATGGCGGCTAGCTGACCGAGCAGGCGTGCGTTCATCGCGCACCCCGGCGTATCGCCACGTATTCGTAAAGCACGCTCGCGGTGCCGCCTGCCACGACCACCCACACGAGCGACAAACGCAGCACGCCGATCGCCAGAAATGTCGCCAACATGAGCAGCAGCGGCAGCACTTGCCGCCGCACGCGCCGCGCGGTGACGACGCCCATCGACAGCGACAGTCCCGTGGCCGCCGCAGCGGCGCCGGCGATCAGAATCTGCGTGAGCGGATGGAAGATGAGCGCGCCGACCACGCCGCCGATCACGATGATCAGGCACGCGGGCGGCACGACAATGCCCGTCACGGCCACGGCGGCGCCGCGCCAGCCCAGCAGCCGGTGCCCGATCCAGATCGCCATGTTTTTCACGTTGATGCCGGGCAGCGCCTGCGAGATGGCAAGCCCGTTGAGAAAGTCCTCTTCGCTGATCCAGTTGCGATCCTGAACGAATTCGCGCAACAGCCAGCCGCTCAGGCCGCCGCCGAAGCTCGTCAGGCCAATGCGGCTGAATATCAGGAAGAGTCCGAACAGCGTGGGGTGCGGCGGGGCGTTTGGCGTGGAAGCAGGCACGGGAATGGCGGAAAGCGGGGTCATGCCGAACAGTTCGGCAAACGAAACGTCGCCGGAATTATAGCGCCGCGTCACTTGCGACGCCGAAGCACGGGCGGCGTACCGTCACGCAAAATTCAGCGTCGGGCCGGGGCCGTTATGATGGTGGGCACTCTGATGCTGTCCGCCGTGCGGCTCCTGGCGCGACGTGAACAAAACGCCCTGTCGCCATTACTCATGCCACGGAAAAGGACCAGCGTCTGGCTCAGAGGTCTCGAACTGCTCACTCGCCTGAGCGCGCCGCGACCTAAGAAGAAGACAACCGCGCGGAAAGTGAAACCCGCGAAGCCCGCAACGTCCACCCAGGTCGCCAGACCGGCGAGGGGAGCGGCGAAGGCGCACGTGGGGCGTACGCAACCGGCTGGCACGGGCGGCCGGTGGGTCCGCTCTTACCACTCCGCGCCGCCGCGAGCCGGGCATCTCGTCAACCATCTCGCGTATGCGCTCTATCAGCCCCCGGGCGCGGGCGCGGTCACGGTCGCGGGCATCCCGCTCGTGGTCATGCTGCACGGCTGCAAGCAGACGGCGGAATCGTTCGCCGCCGGCACGCGGGTTTGCCGGCTGGCGGATCGCGCGGGCTTTGCCGTGCTGCTTCCCGAGCAGGCGAAAACCGCGCACGCCCAGCGATGCTGGCACTGGCACGGCGATCATGCGCAGTCGGAGGCGCCGGCGGTCGATTCGCTCGTCGATGCCATCGTGGGCGAGCACGGTTTCGATCGCGAGCGCGTCTATCTCGCCGGCATCTCGGCGGGCGCGGGTCTCGCGTCCGTGCTCGCCATGCGTTATCCGTGGCGTTTCGCAGCGGTCGGCCTGCACTCCGGGCCGGTGTTCGGCGCGGCCACCTCCACGATGAGCGCGATGAACGTCATGCGTCACGCCAGCCGCGAGGAACCGGTGCATCTCGTCGATGCCGCGCTCGACGTCGCCGCGTATCCCGGTATGCCCGCCTGTATCGTGCAAGGCGAAATCGACGCGGTCGTGGCGAAGCGCAACGCCGTGCAACTGGGCGAGCAGTTCGCGCGTGTCAACCGGTTGCTCGATGCGCAAGGCGACTTGCGCGTGGGCGAGATCCGGAACTACAGCCGCGATGCGGTCGAGTACAGCGATTATGTGAAGTCGGGCAGGCTCGTCGTGCGGGTGTGCGTCGTTCGCGGGCTCGGCCATGCATGGAGCGGCGGCGACCCGCGCGAACCGTTTCATTCGGAGCGCGGCCCCGACGCGATGGCGATGATGTGGCAGTTCTTCCGGCGGCAACGGCGAAGCCATTAAAGCGTATGCTGCCCGGCAAACGACGGCATTCAACCCCGATGGAGACACGCATGGCGGCACTTCAAATCGACGATGTCCCGGCCGCGATCCGGCGAACGAAGCGCATGTTGCGCGCGCAACTGCCGAACTATCGCGAGGTGTTCGAGGAGGTCGCGCACGCCATGGGCGAAGAGGCGCGGCACATCGCGCGGCTGCGCGAGGCGGGCGAGCCCGTGATTCCGGAGATTGCGTTCGCCGACATCGCGGCGCAGCGCGTGAGCGCCGATGCGATCGCGCTCGTGAAAGCGCGCGGCGCCTGCGTGATTCGCGGCGTGTTCGACCCGGAGCAGGCCGCGCGCTGGGACGCCGAAATTGCCGACTACGTGGCGCGCAACGATCTCGACGCGCGCGCCGCTCAACGCGCGGCCGAGCGCAACGCCTTGCCCCCGAACGCGAGCCGTCCGCTGATCTACGGCGTCTACTGGTCGCGCCCGCAAGTGCAGGCGCGCGAATCCGCCGAACTCACCGCCGCTCGCGTGTTCCTTAACCGCCTGTGGCGCCACGAGAGCGAGGGGCGCGTGCATTTCGATCCCGATGTCGTGCCCGCCTACGCCGACCGTTTGCGGCGCCGCCCGCCCGGAACGGCGGCGCCCGGTCTCGCCGCGCATTGCGACGGCGGCGCGGTCGAGCGCTGGGTCGACGAGAGTTTTCGCCAGGTTTATCGCCATGTGTTCTCGGGCGACTGGCGGCGCTACGACCCATTCGACGGCGCGTACCGCACGCACGCGAGCGAGATTCCTTCGCGCATCGCCTCCTCGATGTTCCGCACCTTTCAGGGCTGGACCGCGCTCACGCCGCAGGGCCCCGGCGACGGCACGCTGCAGGTCGTGCCCATCGCCAACGCCATGGCGTACGTCCTCCTGCGCGCGCTGCAGGACGACGTGGGCGAGGACGACCTGTGCGGCGCGCAACCCGGCCGCGGACTGCCGATCCGAGTCGAATGGCATGCGCCGCTGCTGGATGCGCTGACATCGATTCCGCAGATGCAGGCCGGCGACACCGTGTTCTGGCACTGCGACGCGATTCACTCGGTGGAAAACGAGCACCGCGGCAGCGGCTACAGCAACGTGATGTACATTCCGGCCACACCGGGTTGCGCGAAAAACGACGCCTATCTGCAGCGCCAGTTGCCGAGTTTTCTCGAAGGCCGCAGTCCGCCCGACTTTCCGCCCGAGCACATCGAAGCCGATCTCGCGGATCGCGCGGGCGTGGCCGATCTCACGCCGCTCGGCCGCGCGCAATTCGGGTTGCCTGGCGCGGCGTAGCACAGACCGATGACACGCGCGTGTCGGAGCACCGATTCGCGCGCTTGCCTGCAAAAGCACGCGTATGGCATGCTGTGCGCCGATCAACCGGCCACGACGACCATGGATTTCGCTTCGTCCGTCGCAACGTATGGCGCCGACCTGTCGGGCCTCATTTGCGGTTTTCAGTTCACGCCGGGCCAGCCCGGGCAGCCCGTTACGTGCGACGACGTTCTCGACGCGCTGCGGCGCGCGCAGGGGAGCGGCGAGCCGCAAGCCGCGCACGACGACACGTTTTACTGGCTGCACTTCAATCTCGCGCACGCGGCGGCGCAACCGTGGATGCGCGCGCATCTCGACCTGCCGGACGCCTTCTTCGAAATGCTCGTCGAAGGTTCGCACTCCACACGGATCGAACACGTGGATAACGGCCTGTTCGCCGTGGTCAACGACGTCATGTTCGATTTCGAACTCACGCCCTCGCAGATCGCCACGCTCTGGTCGTACACGCACGAGCGCATTCTCGTGACGGCGCGCCTGAAGCCGCTGCGCTCCATCGACCGTTTGCGCGGCTACGTGCGCAACGGCGAGACGTTCCGCTCGCCGGCCGAACTGCTCATCCACCTGATGCGCGACCAGGCCGACCTCATGGTGGAGATCGTGCGCCGCACGAGCGTCGACGTCGATCGCGCCGAAGATCAGTTTCTTGCCTCGCGCCGCGCGGCGAGCCGCCATGAACTCGCGGCCATGCGGCGCATTCTGGTGCGTCTGCAACGCATGCTCGCGCCGGAGCCGGGGTCGATCTTCCGTTTGCTCGCGCGGCCGCCGCGCTGGCTCCAGACACCCGACATGCAGGATCTGCGCGAGGCAACCGAAGAGTTCTCGCTCGTGCTCGGCGACATGGCCGGGCTCGTCGAGCGCATCAAGCTCCTCCAGGAAGAAGTCGCGGCGCGGCTCGAAGAGCAGAACAACCGCACGCTCTTCACGCTTACGCTCGTCACCGTGCTCGCGCTGCCGATCAACATCGTCGCGGGCTTTTTCGGCATGAACGTGGGCGGCATTCCGCTTGCGGAGAACCGCCACGGATTCTGGCTCATGGTCGTGCTGGTCGCGACCTTCACGGCCCTGCTGGGCTGGTGGGTGTTTCGCCGTCGCGGGGACGCCTGAGGATTTTTCGCCGCCGCTGCCGCGTGGCACACGTTAGCTGACGTTCGCGCTGAGGTTCGCACTGACGTTCGCGCTGAGGTTCGCACTGAGGTTCGCACTGACCTTCACGCCTGACGGGCATCGCTCGCACGCGCCGCGAGCACGTTGGTGTATGTTGGCATGACGCCGTAGCCGCCCTCGACGGCGTCCCTGGTGCGGAGGACGCTTTGCCCGAAGTCTCGCCCAACCCCGGCGCGGTCCGCGCGCGAGTTTCGCGTTTGCTCGTGCTGCTGGTCGTAGCGCTGATTCCCATCCTGCTGTGCATCGCGCTCGGGCGCTATGAGGCCGAGCGCAGTGCGCGGCGCGAGGCGGCGTTCGCGTCCGCGTTCATCGTCGGGCAGGTCGTCTCGATCGTCGAGACGGCGCAGAGCGCAGCCCGTACGTTCGCGCCGCGCGCGGGCGAGGCGTGCGCAACGCTCTCGCCGGACCTTACGCTCATGGCCGCCACCGTGCCTTATGTGCGTACGCTCAACATTCTGTATGCGGGGCGCATCGATTGCTCTTCCGCGCTCGCGCAACAGGCCATTCCCGCCGAGAGTCTGCTCAACGGATATGCGCCGGGCCCGCACGACGAATGGCTCATGATCGTCAACGACACGCCGATGGTGCGCAACCGCCCGGCGCTGCTGGTTGGCGTAGCGGGCGCACCGGGCGCTGGGGCGCGCACGGTCGTGGCCGTGGTGGACGCGCAGTATCTGCTGGATCTGATGCACGGCGCCGCGCCGCTCACGGTATTTCGCCAGGCCGAGTTGCGCGTGGGCGAGGGCGCCGTGCTGCGCGAAGCCATGGCGCTCGTGAACGTGCGTGACGCGCCGTTGCTGGCGGACGTGCAAAAGCGCCTGTCGGGCACCACGATCGACCTCAAGATCTACGGGCAGCCCGAACGCATTGACGAAGCCTGGGGCGGCCTGCTGCTGCGCTACATGCCGTGGGCGGCGGCCTTTTCCGCGCTGCTCGTCTGGCTCGTGCGGCGCGTGCTGCAAAGCGGGCAGTCGCGCCGCGAACAATTGCTGCGCGGTATAGGCGCGAACGAATTCCATGTCGAATACCAGCCGCTCTACGGCGTGGCGACGCAGCGCTGCGAGGGCGTGGAGGCGTTGTTGCGCTGGGTGCGGCCAGGCGTGGGCCCGGTGTGTCCGGACGAATTCATTCAGGCCGCCGAAGAAGAACACGCGATCGTGCCGCTTACGCAGCATCTGCTAAAGCTCATTGCGCGCGATGTCGCTACGTGGGACGTCGCGCCGGGTTTTCATCTCGGCGTCAATTTCGCGCCCGAGCATCTGTCGGGCGACCAGCTCGTGAGCGACGTGCGGGCGTTGCGCACAGCCGTTGCCGCACGCGGCGCGACGCTCACGGTGGAAATCACCGAGCGTACGCTGGTGCGCAATACCGGGCAGGCGCGCAATAATCTGGCGGCTCTGCGGCGCGAGGGCGTTCACGTCGCCATCGACGACTTCGGCACCGGCTATTGTTCGCTGTCGTATCTCGAGAAATTTCCATTCGATGTCCTGAAGATCGATCGCGGCTTCGTGCTCACGATCGATTCCGAAGGCAAGAAGGCGGCGGTGCTCGACGCCATCATCGAACTCGCGCATAGCCTGGGGGCGAAGCTCGTGGCGGAAGGCGTGGAAACGCAGGTGCAACGCGACTATCTGTGCGCGCGGGGCGTCACGTACATACAGGGCTTTTTCTACGCGAGGCCCATGACGTCCGAAGCGTTCATGCGCTGGTATCGCGCGAACGGCGCGCATATGTCGCCCAGTCCGCAGATGACGGCCGGCATATAGGGCAGTGCATTCCCGCCGGCGTGATTTGCTTAGCGCGAAACATCGTTTCTGCCGGCGCGCGTATGCCAGTAGCATCGGCGGTTCGAGGGCTGCGCCGTGCGGGCGCATGCTCAATGCCAACACGGACTCGCCGAAGATGACCCGCCCCACGCACTACACTCGCCGCCATTTCCTCGCCACGCTGGGCGCGACGCTCGCCAGCGCGGCGCTGCCCGCCACCGCGTTCGCGAAGTATCAACCCGACCAGTTCCGCATCGGCTATCAGAAGGCCGCGAGCACGCTCGTGCTGCTCAAGGCCAACGGCACGCTCGAAACGCGCCTCGCGCCGCTCGGCATCAAGGTGTCGTGGACGGAGTTTCCCGCCGGGCCGCAATTGCTCGAAGGGCTCAACGTGGGCGCCATCGACTTCGGTTACGTGGGCGAAGCGCCGCCCGTGTTTGCGCAGGCAGCGGGTGCGGATTTCGTCTACACGGCGTACGAACTGCCCACGCCGCACGCGGAGGGCGTGGTGGTGGCGAAGAATTCGCCGATCCGCGACGTGGCAGGTCTCAAGAGCAAGAAAATAGGCCTGAATCGCGGCTCGGACGTGCACTGGTTTCTCGTCGCGCTGCTGCAAAAGCACGGGCTTTCCATCGGCGATGTGCAGCCGGTGTTCCTCGCGCCCGCCGATGCGCGCGCGGCGTTGCAAAGCGGCGCCATCGACGCCTGGGCGATCTGGGATCCGTTCCTCGCCGCCGTCGAATCGCAGGACGGCGCACGGCTTCTCGCCGATGCGAGCGGCGTGGCGAGCCACCATCAGTTTTTCCTGAGCCAGCGCGAATTCGCGCAAAACCGCAAGGACGCGCTAGCTATCGCGCTGGACGAACTGGGCAAAACGGGGCAATGGGTGCGCGCCAACACGGCAGCGGCGGCTGCGAAACTTTCGCCGATCCAGGGGCTGGACGCGGCGACGATCCAGACCGGCCTCACGCATTACGCGCATGAATACCGGCCGATCGACGCCGCCGTGATCGCGCAGCAGCAAAAGATCGCGGACACGTTCTACGATCTGAAGATCATTCCGCGCCGCGTGGTGACGAAGGACGCCGTGCTCGCATGACCGCGCGAGCACGGGCCGCCTGGTGCCTGAGCAACACCCGTGATCAGTGCGGCGACGACCAGCCCTTGTAGCTGCCCACGTTGTCGCGCGTGACGAGTTGCGGCGTCATCTCGATCATCGGGTTCGAGGGCTTCTTGCCGTTCATGATCTCGTAGCCCACCTGCACGGCCGTTTGCGCCATCTTCCACGGGTCCTGGCTCGCCGAGGCCTGCACCAGCGTATCGGTCTTGAGCGCCGTTTCGATATCGGGCGCGCCGTCCACCGACGTAATCACGATGTTGCCGCGATGCAGTTGCTTCGCGGCAAGATCGCTGCCAATGGCCTGCGGGTCGTTGATGGCGAACACGCCCGCAATTTTCGGAAAGCGCGTGAGGTAGCCTTGCATCGCGTTCATGCCGCCTTCGCGCGAGCCCTTGCCGTCCTGGTCGTCGGAGAGGATCTTGATGCCGGGCGTCCTGGCGAGTACCTGCTTGCAGCCATTCACGCGGTCGATCACGGCCGAGACCTGCGGGCCGTTCTGGATGATCACGTTGCCCGTATTGTTGATTTTCTTCGCGAGGTATTCGCACGAAATCTCGCCGGCCTTCACGTTGTCGGTCTGCACGGTGGCGTCGGCGCCCGCAGCGGCCACGTCCACGGCCATCACCACGATACCGGCTGCCTGCGCCTTCTTCACCGCCGGCAGGATCGCCTTCGGATCGGTCGCGTTCAGGAGGATCATGTCCACGTGCGCGGAAATGAAGTTGTCGATCTGCGTGAACTGCTTGTTGAGGTCGTAGTCGGCGGAAACGGCCGTGACCTTGGCATTCGGGTTGAGCTGTTTCGCCTTGGCCTCCGCGCCCTGCACAATCGTCACGAAGTAAGGATTGCCAAGCGAACCCACGGTAATGCCGATCGACTTGAGCTGCTTGTCGGCGGCATGCGCGCCTTGCAGGGCGAAACCGAAGGTGAGGGCAGCAGCGGCGAGAACGGCTTTCTTCTTGAACATGAGGTTGTCTCCTGAGGGGGCCTGCTTTTGGTCCTGTTTGGGTCCTTCCCGGCGAGCGCAGCAGGACCGCCCGCGCTCGCGCCTGTTTCTGGTTACGCGGTATGCGATGCCGCTTACGTGCGAGCCGAGCCACGCTGACGATAGCGGTCGAGCGCCACGGCGCCGACGATCACGAGGCCCTTGATGATGTACTGCCAGATGTCCGAAACGCCGAGCAGCACGAGGCCATTGGTCAGGACTGCGATGATAAGCGCGCCGATCAGCGTGCCGATGATCGAGCCCACGCCGCCCACGAAGCTCGTGCCGCCCAGAATCACCGCGGCGATCGCGTCGAGTTCGTACGACTGGCCCAGTTGGAGGCCGTTCGCCGCGTAGAGACGGGCGGCCGACATCACCGCGCCAAGACCCGCGAGCAGGCCCGAAATGGCGTAGACGAACATCTCGATGCCCCACACCTTGATGCCCGAAAGACGCGCTGCTTCCGGGTTGCCGCCCACGGAGTAGATGCGCAGGCCAAGCACCGTGCGGCGCAGCACGAACCACGAGCCGGCCACCACCACGAGCGCGATGATCACGAGCCAGGGCACGCCTAACACCGTGCCGTTGCCGATGAATGCGAACGGGAGCTGCGGATTGAAAATGGTCGTGTCGTGGCCCATGAGCCGCGCAATGCCGCGCACCGCCGTGAGCGAGCCGAGCGTGACGATGAACGGCGGCAGGCGCAGGAGCGCGATGAGCGCGCCGTTGACGAGGCCGAAGCCCAGGCCCACCGCGAGCGCCATGGGCACGCCCACCCAGCCCCAGCCCGCGATGTTCGAGCCGATCATGGCGGCCATGGCGGCGGCGGCCAGCACCGATCCCACCGAGAGGTCGATGCCGCCCGTGAGAATCACGAAAGTCATGCCGGCGGCGAGCACGATGTTGATCGAGGCCTGTTGCGTGACGATCGAAAGATTCTCCAGCGTGAAGAAACCGTCGTTGAGCAGACCGAAGCCGATGCACAGCAGCACCAGCACGGGCAGCATGCCCGCCGTGCGCACGAGCGACTTCATGCGTTGGCGATGACCGTCGAGCGCGACGCTGCGGGCGGACTGCACGTCTTGCGCGGACTGCGTGGGCGAGGCCGCGACGCCGTGCCGGGGAAGAATGCTTTTCATGTCGGACTCCTGATGGACGTTTCTTGCGTAGGCGGTGAAGGTCAAGCGGCGGCGTCGAGCGGATGCTGCGAGCCGGTAGCGAGTTCGATGATCGCTTCCTGGGTAATGGGCTTGCCGGTATAGCCGCCAAGCTCCCCGGCGAATTCGCCTTCGCGCATGACGAGCACGCGGTCGGCCACGCCGATGATCTCGGGCAGCTCGCTCGAAATGACGATGATGCCCACGCCGGTTTTGGCGAGGTCGTTGATGATGCGGTAGATCTCGGACTTCGCGCCGATATCGACGCCGCGCGTGGGCTCGTCGAGTATCAGCACGCGCGGCTTCGTTTCGAGCAGGCGCGAAAGCAGCACCTTCTGCTGGTTGCCGCCCGAAAGCGCGCCCACACTCACGCGCGAGTTCGGCACGCGAATGGAGAGCGCGCGGATCGCTTCCTTCGCGCGCTCGCCGCCGCGTGCGAGGTCGAGCACGCCCATGCGCGCATCGCGCCCGGCCACGGTCACGTTGATGTTGTCGCGCACGCTCATGTCGAGAAAGAGGCCCTGATGCTTGCGGTCCTCGGTCAGATAGACGAGCCCCGCGTTGATCGCATCGCGCGGCGTGTGCACGTTCAGCGTCCTGCCGTCGATGGCGATTTCGCCGCGCACGCGCGGCTCCGCGCCGAAAATGAGGCGCGCAAGCTCTGTGCGGCCCGCGCCCACGAGACCCGCAATGCCGAGCACTTCGCCCGAATGCAGGTCGAGGCTGCAGCCGCGCACGCGCTTGTTGTCGGCCACGTCGCGCACGGTGAGCACGGCCTTGCCCGGATCGTACGGGGCATGCGCCTTTTTGTAGAACCCCGAAATATCTCGACCCACCATCATGCTCACGAGGCTTTCCGCGTTGAGCGCGTCGCGCATGAGCGTGCCCACGTAGCTGCCGTCGCGCAGCACGGAAACGCGGTCCGAAAGCTCGTACACCTCGGCCATGCGATGGCTGATGTAGATGATCGCAAGCCCTTCGTCGCGCAACTGGTTGATGAGGGTGAAGAGGCGTTCCGTTTCGCGCGAGGAAAGCGGCGTGGTGGGCTCGTCCATCACGAGGATGCGGGCGTCGCTATGCACGGCGCGCGCAATCTCGACCAGTTGACGCTCGGCTATGGAAAGCGAGCCGACCAGCGTGATTGGCCCAAAGCTTGCGCCGAGGCGCTTGAGCACGTCTTCGCAGCCGCGCTCCATGGCGCGGCGGTCGACCGTGCCGAAGCGGCCGCCGCCCTTGCGCAACTCACGGCCCGCGTAAATGTTTTCGGCCACCGAAAGATTGGGCGCGAGGCTCAGTTCCTGATAGATCACGGCCACGCCCAGCTCGCGCGACGCATGCGGCCCGTCGATTACGACCGGCTTGCCCTCGATGAGAATGGCGCCGCCGGGATCGGCCTGATACGCACCCGAGAGAATCTTCATCAGCGTGGACTTGCCCGCGCCGTTCTCGCCCATGAGCGAATGGACTTCGCCGGGATAGACGGTGAGGCGCACGTTATCGAGCGCGCGCACGCCGGGGAAGGTCTTGGTGATGCCCCGCATTTCCAGCAGCGGGGGCGTCGTGGACTCAGAGGGCGACATGGCTCTCCTCCTGCGCTTGAGCGTAAGTTTGTGCGCCGGCGCCCATGAGGATGCCCGCGCGCGGCGAAAAGTTGAAGAACATCGGGAGCGTGGCCGCGCCGAGCGCACCCGCATCGGGACCGAAGGTGCCGCGCACGAGGGCGGGCGTGCCGCGCGCCTCTGGCGCGGTGGCCGCCACCGCGACGCGCAGGCGCTGCATGAGCGTGTCGACGAGGCCGGCGTCCACGTCGGCGTCGAGCACCACGGCCGGCACGTCGAGCACGCACAACGCCGAGCGCAGCGCGGGCGCGAGCGCATCGATGCAATCGTCGAGCCATTCCTGCACGCCAGGGTGACCGCGCGCAATGCACGCTTCGAGATCGGCGCGGCTGTCGATCGTCTCGCCGCAATATTGCAGGTGGCGGCGCAGCGCGATGAGCGAGGCGCGCGAAAGCAGGATGTCCCACTGACCCGGCGGTTTGTGCGCCGAGGGCAGACGGCTCGGGGGCACGGGCATCACTGCGAAATCGCCCGCGTTGCCGGTGAGACCGCGCACGCAGTCGCCGCCGATGGCGATGCCGCCGCCGATCGCCGGCCCGAGAAAGAGATAAAGGAAGTCGTCGCGCTGGCGCCCGCAGCCGTAGAAGATCTCGGCGATGGCGGCCGCGTTGCCGTCGTTTTCGCTGAACACGGGCAGCGCCGTGGCGCGCGCGAGTTCGCCCGCGAAATCCACGTCGTTCCACACGCGGAAGGTGTCGGCGGGCAGGCCCAGTTCGCGCAGCCAGCTACCGAGGTTGTACGGCTGCGCCACGCCAATGCCGGCGAGACGGCTGCGCTCCTCTATCGTCAGGATGGCTAACAATTCGGCGATGTCGCGCTGAACGATTTCCTGCGCCACCGAGGGTTGCGGCAACAGCATGTCGCGCGAGCGGCGCCCGATCATCTGGCCCGCGAAATCGACGAGGACGGTTTCGATGTTGGTCCGGTCGAGGCGCACGCCAATCGCGAACGCGCCGCGCGGCGAAAGGCGCAGAAGCGAAGCGGGCTGGCCGCGCTGGCCGTCGCGGCGGCCGCTGACTTCGATGAGGCCATTGGCCGTGAGCGACGTGATGATGGCGCCCACCGCGGTGCTCGTGAGATTCGCGAGCCGCGCGAGATCGGCCTTCGATGCCTCGCCCGCACGCCGCAGCGCCTGCAGCAGCAGGCGTTCGTTGAAGCGGCGGACGTTGGCGGAATTGCTGCCCTGACCGACATGCGGACTTCTCACGCGTCTCCTCCGGGCCGGCGTCGCGTCAACCGCGCGTCGACTAAATAAATCAAGTTGATTTATTTAATGCCAGAAATCGAGGGATGTCAGCCTGGGGAAATCCCGTGAAGGGTGAGACGTCGGCGCGATGCGCGGGCCGATGCAAAAGCTTAGGAGACTTTTGCGGCGAAGGGGGGAGGAAGCGGGGAGGGAGCAGCTTGTGTGCCCGCGCGCCGGGAGCGCGCGGGCGCAGAGAAAGGCGGGGCGCCGGATACTACGAAGAGCGGGCTCCATCTCCCTCACGGCAACCCAACCACCGGCGCGCCGTTCGCGGCGCCTCAGCGCTTTGCTCCACCTCGCGCCACCACCGCTCGCCACGATGCGGCTGCGCCAGATCGAGCCTTTCGCCCATACGCGGCGTTGCGAGCGTCACGCCGCGCGCGAGCGCGATGCCGGTCACGCGTTCGAAGGGATCCTGCCAGCGATGCATGGCGAGATCGAACGTGCCGTTGTGAATCGGCACGAGCCATTCGCCGCGCAAATCCACGTGCGCCTGCACCGTTTCTTCGGGCTGCATGTGGACGTAGGGCCATTGCGGGTCGTACGCGCCGGTCTCGACGAACGTCACGTCGAAGGGCCCGAGTCGCTCGCCAATCGTGCGAAAGCCGTCGAAGTAGCCGGTGTCGCCGCTGAAGAACACGCGCAGATCGGCGTCGGCGATGACCCACGAAGCCCAGAGCGTGCTGTTGCCGTCGAACAGGCTGCGTCCCGAGAAGTGTTGCGCGGGCGTGGCCGTGAACTCGATGCCGTCGATGCTCGCGCCTTGCCACCAGTCGAACTGGCGCACCTTTGCCCCGTCGATACCCCATTCGATCAGCCGGTCGCCCACGCCGAGCGGCGTGAGAAACACGCCCGTCGTGGCCGCGAGCGCGAGCACGGTTTCGCGGTCGAGGTGGTCGTAGTGGTCGTGCGAGAGGATCACGCCGCGCAGCGGCGGCAGGTCGGCCAGCGCGATGGGCGGCGCGTGAAAGCGCTTGGGCCCGAGGCTACGGAACGGCGAAGCGCGCTCGGCGAAAACCGGATCGGTGAGCCAGAACTGGCCGCGCAGCTTGAAGAGGAGCGTGGAATGGCCGAGCCGGTAAACGCTGCGATCGGGCGCGGCCTCGAGTTGCGCGCGCGTGAGCGCCTGAACGGGCAGCGCGCCCGCGGGCATGGTGCCGCCCGGCTTGTGAAAGATCATGTTCCACATGATCTTCAGCGTTTTGCCGAGCCCCTCGGCCGGGCGCGGGCGCACGTTGCGAAAGCGCTCGCCGTCGTGCTGCGGCGAGGTGCGCGAGAGTTCGCGCCCGCGTTGGGCGGCGTGCAGGCCCAAGGTACGGCTCAGCAATGCGAAAGGCGAAGTCATGGCAGCTACCTTAGGAAACGGGAAGTAGACTGCACAGTGTAGTTTATTCTGGCGAAAAGTAAACTGCCTGGTGTAAGATTCTGGAATGGATTGCTCACTCGCCACCCCTCAGCGCCTGACCGACCGCAAGCGCGCCGCCATCGTCGCGGCGGCCATCGACGAATTTCTGGCCTTCGGCTTCGATGCCACGAGCATGGACCGCATCGCCGCGCGCGCGGGCGTTTCGAAGCGCACGGTCTACAACCACTTCCCGGGCAAGGAGGCGCTGTTCGCGTCGATCCTGTGCCAGCTCTGGGACGCGAGCGCGACCGCAGACGCGCCGGCTTACCGGGCCGGCGAGCCGCTGCGCGCACAGCTCATCGAGTTGCTGATGCGCAAGCTGCGGCTCCTGAACGACGAGGCGTTTTTCAAGCTCGCGCGCGTGGCGATCGCGGCGGGCATCCACTCGCCCGAGCGCGCGCGCGACATGGTCGCCCGCATCGGCGAGCGCGAAGAGGACCTCACGGTCTGGGTGCGCGCCGCCGCCGCCGATGGCCGCCTGAAAACGCCCGATCCGGCCTTCGCTTCGCAGCAACTGCAAGGCGTCGTGAAGGCCTTTGCCTTCTGGCCGCAGGTCGCGATGGGCCAGCCGCCGCTCGACGAGGCGCAGCAACGCCAGATTGCGGAATCGTCCGCCGATCTGTTTCTCGCGCGCTATGCCTGAAAGCGCGACCCCGAACGCGCAACTGTTTTTCTGGCATAGACTCTTGCCTTTCAGGATCGCAGGCTGACTGAGAGGACACGCTCATGCCATACATGCTGCTCATCGCCGAGCCACGCGGCCAGCGCGACACGCGCCCGCAATCCGAAGGCGAGGCGCTTTACGCGCGCATGGTCGAATTCGCGGACGAACTCGCCGCCGAGGGCAAGCTGATCGACGCGCACGCGCTCACCGCCGACACCGGCGGCGCGCGCGTGCAGGTGCGCGAAGGCCGCACGAGCGTCGTCGATGGTCCGTTTACCGAATCGAAGGAAATGGTCGGCGGATTTTTTCTCGTCGATTGCGCGTCGCGCGACGAGGCGCTTGCCATTGCGCGGCGCTGTCCCGCAGCGCAATGGGCGAGCGTCGAAGTGCGTGAAACGGGCCCGTGCTTCCGCTGAAGCGGCGTCTTTCCAGGTGGTTTCCCCAAGCTCGTAAAAAATTTCGCTGTCCGTTGTCGATTTCCGTGCGCCTCGCGCGTCGTGTTCATGAGCGCACCCACAGGTGCCTTCGAACATTCCCGAACGTCACACACAGGAAGGAGAAGACAATGCGATTCATGATCATGGTGCGCGCCAACGCGCTGACCGAAGCGGGCGAGCCGCCCGACGACGTGGAAATATACGCGGAGATGGCCCGCTATCACGACGAACTGGCGAAGGCGGGCGTGCTGCTCGACTGCTCGGGCCTGCAGCCCACTTCGCGCGGTTTTCGCGTGCACTACACGAACGGCAAGCCGACGATCGTCGACGGCCCGTTTGCCGAAACGAAAGAACTGATTGCCGGCTATACGCTGATCCAGGTGCGCTCGCGCGACGAAGCGCTCGAATGGGCGCGGCGCTTTCCGTCTCCGTTTGGCCGCGCCGAAGGCGAAGTCGAAGTGCGGCAGCTTTATGAACTCGACGAGTTGCCGCAGTGCGAGGGCGTCGAGAATTTCCGCCAGCTCCAGGAGCAACGTAAGGCATCCTGATCATTTTCATCGAACACCACAGGAACTCGATTATGCATAAGCACATTTTCGTCAATCTGGGCGTGCGCGATCTCAAGCGCTCGATGGACTTCTTCGGCCAGCTCGGCTTCACGTTCGACCCGAAATTCACCAACGATCAGGCCGCCTGCATGGTGATCGGCGAGAACATCTACGCCATGCTGCTCACGCTGGACTTCATGCGCGGCTTCACCGACAAGGCGCTCGTGGATGCCCGCGAAAGCACCGAGGTGCTGACGTGCCTTTCGTGCGTTTCGCGCGAGGAAGTGGACGGTCTCATCGAAAAGGCGCTCGCGGCGGGCGGCACATCGAAACGCCCGCCGATGGAAGCCGGCACCGATATGTATGGCCGCAGCTTCGAAGACCCGGACGGTCACATCTGGGAACTGATGTACATGTCGCCGGCGGCGCTCGAAAAGGGCGCGCACGGTTCGTGACCGACGCAAGCGACAAGCGGGAAGCCTTTGCAGCAACGCGCCGCGCGGTCGAAGCCGTGTGGCGCATCGAGTCGGCGAAGGTGATCGCTCACGCCGCGCGCATCGTGCGCGACGTGGGCGTGGCCGAGGAAATCGCGCAGGACGCGTTCGTCGCCGCGCTGGAAAGCTGGCCCGCGAACGGCATTCCCGAGAACCCCGGAGCGTGGCTCATGACCGCCGCGAAACATCGCGCGCTCGACCGGTTGCGTCGCGCGGCAATGCACGCCCGCGCGCACGAGGCGATGGGCGCGGATCTCGAAGCGCTGCAGGCGCACTTCGCGCCCGACTTCGTCGAGGCGCTCGACGCCGCGCGCGAGGACGACATCGGCGACGACCTGCTGCGGCTCGTGTTCGTGGCCTGTCACCCCGTGCTGCCGAAGGAGGGCCGCGCCGCGCTCACGCTGCGCCTGCTCGGCGGTCTCACCACGGCCGAGATCGCGCGTGCGTTTCTCGTGCCCGAGGCGACCGTCGCGCAGCGCATCGTGCGGGCCAAACGCACGCTCGCGGCGGCGAAGGTTCCATTCGAAGTGCCGCGTCGCGTCGATCTCGAGCCGCGACTTGCTTCGGTGTTCGAAGTCATTTACCTGATCTTCAACGAAGGCTATGCAGCCACGGCTGGCCCGGACTGGACACGGCCCGCGCTTTGCGAAGAAGCGCTGCGGCTTGGCCGGATGCTCGCGGAACTCGTGCCGCTCGAAGGCGAGGCGCACGGCCTCGCGGCGTTGATGGAACTGCAGGCTTCGCGCCTGCCCGCGCGCGTGGACCGGACCGGGCGCGCCGTGCTGCTCGCCGATCAGGACCGCAGCCGCTGGGACGCGCTATTGATCCGGCGCGGGCTCGCCGCCATCGCGCGCGGCGCGGCTTGCGCGGGTGCGCCGGGCCCGTACGCGCTCCAGGCCGCGCTGGCGGCGTGCCATGCACGCGCGCCGAGCGCGGCGGCAACGGACTGGGCGCAGATCGTTTCTATCTACGACGCGCTGCTGCAACTCGACGCGTCGCCCGTCGTGCGTCTGAATCGCGCGGTGGCGGTCGGCATGGCGCAGGGGCCGCAGGCAGCGCTCGATCTCGTCGATGCATTGTGCGAAGAACCCGCACTGCGCCACTACCCGTGGCTGCCCGCGGCGCGTGGCGATCTGCTGGAAAAACTCGCGCGCCATGGAGAAGCGCGCGCGGAATTCGAGCGCGCGGCCGCGCTTACGCAAAACGCGCGCGATCGCGAAGTGCTGTTGACGAGAGCCGCCGCGTGCGAGCCGCACACCTCGCGCCCGCGGCGCTGAGCGGCGCCGCCTTGCGCTTCTGAAATTTCGGGGCACAACGCTTGCTACCTGTGCGCGCGGACCCACTCTCTTTGCGCGGCCGGCCGCGCAGGCTTCCGATGATTTCAAAAGCGACGATTCTGGCGGTTTCGTGCTCGACCTTGCTGGGCACGGCATGTGTACATCTCGGCCCCACGCGCTTGCGCGCCGATCAGGTCGATTATGCAAGAGCACTCGGCGATGCAAAAAAGCGCGAAATACTCGCAGCGGTCGTCGGGTTGCGTTTCGGCGATGCGCCCGCGTTCCTCACGGTGAGTTCGATCATCGCCGCGTATCAATTCGATTCGACGGCGGGCGCGACCGGCAATATCGGTTCCGGCTCGCAGCCGAACTATGCGCTGGCGACCGGCAGCGTTTCCTGGTCGAATCGACCGACCTTCACGTTTTCGCCGACCACGGGCGAAGCGTTCGCGTCCGCCTATATCCGGCCGCTCGCGCCGGAACTCATCATGCCGCTTGCCGAGGGCGGCATGCCGGTCGATCTGCTGTTGCGTATCAGCGCGCAATCGATCGGCGGGCTGCAGAACGGCAGCGCGCTGGGCGGCGAGGACAGCGCGGGCTCGGCCGGCTTCTTCCAGTTGCTGCAGACGCTACGGCGCCTGCAACTGGCCGGCGAATTGAATGTGGAGTCGCGCAACGAGAACGGTGGGAACAGCGTGTATCTCGCGCTCGGCGCGACGAACAGCGCGCAGTCGCCGCAAGTTTCGGCGGACCTCGCGCGCGTGCGCGAACTGCTGCATCTCGCGGCGGATACGCGCACGTATCAGATCGTCTACGGACCTTCGGCGCAAGGCGGCAGTCGCATTCCGATGGTGACGCGCTCGGTGCTCGGCATCCTCACGAATATCGGCGCGCAGGTGCAGGTGCCGGACGCCCAGGTGCAGAGCGGCGCGACGAAGCCGACCGTCGGGCTCATTGGCGGCGAAACGCGGCCGATCATCATCGTGCACCAGGGGCCGAAGGCGCCCGCGGATGCCTATGTCGCGATCGACTACGACGGCACCGCCTACTGGGTCGAACGCACCGATTTCGATTCGAAATATGCGTTCACGGTGCTGCAAAACCTCATGGCGCTCGCGGAAGCCGATACGAGCAGCAAGGCGCCGGTCGTGACGATTCCCGCGAACTAGGCCTGGGGCCCATCGTCATGCAAGGCGCTTGCGCGCGAACATCGCGAGATCGATGCGGCTTTCGCCTTGCATGATGCGCTCGGCGAGCGCTTCGCCGATCGCGCTGGCGAACTTGAAACCATGCCCCGAAAAGCCGGTCGCGACGTGCACGTTCGGGCAGTTGGGCACCCGGTCGATGATGAAATGCTCGTCGGGCGTCATGTCGTATTCGCAGGCGCGGCCCACGCGTAGCTTGCCGGCGTCCGGTAAGTAGCGCGCGAGGAAGGCTTGCAGATCGCCAGCATCGGTTGGCTCTACGCCGAATGGCGCGAGCGGCGCGTCCGCGGCAATGGGCTCGCCGGCGTCGTGGCGGCCCAGTTTCAGGCCGCTGCCGTCGAGATCGGGAAAGCCGTAATAGCCGCCCGCTTCCGAGGCGACGAAAAAGCCCGGGAAGCGTTCCGGCGCGAAGAGGCCGGACTCGCTCCCGAACCACGCGAAGCTCTTGCGCACGCGCGTGACCGGAACGTCGAGGCCCAGCGGCGCGAGCAGATCGCGAGTCGATTTGCCGGCGCACACGATCAGATCGCGCGCGGTGAACTGTTCGTTCTCGCCGGCCCGGACGTTGACGCTTTCCCGCCCATGGCACTCGATGCGCGTGACGCGCATGTTCGTGCCCAGCGTGGCGCCGAGCGCGATCGCTAGCTGGCGGTAAGCGCTGATCGCGCGCTCGCAATAAAGCACGCCCGCGCCGGGTTCGAAGGTCGCGATCTGCTCCGGCTCGAGGCGCCACGCGGGCCAGCGCCGGCTCGCGGCGGCCGCGTCGAGCGTTTCCAGCGGGATGCCGTGGCGGTCGGCGCTTACCCGCACCTCGCGCAGAAACGCATTGTCGGGCAAACCGATATTGACGACGCCCGTGCGCACGAACAGCGTGGTTTGCGTCTGTTGTTCGAGGTCTTCCCAAAGCTGCTGGGCGCGCAAGGCGAGCGGTACGTAGGCGGCGCCTTCGCCATAGGCGTGGCGAATGAGACGCGTGGCGCCGTGGTGCGCGCCCTGATCGTGCGGCGGATCGCCGGCGTCGAGCAGCAGCACCTTGTTGCCGAGGCGGCTCAGATAATAGCCGGCCGCCATCCCCATCGAGCCCGCGCCGACGATGATCGTGTCGAAATGCCGATTGCTTACGTTTGTGCCCTGCATGGATGCCCCGTGCGCAACGCGGCGCGTGAACGTTTGCGCGTGCGGCCTCGCGGATCGGGACCGCACGCGTCGTGAAGGGCATTCATTGTCGGCGCATCGCCCGCGCCTGTCGAGCGAGGGCGCGAGCCGGATCAGGCCCGTTCGTGCGGCGGCAGGCTGAGGAGGGCGTCGCGTTCGAGCCGGTCCAGCAGGCCGACAATGCGCCTGCGCTGCGTGGCGACCAGATCGTAGGTTTCGGCCACGGCTCGCAGACGCTTGCGCCAGTAGGCGTAGTCGAAGCCGCTCACGGCGGCGTCGCCGTGATGGGCGTAGTACTGGACCATGCGTTCGACATGGTCGAGCTGCGTGTCGGCGAGCGCAGCCGGCAGAAGCCCCGTGGTCTTCGGAGGCACGTGGTTGGCAAGAATGCTCATCTTGTTTTTGGTTCTCTCAGGTCGCTTTTATGGCTGCGCGGCCCGGATCGTGGCGTTCCTGGCATGGAAATGCCTCGCACGGCTTGCCTTTCCCCGGCAGGCGTGGCAATGCGGAACGCAAGAACCCGGACCATCGGACGGACCAGCGGCCGCATGAGCGGGCCGGCTCGCCTCGTCGTCGCGAAAATTTAGCGCGCTTTTTCGGGGCGGCTTGACCGTGCGTCTCAGTTGGGGCGCTTTGGGGCGGTTGCGGGCGCGCCGCCAAAAACTTGACCACACGCATACCGGGCTACCGGCATGCGGCTCAATGGCGGCTCAGTGCGGCTCGCCCACCTGATGCGGGTGGTTCGCCGGTCAGGTTGTTCCCGTTACCGTGATGTCCGCAGTCCCCGTGCCGTCGAGACAGGCATACACCCGGCGGGGCGCACCCGCCGGAACATCGCGAACATAACGGACAAGTGGCACGCCCCCGGCGCGCCGCCGGGAGCCGTAACCACGAAAGGGAGCCGCATGCGTTCTTCATCCAGCGCGCCCATTGCACCTGCCGCAACCAATGCATCCATCGCCGGCGAATACGACTACGTCGTGATCGGCGCAGGCTCCGCCGGCTGCGCGGTAGCCGGCCGGCTCGCCGAGAACCCGACCGTCAGCGTCGCCGTAATCGAAAGCGGCGGCTCCGACCACCACTACCTGATCTGGACGCCGGTCGGGCTCGCGAAAACCGTCGTCAAGCCGGGCGCCTACAACTACGGCTACTACAGCGAGCCCCAGGAGGCGCTTGGCGGCCGCACCAGTTACCAGCCGCGCGGGCGCGTGCTCGGCGGGTCGTCGTCGTTGAACGGAATGGTGTATATCCGCGGCCACCACAAGGACTATGACGACTGGGCCGGGCAGGGTTGCCATGGCTGGGGCTTCAGCGACGTCCTGCCGTATTTCCGGCGCAGCGAGAACAACACCCGCTTCGCCGGCACGGGCAGCCCGTGGCATGGCACCGAAGGTCCGCTCTACGTCAACGACCTTCGGTCTCCTAATCCTTTCTCGCAGCACTTCCTCGATGCGGCCGTGCAGGCCGGCCACAAGCTCAACGACGACTTCAACGGCGCGGACCAGGAAGGGTTCGGCTACTACCAGGTCACCCAGCACAACGGCGAGCGCTGGAACGCCGCGCGCGCGTACCTGCATCGCGGCGACGCCGCCAACGGGCATTACAACAACGGCCGGTCGAATCTGCACGTCCTCACGGAAAGCCAGGCGTTGCGCATCGTTTTCGAAGGACGTCGCGCGGTCGGGGTGGTCGTCGTGCGCGGCGGTGTGGAGCAGGTGTTGCGGGCCCGCCGCGAGGTCGTCGTTTCAGGCGGCGTGTTCAACTCCCCGCAGTTGCTGCTGGCTTCCGGCATCGGGCCAGCGGAGCAGTTGCGCGCGTTCGGCATCGAGGTGCGCCAGGATTTGCCCGGCGTGGGCGAAAACCTGCAGGATCACCTCGATATCGTCCTCAATACGCAACTCGACAACACGGCGCTGTTCGGCGCGACGCTGCGCGGCGGCCTGCGCCTGCTCAATGAGATTCGCCGTTACCGGCGCGACCGCACGGGCATGCTCACCTCCAACTTCGTCGAGGCCGGGGCGTTCGTGAAGAGCCGCCCCGGGCTCGAACGTCCCGATCTCAATCTGGTTTTTACGGTCGCGCTGATCGGCAACCGCAACATGGGCAGCCGCCGCAAGCTCGGACACGGCTACTCGGGGCACGTGTGCGTGTTGCGGCCGGAGAGCCGCGGGTTCGTCCGGTTACGCTCGCCCGACATGCGCGACGCGCCGCTCATCGACACGCGTCTCATGACCGCGCCGCGCGACATGGAAACGCTCATCGAGGGCATTCGCATCATGCGCGACGTGTTCAATCAGCCCGCGCTGAGGAATCTGGGCGGCCGCGAGATGAAAAGCGAGAGCTTCGCCGACGAAGACCGGCTGCGCGCGTTCGTGCGCGAGCACGCGGACTGCCTCTATCACCCCGTGGGCACGTGCCGGATGGGGCCCGAGTCGGACCGCTTCGCCGTTGTCGACCCCGAGCTTCGCGTGCGGGGCATCGACGGCCTGCGCGTGGTCGACTGCTCGATCATGCCCACGCTGATCGGCGGCAATACCAACGCACCCGCGATGATGATCGGCGAAAAGGCCGCGGACATGATCCGCGCCGCCGCACGCTGAACCGCACACCGTCGCGCCTTCGTCGACGGCGAGGGGCGGCACGTCATATTGAGGAATTTCCCATGGCACATCTGCAGAACGACGAAGAGACCCACGCATTGGCCAGGGCGCTGCCCGCCACGGCCGCGACGATCGCGGCGCACGAGGCGGCGTTGCTCGACCTGCCCGCGGAAGATGCGCACGAATTGCTCGACGCCCGGCGCGGTTTCATCGGCACGATTGCCAATGCGGAAATTCGCGGCGAGTACGAGCAACTGGTCTGGACGCTCGCAGACTACGATTTTCTCGAAGCCGAAACCGCGCCGGCTACGGCGCATCCGGCATTGTGGCGTCATGCGCGGCTGAACACGATTCACGGCTTGTTTCGCGTGACCGGGCGCATCTATCAGGTGCGAGGCTTCGACGTATCGAACGTCACGTTCATCGAAGGCGAGAGCGGCCTGATCGTGATCGATCCGCTCACGTGCAAGGAAACGGCTGCCGCGGCGCTCGACCTGTATTTTTCGCATCGGCCGAAGCGGCCTGTGGTTGCGGTGATCTACAGCCACAGTCACGCCGATCACTTCGGAGGCGTGCGCGGCGTGACGAGCGAGGCGGACGTCGCATCGGGCCGGACGGTGATCATCGCGCCCGCGGGGTTCATGGAGGAGGCGGTTTCCGAAAACGTGATGGCCGGTACGGCAATGGCGCGCCGCGCCCAGTTCCAGTTCGGCCATACGCTCGCGCGCAACGCATGCTGCCAGATCGATGCGGGAATGGGGAAATCCATTCCGCGTGGAACGATCACGCTCATCCCGCCCACGATGCTGATTCGCGAGGCGACCGAAACGCACGTGATCGACGGCGTGGAAATCGTGTTCCAGCTTACGCCCGAAAGCGAGGCGCCCGCCGAGATGCACTTCTGGTTCCCCGGCGAGCGGGCGCTCAATCTCGCCGAGAACGGCACGCGGTCCCTGCACAATCTCTGTCCGCTGCGCGGCGCACAGGTGCGCAATGCCCAGTTGTGGTCGCGCTATCTAGGCGAGTCGCTCGAACGCTATGGACGCGGGGCGGAAGTCGTGTTCGCGCAGCATAACTGGCCGACGTGGGGGAACGACCGTATCGTCGATTATCTGGAGGCGCAGCGCGATCTCTATAAATTCCTGCATGACCAGACCGTGCGCCTGATGAATCGCGGACTGAATGCCGTGGAAATTGCGGAGCAGATTCGTTTGCCCGATGCGTTGCGCGCGAAATGGCATACGCGCGGCTACTACGGCACCGTTTCGCATAACGTGAAAGCGATTTACCAGCTTTATCTCAGCTGGTACGACGGCAATCCTTCCAATCTGCATGCCTTGCCGCCGGAGGCTTCGGCGCCCCGCTATGTCGAATACATGGGCGGCGCCGGCGCGATGCTCGAACGCGCCCGCGCGGACTTCGAACGCGGCGAATATCGCTGGGTCGCACAGGTGATGAATCACCTTGTTTTCGCGCAGCCGCAACTGCGCGAGGCTCGCGAACTCGGTGCGGCGGCGCTCGAACAAATGGGCTATCAGACCGAGTCCGCGACGTGGCGAAATGCGTTTCTTCTCGGGGCGCGCGAACTGCGGCACGGGCGCAATGCGTCGACGCAGTTCAGCAGCCGCAGCCGCGACATGGTCTGCGCGATCACCGAGGAAATGTTCTTCGATTATCTCGCCGTGCGCGTGGACGGCCTGAAGGCGCAGCATCTGAAGATGCGCATTGGCTGGCGGTTCACCGACCTTCAACGGCAGTTCACGTTGAATCTGCAACACGGCGCGCTGACCTGGTCGGGCCCGGGCGAAAGCGAGCGGGCGGACCTGCATGTCGCGATGTCGAGGCAAACGCTGAACCGGATACTCTGTGGCGAAACCGGGTTCCGCGATGCCGTGGCCGCGCGCGAGATTCAGCTCGAAGGCGAAGCCGGGTTCTTCCGCGCGCTGCTCGAAACCCTCGATCAGTTCGACGGCGATTTCAACGTCGTCGAACCTTGATGCTCAGGGGCGCGTATCAGAACAGATGCCGTATGCCGACGCTCGCGCCCACTGTCGAGCCGGCGACTTCGAATAGCGCGTTGTTGATCGACAAGCCCGTATCCATGCGTCCGTGATTGTTCACGTAGCCGAACTGGCCATAGAGCGTCGTGCGTTTGGAAAGGAAGAACTGCACGCCGCTCGACGCGAGGAGCGAGTGATTACCGCCGTCGTTGCCGTCGTGCGTGTACCAGACGCCTGCGTCGACGTCGAGGTAAGGCGTGATCATATAGCTGAGGCCGCCCGAGTAGACGCTGTTGTCGAACGACTGCGCAACCTTGTAAAGCGCATACGAAGCGGAGATCGTGAGCGAGTTCGCAAAACGGTAACTTGCGCCGATGGTGCGGCCCACGAACGCCACGGTGCTCGGCACCGGCGTGGCGGCTGCGCTGCCTCCGGCGTTGCCGCTGTAGAGCGCGCCTGTGAGCGTGAAGCCTGCGATGTGGTAGCGCAGGCTCGCCGAATACTGGCGTCCGGCCTGGAAGTCCCCCGCTGCGCCGCCCATGGCGAACATCCCCATTGCCTGGACGCCGGCGATTTCCGGCGACGTGTACGTGAGCGCGTTGCTGTTGAAGAGGCCGGTCACGTACACGTTGTTCACGTAGCTCACCAGGCCGCTGCCGAAGTACGACATGCCGCGCGGGTCTGTCTGGTAAAGCGAAAGAAAAAACGGTGAGTACTGCAAACCGGCCTTGACCGTGCCGTAAGGACTTTCCATGCCGACCCAAGCCTGACGCCCGAAAATGTTGCCATTGGAATTGCTGAACTGGCCGTTTGCGACGCTGATGCCGCTTTCGAGCGCGAACACCGCGCGCATGCCGCCGCCCAGGTCCTCCGCGCCGCGCATGCCGAAGTTCGAGCCGGACATGCCGCTGTCCGTGAACGAGAACTGGTGACCGGCGTTCTGGCCCGTCTGCATGTTCATCGTACGGCTCGTGTAGAGAATCGATCCATCGACGATACCGTACAGCGTGACGCTGCTCTGCGCGCTCGCGACACCTGCCGCGCCCATCAAACCTGCCGCCGCGAGGCAGCCCACCAGCCGTTTCATGCCGACGTTGTCGCGTTGTGACATTTCGTTATCCTTAATGTTATTTATGGATCGGGGTCGATGCTGAATTTTGGGGCAACAGGCAACAGGGGGCTACGGTTCCTTACGGAACCGCGTAAAACAGGAACTTGGGAGTGCTACTGGAAATGCCGAGGTCTGGCGCGGCGGCCGGGGTCCTCTCGCTCGCGCAGGCGCAGGGTGGGTAAGCGCGTGGTCATCGTAGGCCTGCAAAAAGGCATGAGCCGGATTGATTGCGCGTTCACCGATCGCTTCTCCACTGACGAGAGGTGTGCAACGTTGACGGAATGCGACGTTCGATGGAGGTATTTTTGTACGACCGTGCGGAATTTGTCATCCTGGGAGAAACGATCACAGTTCCGCATACGAACGACGGGCTCACCCCGCCGGATTCTCCTCGTCCTGCGGCGGCGCGTTGCCCGCGGGCGCGCCCAGAATGCTGACCTGGAAAACCGGCGTGCCTGCAAGCGATTCGAGGCTCGGGTCCTCGGGGTAGCTGAGCAGCAGCGGAAGAATCACCGAGCCGCCGATTACGGCGCGGCGGCTGTTGTCGGCGGGGCGCAGGCCCCACACGTCCTGATAGACGAGCGGCACCGTCTTGCCGTCGCGCTCGGCGTTGCCGAGGTACAGCATCACATGGCCGCCTATATAGATGAGCGTGCGCATGGGCGCGCCGTGCTGCACGAGCCAGTCGAGGCGCTGCGCGGGCGTGGAGGCCGAAAGATCGGTCATCGCCCCGGCGTTCATTTGCGTGGACGAATGGCGCGGCAGCCACACGCCGAACGCCGCAAAAATGCTCTGCAGCTCGGCCGAGCAGTCGTTGTCGAAATTCGCGTTGCCCCACCCGTAGGGGCGGCCGATCAGCGCCTTCATCAACTGCGCGAGATGGCGCGGCGTGGCCGCGAGCGGCGCGGGCACGATGGCGTTCGAATCGAGCGCCGCCGTGCGGATCGCCGCGCGGCCGTCGATGTCGCGCGCCGGCACGAGCACCTCGCCCGGCGTTGCGCCTGAAGCCGGGCGCAGCGGCAGCAGCGTGCCGGCGGGCGCTTCGAAGCGGAACACGCCGGCGCTGTCGCGCAGCGCGGCCGAGGCCGCCACCACGACGCCGAGCGACTGATGCGCCGCCGCGCGCCATGCCTTCACGAAAGCCTCATCGACGCTCGCCACGCCCTCGCTTCTCACCCAGCCCTGCACGTCCGGCGTCTGCACGTAGCGCCATGCGCCGTCGGCGCTCGTGCCGAGCACGTAGAGCGGCGTGCCCGGGCGCACGGCGCTCACCTGAAGGTTGTCGAAGGGATAGCCTTCGCCCGCGATGCGATGCGAATAGAACGACGGGTCGATGGTGGGCAACTCGCGCACGTAAAGCGCCGTGGTGGCGATCGCGCGGCGCGCGGCGTCGAAGCCGCCGGCCTGCCCGAACTGGTCGACGTCGGCATTGCGCTCGATGGCGTCGATCCACGCTTTCGTGTGCGGCCGGAAATTCATGCCGTAGCCAATGCGGCGTGGCGCGCTGCCGGTGTTGTCGAACTCGGCGAGACGGCGCGTTTGCAGCGCGGCGATGTCGCTGCCGCCGTCGCGATACACACGCTGCTCGACAAACGCGCGATTCCACGGCGAAGGATCGTTCGGACCCGCGCCGAAATAGCGCGCGACGAGTGCGTCGAAATGCGCGCGCTGAACTTCGGCGGAAAGGAAGGGCTTGTCGTAACCGGCGCTGGCGGGATCGATCCAGTGATCGACGTTCTGGTCGTAATGCTCGATGGGAAAGAGCGTGACCGTGTCGGGCGGAAGCGATTGCGCGGCCGGATTGTGCGCGGCAGGGCCGGTTGCGCAGCCTTGCAGCACGCAGGCGGCGGCTAGCGCCAGTGCGAGGATGCGAGCGCGCGCAGCGCCGGCGAAAGGGGGAATACGGGACGAACAATCGAGGGTGGAGCGCATGGGCGAGCGGGCGGTTCGACAACCCGTGGATGATACCGGACGCGCCTCGGTGCACAGCGAAAGCACAGCCTGATTGGCCGGAATTTGGCGAATGTCAAAACCAATGCGAACAGCAATGCGCGGCGGATCGTTATGCCGAGGCTTGCGGGGCATTTTCGGATCATTCCCATATCGCGCGCTGATTCCTCACCTGAATATAGCTTGATTGAGCTAAAAAGATATCCCAACGAGGCTATCTTGCCGCCCAGGTAAGGAGTGTTATTTGAATTCACGCGATCCGCTGGTACGTCCTGGCATCGACGTTCACCAGTTCTACACCCTCGACATGCCGCACGTGGCCGAAGCTGCGAGAGCCGATATTTTTTCCTTCGCAGGATGCCGGGCGATTGGCGAACCGGACAAGTACACGATCCAGTTCACTCACCCAAACCCTCACCTCTCGCGCTCGGACTTCCTCAACCACACAGCGGCGTTCGTCATCCAGCCGCCTGCGCCCACCCGCTGGGGCGAGGCCGAAGAACCGCGCCGCGTACAGGGCGTCATTACGGCATTCGCGCAGTTTCCCGGGTCGCCCGATCAAACGACATACGAAATCACGCTTGAATCGCGCCTTGCGCTACTGCGCAATACGCCTCGGTATCGCCACTTTCTGGATAAGAAGGACCCCGAAATTATCCAGCAGATATTGAAGGAGCATGAATTCAATCAGATATTCGCGGAGGCCGTGTTCGACCTGTATCGCGAGTACCGGAAGCGGCCCATGGTGATGCAATGGGGCGAAGATGACTTGACGTTCATCCAGCGCCTATGCCGTCGAAGCGGTATCTGGTTTGTCTGCGAAGAGGGCAAGCTGTGCGCTCGCGTGCGCTTTGGCGACGACTACTCGAAGTACACCCGCGACCGGGAGCGATTCGAACGGCCGTATCACGACCCAGGCGGATTGCACACGAGCGGTAAGGAATCCGTGAAGTCGCTTGTTACGCGTAGCGCGACGATGGCGGCGAGTCAGGTCGTGCGCAGTTTCAGTCCTGATGAACCATCAGGATTGCCGATCGAGGCTGAGCGCGAAAGCGAGCATGTGCGCAGGGGGAAGGACTGGGTTGCCGACCGCACGACATACGGCGAAGCCTACGCATGGGGGATGCCATACGGCGACGCGCAAGCCGCCAGAGAAGAAGTCACACTACGTCACGAAGCCGCCCGCGCGGCCCAGGTTGTCTACACGGGTACGTGCGACATGCTGGATATCGCACCGGCGTGCGTGCTCCAGTTATCGAACAGAACATTGCCCGATGCCGAGCATGGCATTCTGATAACGGCGACGACATGCAGCGCTTCGCGCAAGGAAGGCTACAAGGTGGCATTTACGGCAATGCCGGCCGATCGCCAGTACCGTATGCCGCTGCTGGAGCAAACCTGGCCGCGCATTCCCGGCGTAATAACAGGCACGATCGCATCGACGAAAGACTATGACGGTCCGTACCTTGACGATCAGGGACGCTATATCGTCCATCTTCACACGGACCGCGATGAACGCGTAAAGGGTCTGGAAAGCTGCCCGATGCGGCTCGCCAAGCCGTTCGCCGGACCCGGAATAACCGGTTTTCACTATGGGCTCGAACCGGAAACGGTCGTTACGGTGGCCTTCCTCTGGAACAATCCAGACCTGCCTTATATCAGCGGTGTTCTGCATACGGCGAAACATGCCGATCCTGTCGTGGTTGGGCATCCCTGGGCTTCCCGTCATACGATCCGCACGCGTACCAACAATACGCTTCAGATGGACGACCGTACGGGCAAACAGCACGTCAAGCTGTCGACTGATTACGGCAAGTCGCAACTGAATCTCGGATACATCGTCAACCGCAATGTCGAACAGCGGGGCACCGGGTTCGAACTTCGATCCGACGATCAGGGTGCCGTGCGCGCTGCGGGCCTGCTGCTCTCGACATATGTCCAGGCGCAGGCGAGCGGCAAGGCGGCTGATACGACGCAGGCAATTGCCCAATTCGAATCGATGCGGACGAATCTCGATGCGCTTACGGACATGGCGCGCGCGTCCAATGCGGAAACGAACGATCTGCGGGCCGAGCACCAATGGCTCAAGGACGAACTCACCGACCTGAAACGCTCCGTGATCGCATTGTCCGCGCCGGATGGGATCGGCATGGCGACGCCTGATCGAATGATGGTATCGACAGGCAAGGACACGAGCTTTGCGACGGCTTCCCGCTTTAATGTCAGCGCGCTCAAACGCATTCTGTTGCATGCCTATGAGGGCCTTACGCTTTACGCGGGAAAACTCGGCATCAAGATATACAGCGGCCACGGGCCGGTGTTGATCCAGGCTCACGCTAGTCATGCGCAAATCGCCGCCAAAGATGACGTGACCGTATCGAGCGCGGACGGCGCGGTGTTCGTGCGCGCCAAGCGGGAATTGACGCTCGAATGCGGCGGCGCTTATATCCGGTTCAGGCATGGCCAGATTTCGATCGGTGCGGTTCACGGTATTGAAACGCTCGGGCCGTGGAACCGCTATCCGGCGTCGCAGATGCACCTTGCCGGCCCGGAATTCTCGCCGCGACTGGTGCCGCTTGTCGTGAGTTGCCGCGCGTGGGATGGGAGTTCGGGCCGCTTGCCGGTGTCGCATCTGCCAAGCGGGTCCGAAGAGACGACGAGCGCTGGAGAGGCTCCGGCGCCGCTCGCTACTGCGCCGCAAGTTGGACCGTCTGCGAAGGCGCCCGCGGGCGCGCCCCAAGCGCCTGTTGGTTCGCCCGAATCGCCAGGTGCGGACCAGGATTCTGCGCATGAGCCCAAGGGTCCTGTGGTTAATGAGGCGAGCGTGCCGATGAAGCTCGAGAAGGCGGAGTACTGCAACTGGCTTACGCCTGCGTTTACGGTTGAGTGCTCGGACACAACGGAAACGGGACTGTACTACGGACTCAAAGCTGATAAGGCTACGCCGTACCCTGATTCACCGGCGTCAATTTTCGGTGATCGACCGCTCAGCGGAAGCCAATTTGATACAGCGTTTGAACTGACGTTCGACCCACAGAAAAAGACGCTTACCGCGACGGTACGGATCAAGGTCATTCCGGTCGATCTCTTCAAATGCGATGCACTCGGAAATTCGCTAAAGGGAGAAGATGGGCAATCACAGTCAGTACCGTACGATCATGATCTGTACGGCTCTGTAGCTGGGAATGGCGTAGACATGTCGTACGGCGGCTATGTGTTGAAGTATCGGGAGGGTACCGGCTCGAGATTCAACGCAAACACGAAACAACAGCAGGTAGAGGCAGTTCTCAATGGCCATCGCAGTAGCTTGATTTTGAACGGGTGCTCACGGGGTGCCGCTTGCGGCGCGCGTGTGGCCGTCGTGTTCAAGGTGGAATTGCTTGTAAGTCCCAAAGGCGTGTTGCCAGAAAACGGGAAGAACAAGACCATCCATAAAACAATCAACCTGTTTCCGAAGACGCAGCGGGCTGATTCCGGCTCTTGGGGAGAAATAAATATGTATCCCGAAGAAAAGCCGGATAAGACCTGGGTTTGGCATGACAATCCGGCCGACACCAATGTAATCGCACACGAGTGCGGCCACCTGTTTAACTACCCCGATGAGTATTGGGTTTCCGGTGGCTGGATTCACAAACAGTATATCGACCATGACAAGAAAATAGATTTTTCCCTTGGCGACGCTAACGCCACGAAGCAGACGTGGCAACTGTGGTCAGAATTCAACGTCATGGGCGGTGGAGCAAGCATAGCGATTCCACTAGACAAAGGTGCGGCCCCGAGTGCGAAAGCCCATCCGTACTATCTGGAGTACGTAAGGAGGCACTTCTGCAAACTAACAGGCGAGACGCCTCAAGATAAGTCAAGCCCGGTTTGGCGCCGCTGGAGGATTGGATATGAAGCGTAATCATGTTTGGATCGACACGCGCGCCTTGCTAGTCGCATTGTTTATGTGTTGTTTCTTAGGAGCATTACCTATGTCTAAAGGGGCGATTGCACAAGAAGCGAATGCCGATGTGGAGGGGTTCGCTATTTCCGGTATGCCTTATCATGAATACGGAAGTAACGGGGTAGGCGTCTGGTTATCCACGGGCATCGTTCGTGTCGGGCTATCGCGTACAACTGACATGAAATATAGCGGCGTCGGACTAGTAGAAGCCGAGCTATCACCAGACGATTTCAAACGAGCGAGGGAACTTCACGCCCTGTTATGCAAGACGGCAATGGACAAACCTAAGAGCGATCTTACTGTTGATCCTGAGGTTTTCTACTCGTTGAGGTGTATGCAAAGCGGCAAGTTAGTATCATACAGCGGGCAACTTCGAGAATTCCCTAAGATCGTTGCGTACAGGGCATGGGAATTCCAGCGGAGTGTTGTAAACAAGTACCAAAGCGAAGGCCGCTCAATAGTCAAGTTTGATGCAAGGGTTTCCGATGTCCATCGGGAAGAGGACAGATTTTCTGTCGCCGTTACGTTCCTGAATCGCGGCCGCTATCCAGTTCGAATGACAACGCCAGACAATTGGGATCCGCTGTTTGGACAGCGCCTCGACGTCAGTGGGACTCGTGCAGGAGGTGGCGGCGAATGGCGAATGGGTTTGGCGGGTCAGCCAATCATGAATAAGGGAGACTATCCGCTTGAGAGAGTGACCACAATGGGTAAGTCGCTAACAACGGTGACAATTGCACCCGGCGAATCTATAACGTACAAGTTCCTTGTAGTGCCTGCGGGAAAGGTGCCAAAAGGGCAATACGAATTCGGAGCCGTAGTCTATACGAGCATCGATGTTTCAGGCGTGAGCGGCGCTGGCGGGACTGTCAATTTCGGCAGCGATGCGTTCTCAGCCCCTATCACCTTCGATACTGATTTTCCTGCAACGCCCCAAGAGTGGAGGGACTACGAGGACCGCCAGCGCGCCAAGCTGTCCGAGCATGTAATCTCGCCTGGCAACGTAGTAGCCGAAGACGGCTACTACCGGCTGATATCGGAAACCGGCCAGCGTAGCCGCTGGGTGTATCCGTTCAACACAGGCGCGGCGACCCACCAATCGGAGCGCATTTACGATTCCAAAGGCGAGCCATTCCCCCTTCGGCCACAGCCAGTATGGCAATGGGAAGCCGATCTTGCGTGCAGTACGCTGTGCTCACCAGGCGAGCCCTGCCCACGCGACGGACGCTGGGCCGGTTGTACGTCGGGCTACCGGTTCAACACCGCCGATGAATACGTGATTCACGAGAAACGCACGTTCAAGACGGGTGAAATCGCGCCGGCCGTCATCGCCACTGGTGTCGGAGAGGTTCCGTACGCTTCCTGGTATTGGCTAGGGGCGTGACATGCAGACCGGTGAAACGCCGCTCGACAAGTCAAATCCCGTTTGGCGTCGGTGGAGAATTGGCTATGAGGCTCAATAACGCCCCGCGACGCGCGCTCGGTTGGACGAGCGTATTAGTGTCGATGTGTTGGCTTTCTGGAGGCTTGTTTATGTCGAGCGAAGGGCATGCAGAGGAAAGTAAAACAAATGAGGAGATAGTAGTCGTTACGATGCTCCCGAGTCACCAGTATGGAGGTAACGGTGTCGGGGTCTGGTTGTCAACCGGCATAGTTCGCCTCGGGTTGTCAAGGACAACCGACATGAAATACAGAGGCGTTGGGCTCGTTGAAGCGCAACTATCGCCGGGTGATTTCGAGCGAGCCAAGGAAGTGCACGACGAACTCTGTAAAGCTGCAATCGCCAAACCTGAAACCGACACCGAAACCGACCCGGAGATGACCTATTCGTTGCGCTGCATGCAAGACGGGAAGCTTGTCGCCTACCACGGTCAGCTTCGCGATCTAACAAAGAAGGAGTGGTTTCTCTCAGGCAAGTTTCATCAGGATATGCTGGCCAACTACGCGGATAAGGGACGCTCTATCGTCAAGTTTGACGTTCGGGTTTCCGATGTCCATCGGGAAAAGGACAAATTTGCCGTCACCGTTGCTTTTGTGAATAGCGGGCAGTATCCCATTCAGATGAGCACGCCGGACAACTGGGACAGGTTGTGGGGACAACGCCTTGATATCGGCGGATTTCGTGCTGGTGGAGGCGGCGAGTGGCGAGCGGATTTGGCGGGTCAGCCAATCATTAACAAAAGTGACTACCCAGTCGAAACAGTAACCACAATGGGAAAGTCGATAACGACAGTGAGAATTCCTCCTGGCGAAACCGTAACGTACAAGTTCCTTGCAGTCCCCGCGGACAAGGTGCCGAAGGGACAATACAAATTCGGAGCCGTGGTCTATGCAAGCATTACTGTTACAGGCGTGAATGGCGCTGGCGGCACTGTCAATTTTATTGATGACGAGGAATCAGCGCCCATCACCTTCGACAATGACTTTCCCTCCACGCCCGATGAATGGAAAGCCTACGAAGCACGCCAGCGCGCCAAGCTGTCCAAACATGTAAGCCCGCCCGGCAACGCAGTAGCCGAAGACGGCTACTACCGGCTGATATCGGAAACCGGCCAGCGTAGCCGCTGGGTGTATCCGTTCAACAAAGGCGCGCAGACCCACCAATCGGAGCGCATTTACGATTCCAAAGGCGAGCCATTCCCTCTTCGGCCACAACCAGTATGGCAATGGGAAGCCGATCTTGCGCGCAGTACGCTGTGCTCACCAGGCGAGCCCTGCCCACGTGACGCACGCTGGGCCGGTTGTACGTCGGGCTACCGGTTCAACACCGCCGATGAATACGTGATTCACAAGAAGCGCGCACGTTCAAGACGGGTGAAATCGCGCCGGCCGTCATCGCCGCTGGTGTCGGAGAGGTTCCGTACGCTTCCTGGTATTGGCTAGGGGCGTGACATGCAAAGTCGAACAATACTGGAATCGCTTTTCAGCCTCAACGGACAATTAGTGAATGAAGGAAAATCAACCCACAATAAAACTCACCTGTTTCCGATGACTATCTGGAGTACGTAAGGCTACACCTCTATCAATTGACCGGTGAAAAGCCGCTTGATTTGGAAAATCCCGTTTGGCGCCGGTGGAGGATTGGTTATGAAGCGTAATAGGCTGCTCGCAAGGGCGCACATCGCGTTCATTACTCGTTCGGTGATTTGCTGTTTATCTGGACTACTCTTTATGTCACAAGATTCGATTGCAGATGATCCGTGGTCTAACGAGGAGGCGATAGAGGTTGACAGCTTGCCGCACCACGAACTTGGGGGCAACAGTGTCACTGTTTGGCTTGCCGGTGGAATGGCTCACCTTTCACTGTCAAATACGCTTGATATGAAATATAAAGGAGCGGGTCTTGTCGAAACGCAGCTATCGGATTACGACCTGAAACGTGCAAGAGTGCTCCACGAAGAACTGTGCATAGCTGCGATCGAAAAGCCCGCACCTGATCTTGATGTTGACCCAGAGATGGCATACGCATTGCGCTGCATGCGGGACGGAAGGCTGAAGACATACAGCGGATCTTTCCGCGATCTCACAAGAAAACTTTGGTCTCTTTCGATTGAATTGAAGCAAAGAATTCTGGAAAAATACCAGCTTGGCGGCCGATCAATTGTCAAGTTCGATGCACGGGTTTCTGATGTCAGACGGGATAAAGACAAGTTCGTGATCGCTGTGAAATTCGCAAATGGTGGTCGTTATCCCATCAGGATGGCAACACCAGACATGTGGGAAAAGCTTGCCGGCCAGCGGCTCGATATTAGCGGCTTCCGTGTCGGAGGAGATGGAGAATGGCGCGCGGAACTTGCGGGTACTCCCTTGCTAAACAAGGACGAATATCCGGTCGAGACGGTTACGACGATGGGCGAGTCACGGACGCTAGTAAGAATACCCGCTGGCGAGTCCGTTACATACAAATTTCTTGCGATTCCGACCGGCAAGGTGCCGAGGGGGCAATACGAGTTCTCGGCTCTTGTATATACGAGCATTTACGTCGCAGGTGTGAACGGTGCGGGCGGGAAGGTTAACTTTGGCAGTGATTCGAAGGCAGCGCCCATCACCTTCGACAATGACTTTCCCTCCACGCCCGATGAATGGAAGGCCTACGAAGCACGCCAGCGCGCCAAGCTGTCCGAACATGCAATCCCGCCTGGCAACACACTAGCCGAAGACGGCTACGTCGCCACTGGCATCAGCGAAGTTCCATACGCTCCGCGGTATCGGCTAGAGGCTTAACATGCAAAGGCGCGCATATATCCGGCAAGGAGACCGCACGACGAATGGCGGGTTCGTACTTGACGGCATCAAGGGTACAGAAAACCGAGGGAAGGAACTAAGCTACCTTTTCGCGAAAGTCCGCTGCTTCAACTGCGGCACAGACGGCTTTATCGCACCGTCCGGAAGTCGCCCCCAAGACGATCTTGGAGGCGGCAAGCAGCCGGCACTGGAATTCGACATCTGCAAATGCCAGTGCGATCCGCCGCCGCGCCTTATTGCATCCGACCACGACATGATTGCTTGGGTCTAGATGCCAATGCCCCGGCGAACTCGCGGGGCGCCCGCCCATCACCCCGTCACTGCTCGATCTGCCGATTCCAGCGCGAATCCCACTGCGCGCGGTGCTCGTTGATGACGTCCCAATCCACCACCGTCACCTTCTTCACGAGTTGATCGAGATTGCCCAGGCTCTTTTGCATGTCGGGAGGCATGGTCGCGTTCTGGTTGGTCGGAATCTGCTTGCCGGCGGCGGCCGCCTTGCTTTGCGCGGGCGCCGACAGCAGGAACTGTGCGAGCTTCTGCGCGAGTTGCGGATCGGGATTGTTCTTCACCACGCACAGGTCCACGAGCAGCAGCACGGCGCCTTCCTTCGGGTTGGCGTAGGCCACCGGCAAGCCCTTGTCCTTCAGGTCGCCTACTGCGGTGGGCGTGAGCGGGAAGATGCCGGCCTCGCCGGTCTGGATCATCTCCGAGAGCTTGGCCGAGTTCGGAATATATTCGACGACGTTCGGCCCCACCGTGCTAGCCCATTTCGTAAAGCCCGGCTCGACGTTGTTCTCGCTGCCGCCCATCAAACGATTGATGGCGAGAAAGCCATGCAGCCCGAACGTACTGCTCGAAGCCGACTGGAACACCACCTTGCCCTTGTATTTCGGATTCGCGAAATCGAGCCACGAGGTAGGCGGCGCCCAGCCTTTATCCGCGAACAGCTTCGTGTTGTAGCCAATGCCCGTCATGCCCAGTTGCACGCCCGCGCCAACGTCGCCCTTCATGCGCGCGAACGGATAAAGCTCCTTTAGCACGGGGGAATCGTCGAGCTTTTCGCACACGCCCATGCTTACCGCGCGCGCCATCACGCCGTCGTCGAGAAAGGCGATATGCATCTGCGGGCTGTTGCGGTTGGCGAGGAGCTTCGCGAGCACGTCGGAAGAGGTGCCGGGTACGACCCCCACCTTCACGTTGTTGGCTTTTTCGAAGTCGGGCAGAACCTGGCTCGTATAGGCCTTCTCCATCGGGCCGCCGTTCATGCCGACGTAGATCGTCTTCGTTTGCGACCAGGCGCTGGCGGAAAAGCCAACGGCGACGAATGCGGCTAGCGAGACCAGTGTGCGTGTGATTTTCATCGTGGGGACTCCTTATTTGATTGGGAGAGCGGCATGAACGGGAGATTGCGTGAAGCGGCCAATGGCGAACGCTTCAATAGGCGTGCTCGTCGCGCCAGCGGTCACGAGTTCCGCGAGGACTTCGCCCACGCCCGGCGCGAGCAAAAAGCCGCCGCCGGAAAAACCGAAAGCGTGCAGGAGGCGCGGCGTGGTATTGCTGAAACCGATGATGGGGTTGCTGTCCGGCGTTTCGCCTTCCACGCCGCTCCAAGTGCGGATGAGTAGCGCATCGCGCAGGCCGGGCAGCAGCGCGCACGCGTCGCGCATGACGGCGCGCGTCGTGGCCGTGGAAGGCTGCGCGTATTCGCCGTCGCCGTGTCCGCGGCCGCCGCCGATCACGCAGTTGCCGCGCTCGACCTGGCGCGCGTAGACGCCGCCGCCATACACACCTAGGTTGTGTTCGATGAAACGCGGCAGCGGTTCGGTCACCCACATGTTCGGGTAGATCGGTTTCATCGGCACGGTTTCGCCGAATGCGCCCGCCACCGTATTGGCCCACGCGCCCGACGAATTGATGAGCCAGTCGGCGCTGATGCGCTCGTTGCCCGCGCGCATCTGGAAATGCCATCCGTCGAAGCTCAGGTCGCTGAGTGCGGTCTGCTCCTGCACGTGCGCGCCGGCACGCCGCGCCGCCGCCGCGAAACCGGGCGAGACGAGACGCGGATTCGCGTGCCCGTCGTTTGCGCAGAGCGCTCCGCCGATGGCGGCCTTGCCGAGCCAGGGATAGCGGCGTCGAAACGCGTCGCCGCCCATGACTTGCGATTCCACGCCGAACTCGCGCGCCATGGCGGCCCACGCATGGAGTGCTTCGAGGTCGCTGTCGCGGCGCGCGAGGCGCAAATGCCCTGAAACGACGAATTCGCCGTCTATGCCGATCAACTCGGGCAAGCGGCCCCACACGCGCCGCGCGCGCACTGCAAGCGGCAGTTGCTCGGCGCTGCGGCCATGCGTGCGCACGCCGCCGTAGTTCACGCCGCTCGCCTGTGCGCCGCAAAAGCGCCGTTCGAACAAGCCGACGCTCACGCCCTTGCGCGCGAGCGCGAGCGCCGCGGATGCGCCGACGAGCCCACCGCCCGCAATCACGACCTGGAAGTGGCGCGTGTCATTCATCGTGGGCTTCCTCTTCGATGACCTGCACGCCGTCGTCGAACAACATCGGCGAAATGGGAATCGGCTTGATGGGCGCCTGGCTGCGCAAACGGCCCACTTCGTGCAGCGGCTTGCCGGTTTCCGCGCTCAGCAGCGCCATCGCGGATTCGCCGCACATGCGGCCCTGGCAGCGCCCCATGCCGATGCGCGTGAGCGCCTTCAGGCGATTGACTTCGCTCGCGAGACCGTTGCGGACGCAACTACGCAGCGTGCCCGCATCGACTTCCTCGCAGCGGCAGATCGTCAGGTCGTCGGGCCAGTGGGCGGCGCAGCTGGACGGCGGCGCGAACGCCTCTTCGATTCCGACGCGAAAGCGCGTAATGCGCGCGAGGCGTTTTTCGATCGTTGCCGCGTCGGGCAAACGGGCATCGCGCTGTGGCGCTTCGATGCCCACGTCTTCGAGCACCGCGAGCGCTGCGCGGCGGCCCGCGAGTTCGGCGGCGTCGGCGCCTGCAATGCCTGCGCCGTCGCCGGCCAGATAGACGCCCGGCACCGAACTGCGTCCCGCCGCATCGCGTTCGGGCAGCCAGCAGCGATTGAGGTCGTCGAAGGCGAAGCGGCAACCCGCGAGATCGGCGAGTTGCGTTTCGGGGCGCAAGCCGTAGCCGAGGCCGACGGCATCGCAGGCAAGTGCGTGCTCTTTGCCGTCGTTCGAGTGCCAGCGGATGTATTGCACTGCCTCGTCGCCTTCGATGGCTTTGAGCGCAACGCCATGTTCCATGCGCACGCCGTGCGCTTTGAGCCACGCGACGTAATACACGCCTTTCGCGAAGGTTCCGGGCTGGTTGAGCAGTTTCGGCGTAGCGGCCGCCTGGCGCGCGAACGGGCTCGTGTCGAGCACGGCGGCCACTTGCGCGCCCGCTTTCGCATACTGGTAAGCGACGAGGTAGAGCAGTGGCCCGGTGCCCGCGAACACGGTACGCTGGCCAATGGCGCAGCCTTGCGCCTTCAGCGCGACCTGTGCGCCACCGAGCGTGTAGACGCCTGGCAAGGTCCAGCCGGGCAGTGGCAGAATGCGGTCGGTCGCGCCGCTCGCGATGATCAAATGCGACCACGGCACACTCGTTTCACGGCCCTCGCGCAGCGTGTCGAGCCGCCCCGGCTCGCACGACCACGCCAGCGTGTCGGGGCGATAGTCGATCTTCGGAAGGAGGGCGGCCATGGCGCGGTGGACTGCATCGGCTTTCTTCGCTTCGAAGCCGTACAGGGTGGCTTTCGTGCGCGAAAAACCCGCGCCCGCGGCGGGCTGGCGATAGATCTGGCCGCCCCAGCGCGCGTTTTCGTCGATTACGGTGGGGCGCAGGCCTGCGGCCACGAGCGTTTGCGCGGCGCGAATGCCGGCCGGTCCCGCACCGACGATCACGATGCGAGCAGGCTTGCGCGTGCTCATCGCGCACCTCCATGGATTACTTCGATATCCGAACCGGTTCGCGTGATCACGCGCATGCCTTCGCGCAGCGGCGTGGAGCAGGCGCGCAGGCGCGTGCCGTCCTCGCTGCGCACCCAGCAATCCTGGCACGCGCCGATCAGGCAGAAGCCCGCGCGCGGCTCGGTGCTGAACTCGCTGCGACGCACATGGCGCTGGTGCGTGAGGATGGCGGTGAGCAGCGTGTCGCCCGCGAGCGCCTCGACTTCGACGCCGTCTAGAACGAAGGAAACGCTCGCGCGCGCGGTTTCGGCGACGCGGACGAACTGGGCAGGGTGAAGCGGCGTGGCGGTGCTCATGGAAGATCAGTGGCGCGGCAGCAGGATTCGAAAGAGACGGGCGGCGTTCAGTGCTGCCCGATCAGAATGCGGTTGAGCCCGTACACGCGGTCGAGCAGCAACATCGCGCCGGCTGTGATGAAAATGACGAGCGCGGAGACGGATGCCATCATCGGGTCGATCGACTCGGTGGCGTACATGTACATGCGTACGGGCAGCGTGACGGTTTGCGGCGAGGTCACGAAAATCGACATCGTTAGCTCATCGAAACTATTGATGAACGCAAGCAGCCAGCCGCCGGTGATGCCGGGCACGATCATCGGCAGCGTCACGCGGCGGAAGGTGGTCCATGCGTTCGCGCCGAGCGAGGCGGCCGCATGTTCGATGCTGCGGTCGAGGCCGCTGACCGAGGCAAGCACGAGCCGCATGACGAACGGCGTGATGATGATCATGTGCGCGAGAATCAGCCACGCGAACGACCCGGTTGCGCCGATCAGCGCGAAGAAACGCAGCAGCGCGATGCCGAGCACGAGCCCGGGAATCACGAGCGGAGAAAGCAGCAATGCGTTGAGGAAGCCGCGGCCCGGAAAGCGCGCGCGGCCAATTGCGAGGCCCGCGGGCAACGCGACGACGAGCGAGAGCGTGGCGGAGGCGAACGCGAGCTTGAGGCTGTTGAAGAACGCCGTGATGAAGTCGGGGTAGTCGAGAATCGCGCGGAACCAGCGCAACGAAAGTCCGTGCGTGGGGAGCGTCAGGGTTTCGTCGGGCGTGAAGGCCACGAGAATCACGATGACGAGCGGCGCCAGCACGAACAGAATGACGAAGCTATGGAACGTGAGGGCAAGCAGACCGTTTTTACGCATGATGTTTTGTCCTTGGCCCCTTAGCCCATGCTGCGCGTGTAGCGCCGTTCGAGCACGCGGTAATAGGTGAGCATCACGACGAGATTGGCGACGAGCAGCAACACGGCGATGGTCGCGCCGAGCGGCCAGTTCATCGAACTGAGGAACTGGTCGTACACGGCGGTGGCCGCCACTTTCAGGCGGCGGCCGCCCAGCAGACCCGGAATCGCGAAGGCGCTCGCCGAAAGGCCGAACACCATGAGGCTGCCCGAGAGAATGCCGGGCATGAGTTGCGGCAGCACGATACGGCGCATGGTGGTGAACGGCGAAGCCATCAGCGAGAGCGCGGCGTTCTCGGTTTGCGGATCGAGCCTTTGCAGCGCGGTCCAAACTGGAATCACCATGAACGGCAGCATCACGTGCACGAGCGCGATGACGATGGCGAAGGTCGTGTATTCGAGCTTGAAGGGCCCGGCGCCGAACAGGCCGAAGAACTGGTTCACGAGGCCGTTCATGTTGAGCAGCATGCTCCAGCCGAATGCGCGCACCACCACCGAAACCAGCAGCGGCGCGAGAATCGCGAGCAGGAACAGCGATCGCCACGGGTCGCGCATGCGCGAAAGAATGTACGCCTCGGGCGTGCCGATCACGACGCACAGCAGCGTGGTGAGCGCCGCAATACCGAAAGTGCGCAAAAAGATGGTGTGAAAGTACGACGAGCCCAGCACTTCTACGTAGTTGTGCAGATCAAATGCGGCAATGGGGCCGCTCATCGGATCGAAGCGATAGAACGTGAGCGCGAACGTCATGGCAAGCGGCACGAGCACGAGCGCGGAGAACAGCAGCAGCGCCGGCGCGCTCATCAGCCAGAGCGGCAGGTAGGCCTGCCAGCCGGCGCGCACGGTTGCACGGGGCGCGCGTCGGGAAGCGGGAAGCGTGCTAGACACGGGCGCTCTCCTGATGGATGAAGCGGATCGCGTCGCTATGCCAGTCGATACCCACGTGATCGCCTTCGGCGAGCGGCTCCTTGCCCTCGTTCTGGCAGCACACGAGCATTTCGCCCGCGCGGCTGTCGAGCCGATAAAGCCACTGACTGCCGAGGAAAAAGCGGCTCGTCACGCGGCCCGCGAGTCGTCCCGATCCCCGATCGCACAGCTTGAGCTTTTCGGGGCGAATGCAAAGCGTAATGGCGTCGCCTACGCCGACCGCTCGCCCGCGCTCGGGCAGTTGCGCGGTCGACCCCGTTTCCGCGAGATCGTTGCCGAGGTCCACGCGGATCGTGTCGCCCTCGCGCGCGACGATGCGTCCCGCGAGCATGTTGGCCTTGCCGATGAACTGCGAAACGAAATCGTTCTCGGGCCGCTCGTACGCGCGATAAGGCGTATCGACCTGCGTGATGCGGCCGCTTTCCATCACGACCACGCGGTCGCTGATCGAGAGCGCTTCCGACTGATCGTGCGTGACCATCAGCGTGGTCGTGCCGATCTTGCGCTGAATGGCGCGCAGTTCGAACTGCATGTCTTCGCGCAGCTTGGCGTCGAGATTGGACATGGGCTCGTCGAGCAGCAGCACGGGCGGCGCGATCACAATGGCGCGCGCGATCGCCACACGCTGGCGCTGGCCGCCCGAAAGCTCGCGCGGAAAGCGGTGCGCGTAGGCGTCGAGGCGCACGAGCGCTAGCGCCTCGCGAATGCGTTCCTTGCGCTCGGCTTTATCCACGCCGCGCATTTCAAGGCCGAAACTCACGTTCTGCTCCACGCTCATGTGCGGGAAGAGCGCGTAGCTCTGAAATACGATGCCGAGGCCGCGCTTGTTCGGCGGCATGTGCGTGATGTCCCGGCCGTCGAGCGCGATGCGCCCGCGCGTGGTTTCCACGAAGCCGGCGATCATCTGCAGCGTCGTGGTTTTCCCGCAGCCCGAGGGGCCGAGCAGCGAGACGAATTCGCCTTTTTCCACCGACAAATTGACGCCGGTGACCGCCTGCAGGTCGCCGAACGATTTCGACACATCGGTCAGGGTGAGGAACGACATGGTGTGGCCTTCCAGTGCATGGGTTGCGCCGGCTCTCGCTGGATGAGTCGCCGTGTGTGGCGTTGAGCCGACTGTAGCTAGCCAAATTTTGGGCCGTCAATTTAAAATTCCATCAAACGATAGAAATCTCATTTATATTCCGTTTAACGGAATGGGATAGCATTCCGCACCGTCGAGTATTTCACTCGATGGACTTCGGGAAATCCCTGAATTGTGGCCCAATGAAGGCGTGCCCCAAGACGGTTCAACGATCTGGGCACCACGACGATCCCTCGCAACCTTTCCGCAGATATTCCGTTGAATGGAATAAATCGAGGTCGATATGACGGCAGCAGAAGAGAAAAGTGGAACGACTGCGGACGACGCGCGCGGCGCGGGCGTGTTGCAGCGCGCCTTCGCGGTGATCCGCGCGTTGGGGGCGAGCCGGGCGGAAGGCAGTCGCGTGACCGCGCTCGCCAGGTCCGTGGGGCTCACACAGGCCACCGTGCATCGGCTGCTGCAAGGGTTGATCGCCGAAGGCGTCGTGGAGCAGGACGAAGGCACGAAACGCTACCGGCTGAGCGTCGATTTTTTTGCGCTCGCGGCGCAGGCGGGCAATCCCAGCGGCATGCGCACGCTCTGCCGGCCCGCGTTGCTGCGCCTGTGCGCGAGCCTCGGCGACACGATTTTCCTGCTGGTCAAGAGCAGCTTCGACGCGGTGTGCCTCGATATGTGCGAAGGTCCGTTTCCGATTCGCTCGTTCACGGGCGATATCGGCGGACGTGTGGCGCTCGGCGTGGGTCAGGGCAGTCTTGCAATCCTCGCGTTCCAGCCCGAAGCGGAACGCGAGGAAATCATTCGTTTCAACGTGCCGCGCCTGCGCAGCTACGGTGTGCTTGACGAGGTGTATTTGCGCACGGAGATCGAGCGCGTGCGCAAGCTCGGCTATGCGGGACGCAATACGGGCGTGCTGGAGGGCATGGCGGGCGTGGCCGTGCCGATTCTCGACCAGAACGGTTGCGCCGTGGGCGCGTTGAGCGTCGGCACGCTGGCGGCGCGCCTCACGGAAGACCGGTTGCCCACGATCGTCGAGTTGCTCAAGCGGCAGGCCGGGATCATCGGGCCGCAAACGAATCCGTTCGACGTGGCGGTGCGCCGCCCCATGCACGGCCTCACGCGAGCGATGACGACGCAACCATTGGCCTGAGCGCCCGATCCCGCCGACGAATCAGGAGGCATCACGCCAAATGGATTCCTGACCAGGCTGGATGTTCGCGAATCGTTTTTTCGTTATGTGAGTGGTGCGCAACATTCAGCGGCTTCGGGCAATGCTGCAATGCGAAATCGGGAAGTATGAATCGGACAAAAATCGACCAGGGGATAGCCCAACCGCGTATGTCTTGGTTTTGGCGTAAACCGGCAGGGTGCTGTTCGTAAACTGGGGGCGGTGTTCGAACGGCAAAGCCGTTGTGAAGCGTGGGCGCCGGGGGTAGGAGGAAGAGCGCGTGTGTGACCCGCGGCGCTTGCAGACAGAATATACCGGTGATTGATGACGACCATAAACGACCGGACGTTGCCCGTTTTCGAGGCACCGGCTGCGACTGCCGCGCCGGTGCCGGTGCGCGCGGCGCCTTCGATCTTTCACGAACGCTGGTGGCTCGATATCGCCACGCAAGGCGACTGGAAGCTTGCGGTGGTGAAGCAGAACGACGAGGTCATCGGCGAGATGCCGTACGCCATGCAGCGCACGCGCCTGTGGCGTGTTTCGCACTTGCCGCCGCTCACGCGCACGCTCGGCCCGGTTATCAAGTCGGTGACGGGCAGCGAGGCGCGTCAACTCCATCATGAACTCGACGTCACCGGAAAGCTGATCGACCAGTTGCCCGACTGTGACAGCTTTTTCCAGGTCCTCGACCCGCGCATCGACGACGCACTCGCGTTCGCGCTGCATGGCTTTACGGTGTCGGCGCGATACACCTTCCGCATCGACCGGCAGACCACGGCGGACGAGGCGTGGAAGCGTCTGAACAGCAAGACGCGCAACGTGATCCGCAGCGCCTCGCGCGAATTGACCGTCGTGCCGGACCTCGCGCCCGATGAATTCATTGCGTTCTACGAAGCAAATCTCGCAGCTCGCTCGCGTACCAACGCATACGGGGACGCGGTCATGCGCGATCTCGTCAACGCGTTCGTCGAGCGCAAGGCCGGGACGCTGCTCGGCGCTTATGGGCAGGGCGGCAAGCTCGTGGCGGCGGTCGGCCTCGTTTGGGATCATCAGGCAATGTATTACCTGCTTTCGTCGCGTGCGCAGGACGCGCATTGCGGATCGATCAGCCTGTTGGTGTGGACGGGCATTGGCCGCGCGCTGGAACGCAGGCTCACCTTCGACTTCGACGGTTTTTCAAGCCCGTCGACGTTCAGTTTCCTCAACGGTTTTGGCGCGACGCTCACGCAGCGGCTGGGCGTCGAGCGCCACGGCACCGTTTATTTGCTGATGCGTACGCTCAAGCGGAAAGTCGCGCCCGGGCGCGTTTTCGCACCCCATCTCTGAACCGCGTGAAGACGCGCTAGACGAGTTCGTGGTGCGCGGGGTCGCTTGCGCGGCGGGTCGTGACCTCGGCGAGTTCCAGCGCGCTTGCGGCGAAGAGTAACGGCGTCCAGCGCCGGATCGTGCTTTGCGCGCCGGCGGCAAAGCGCTCGCGCAGCGCGGGCTCGCCGCCCAGTTCGCCGATTCGCTGCGCGAGCGTCGACACGTCGCGCGGCTCGACCACGAAACCGTTCACGCCGTCTATCACCACTTCGCCGGCCACGCCGCACGTGCGCGTGACGATGGCGGGGCAGCCGGCCGCGAACGCTTCGTTCACGCACAAACCCCATTGATCGAATTCGCTCGCCAGCACGACGAATTCCGCGAGCGCATAGAGATTCGGCATTTCCTGATTGGCGAGTGAGTTGAGTATCGTCACATGCGGCGTGAGTCCGAGCGACGCGATGCGCGCGCGCAATTGCGCCTCGAGCGGGCCTTGGCCCACCAGAACGAGACCGATATTTTCGTTGAATACGCCGGATTTACGGTAGGCGTCGATCAGCACGTCGACGTTCTTGCGCGCAACGAAGCGGCTTACGCACAACACGTAGCGCTGCGGCAGCCCGAAGCGGGACCGCACGGCTTCGGGGTTGCCGCTCGCGGCCTGTGCGAGGTCCGAAAAATAGTCGACGTCGATCACATCGAAGCCGATGCGCGAGCGTTCCTTCGGAATGCCAAGCGATTGCGCGTAGCGGCGATGCTTTTCGCCCGCGACGAGCGCGCCGTCGAAGCGGCTCACGATAAAGCGCTTGAGGCGCTCCTTGGCGCGCTGGCGCAGTCCGTCGTCGGCCTTGGAGTCCGACATATAGATGAGCTTGAAGCGGCGCGTGAGATGTCTGAGGAAACAGAGCACCGCCGAATAGCCGGTGTTGTAGCCGAGCGTGATGACCACGTCGGGCATGAAGTTGCGCACCTTCGCGATAAGACGTGCGGTGTCGCGCGCGCTGAGGCCGTCGCTGTCGGCGCCGTTTTCGACCAGCGTTTCCGCCATTCGCGGGCGGTTCGCAAAGAAGGCGGCGCGGCGTTCCTGAGGAAAGCCGTAGACGCCGGAGCGCGCAAAGACTTCGAGCAGCGCGACCTGGTGGCCGCGACTGGAAGCTGCGCTAACGAGAGCCTCGTAGCGAGGGACGTGATAGTCGCCCAGGTTGCCGATGACGAAAAGGATGCGCATGGACAATGACGGCTCACGGTAGCGCGTGGTTGAACAGGCGACGCACCGCGAAGGTGCCTGGCCAGCATGATCGCCCTGCGTTTAAAGCATCGTAACCTGATTGCCCGCCGTTTTTACGCAATGTCGGCGATCAGCGAAAACTTGTCCGATATGACGGAGATGATGCAACGTGAATGAAAATCGTCCGGAGAATACTTTCTGGGAATGCACCCGCAGTCTGGTGTCGGCGAGGGCGCCAGGAACGAGTTCCGGAAAAACGAGCACGGATTGTGCCCGCATTGGCCTCGCCATTCCCGTTAATGAGCGCGCCAGGATGGAAATTGTCATATGGATTCGCCACAATAGCCCGTGCATGTTTCGATACCTCGAAAGAAAGGCCGCGCTTAAGGTTTGCATCAGATTTTCGGCTTAGTATCGTAAAGTTGACCGATGGCGGTTGGGCCTTCAATTCGATAACAAACATAGGCGGCAGAATGCCAATCGAATGTTTTTCGTAATGCCTTTAACGACGCGGCGTTTGCGCTGAGACGAAGCACAGCCAATCGCATACCGGTTTCACTACACTGCGCGGACAATCGAGGAAT
>NZ_CAJMZJ010000025.1:0-40357 GCF_905220295.1 Paraburkholderia sp. J76
GTGAGCGGCTTTCTTTGCCTACTTTCTTTGCCGCTGCAAAGAAAGTAGGTGCCGCCCCGCACAGGGGCAACGCTGGCATACCGCCACGAATTCAAAGAAGCCCCAAACCCCAAAAAAACCCAAAACCCAAAAAAACAACCCTCCTACTGCCCCGCCCCCTTCCACGCAGGCAGCGTAGCCCCACGATAAACGGCAACAATCTCCGAAGCCACATTAGGCTGCTGATAACTCTCAACAAGCGCACGCACCCAGGGTGCATTAGCATCCTTCTCGTTCACGGCAATGAAGTTACGATAAGGATTACCAGGCACCTTCTCCTGAGCAATACGTTCCTGCGGAATCTTGATCCCAGACTTCACGGCCCAGTCGGTGTTCACCACAGCCGCATCGAGATCACCAATCGCGCGCCCCACAATGCCAGAATCGAGTTCCTTGATATGGATGTTCTTCGGATTCTTCTCGATGTCGCGTGCGGTCGGCAAAAGACCCACGTCGCCGCGCAGCGTAATGAGTCCTTGCGCCTGAAGCAGCAGCAGCGAGCGGCCTTCGTTGCTCGGATCGTTCGGCACGCCGATGGTCGCGCCCTGCGGCAGTTCGGCAACCGACTTCACCTTGCGCGAATACAGCCCGATAGGCTGCACATACGTAAAGCCCACGGGCACGATCTTGTAGCCGCGCGCCTTGATCTGCGCGTCGAGATACGGCTGGTGCTGGAACGAGTTCGCGTCGAGGTCGTGGCTGGATAGCGCTTCGTTGGGCTGCGTGTATTCGGAGAAGGTGGTCACCTTTATCGCAAGGCCATGCTTCGCGGCATTGGCGGCGACCACGCGCCACACGTCCTCGTCTTCCCCCGACATGATGCCCACGCGCAGCGTCTGGTCCGCCGCGTGCGCGAGCGTCACGCCCCCAAAGCTCACGCCCAGTGCGAGCGAAGCCAGCATCGTGCCCAACAAGGTTCTTTTCTTCATAGTTCCGTTATTCGATGAGTTTTGGATAAGGCGATGCTAGAGAGCGCGCCGCAAGCGGACAACCAATTTCGGGAGCATTGCTTAGCAATATTCGTCGTTTTGCGGCACGCCGCAGCCGTTGCATACAAGTCGCTGCATAAGCTTTACGGAAATCGTTATTTCGATTTCGAAGATCAGCATTCCATACTGTCTGGCGAGGCGCGCGCTTCGGGATGCGTAGCGCCTGTTTAACGGCGACATCGCGATCGCCGCAAACGGGGTTCAAACAGGGGAAAAGCACTATGAGCGATTCGACTCTTGCAGCAGAGGGTGGCAATCACGCGCGTGGGCAGGCCGTTGCGGCTCAGCGCAAGCCATTCGGTACGGAAGACTGGTGGGCGGTGGCAATCGGACTCTTCGTCATTGCGATCGCGTACGTGCTGTTTGCTTCCGGCAGCAGCATCAAAAGCCTTGCGGTGGCGCCGGCGCGCTGGAACGACTTCGGCGCTCTCGCGCACGACCTTGCCGCGCACGCGGGCGGATATGCGGCGCTCTTCGTCGGGTTCGCGGTCGTGTTCTCCGTGGCGATTGCGGCGCTCGGCTTGCCCGTGGCGCAATTCGTCGGAGGATTTCTCGTTCTTTTCGTAGTGTCGGCGCTCATCTTCGTCGTGGGTGCCTGGGCGCAAGCTACGCGCTACAACCTCGAGCCGCCCCTCATCGCGCTGGCGCTCGGCCTGATTGTCTCGAACGTATTCACGGTGCCGGCGTGGCTCGCGCCGGCGCTGCGCGTTGAGTTCTACATCAAGGTCGGGATCGTGCTGCTCGGCGCGACGCTGCCGCTCACGCTCATTGCGTGGGCCGGTCCCGTGGCCGTGGGGCAGGCCACCATCGTTTCGCTCGTCACTTTCTTCGTGATTTACGGCACGGCGCGCGCGCTGAAAATCGAGCAGCGCTTCGCGGCGGTACTGGGCGTGGGCGGCGCGGTGTGCGGCGTTTCGGCGGCGATAGCGATCGCGGGCGCCGTGCGCGCGCGGCGCGAGCAGGCTTCGGTGGCGATCACGCTGGTCGTGGTGTGGGCCATCGTCATGGTGTTCGCGCTGCCCGCGCTTTCACGCGCGTTCGGCCTGCCGACAGGCATCGCCGGCGCGTGGATCGGCACGTCGGAATTCGCGGACGCGGCAGGCATTGCCGCCGCCCAGGCCTACGGCGACCTCGCTCGCCATGCCGGGGGCGCGGTAGCGGGCGCGCCCGACGCGGCGCTCCAGGCGTTCGTGTTGATGAAGGTGGTGGGGCGCGATATCTGGATCGGCATCTGGGCCTTCGTGCTGGCGATCGTGGCGACAACCCGCTGGGACCGCGAGTCCGGCGACGATCTGCGGACCACGACGCGCGCCCGCGAAATCTGGACCCGCTTTCCCAAGTTCGTGATCGGCTTCGTCATTGCTTCGGCGTTCGTCACGTGGGTTGCCTCGCAGTACACGCTGGCCGAATACCGCAGCGTCGTGACGCCGGCCTTCGTCGCGCCGATCGTCGCGTTGCGCACGTGGGCGTTTACCTTCTGCTTTCTCAGCATTGGCCTGACGACGCGTTTCGCGGCGCTTTCGTCGACGGGCGCCAGGCCCCTTGTCGCGTTCACCGTTGGCGTGGCCGTGAACGTGGTGCTCGGGTATGTGCTCTCGGCGCATGTATTCGCGCCGTACTGGCTGGCGCTCGGCAAATGAGCATCGACGGCGCGGCAGATTTTGCGGCACGGCCACAGTGCGGGCAATGCGCTCACTGGGCCGACGACCGCGCCGTGCTGGAGGCGCGCATCGCGGGGTTGGCCTCGTTCGGCTCGGCTTACGGGGCGAGCGTTGGGCAGAGCCGGTTATGCTTGCGGCACGACCGGCTGACGCAACCCGAGGATCGCTGCGCGGCCTTCGTTGCGCGCGCAACGTGACGACCTATCGAAGTTCGCGATAGCCCCAATGCGCGGCGGCGTCGGCCATGTCCTCGATTTCGGCGTACGCCTCGCCAGCGAGCCTGGCGAATCCGCGCAGACGCAGCGTGCGCGCGCGTTCGGGGTCGGCTGCGAGCGCAGCGTCCAGCGCATCGCGCAGCGCCTGAACCCTATCTTCGCCGAGCGTGCGGGAGGCGATCAGCGGCAGACCCGGAGCAGAAGCCGTCATGCCGATAGTCCGCACGCTATCGAACATTTCGGGCTGCGAATCGTTAAGCAACGCGAACGTAACGCAGTCTATCGCGCCCACGTCCGCGTCGCCGCTCGCGAGGGCGCGTAACGTGGCCGCGTGCGAGCCTGTCCAGCGCACCGAGCCGAAGAAGCGCCCGTCGCGCGCGAGCGGCGCGACCGCGTGGCGCAATGCGTTCATGCCGCTATGCGAATCCGCGCTGTTGCACGCGGCGCGCAGGCCGCGGCAAGCGTCGAGCGTTTTCGCGCCGCGCTCCCACGCCTCGGCTGAAACCACCAGCACGCTTCGGTAGCGCGGGCCTTCGCAACCGGCTGCGTCGAATATCGGAGTCGAGACGAGATGGACTTCGCTCGCGAGGCCGAGCATGCGGTACGGAAATCCGCAGCTCTGCGAGAGCAGTAAATCTTCGCCGCGCCAATGGGACATGAGTTCGCCTTCGGGCGCGTTCACAACCGCGACGTCGCCCAGTTCGAACGAGCGCGCCAGCAGGGCCACGCAGTCGTTCAATAGCGAGCGCCACAACGCCGCATGGCGCGGCGTCACGTTGTACATCGGCAGGGAGGCGATCCAGCGGGTCATCGGCGCATTCTACGCCGCGTGGTCCTCGCGCGTCGCGCGGCGCGGAGAAATAAGCAAATGGCAATTCGTTGGTTGGGCTAACGCGTGGCGTTCGGTATGGTGAAGGCCTGAATTGCTTTGCTCTCCGTATGGAGTGGCATCATCCTTCGTCGCGGGAGTCGACGCATATGGCCGAATACTTCGACGCAGACCACGCGCGGGAAGTCGCCGCGCTCGGCGCAGGCTTCACCGCACGCACGGAGTGGCCAACGTGGCTCCTCATCGCCGTGATCTACGGCGGCTGGTTTGCGGTGATCGCGTGCATACGTTCAGGTGTCCTCACGCTTTGGCTCGCCACGCCATGCCTCATCGTGCTGTGCGCGTTGCATATGTCGCTTCAGCACGAATTGCTGCACGGTCATCCCACCCGGTTCGCGTGGCTGAACATGGCATTGGGGTGGCCGCCGCTCGCGGTGTGGTTTCCCTATGCGGTGTACCGCGAGAGCCATATGGCGCACCATCGCGACGAAGCGTTGACCGTGCCCGGCATCGATCCTGAAACGAACTACGTGCGGCCCGAACAATGGGCTCGCCTGCCGCGCTGGCATCGCGTGTTGTGGCACGCGCGCAAGAGCTTCGTGGGACGTATGGTGATCGGGCCGCCCATGAGCGTGGCCGCGATGCTCGCCGGCGCGGCGAAAGCGCAGCGCGGCGGCGACTGGCGACAGGCGCCGATGTGGCTCGCCCACCTCGCCGCCGTCGTGCTGCTGCTCGCGTGGGTGCAGCGTTATGCGGGCGTGCCGTGGTGGTGGTATCTCGCCGCCGTCACGTGGCCTGCGCTCGGGCTCGCGATGGTGCGCTCGCTGTACGAGCATCGCGCGGCGTCGCATCCCAAGGCGCGCATCGCCATCAACGAGGCCGGGCTCGTCATGCGCTTTCTGTATCTGAACAACAACTATCATCTCGTGCACCACGATCTGCCGCGTTTGCCGTGGTTTCAACTGGCGCGCGCCTACCGCATGCGTCGCGACGATTATCGGCACAAGTGCGGCGGTTTCGTGATCGAAGGCTACGCCGCGCTGCTCAGGCGCTACGCGTGGCGCGCAACGGATGCCCCCGCGCATCCGTTCGGCGATAACGCGGCGCAGTGACGTTCACTGCCGCAACCGCCTGAAAAAGCGGCGAATGTCGGCGGCGAGCAGATCGGGCTCTTCCATGGCGGCGAAATGGCCGCCGCTCGGCATGTCGGTCCATTGCACGACGTCGAACACGCGTTCGAGCCATGATCGTGGCGGATGATTGATCTCCTTCGGGAAGCGCGCGAACGCGACCGGCGGCACGACGCGTTGCCCGGACGCGAAACGGAACGGCTGGAGACGGTTTTCCCAATACATCTGCATGGACGTGCCTATGCTGCCCGTGAACCAGTACAGCGAAATGTCCGTGAGCAGGGCGTCCTTCGAGAACCGGCGCTCGATCACGCCGTCACAGTCGCTCCATGCGCGAAACTTCTCGCCGATCCACGCGGCTAGTCCCGCCGGCGAATCGTTGAGCGCCGCCGCCGCGGTTTGCGGCTTCGTGCCATGCATATGCGCATATCCGCCCTCCAGTGCCGCCCAATCGGCCTTCTCGCGCAAATAGTCCTGCTCCTGCGGGCTGAGCGGCGCTTGCGCGTCGTCGATTGCGGGTTCGTACGAACTGGGCAGGAAGTTCAGGTGGATGCCCTGCACGGCCTGGCTGTGCCGCGCGGCTAGCGCGATGGACACACCCGCGCCGAGATCGCCGCCTTGCGCGCCGAAGCGCTCGTAGCCGAGACCGCGCATGAGTTCGGCCCACAGGTCCGCGACCTGAAATGCGGAGTTGCCGGGCGTGGCGGGCGCGGGCGAAAAGCCAAAGCCCGGAAGCGACGGGACGACGACATCGAACGCATCGGCCGGGTCTGCGCCGAATGAGCCGGGGTCGCACAGCCGGTCGAGCAGCGCGTGGAATTCGACGAACGAGCCCGGCCAGCCGTGCGTGATCACGAGCGGATAGGGCTTTGGGCCCGCGCCGCGCCGATGCACGAAGTGCACGCGCGTGCCGCTTTCAGCGCCCCCAGCGCCCAGGCTGGCCATGAACTGCGGCATCTGGTTCAGCGCGCGTTCGGCGGCGCGCCAGTCGTATTCGTCTGCCCAATACGCGACCAGCTCGCGCAGCCATGCGCTATCGGCGCCTTGTTGCCATGCCGGCGCGGGCGTCGCGTTGGCCCAGCGCGTGGCGCGCAAGCGCTGGCGCAGGTCGTCGATTGCGTCCTCGGGCACGCGAATTTCGAATTGCTCAATATGCATGATGGTTCGTCCGCACGATATCAGGCCAAAGATCCGATCATTATGAGCGAATTCGCCACCCCGCAACGGGCGCCCCGCAGACCGTTCCAATTCCCTCCATCGCTTACCGGATGTTTATCGAGGCATCCGTTTTATTTATTGGCTTTTCTGCAAGGCGGGGCCCCTCTTTGGGCAGATAGGGCGCGGCACAAACCCTGCAGCGCCCTTCATTTCGGGCATTTTCGGGCGTCGAATGCCGCACGTATTGATTGGCGCGAGCGCTGATTTTTCGCGCAATCCAGGTAATTGCCCTGGCTACTAGCGCCGGGCGGCCAATTTGTACTGTAGCGGCGAAGTGCACGCTAAAGCAGCCTCGCTCTCTCTCTCGACCAAACCGGAAGTCAATGGCAAAGGAAAACGTAACGAATAACGCCGCGCTGTCGGGTGTCGGGTCGATGGCGACGCGCCGCCTGCTTGCGGGCCTCGTCGAACAATACGCGCGCGAAACGGGGCAGCGGCTGACGGTTGCCGCGACAGGCGGCGTGCAAGCCGAGCGGCGCGTGCGTGCGGGCGAGGCGTTCGATTTCGCCGTGCTGGCCTCGGCGGCGATCGACCGCCTGACAGCGGGCCGATACCTCATCGGCGCGCGCACGGATGTCGTGCGCTCCGCCATGGCAGCGGCCGTCGCCGCAGGTGCGGCGCGCCCGGATATTGGCACGGAGGGCGCACTGCGCGAGACGATGCTGCGCGCGGCGCGCATCGGCTATTCGTCTGGGCCGAGCGGCGGCCATTTGCTGGCGCTGCTCGAACGCTGGGGCCTGGCCGAAGCCATAGGGCCGCGCCTCGTGATGGCGCAGCCGGGCGTGCCGGTGGCGAGCCTCATTGCCGGTGGCGAGGTCGAAATCGGGTTTCAGCAATTGAGCGAGCTAAACGAAGTGCCGGGTGTGGACGTGATTGGCCCGCTGCCCGTCGGCGCGCAACTCGTCTCCGTATTTTCCGCGGCGATTTGCGCCGTGTCGCAACGGCAGCGGGCGGCGGCGGATTTCCTTGCGTTCCTCGGTTCGGAACGCGCGGAGGCAGCCAAACGGGCGTTTGGCATGGAGCCCGCGCGGGGTGCGGCGCCCACGCAGCAATAACGAAAATAGATGGCGAGTTAAGGCGATCAGATTGGACATCCATTGGTCCATACATCTACGTTAATTAGACATCCTTATAAAAATATCGGAGGCGTGAAAAATGAATCGGAAGAACGTGAGTACCCGCAACACCAGGAGGCAGGCATGAGAAACCCGCCTATCCAGCGGCTTTTCGCGAGCGCCCGCGCCCGTGCGGCGGCGCTGCTCTCACTGTGCGCCATCTTCGCGGCGGCGACGCTCCTGGCCGCGTGCGGCAGCGGCGGCGGTGGCAGCAGCAGCGGTGGCGACTCGAAAGCGCCGCTCGCCGTCGTGGCGCCCGTGGTGGATTGCTCGAAGCTGGCATCGGTCGACATCACCGACATTGGCGGTGCGGGCAGCGCGATTACTTCGGCCGCCGTGACCACGGCGACCGTGAACGGTGCGTCGGTCAGCTTCTGTACCGTGAAGGGCACGCTCGCGCCTTCCAATACGTTCGAAGTGGCGCTGCCGGTGAGCACGTGGACACAGCGCTTCGCGGCGCTGGGTTGCGGCGGCCTGTGCGGCGACGTGAGCGATCCCACGCAGCAGGCTTCGTTCAGCTTCAGCTACACGTGCCCGCTCGTGCAGGAAGGCGGCTTCGTGACAGCGGCGACCGACATGGGCCACTCGGGCAACGACACGGCCTGGACCACGGACCCGCAAAAGCAGGCTGATTTCGCCTATCGCGGGCAGCACATCACGACGCTCACGGCGGAAAAGCTCATCAAGGCCTATTACGGGCAGACGCAGAAATACGCGTACTTCATCGGCTGCTCGGATGGCGGTCGCGAGGCGCTCATGGCCGCGCAGCGCTACCCGAACGACTATAACGGCATCGTCGCGGGCGCGCCGGCGGCGCATTTCCAGATCCAGAACTCGCTGTATCACGGCTGGAGTGTGGAGTCGCAAAGCACGACCGGCGACAGTACCGGCAACGCCACGCTATACGCCGACAAGGCGCTTGTGCTGCACAAGGCGGTGGTGGCCGCATGCGGCGGCCAGGCCGGCGTGCCCGATGGTTTGATCGCCGATCCGCGCACCTGCAATTTCGATCCCGCCTCGATCCAGTGCGCGCAGGGCGCGACGAACACAAGCAACTGCCTGACCGCCGCCGAAGTGGCCACCGCGAGCAAGATCTACGGCGGACCCGTGGATGCGGCCACGGGCGAGCGCATGCTGGCGGGCTCGCCGCAGATGGGCTCCGAAGAGAACTGGGTAGGCGTGGAAGTGCCGACGACGAACTCGACGGCCGCGCCGGTTCCGGTCAAGAGCCTGTTCAGCGACATGATCGTCACGGGCGCCTACAACCTGATCTTCACGGGCTCGCCCACCATGCCGACCATCGACACCTTCGGCTATACGGATGCGAGCTTCTACCCGACCTATCTGCGGGCCAACCATCCGCTGATGGATGCGACGAATCCCGACCTCTCGGCATTCAAAAAGGCGGGCGGCAAGTTGATTCTGTGGCATGGCTGGGCCGATCAACACATCTCGCCGCTCTTCACCATCCAGTACTACGAAGCAATGCAGAACACGATGGGCGCTTCGAACGTGAGCGAATTCGCGCGCCTGTACCTCGTGCCCGGCGTGGCGCATTGCGGTGGCGGCGAAGGTTTCCCGAACATCGACCTTGTTTCGCAGATCACCGCGTGGGCCGAGCAGGGCACGGCGCCGAACGCGGTCATGACGTATCAAACCGATTCTTCGAATAGCGTGACGGCCAGCCGCCCGGTTTATCCGTATCCGGCCGTGGCGCAGTTCACGGGCACCGGCGACTGGCACATCGGCGCGAACTGGGCGCAAGGCGCACCGCTGTATAACGAGCCCACGCGCGCATGGGCGGGCTCGAGTTTCTACACGCCGTACACGCCGGCTACGCAAGGCGTTGCCGCGCCGTAACGGGGCATACGCCTGATGCGTAGTTGGACCGGCCAGCCTTTCGGGGCTGGCTTGACAGATAGCACTACATAGAGATTTTGACCCGGTCACGGGCGAGCGGCAGACCACGGAACGGACAGGAGACGACAGATGTCTGGCAGCAAAACAATCGATATCAAGGCGTTCATCGACGAGCGCCATATTTCGGCCTACCAGTGGCTGCTGGTGGCGCTGTGCTTTCTCGCGGTGACCGCCGACGGCATGGACGTGGCCATCATGGGATTCGTCGCGCCTTCCATCATCCACGCGTGGGGCATTTCGCGCCCCGAGTTCGGGCTCGTCATGAGCGCGGCGCCCATCGGCCTCGTGATCGGCGCGCTGGCGGCCGGCCCCGCCTCGGATCGCATTGGCCGCAAGTGGGTGCTGATTACCTCCGTGTTCCTCTTCGGCGTATTCACGATCCTCACGGCGTTCACGCAGTCGCCGGTTTCGATGGCGGTCCTGCGCGTGCTGACCGGCATCGGTCTTGGCGCGGCCATGCCGAACTCCACGACGCTGCTTTCCGAGTACTCGCCGCAACGCCGCCGCGCGCTGCTCATCACGATCATGTTCACGGGCTTCAACCTCGGTTCGGCCTTGATCGGTTTCGCGGCGGGCTGGCTCGTGCCGAACCACGGCTGGCGCTCGGTGCTCATTTTCGGGGGCGCCATTCCGCTCGCGCTCGTGCCGCTGCAGGCGTGGCTGCTGCCCGAGTCGGCGCGTCTGCTGGCCGTGCGGGGCGCCACGAGCAAGCGCATTGCCGCGACGCTCAACCGCGTGACCGGCGCGAACTTCGCGGGCGACGAGACGTTCGTTTCGACCGAGCCGCCGCTGCCCACGCGCAAGCCGCTCGGCGTGCTGTTCTCGCAAGGCTATGGCGCGATGACGCTCGCGCTGTGGGTCACGTATTTCATGGGCCTGCTCGTGATCTATCTGCTCACCGGCTGGCTGCCTACGCTGATCAAGGACGCGGGCCTTTCGATCACGGTGGCGGCGAACGTCACGGCCATGTTCCAGATCGGCGGCACGATCGGCGCGGTGCTGGTGGGCTGGATCATGGACAAGGTGCGTCCGGCGCGCGTGATCAGCGCGGCGTATGTCGGCGGCGGTATTTGCGTGCTGGCGCTGGCCGGCGTGGGCGCGCTTTCGTCGTCGCTCGCGTTGCTCGTGTTCGCGGCGGGTTTCTGCATGAGCGGCGCGCAAACGGGGCTGAACGCCTACGCGCCGGGCCGTTATCCCACGGTTGCGCGTGCAACGGGCGTGAGCTGGATGCTTGGCATGGGCCGTTTCGGCAGCATCTTCGGCTCGGCCATCGGCGGCGCGCTGCTGGGCCTCGGCTGGGAATTCGCGGCGATTCTCGCGATGCTCGCCGTACCGGCCGTGCTTGCGGCGATCGCGATCCTGATTTCGCAGCGTGCGCGTCTCTCGGAACCGGCTACGCAGGTGAGCGCGGCGCACTGAGTTTTCAATCGGCTAACCAACGCGGGATTGTGCGGCGCGGCGGCGGCGATAAAAGAGCCGTCGCGCATTCCGATTGACCTGGTCAAACGTTTGCGCGAACGTAATTCCCCCCATTCGCGCAAAAAAACTGCTTTTCATTTTTATTAAAACCGCGAACATACCCCATTAGGAATAGCGGCGCTAATTCAAGCTTATTGGCAAATTCACCACACCTCTTACCGGATCACGCAAATTCATAATGGACTGGTAAGATACGCGCGAATATGGGATGGCGGCTCCATTGCGGATTACCGGCGCGAACCTAGACCACTCGCGCTGCCGGAACAGGAGTTCGCCCCATCTGGCCGACGGGGAGAGCGGTCGTCTTGCACAACGAATTGCGCTCAATGTTTAGAAAGAGCGCGTACGTTCGCCATGTGCGTTCATTCGCAAGCGTTTGAGATTCGCATTTCGTCTTTTAGTGAATCGTCTCTCGCGCGGCTTGCCGCTGTTGCGCTTTTGCGCAGACGGTCATTCCCCTCGCAGTCGAATCCCGCCGTCATGCCAATCAGGCGTATAAAACAGTCGCACGTACCGGCCGAATCCGTCATGTCCACCCAGTCGACCCACCATCACCGCCTTTTTATGGCGCTGGTCGGTGTCATCAGCGCGGCGCTCAATACGGGCGCTCTCGTCGCGCTGTTGTGGCTGCGCGGTCAGACCGGCGACACGCCATACACGCGCGCGTTGACCGGCGCGTTCGCCGTGGCCGCCTTCGTGGTATTCGCTCGTTTTCATCTGATTGCCAGCGCGCGCCATCTCTGGTGGATGCTGGGCCGCGGCGCATGGCGCTGGTGCCGGCTGCCGGTCGCGCTCATGGTGCTGCTGTTCGTGACGCAAGGCGATAGCGGCGCGCCGGACCTGCGCACGCTGGTCGCCCAATGGGCAACTATCGCGCTGCCGCTGCAACTCGCCGGCCTCGCGGTATTACGCGGCGTGGCTCACAGCATCAACAACGCGCCCGGCAACCTGCGCCGCGCCGTATTCTTCGGCATGGGGAGCGAGGCGCGCAAGCTGAACCTGCGGCTGCAGCGCTCGCCGATTCTCGGCATTCACGTGGCGGGCTATTACGACGACGCACCCGCCGCGCCATGCGACGGGGAAACGCTGCCGCCGTATCTCGGCCGCCATGAAGACGCCGCCGCGCCTATTCACGCGAACGACTACGAGATCGTGTTTCTCGCGATGGGGCAGACCGCGATGGCGCAGCGCGGCGCGACTGACGTGAAGGACATCCCCGCCGATATCGTGACGCGCCTCTACGATTCGACGGCCGCGATCTATCTCGTGCCCGAACTGCACTACCTGGACGATGTCGCCACGACCGGCGCCGACCTCGCCGGCGTGCCGCTGCTCGCGCTCCACGACGTGCCCATCCTGGGGCTCTCGCGCGTGCTCAAGCGCCTCGTGGACATCGCGGGCGCGGCGCTCCTGCTCGCGCTGCTGTGGCCGGTCATGCTCGCCATTGCGCTGGCTGTGCGGCTCGATTCGCCGGGCCCCGTGATGTTCAGGCAGCGCCGCAACGGCGAGCACGGCCGGTCGATCGTCGTCCACAAGTTCCGCTCGATGCGCGTGGCGACCCAGGACGAGGGCGAAGCAGTGGAGAAAGGCGTGCGCCAGGCCCGCAGCGGCGACGACCGGATTACGGCCGTGGGACGTTATCTGCGCCGTACTTCGCTGGACGAGTTGCCGCAACTCTTCGATGTCCTTAGCGGTTCGATGAGTCTCGTGGGCCCGCGCCCGCACGCGGCTGAGCATAACGAAGAGTACCGGCAACTGATTCCCGGCTACATGCTGCGCCATAGCGTGAAGCCGGGCATCACCGGTTGGGCGCAGATCAACGGGCTGCGCGGCTTGACCGATACGCCGGACAAGATGCAGCGCCGCGTGGAGTACGACCGCTACTACATCACGCACTGGTCGCTATGGCTCGACCTGCAGATCCTGCTGAAGACGATCCCGTCGATCGTCTCGGGCCGCAATGCGGTTTGACGCGTGCGCGTCGGCGGGGGCCTTCGCGTCTGCGTCTGTGTCCGCGTTTGGGTCGGCGTTCGGGCCTTTATGCAGCCGCGCGGCGCTGCGTGCGCGCCATGCGCCAGTGACGCCACAGGATGCCGAAAAAGCGGCGGTCGTCCACGAGGTAGCGGCGCCACAGGCGCGCGGGGTCCTGCTTGATGCGCCAGCACCATTCGAGACCGCAGCGCTGCATCCACGCCGGTGCGCGTTGCTGCAGCCCGACGGCGAACTCCACGGCGGCTCCCGCGCACAGCATGAGGCCGCCCGGCAGCGCCTGGGCGTGATGCAAAGCCCAGCGTTCCTGCTTGGGCATGCCGAGGCACACGAACACGATATCGGGCGCGGCCGCGCGCACGCGGGCCGCTACCGCTTCGCCCTCGGGACCGGTGGGATCGAACGTCATGGAAGGCGCGATCACCTCGACGTCGAGGCCCGGATAGTGCTGCGCGAAACCGTCCACGAGCGTGGCTTCGCGGCCCGGCTGGCCGCCCACCACCACGACTTTCCAGCCGCCCGCGCGAGCGCGCTCGCACAACGCGGGCAGAAGGTCCGAGCCGGTCACGCGTTCGGGCAGCGGCGCGCCGAACAGGCGGCTCGCCCACACAACGGGCATGCCGTCCGCGAACAGGAAATCGGCGGTGCGGTAAAGGCGCTGAAGATCGGGCTGGGCGTCGAGGCGCACCACGTGATCGACGTTCGGCGTGACCGCCACGCGCGCCCGGCCGTCGCGCTGCAAGGCGGCGGTGCAAAGCACGTCGAGCGCGGTGTCGAACGACACGGCAGCGATATGGAGTCCGAACAAGGGAATGCTCGGATTGAAAACACCCCGCGCGGCCGCCTGCGGCGCCGCTGTTATGTAAGGCGTGCTCATGTTGTTTTTGTGACCCCGACGCGCGCACACGACGAGAGCCACGCACGGCGCCCGTTGAACCGGCGTCGTGCCACCCCGTCATGCGACGAACGTTATGTTTTTTTCTGGTCTCCTGGCGTTTGCCAAGGTGCTTTGGACTTCAGACTGAATCTTACTGCTGTGTCAGTGCGCCGGGTGATACGACAGTCTTTTTTTAGAGACAAAAATCGCGACGCCGATGAAATTTCTTTGGTTGCGCCCACGGTTGCGCGCGAACGATCGGCTACTATCGCCGCGGTTTGCTTTGCGCTTTTCCCTTACTCATTCGCTCACGACAAACGATGATCACCGACGCCAGTGAGATTCCCGCCGGCACGCAACTGCGCGCGGACCTGTGCATCGTGGGCGCCGGCGCGGCCGGCATCACGCTCGCGCTCGCGCTGGAGGAGAGCGGACTCGACGTGATCGTGCTGGAGAGCGGCGGCGAGGCGCACGAGCCCGAAACCCAGCAACTGTATGCGGGCACCGTGGCGAATGCGGACCTGCATCCGCCGCCGGACAGCTACCGCGTGCGCCGCTTCGGCGGCTCGACCACGCTGTGGGGCGGCCGCTGCATGCCGCTCGACGCGCTCGACTTCGAGCCGCGCGATTACGTCGCGCACAGCGGCTGGCCGATCTCGTTCGCCGAGGTGCTGCGCCACTACCCGCAGGCCAACGCGTTGTGCGAAGCGGGCGAATTCGCCTATACGGCCGAAGGCGCGTTCGCGGCGCCGCTGCGCCCGATGATCGGCGGCCTGGCAAGCGACGTGTTTTCGACGCACACGCTGGAGCGCTTCAGTTGCCCGACGGATTTCGGTCAACGTTACCGGGCGCGTCTCGCGAAAGGCCGCGTTCGCGTGCTTCAGCACGCGAACCTGTGCCGCCTGCCGATGGAGGCGGGCTCGATGCGGCGCGTCGGCGCAGCCCAGGTGCGCACGGTGGGCCACGCAGGGAACGCGGCGTCCGGCACGACGTTCGAGGTCGCCGCGCGCGCCTACGTGCTGGCTACGGGCGGTCTTGAGGCGCCCCGGCTTATGCTCAACAGCCCCGGCCCGAGCGGCCACGGGCTCGGCAACGCGCATGACGTGGTGGGCCGCTATTACATGAGCCATCTCGCGGGCACCATCGGCACTATCGATCTCGCGGCGGCGCAGTCCGTGTGGCACGGATACGAGGTGACCGAGGAGGGCATCTATTGCCGTCGCCGCCTGGCCCTGCGCCCGGAACAACAAAACGCGCTGCGCGCGGGCAACTTCATTGCGCGCCTGCATCATCCGCGTATTCCCGACGCCGGGCACGGCAACGGCATTCTCTCCGCGCTGTATCTGGCGCGCGGCGTGGTTCCCTACGAATATGCGAAGCGCCTTTACGACGGCACGCCCGAAGGCTACGCGGGCTCCACGTTCGCGCATATGAAGAACGTCGTTGCGGACGCACCGAACACAGCGCGTTTCCTGTGGCACTGGTTGCGGCGGCGAACGCTCGCCGCGCGCAAGTTTCCCTCGGTGATCGTGCGTCCCGCGAATCTGCGCTTCTCGCTCGACTTCCACGCGGAACAGGAGCCCAATCCGGCGAGTCGCGTCACGCTGGGCGAAGAGACCGATGCGCTGGGCTTGCGCCGCATCCACGTGGACTGGCGCTACACGCAGCAGGACGTCGCGACCGTGAGCCGCGCGCTCGCCGCGCTCGCGCACGAGATCGAGCGCACGGGCGTTGGCCGCTTCGCTTACGACCCGGCGCAGGTCGAAGCCGAAATGACGCGTTACGGCGCATACGGCGGTCATCACATCGGCACGGCGCGCATGGGCCATGACGCGCGCACGAGCGTCGTCGATGCCGACTGCCGGCTGCACGAAGCGGACAACGTCTACGTGGCGGGCGCCGCGGTGTTCCCGACTTCGGGCCAGGCGAATCCGACCTTGACCATCGTCGCGCTCGCGCTGCGGCTGGCCGGGCACCTGAAGGGCGCCGCCGATCTTCGCGCGCTGCCCCTTCCCACCGCAAACCAATCCGAACCCGCGTGATGAAAGCCCGTATTCTCGTTCTCGGCGCGACCGGCTTTGTCGGCCGCCATCTGGTGAAAGCGTTAAGCAGTACAGATTGGGCGGAACCCGTAGCCGCATCGCGCAGGGAAGGCAACGGTGTGCGTCGCGTGGACGCCGCGGACCCCGCATCGCTCGCGGCCGCACTGGCCGACGTGGACGCGGTGGTCAACTGCGTGGCGGGCGCGCCAGCGGCGATCGCCGCCAATGCGCGTGCACTGGCTGCCGCGCTGGCTGCGCGCGGCGCGGCGCTGCCCGTGGTCCACTTCAGTTCGATGGCGGTGTACGGTGACGCCGATGGCCGTATCGACGAAACGACCGTGCTGGACGCCGCGAGCCCCGCGTTGAGTCCTTACGGCCGCGCGAAAGTCGAATCGGAAACACGGCTTGCTTCGCTGCCCGCGCTCACGATATTGCGCCCCGGATGCATCTACGGAGGCGGCAGCCCTCAGTGGTCCATACGCATTGCGCAACTGCTGCGCGCGCGGCGTCTGGGCGACCTTGGCGCGGCGGGCGACGGTTGCAGCAACCTCGTGCATATCGACGACGTCGTGCAGGCGGCGCTGGCTGCCTTGCGAACGCCGGCCTCGGGCGCGCAAGCCTATAACCTCGCGATGGCGCAGGCGCCGCGCTGGAACGAATACTTCGTTGCCTACGCCCGTATTTTGGGGGCGACGCCTGTGGAGCGCATCGGAATGCGGCGCCTTGCGTTCGAGACGAAAGTGCTGGCGCCCGCGCTGAAGATTGCCGAAATCGCAGGGCGGAAAATCGGTGGCGTGACGGTGCCGCCGCCATTGCCGCCGTCGCTTGCGCGGCTATGGCAACAGGACATCCGCCTGGACGCGCGACGTGCGCAAGCGGCCTTCGGCATTACGTGGACGCCATGGCACATCGCGCTTCAGGCCGAAGCGTTGATGGCTGGCTAAAGTTTGCGAGCCCGCCGCCGAAAATCCATGCATGGCGCACGAACAACCGAAACCACCGCAAAACGATCCCGTCTGGGCGCAGGCGCGGGCCTTGGAGGCCAGCATCCGTGCAATCAGGCGGGCACAGGGAAAGAGGAATCCTGAAGATTGCGTGCCGGGCAGCGCAGAATGTCTCGCGGTCATGGAAGCCTTCGTGCGCGACGTCGGGCGTGTGCTCGCGCTGGAAATGCGCGAGCACGAAAAGAACGGCGGCAGCGACGAGAATTCCACGGAGTGAAGTTCGCGAGTGCCACGCACGGCACTCCGTCAGGAGTCCTTGCTAGGGACGTTAGCTATTGAGCACCCGGTGACTTCACGCTCGGGGTCGCGAGCGAATTGTTGCTCGTCGGGCCGCTGGTATGGGTTGCCGTGTCGGGGTTCATGCTCTGACGCAGCGGCGAGTTAGGCGGTGCCGAGCCCGCGTCGGAATTGATGACGCCAGGCATCCCGTAGCCGCTCGAGGTATCGTTCATCGGGTTCGTGGCCGCACCCGGAGTGGTGGATGAACCGCTATTTCCCATGCCAGGCGCCGTTTGCGCATACGCACTGCCAGACAGGGCGAGGACGGCCGCTGCCGCGATGAGAGTACCGGTTGCCTTGTTCATGATCCGTACCTCCTTGAAACAGGGTCTCGATGCAGACGATAAGCGCCTGCGTGACCATGAATATTCCGCAATCGCCGTGCCGCACGCCCCGTTTTAAGCGTCCCGTTTCCCGTCTCCACCCGCCACGCCTCCACGGATACGCTCGACTACCCATCGGCCGAGCAACGCAAGCGGTAACACGCCTAGTAGCCGATGCGCCGCCCATGCCGCAAGCGCGCCGTTCGCGGCAACGGCAAGCGACGCCGCCGCGGCTGCCCCGACGCTGCCGCCAATTGGCGTGAGCACGGCGAGGCCGACGAGAAGCACGGCGACCGAGTAGAGATTGATCCGGTACAGCACGGAAGTGTGCGCAGTCATGCCGAGCAGTTCGGGCATGGCGGTAAAGCATGCCGCCGCGATCTGGCCGAGCGCGAGCACGCGCAGCGCGGCAGCGCCGCCGCCAAAGCCCGGGCCGAACAGGCGCAGCAAATGTTCGGGAAAAAGCAGCATGCACAGCGCAGCGGGCAACGCGAGACACAGCACGAGGCCCGCCGCCTGCGCCGCGCTTTTATCGAGCCCATGCCGGTCGTTGCGCGCGAAGAGGCTCGCGAACTTCGGGGCGGCCATGCCGGTCACGCCGCTGATCAGCAGATTGATGACGAGCGCGAGACGCCACGCCAGCGCGAAAAGCCCGGTCTCGCGCGAGGAGGCGACGATGCCGAGCACGATGGCGGGCGCCGAGGTGATCAACAGCTTCGTGAATTCCAGCGTGAAAAGCGGCAAACCTGCCTTGAGGAAGCGGGGCGATCCGGCTGGCGGTCGTGAACCGGCCGATCCGGCCGGTAAGTCACGCAGAAAGCGCTTGAGCAGAAACGCCCCTGCCAGCGCAGTGAGCGTGAAGCTGGCGGCGATCAGCATGAGTGTGCTGGCGACGCTCATGCCGCGCGTCAGGCCGAGCGGGATGGCGACGGCGCAGAAGATCGCGGGCCACAGCCACGAGTAAATCATCTGGCTGCAGCCCACGCGCTGGAGCCCGGCAAGCGCTCCCGCTATCGCCGCGCCGAGATTTTGCGGGATGAACGAGAGCGCGCCGAGCGCGAGCGGCAACGCGAGTTCGGGTTTCTTGAGCACGTCGTGCGCGAAAACGAAAGCGGACGCACCCAGCGCGACCGAAATGGCCGTCGAGGCGAGCAGCACCAGCCACAGCGCGCGGCGAACGGCAGGCCGCACGGCGTGCGGCTCGCCTGCTGCGAGGTCCATCGCAATCTGCCGCGTGAGCGCCTGGTCGATGCCGAGGCGACCGAAGCCCGCGAGCGCCACCATCGTGCTGAACACGATATAGAAGTCGCCTGTGCGCACCACGCCGAGCATGGCCGCGATCAGCAGATGGAAACCGTAGCGGCTCGGAAGGTCGAGCAGACGGACGCCCAGGCTTACGAGCGAGCCGCGGATCATCGAGCTGCCGTGCGGGCGCGCGGGCGTTCGCGCCGGGTGCCCGGTTTCGGCGGCGTCACTCATGCCGCGCCTCGCCGCCGCGCAGCACGAACAGCGTCACGCTCTGCGCGGGCAGGCTTGCGCGCAGCGCGCCGTCCTGGTAGCGCGCGTCGGGCATGCGGAACAACTGGTTGTTCGCGAGCCGCCAGGTTTCGGCCACGCCGCTCGCCGCGAAATGGTCGAGCGCGACGGCGGCGTCGGCGGGACGGTCCAGTTGCTTGTTGATGACGACGAGCGTCAGCGCGTGGTCGCGCTCGCGCAACGCGGCGAACGCGGAAACCGTGTCCGGGTCGGGCGCGCTCGCGGCAATGCTGGTCGCGCCGAACGCCGCGCCGTTGCCGTCGTAGTTGCGATAGAGCTTGAACGCCTTGTACACCGGCATCGACGGATCGAGCGTGCCCCAGCGCGTGGCGATGTCCAGCCCTTCGCGGCCGAATATGCCGAGCACGTCGGCCTGGGCGGTCGCGCCGTTCATCAGCGTGTCGCCGCCCCAGTTGTATTCCGTGATGGCGATGGGCGTGCCTGGATAGTAGTACGTATCAACCCAGCGGCGCATCAGCGGGATCAGCGCCACCACGTTGTTGATCCACGTGGGGTCTTTATAGTTCGGGTCCCACAGGTCGCGCGTGGAGCGGTTGCGCATGAGCGCGACGGCCTGCGAGTTCGTCACGCCCGCTTCGGCATATTCGCCGCCCTGCGGGTAGAAGTGCAGGCTGAACACGTCCACCGGACGCCCCGCCGCTTTCCATTGCGTGAGCAACCACGGCACGTAGGGCATGCCCTGGGTTTCGCCTGTGCGGTCGGGCGTGTGGTCCAGGCCGTGGTCCGCCGCGTACTGCTGGTCGAAGCCGCTGTAGAAGTATCCCTGCCAGCCCCATTCTTCGGGCGCGACGATTTGCGCGTGCGGGTCCGCCGCCTTCACGGCGCGCGACCACGCGATCACCTTGCCGGCGATTTCGCTCGCATGCGCGCCCGTGGGATGCACGTCGCGGTGAATGAGTTGCCAAAGGCTCGGCTCGTTGTCGAGCGCGTAGTAGCGCACGCCGCCCGCGTTCGCGCCGCCGAACTGCTTCACGAGATCCGCCACGCGCGCCTGTTCGTTCTGCGGATCGTCGGGCGTCGAGGCGTCGTTCGGGTCGTTGCCTTCGATCGGCTTGCCGCCTGCCGCCACGCCGTTGCCGGCGTCGGCATGGCCGTTCACGTCGTGGTTCGGCTGCGGGCCGTATCTGGCGATCGAAAAGCTCGCGAGCGTCTCGCGCGCCGGGCCGAGTTTCGCCACGCGGCCCAGCATCGGAATGGTCACGATGGGCGTGGCGCCCGCCGCCTGCGTGAGCGCGACGAAGCGCTCGCCGAACTGGTCGTTGATGTCGGCGGGATTGACGGCGAGGCTTTCGAAATACCAGTCCTTGCCCGCGTTGCGCGCGTCGATGCGCCAGTTGTAGGCCGACGCGCTGTTGCCGCCCGAGCGGTTGACCGGCGCGCGCAGGTCTTGCAGGACGGCGGTCGTGCCGAAGTTGATGCCGTAAATCAGCGGGCTGATGGGATGACGGCCTGCGGCGGCGTCCACGGAGATGGCCACTGGCAAGGGCGTGCCCGAGGTGGCGTCGGTGCAGGCCGCCGCGCCCGACATGAGCAGCGCGCCGATCAGCAGCGTGTGCAGGTCGGGGCGCTTGACGGTGGGCTTGACGGTGCGCTGGATGGAGCGTTTGACGCGATCAGGGCGAAGCATGGTGAACCTGCAAGTCGGCATGGTCGGCAAGATCGTCGTGTACGTTGTCCAGATCGCCCACACGCCAGATGTACGCGAAGATCGCGAGGATAACCGAGGTTTCGCCCGGCGTGAGCGTGGGCGGATAGAAAAACGAAATGAGCAGGACGTAGATGAGATAGTCGAACAGCGCGCCGAGAAAATCGTCATCGACCTTCTGGCGCAGACGCCGGTAAAACATCATGCCGCGCAACTGGAAGAACAGGATGATGAGCACGCCGATCAGGCCGTACTCGAACACGATGCCGAGCCACGTAATGTCGGCGAGGAAGAAGAAGTGGTGAAAGTAGTCGATCAGGTTGTCCTTGCTGGTCGAACTGATCGTGCCTACGCCGAAGATCCAGCGCAACGGTTCGCTGCCGAGGAACTTCGTGGCGAGCAGGATGGTGATGCGCCGCGTGTCGAAGCCCGTGCTCGCGTCCGTGCTGAACGTCGTGGCGAGGTAGCCCGCCGAGAACATGGCGACGAGCGCGACGGGCGCGGCGAGCAGCAACAGGATGCGCGTGCGCATGCGCGACCACGCGAAGGTATTGATGACGAGCACGCCCACGATGCCGATGACCATGGCGCGCGTCTTGACGATCAGCAGCGTGACCGCGAACGCGACGACCACGCCGCACAGATACCCGGCGTGCTTTTCGAAAAAGGCGCGCCGGTAGCAGAAGAACAGCAGGATCAGCGGGAAATACATCGACATGCGGATGCGATGGCCACGGCTGTCGCTGCTGAAAAACGGCGACTGACCGACCACGTACGACTCTTGATACCAGGTGGCGGGCACCACGGCCCAAAGCACGATCAGCACCGCGAGAATGACGGCGCCCAGCACGAGGAAGCCGCGTTCGAGTTCGCCGAGCGTGGGCTTGAGCGTAAGGAGCAGCGCGAGGAACGAGAAGAAGTAGAGGATGGGCAGCAGCTTCACCTGCGCCGTGATGCTCGTGAAAAAGCTCTCGTGGAAATAAAACACAGCGGCGAAGCTCGGCACGAGCAGAAGCCACGCGAAGCTGATGAGGATTTGCCGCGTCATGGGAAAACGCGGTTCGCCGCCCAGACGCAGCGCGCCCGGCAGCGCAATGACCGGCAGCGCTTTGGAGAGCGCCCAGAGCGGCGCGAGCGTGCTCAGGTAGTGAAAGGTCTGGCCAAAGAGCGGCAACAACAAAAACAGCCACCACGTGACCCGCCCCCGGGCGCTCTCGCTCGAAAAGACGGGGGCAAGCCCGGCGGTCGTGGTGGCGGTTTCCATCAGGTGCGCTAACTAAACCTAGTAAAACGTGGGGTTGTTCGAGATCGTGTAGTCGAAGCCGCGCTGGAATGGAAGGACCTTGTCGATGTGCTGATCGACCCACTGGTCGACTTCGGCAATCGACGACTTCGGCACGAAAATCGTGTCGGTGGCCTGCAATATGACGTCCTGCGCGGGATCGCCGCGATGCGTGAGCGCGTCGATGTCGATCGTGCGCAGCATCGGGCGGCCGTCCGGACTGCGGCGAATCAGCACGACTTCGTTGGTGCGCGCCGTGTCGAGCAAGCCCTGCGCGGCGGCAATGGCCTGCAGCACGCTCATGCCCGTGTGCAGCGCGATTTCGCCGGGGCGCGCGACCTGGCCCGCCACGTACACCTTGGCGGCCGACTGCACGATCGAGACCGAGGCGTGCGCGTTCTTCGCCATGCCGGCAGCGGCGAGCGCGTGGTTGATGGCGTCGCCGAGCTCGGCCACCGTGAGGCCGGCTGCTGGAATCGTGCCGGCGAACGGCATGGTCAGGCCCCCGTCCGGCGCGACCGCACCGCGAAAGTTCAGCTCGGCATTGAAGGGCATGACGACCGAAAGGTCGTCGCCGGGTTCGATGCGATAAACGCCCGGCGTGGCGTCGGACCACGCGGCGAAGTGCGTGCGCTGCTGGAATTGCGGCTCCACCCACGTCTGGGTGCAGGCGCTAAGCGTCATCAGCCCGAGGACGCAGGCTGGTCGGAGTATGTTCATCGGGCGCGTGGGTGAAGCGGTGGCGGGCGGGTCGTGATCTCTTGTCAAGTAACGGCAGGATTTGCCGTTAATGAAGGGTGGAACCCGCACGATTTTTTCGCCGATGTCAATTTGACGTGACATCAGGAATGTTTTCTTACGTATTATATGCGCCGTCGAATCTTCACTGCTGGCCCGGAACCGCACCTGTATGGTTATTACTACTAGAACAAGGCCTGAACGAAGGGCGGCTGTTGTCGAACTGACGGTCCGGGACTACCTCAACACGTTTTTTTATTATCGCAAGATTGCGACAGCGGTATTTCTTTCCGTTGTGGCCATTGGCGTTGCGGTTGCGCTTCTGGTGCCCATGCCTTACCGGGCTCAGTCCACGTTGCTCGTACTCCTTGCGGGATATTACGACCAGTCGAACAACCCGAATGGCGGCGCGGCGGTGCAGCCCGCCATCGGCCAGCTCGACGGCGTCGAAGCGCAAATCCTCGGCAGCCCGGAATTGCATCGCGACGTGGTGATTTCGAAACTGGGGCCGAACGCGAGCGAACACGACATCGACAGCCATTTGCAGGAATTCGAGCACAGGCTGCATATCGAGCAGAACGATCTCGCGAGCACCATCAACCTCACGTATTACGACGCCGATCCCAAGGAAGCGGCCGACGCGCTTTCGCGCTTGCTCGACACGTATTTCCGCCGGCGCGCGACGATTTTCACTTCGGGCCGAGTCGATTTTCTGACCGGCCAGCGCGACGAAGTCGCAAGGCAACTGAAAAAAGCCGATGCCGATTTGCTCGCGTTCCAGAAAACGCACGGCATCGTCAATATCGACGACCAGACTTCGCGCGCCGTGCTGCTCGAAAGCCAGCTCGTGCAGCAAAAGCTCGAGAACGACACGGCGCTCGCGCAGCATCGCGGCGAACTGAAGTCGGAAGAGACGTCTTCGAAGGGCGTGAAGGCCACGATTCCGATTTTCACCGACGACTCCGAAGCCGCTCACGCGCTCGACACCATGCAGCTTTCGCTGATGCAGCTCGAAGCGCGCCGCGCCGATTTCGCCTCGCGCTACATGGACAGCTCGCCGTTCGTGCAGCAGCTCGATCAGCAGATCGCCGACATGCACGCGAGCATCGCGAAGCGCAAGCAGAATATGGCGACGGCCACGCGCTACGGCCACAACGACTACTACGACGTGGTGCAAGGGCGGCTTGCCGCGCTGAACGCGAACATCGCGGGCGAAACCGCGCGCCAGCAGGCGCTCGACCAGCAGATCAAGGACACGCGCGAGACGCTCAGGAACCTGAGCGACATTTCCAGCCAGATGCGCCAGTTGCAGGCAACGCGCGACATTCTGGCCGACAGCTTCAAGGACCGGTCGCGCCAGGTCGAACTCGCGAAGATCCAGCAAGGGCAGGTGAGCCAGGTGAACAGCACGAACGTGCGCGTGATCCAGGCGCCGTTTCCGCCTTCGCAGCGCAGCGTTTCGGCGAGCCTCATTATCGCGGCGAGCGTGGCGGCAGGGCTGCTGATTTCGGCGCTGGTCGTGCTGGTGATGGCGAGCCTGCGCGAGACCTTCCTGAGCCCGGAGCAAGCCGAGCGCTCGCTCTTGCTGCCGGTGCTGAACGCGCCGGTGATGCTCGGCGGCGGCGCAGCGCGGCGGCCCGGCGCCGCAGGGGCGTCCCCCGACGCGGCCAAAGCGGCGAGCAGACCCGCGCACATGGCGTATGGCCGCATGATCGCGGCCATCAACGCGAGCACGGACTCGCCCGCCAAGGTGATCATGGCGCTCTCGTTCGGCAAGAACGACGGGCTGCTTTCGGTGATTCGCGGGCTTGCCGTCGAACTGGAGCATCGCACGACGAAGCCGGTCCTCATTCTCGACATGGCCTCGGGCGCCGACGCGCCGCTCTATGGACCGCCCAACGCGCTGGGCTTGCTGACGTGGTCGGGGCACGGCGGGCAAAGCCGCGCGGCGAGCGCGGCGCCCACGGATATCGCGGCATCGGGCGGGCTCGTGTTCGAGAGCGTCGAGCGGCACAACATCGTCGTTGCGCGGCCGGAAAGCGGCGCCTTCCCGACTTCGTGGCAGCAAAGCGCGACGCTTTTCGACACGCTGCGCGAGTCGCACGACTACATCGTCGTGCACGCGCCGCCCGCCAGCCAGTCGTTCGCCGGCATTGAAAACGCGGCGCTTGCGGACGCAACGATCATGGCGGTGCGCGCCGAGGTGTCGCGCAAGCCCGTGGTTCTGGGCCTGAAAACGCAACTGCTCGACGCGGGCGGCAGGCTGATTGGCATTGCGCTCACGCATCGGCGCGGCTATATCCCGAACTTCATTTACCGCTTCTTCTAACATTCGGGACCTGACTGCCATGCACCAGATCAGCGCCATCCTGCCGGTCAAAACCCGGGGACGCCATTACGCCGACAACATCGGCCGTTGCGACATTCTCTTTTCGTCGCTGCGACACTTCACGACGCCGAAGACGTTTCATCGTTTCGTGATCGTCGTGCCGCACGACGAACTCGCAGAGGTCGAAGGCTACGCGAAAGCGTGGTCCGATTTCCCCATCGAAGTGGTCGACGAATCGCTGTATATGGGCGTTTTCGCGGAATTCTCGCAGCGCCATCAGATTCGCAACTGGCACCGGCAGCAGATCATCAAGCTCAACGCGCCCGAGTGGATCGAAACCGAATATTTTCTCGTGCTCGATCCCGACTGCTTCGCGACGCATCGTTTCAGCGCGGATACGCTGATTCTCGACGGCAAGGCGCTCACGCACGTGCAGCCGCGCACGGTTGAGCCGTATTACTGGGAGGCTTCGGCGAAGCTGCTGGATGTCGATCCGCAACTCACGCGCGACGGCATCTGGTGGACGCCGGCGATCTTGTCGCGCACGTTGTGCGTGAGCCTGCAACAGCGGCTGGCGGCGCTGCACGGCACCGACTGGCGGCGCGTGCTGCTCGCCAACTACGCGCTCGACTGGACCGAGTACACGCTTTACTGGCTCAACGCCGAAAACGAAGGGCTGCTGGCGCAGTATCACACGGGCCCGAAGCCCGGTCAGCGCGCGTTGCATGCCGATGAAAGCGTGTGGTTCGCCGACAAGATGGAAGGCTGGAGCGAGGCGCGCCATCTCGCGCAGGAAAGCGACGGCATGTTCGCCGTGGTCCAGAGCAACACGCATATTTCGCCGCAGCGCGTGGTGGAAAAACTTTCTCCGTATTTCCCTATCGCGCTGCAATCTTACGAGCGGCATATCGATCACGCGCTCAAGGGCGCCGAGCTTTATTCGGCGGTGGCACGGCGCGGTCTCAAGCTGCTCAACAAGTTGCGCGGCTAGACCGGCCGCGCGCAAGATACATCGGGCTCCGAATCATATTCGGTCGCGGCGCTGCCTTCGCGAGCCGCGATTTTCTCGCCCGCCCGAGCCTCCCGGTTCTAGCGGGCGTTTTCTTTCCGGCTGCGCTTCATAATCGACGAGATGCACTGAGGGCGTCGTCATTTCGTATCTTTTGGGTCTTGCTGCGCAACGATGTTTCCCGCGACGCCGGTGTCGGCCGATGCGCAGCCCAGTTCCGCGCCGGTGCGCGGATCGACGCTCGGGTCGGACATCAGCCGCGTTTCCATGGCTACACAGGCCGCTTGCTCGGTCGCATCGAGTTGCACGCTGGCGCTGCCGTCGCCTCCATCCACCGCTGGCTCGCCGCGGCGGATGCCCAGTCCCCGTCCACTGTTCCAGGGCGCGGCAACCGTTTCGCCACCATCCGATGTCTTGTAGTACACGTTGGCGAATTGCGGCATCGGCGGCATCTTGCCGGGCGGGAAATTCGGCGAAATTGCGTAGAGCGCCTTTTCGAACGACTTCTGGTGCGAGACCTCGCGCGTCATGAGAAAACCCAGTGCGTCGCGTACGCCGGGATCGTCGCTCAGGTTGATGAGCCTCTCGTAAATGATCTTTGCGCGCGCCTCGGCCGCGATGTTCGAACGCAGGTCGGCCGTCGGTTCGCCGATCGTGTCGATATAGGCCGCGGTCCACGGTACGCCGCCTGAGTTGACGAGCGGCGGACCGCCGCCAAAGAGCACCTGGGTGAGGTGGCTGTCATTGCCGGCGCCGTGGAGCTTGCGATACAGCGCTGCCTGCTCGTCTACGGCTTCCGCGAGTTCGCCCTTCGCGCCCTTGTTGAGCATCGCCACGAGCGAGCCGACGATTTCCAGATGGCTCAGTTCCTCGGTAGCAATATCGAAGAGCATGTCCTTGCGGCCCGGATCTTCTTCGCCGACGGCCTGCGTGAAATACCGCATGGCGGCGGCGAGTTCGCCCTGCGGACCGCCGAACTGTTCGAGCAGCAGGTTGGCGAGACCGGGATTGCATGCGCCAACGCGCACGGTGTATTGCAGTCGCTTGTTGTGCGTAAACATAGTGCCTCCGTTCGGGTTCGGTTGCCGATGCCTGCGTTTCGCTCGCCTTGTAGTTGCCGGCCGGTTCCCGCACATTTTTCCGCAACGGCCATACCCATATTTCCCGTCCGGGACCCCCGTTTCCGCCAGAAAAAATGCGTGGAACAAGATTTGCGACGGCGCCTCCACTGGAGGTGCCATGAAAAACTCGACCCACAAACATTCTTCGGCCGATCCCTTGGGCGCGGTCCCCGATTCGAGCAGTCCTGCGTACGCTTCGCGCTGGCCGGCGACGAGAATATTCGACTCCTTCGCCGCCGCCGTCACGCGATGGGCCGGGTCGCCGGTCGCATTCGGCGCCGCGGTGGCCTGCGTGGTGTTGTGGATCGTGACCGGCCCCGTCTTTCATTATTCCGACGGCTGGCAACTGGTGATCAATACCGGAACCACCATCGTGACCTTTCTCATGGTGTTCCTCATCCAGCAAAGCCAGAACAAGGACAGCGTGGCGGTGCATCTGAAACTCAATGAACTGCTCGCAGCCAATCGTTCGGCGAGCAACACGCTAATCGGTATCGAGGACGCGTCCGAGGAGGACCTGCGCCGAATCGCCGATGCTTACCTGAAGCTTGCGGAGAAGGCGGGAGCGCGCGCGGGCGGCCACCGGTCGGCCGTCGAGGCATCCGTATCGGCGGCGCGGGAAAAGGGCGAGGAGCGCAGCCACTCGTAATTGCCGATGTGGCCGAGGTCGAAACGACACACGAACGGGTCGGGGCCATGCGTTCCATCGCGGCAACCCATGCCCGATTCAGCGATAGCGGTGCATCTCGGCTACGGCTTCCTGCCGACGATGAAACAAGCCCGCGTGGCATAGGAATCGTACGCTTTACGTTGTAATATCGACGCATTCCAGCCCCGCATCGCCCCATGACCGACGTCGCCCCCGACGAAGTGCGCCTCGCCGCCGAAATCGAACGGCTCAAGGCCGAGTTTCCCAAAACGCGCGAACTGTACCGCGAGGTATGCGCGCTGATGTTCTTCCGTTACGGCATGACGCCCACGGCCAACCGGCTCTATCAGCTCGTGCGCCGCGGCAGCATGGGCACGCCCACGGCCGTGCTTTCGGAGTTCTGGGCCACGCTGCGCGAGAAGAGCCGCGTGCGTATCGAGCACGCCGATTTGCCTGAGGAACTGCAGGGCGCCGCCGGCGAACTCATGGGCGCGCTCTGGACGCGCGCCACGGCGGCCGCACAGGCTTCGCTGGAAGCGTTGCGGGTCGAGGTGGAAGACGCACGCCGCGCGGCGGAAGGCGCGACAGCGGCCGTGCGCGCGGACCTCGCACACACGGAGTTGGCGCTCGAACAACGCACTGCCGCGCTGCTCACGGCGCAGGTGCGTATTCAGGAACTGGAACAGGCGCAGGCCGCCGCGCTTGCCACGCGCGGCGCGCTCGAAGCGGAACTGGCGCGTGAGCGCGAAGCGAGCCGCGAACGCGAGGCCGCGCTGACTCAGGTGCGCGCCGACTTCGCCGCCGAACGCGACAAGCTGCGCGCAAGCGCCGAACTCGCGGAAACGCGCTTGCAGGCAGCGGAAAAGCGCGCCCAGCTCGAAATCGAACGCGAACGCTCGGCCAACGTGCGTTTGCAGCACGACGCGCAAGCCGCGGCGCAGCGCTCGGCGCGCACGGAGGAAAGCGCGCGCGCCGAGATTCAGGCATTGCAGACGCAACTTGGGGATCTGCGCCATCAGGTGGGCATGCTCGAAGGCCGGCTCGACGCATTGCGTTCGACCCGCGAAGGTCAGGCGCGCGAGCGTCAGAAAGTCGCTGGAAAGCCGTTGCGAGCAGCGCGCAAGACGGCGCAAAAAGGCTGAAGCGCAGGACTGCGCTGAAATTTCCTTCGCCATCCTGAACAACCTGCGTGCCACCGCCTTTTACTCGTCGCGCACGCGTACCGGCAGTTCGGTTTTGTACTCCACGCGGCGCAGCGCCACGGAAGTGTGGATGTCCCGCACGCCCTCGATCTTGGTGAGGCGCGTCATGACGAAACGCTCGATGCCCGCAATATCGCTCGCCACCACGCGCAGCATGTAGTCGAACGCGCCCGTCATCAAATAACACTCCATCACTTCGTCGCAGTTCGAGATCGCGCGCTCGAACGCGGCGAGCCGCGTCTCGTTCTTCTTCTCGATCGCCACCGACACATAGGCGTTCACCGGAAAGCCCGCCTTCTCCTGATCGAGCAGCGTGACGTATTGCGTAATCACGCCGCGCTCTTCGAGCATGCGGATGCGCCGGTAGAACGGCGAAAGCGAAAGCCCGAGCGATTCCGCGAGGTCGGCGGACTTCACGTGCGCGTCGCGTTGCAGGGCGTGCAGGATGGCCACATCCACGCGGTCGAATTTCATTGGCCAGGTTTCCCGTAATAGAGTGATTTTCCGGCGTATGTTGCTAATTTACGCACGTTCGGTAGCTCAGTTTGGCACGAATCGCCGCTATTGGCTATCTAGAATCCGCTAGTGCCCACGAACACCCACAAGCACTCACAAGCCTAAGAGCGGAGACAACCATGAACATGCGAGCCGTGGAGACCCGGCGTGAAGTCGATACGGACTATCGCCTCGAAGACCGCTACCTGCGCGAGAACGGCGCGGTCTTTCTCACCGGGACTCAGGCGCTCGTGCGCATCCTCATCGAACAGGCGCGCGCCGACCGGCTTGCCGGGCTGAAAACGGCGGGCCTCGTCTCCGGTTATCGCGGCTCGCCGCTCGGCGGCTTCGATCAGGAACTGTGGCGCCAGAAGGCGCTGCTCGAACAATTCGAGGTGCGCTTCGAGCCGGGCCTGAACGAAGACCTCGGCGCAACCATGCTGTGGGGCGCGCAGCAACTCGACGCGTTTCCCGGCAAGCGCGTGGAAGGCGTGTATTCGATGTGGTACGGAAAAGGGCCCGGCGTCGACCGCACGGGCGACGTGTTCCGCAACGCGAACATGCTCGGCACCGCGCGGCACGGCGGCGTGCTGGCGGTGGCGGGCGACGACCACGCGGCGCAGTCGTCGATGTTCCCGCACCAGACGGACCACGTATTCGAGGGCGCGATGATGCCCATCCTCTTCCCGGCATCGGTCGAGGAATACATCGAGTTCGGGCTCACGGGCTATGCGCTTTCGCGTTTCAGCGGCCTATGGGTGGGTTTCAAGGCGATTACGGAGACGGTGGAAAGCGGCCGCTCGATGCATGTGGGCCGCCGCGCGCCGTTGCGTTTGCCCGAGGCCATGGCGGTCCCGCCGCAGCGCGGCTTCAATTACGACCCGCGCTTGCCATGGCCCGCGGAGCGCGCCGAACTGGAGCGCCGCGTACTCGAAGAGCGCTTGCCCGCCGCGCTCGCTTTCATGCGGACGAATCCGCTCGACCGCGCGTTGCTGCGGCCCGCACAGGCGCGCGTGGGCATCGTGACGGTGGGCAAGGCGCATGCGGACGTGCTGGCCGCATTCGAGGCGCTGGGCCTCACGCCCGAGCGCCTCGAACAACTCGGCATCGGGCTCTATAAGGTCGGCATGATCTGGCCGCTCGAAACGCTTGGGCTCAAGGCGTTCGCGCGCGGCATGCAGGCGCTTTTCGTCGTGGAAGAAAAGCGCTCGTTCGTGGAGCGGCAGATCAAGGAAGCGCTCTTCAACGTGCGCGCCGACGAACGGCCTTCGGTGCACGGCAAGACGCTTGGCGAGCGCGAGCCGCTGCTTCCCGCCGCGATGGAGTTCGCCCCGGAACAGATTGCGCGTTCGCTGCAGCGCTTTTTTCAGCATGTTTGCGTCGATATTCCGCCTGTCGTTGCGAGCACAACAAAAGCGCGGCCGGATTCGCAGCGCGTGATCGCGCTCACACCGGTACAGCCAGGCGAGCCGCTCACGCGCAAGCCTTTCTTCTGCGCGGGCTGCCCGCACAATACCTCGACGCGTCTGCCGGACGGCTCGCATGCGGCGGCGGGCATCGGCTGCCACATCATGGCGCTGGGCGAAGCGGGCAACACGGCTACGTTTTGCCAGATGGGCGGTGAAGGCGTGCAGTGGGTCGGCATGTCGACGTTCACGGATATGCCGCATCTGTTCGTGAATCTCGGGGATGGCACCTACCAGCATTCGGGCAGCCTCGCGATTCGCCAGGCCGTGGCGGCGCGCGCGAACGTCACGTACAAGATTCTCTTCAACGACGCCGTCGCCATGACGGGCGGCCAGCCCGCCGAGGGCGGCCTCACCGTGCACCGCGTGGTGGCGCAGGTCCAGGCCGAAGGCGTGAGCGAAGTGGCCGTGGTGACCGACCGGCCCGGGCAATATGCGGGTTCGCATGCGTTGCCCACGGGCGTGACGCTTTTGCCTCGCGATGCGCTCGATGCCCTGCAGCGCCGTTTGCGCGAACAGAAGGGCGTTTCGGTGATCGTCTACGACCAGACCTGCGCCGCCGAAAAGCGCCGCCGCCGCAAGCGCGGCAAGCTGATCGATCCGCCCACGCGCGTCGTGATCAATCCGGCCGTTTGCGAAGGCTGCGGCGACTGCTCCGTGCAATCGAACTGCATTGCGATCGAACCGCTCGAAACGGAACTGGGCCGCAAACGCGCCATCAATCAATCGAGCTGCAATAAAGATACCTCGTGCGTGAAGGGCTTTTGCCCGAGCTTCGTGACGGTGGAAGGCATGGAGCCGAAGCGTCCGGACGCGGCGCGCATCCAGCGCATCGAAGCCGAACTGCGCGGCACGCTCGCGCCGCCCGCGCGCGTGCCGCAGGTGCTGGAGCAGCATCTGCGCATGGTGGTGACGGGCGTGGGCGGCACGGGCGTCGTGACGATCGGCGCAATACTCGCGATGGCCGCGCACCTCGAAGGGCGCGGCGCATCGACGCTCGACTTTACCGGCCTCGCGCAGAAGAACGGCGCGGTGTTGAGCCACGTGCAGATCGCGCAGAGCCGCGGGCTCATCACCACTTCGCGCATCGGCGCGCATGCGGCCAACGTGCTGCTCGCTTGCGACGCCGTGGTGGCGGCTTCGTCGGGCGCGCTTTCGCGCCTGCCTGCAAGCGGCGCGCGCGCTGTCGTGAACGAGCGCATTACGGCAACCGCCGACTTCGTGCGCGACGGCGATCTGCCCGTGAGCAAGGCCGTGCATCGCGCGGCGATCGAAAGCGCGATGGGCGCCGAGGGCGCGGCGTTCTGGGACTGCGCGGCAGCGGCGGAAGCGATTTTCGGCGACGCCATCGCCGCGAACATGATGATGGTGGGCTACGCGTTCCAGTCGGGTCTCGTGCCGCTTGCCGAAGCATCGATCCTGCGCGCAATCGAACTCAATGGCGCGGCCGTGAAGATGAACGAACGCGCGTTCCTTTGGGGACGCCTGATCGCGCAGGACGCGCGCGCGCTCGAACGCGTCGCGGGTGCGGACGTTGCGTGCGCGAACACGTCGTTCGATCTTGCGCGCTTCGTGGCGCAGCGCGAGCGCGATCTCGCGCAGTACCAGAACGCCGCTTATGCTGCGCGCTATCGCGCGCTGATCGAAACCGTCGCGCAGGCGGAGCGGCGAATCGAAGGTGCAAACGGCGAGCTTGCGCAAGCGGCCGCGCGACATTACTTCAAGGTGCTTGCCTACAAGGACGAATACGAGGTCGCGCGTCTGCACACGGACGGCACATTCGGCGCGTATCTATCTGGTTTGTTCGACGGCACGGCGGCGAAGAAGACGTTCCACATGGCGCCGCCGCTCCTCACGCGCCGCGACGCGCAAACGGGCCGCCGCAACAAAATAGCGCTGCGGGCTGTGTGGGCCGAGCCGCTGCTGCGTGTGCTCAAGCACGGCAAGGCGCTGCGCGGCACGCCGCTCGATCCGTTCGCGCGCCAGCGCGATCGCGTGATCGAGCGCGCGATGATCCGCGAATTCGAGGACGACGTACGGCTCGTGCTTGCCAAGCTCACGCAGCAGACGCTCGCGGCCGCCATCGGACTGCTTGGTGTGCCGGGTTCGGTTCGCGGGTTCGGGATCGTAAAGGAACGCAATTACGAGCGTTCGCGCAGCGTGCGCGAACGGTATCGCGCGGAATTGATATCGTAGAATCGGAATCATCGACTCGCGATATCCGGAAATCACATGGCCAAGGACGTGACTTTGCGGCAGTTCCGCTACTTCGTGGCGGCGGCGCAGAACGGGCAGTTTTCAATGGCGGCGGCGGCCGAGCACGTCTCGCAGTCGGCGATCACCAATGCGGTGCTCGCGCTCGAGGAGGCGCTCGGCACGCGTCTTTTCGTGCGCTTGCCTCAGGGCGTGGAACTCACGCCCGACGGGCAAGATTTCCTCAACCACGCGCGCCACGTGCTGGAGTCGGTGCGCGACGCGCTGCATAAAGCGCCGTTTCGCGCGCACAGCTTGCGCGGGACGGTGCGCATGGCTGCATCCTATACGCTGCTCGGCTATTTCCTGCCGGAACTGCTCGCGCGCTTTCGCGCGACTTATCCCGAGATCGAGATCGATCTGCACGATCTGGACCGTCCGGCCATCGAGGCGGCGGTGCTCGCGGGCGACGTGGATCTTGGCGTGGCGTTGCTCTCCAACGTGGAGCGGCGCGCGCGTTTCGGCCACCACGTGCTGATGCGTTCGCGGCGGCAACTATGGGCCGCGCCGACGCATCCGCTTGCGCAGATGGGCACCGTCACGCTGCGCGACATCGCGCGATACCCCTATATTTTGCTTACCGTGGACGAGGGCGAGGCCTCGACACTGCGCTACTGGAAAAAGCGCCGCGTTGCGCCGGATATCGCGTTTCGCACGAGTTCGATGGAGGCGCTGCGCGGGCTCGTGGCGCATGGCTTTGGTGTGACGATTCTCTCGGACATGGTGTTCAGGCCCTGGTCGCTCGAAGGCAAGCGTATTGACGCGTGCGCCGTGGAGGATGCCATTGCGCAGATGGAGGCGGGTATGTTGTGGCATCCGGGGGCGGTGTTGAGCGACCCGGCGAGAGCGATGCAGCAGTTCCTGATTCATGCTTGCGGGAATTGAGAGGCGGCTGCCTCTTTTCGAATTCCTCCGATACCCCCGCCACGCCCATTTCCCTAACCTCATGCCTACACCGGAATCATCCGCGCTGGAGGCAAGTCATGGGTCCGCAACTGTTGCTCGATACGTCGCATCTGATGAAACACGTCGATGCGCTGGACAAATCCGCACGCGCGCACGCGAATGCCCGGTTGGCAGCGCGTCCCGAGCGTGTGGTCGTCGAATTTGTCGAACGCCAGTGCGCGGAGATCATCAATCTCGGCGTAGCGCTTGGTTGCGCGGCATTTTGCATGGGCATCGTGCTGGGCATGTACGTTCTGCTCGAACGCTTCTAGTCCATTCGACGAGGCGATTCCCATGTCCAGACTGCGCGAACGTTACCGGGGTAGAAAAGAACCGGTCGACCCGGATAGTTACCTTGCGGCCATCATCGAGCGCCACCGCCATTTATATGCGGATATCGGCATGTGCATCGGTGTATTGGTCGTGGTCGTCTGCATGGTCGTTGCGGCCCACGCGATTGCCGACTGGTTCAACCTCGCCATCTGATCGCCAACGGCAACGCCGCGCACCGCGCCTTCCTCCAAATGAATTGCGCCGGGAGAAGCGCACTTCTCCCGGCGCAGACTGATGTTCATGCAACGCTTCGCGCGTATCGCCGCGAAGCGCGGGAAGCCTCAATACCCTTGCGCCCAATGACCCGGGACCCATACCCACTGGTTGCCTTCCCAACGATAATGGCCCTTTCTCCAGGCGTAGCCCTGCGCAGGGGGCGGCGGCGGTGTCTCGACACGAGGCGCGGGCTCCGGCGGGCGTGCAGGCTCCACGATACATGCGGAAAGCAGCCCTGCACAGGCCACTACGGTAACGGGGAGCAGTAGTTTTATCTTCATGATGTTTTCCTCCACTGATTAAAATTGTTTAGTTGTTCGAACAACTGGCCGACTCACGCTCTTATCAAACCCGTAGTTGCATATTTCGTGCCCGCATCGCCGAATAGCGTCGATGCCGTGCGCTGCGGATCGAGTCCGAGGCTCTCCGCCGCCGCGCCCGCGATCAACGCATCGAGCGAAGCGGTGGGCTTGAGATCGCGCGACTCGTAGAGATCCGCGCTGCGCAGCCCCGGCCAGTCGGCGCGCACGCGTCCGCCCGCCACGGCGCCGCCCACGAGCATTGCCACCGAAGCCTGGCCGTGATCGGTGCCGCCCGTGCCGTTCGCCGCGGCCGTGCGGCCGAACTCGGTTGCGACCAGCACGGTAGTCTTGTCCCACGCGGGGCCGAGGCCGTCGCGCAGTGAGGCAAGCATCGTGTCGAGCGCTTTTAGCTGATTCGCGAGACGCGCATTCTGCGCGCTATGCGTGTCCCATCCGCCGGTTTCGATCATGGCGATGCGTGGCCCGTCGGGACGCGCGAGGAAACTCGCGGCCAGCTTGCCGACGCTTGCCGGGTCCTGGCGCGCGCTTGCATCGCTGGCGAGCCCGCGTGCGTTCATTGCCGATGTCCAGAGCGAGCGCAGTTGCGGATCGGCTTCGTAGAGCGACGAAACGCGCGTAAGCAGATCGTCGGAAGCGTTGGGCAGGGCCGAGGGCGCGTACGAACTCACCTGCACCGCGCCGCGCAGCGCGAGCGGCACGGTGGGAGCGAGCGCGATGGCGTTTTCGCGCGACGCGGGCAGCATGGCGACGAGCCGGTTGAGCCAGCCGTCCTTGACCTGATAGGGCGCGCGGCCGCCCGTTTCCAGCACGTTCTGGCCGTCGAAGTGCGAACGGTCGCGATACGGCGACGCGATCGCGTGCACGAAGAGCGCCTGCTTCTCGCCATACATCTGCGCCATCTGAACGAGCGAGGGATGCAGCGCGAACGTGCCGTCGAGTTTCGTGGCGCGGGCGGTGTCGATGGCGAGCGGCCCGCGCAGCGTTGCGTACGCAGGCTCCGCATACGGCACGACGATGTTGAGCCCGTCGGCGGCGCCCCGCTGGATCACGAACACGAAGCGGCGGTCGGTTTCGACGCTGGCGAACACGATCTGCGGCGCGACGAGCATCGCGCCCGCGCCGGCGGCGGCGACGCGCAGGAAATGGCGGCGGGAAACCATGGCGGTTATCTCCTCAGGAAATCGGGCGAGACGAGCAGCAAGGCGATCGCAGTGGATGCGCTTTCGGCATGCGCGACCGCTGTGGCCGTTGGCGCGCTGAGCGTGGCGCCCATGAGCGTGTTGCCGAGCGTGCGCGGGTCGAGCCGGTCGCCCACGCGCGCCGAAAAGCGCTGCGCGACTTCCACGCGGCGCACCAGTGCATCGGGCGCGGCCCAGCTCGCGGCGATATCGTCGTAACCGGCGGGCGAGCCCGGCCGCCACACCGGCTGGCCAAGCTGCGTGAGCAGCGGCGCCGCGTTCGTTTGGCCTGCATCGCCGGGGTCGCGCCAGCCGAGACCCCGCATCGACGAAACGGTCCATTCCCACGGCGTCTTGAACTTCGCATCGACGGGCGCCCACGCTTGCGGCGCTTCGACGAGCGCGCGGTACACGGTGGGCAGATCGCCGCCGCTTTGTTCGAAGGCGAGCGCAAGGCGCTCGGTGAGCGCGGGCGGCGGATTGTCGGCGACGAAGTGGCGCGCGAGCTGGAACGCGATATGGCGGCTCGTCGCGCTCGCATGCGCGAGGTCGTCGAGGATGGCGAGCGCCTGTTGCTCGCCCGGCAGATCGTAGCGCTTGCCCATCACGGTGCGCGCGCCCGGCTCGTGCAGCGCGGGCCGAAACACGAAGCTGCCGGGCGCCGCGTTGTTGGGCTGCGGCCCGCGCACGCCCGCGACGCTCCAGCCCGTGAGCGCGCGCGCGAATTCCGTCACGTCGTCCTGCGTGTAGCCCGTGCGTGCGCCGAGCGTGTGCAGTTCCATGATCTCGCGTGCCAGGTTCTCGTTCAGGCCGCGTTTGTGCGCCGGGTCGCGCTCATCGGCGCGCAATGCGGCGCGGCTGTCGGGGCCAACCGAGCGCGTCTGGTCGAGAAAAAGCTGCATGGCGGGATGCTGCTCGACGGCGACCAGCATGTCCGCGAAATTGCCTAGCACGTGCGGGCGTATCGCTTCCATTTCGAATGCGCCCGCAATGCCTGCGATCAGCGCCTTGTCCACCGATACGGCGAAATGGTTCGACCAGAAATGCACGAGGCGCTCGACGAAGGGCGTCTCGGTCTGCAAGGCGCTCGCGAGGCGCGCGTTAACCGCGCTCCGGTAGACGCCCACGCTCTCGCGGCGGATCGTCTTGTTGACTGCGCGGCGTGCGACCTGCTGGGCGTTAGTTTGTCCGCTGTTTTGTGCGCTGGTTTGTACGTTCGCATCCGAAGCCGCGCTCGCTGCCGCGTCGGGCGCCATACCCTGCTGGCGTTCTGCGCCGAAGCGCGCGGCGAGCGCCTGCGCGCCCGGTTCGTTGCGCCATGCCGCGGGCAACGGTTCGTATGCGGAGAACTGGCTCAGCAGCCAGCCCCGAGGGTTGGCGGGCGGCGCTTCATCGGCGCGCGCGCCAAGGCCGAAGCGGTTCATGGCGATCGCGCCGGCGCGGGCATTCGAAAGGCTTTCCATGCGCGGTCCTTTGGGCTCGTGGGAGCGTTGCGTATTACCGTTAAACGGTCGTCGCCCGCATTATCCGTCGCTGGTCCGGCGAATTTTTATTGCGCGCCGCTCGCTTCGCTTACGGCGGGTTGCGGTGGCTGCTTTTGCTGTTGCGCCGGCAGTCGCCACTGGCCGCGCTTTTCGAGCCCTTGAACAAACTTCACGCGTTCCTCGGGCGTGAGCGTGGCCGCGAAATCGACCACGCCGCTTTCGATTTGCGCGCGCAACGCGCTGTCGGCGTTGCGCGTGTGCGCGAGCGCGGCGTCGATGGCACTGCGGTCGAGTTGCGGCGCGGCGAGCAGGTCGAGCACTTCGCGCCGGCCGTCGCGGCCGTCGCGCGCATATTGCCGGCCTTCGCGGCGCGAGGACTTGAGCGCTTGCGCAAACTGCTGCTGGCGCTCCGGCGAAAGCTCCTCGGTTGCGTAGCGCAGCGCGACGCGCTGCGCCGGTTGCGCCTGCGGCTCGCCGCGTACGGCGAACCAGCGCCACGCACCGCCCGCAATGGCGCCGAGCAGAAAAACGTTCAGGAGTACCGATCCGACGAACAGCGTCTTCCAGGAGCGGACATTCATTCGTCGCCCCCTTCGGCGCCAGGGTTGAGGTTCGATTCGCTCCAGTCCGCGCTCGTCCCGCCAAAGCTCGTGCCGAGGTAGCTCTCGTGCGCCGCCGGGGACGTCGTGCCGCCGAGTACGACAGCCGATATCGTCAGCGCGCCCGCGAGGGCTCCGGCCAGGCCCACGCCCGCGAACGCCGCGCCCGACCACCAGAGGCGGCGGCTGCGGCGCTTGCGGCCCGCATCGGCCGTGAAAGGTGCGCCCGCAACGATCTGCTCCAGTAGCGCACGAGCGGGCGGTTCGACCATGTCGCGGGAGAGCCAGCTATCGAGCGCCATGGCTTCGTCGAGCGCTGCATTGGCTTGCGCGCGATGCGAGCGGGCCCATTCGAGGGCGTCGTCGCGCTCGTGCGCCGGCCAGCGGTGCGGGTCCGCGCCATACGCGGCGACGAGAGTGTGGAATCGTTCGGATGTCATATGGAGTCCTTACCGGGGGATTCGCCGGCCAGTCGTGCGCGCAGGGTGCGCCGGGCGCGCGCCAGCAGGCTTTCGAGCGCGTCCACCGAAATATCCATCAGGCTCGCTGCTTCGAGGTTCGATAGTTCCTGATAGTAGGTCAGCACAAGCGCTTCGCGCTGACGCACCGGCAGCGCGGCGAGTGCGGCGCGCACGCGTTCGTCGCGCGTGCGCGCTTCGATCTGTTCGTCGGGCGAGCCGGCGGGATCGGATGCGGCCTCGCTCATCGCGTGCACGTCTTCCACGGTCTCTTCGCGGCGGCCGCGCAAGCGGTCGTAACACAGGTTGAGCGCCACGCGATGCAGCCACGTGTCGAATTTCGCTTCGCCGGTGCGCCACGTGGGCGCCTGTTTCCAGATTCGCACGAACACTTCCTGCGCGACGTCTTCGGCTTCGCGGCGGTCGCCCAGCATGCGCGTGGCGAGTGCGATGAGACGCGGCAGTTTGCTCGCGACGAGCGCGCGCACGGCGAGCGGATCGCGCGCGCCGACGCGCGCGACCAGGTCCGCGTCCGGATCGCGCTCGTTCAAGACCTTCTTGGCCTCGTCGCTCTGCGCTGGCGTGCCGTCATAGTCGTTTCCCAGTTTCAAATCGGCAATGGCTCGCCGGGTCTACCGCCCCTCTAAACACTTGAACGGGGCTGCGGAGAAAATCCGTCGCGCGTCGTTTATGCAAGACGCAATTTCCACGCTCACCCTCGGATTTACCGGTCCTGGACGAGGTTGCTTGACATCTGCAAGTTCCGATCCCGAACGAGTTTGACTAAGGGTTTATACCTAATATGAACTGCCATCAAATTGTTAAATTTCTGACTTAGAATGGACACTCTAAATTGACTGCGGCAATGCAGCATAAGTTTTCAAACATAGGAATACAGCCGCAAATCATGCCATCGGGGGTTGGCGCTTTAATTAGTAAGACTAACCAAGGAGCATAAGCTGATGTCCGTTTCCGCACCCGAACAATTCCGCGCGAACTACCAGGCTGGCGTCGCAGCGTTCTTTGCGATGACGAAGCCCGTTTTCCAGGGCGTGCAGGCCGTGATCGATCTCAACGTGCAGGCCAGCAAGGCTGCCATTGCCGAAAGCGAAGCCACGCTCAAGGGTGCCCTGCAAAGCAGCAATCCCGCTGAGTTTTTCAGCCAGCAGCTTGGTGCGTCGCAACAGGCCGCCGCCAAGGCCATGTCGTACGGCCGCCATCTCGTCGATATCGCAACGACGACGCAAAACGAACTGATTCAGGCCGCCCAGGTGCAGTCGGGCGAGCACGAACAGCGCTTCAAGGCCTTTTCCGAAGGTCTGACGCAAAACGCGCCCGTTGGCGCGGAGCAGTTCGTCGCCGCCATGAACTCGACGTTCGCCGCCGTGAACAATGCCGCCGAAACGCTGCGCGGCGCGACCCGCCAGGCCATCGAAACGGCCCAGAGCAATTTCCAGAACGTCGCCGCCTCCGCGAAGGAAGCCGCGCCCGTTGCCGCTCAGCCGGCTTCCGCGAAGGCGTCGAGCCAGGCCAAGGCCTGATTCGTTCCTGCCGCACCGGCAACATGCCAATGCCGCCTTCGTCGTCATGACTGAACGACGAGGGCGGGCATTTGCCGGCTCAGCTTTCAAAACATCGGTATTCCAGCGTTATTGCAGAGCAGGAGCTCAACATGACTGACATTGTGATCGTTTCGGCCGCACGTACGGCAGTGGGCAAATTCGGCGGTTCGCTCGCGAAGGTGGCGGCGCCTGACCTTGGCGCCATCGTCATCAAGGCCGCGCTCGAGCGCGCGGGCGTGGCGCCCGATCAGGTGAGCGACGTGATCATGGGTCAGGTGCTCACGGCGGGCTCGGGCCAGAACGTGGCGCGTCAGGCGTCGATCAAGGCGGGGCTGCCTGCGGCCGTGCCCGCCATGACGATCAACAAGGTGTGCGGCTCGGGCCTGAAGGCGGTGATGCTCGCG
>NZ_CAJMZJ010000026.1:0-36202 GCF_905220295.1 Paraburkholderia sp. J76
TTGAGCGGCTTTCTTTGCCTACTTTCTTTGCCGCTGCAAAGAAAGTAGGTGCCGCCCCGCACAGGGGCAACCCTGGCATACCACCACGAAACCAAGAAAAAGCAAAAAAAAACCTCAAACCGGCAAATCCCCTTCAACAGTAGTACGAAAGAGCTTGCGCCGCAAATAACGAGGCGTCCCAGCAGCAAGATGCATAACCGACCGATTATCCCAAAACACGAGATCCCGCTCGCGCCACACATGCCGATAACAGTGCTCCCCACGCACACTATGCGCGAACACTTCATCGAGCACCTGCCGACTTTCACCGTCAGACAGCTCAACAATCCGCGTAGTGAAATGTTCACTCACAAACAATGCCTTGCGCCCGGTCTCGGGATGCGTGCGCACGACAGGATGCACCACCGGCTTGACCTGCGCGATCTGCTCCGCGGTAAGATCCGGCCGCCATGGACTAAGCGCCTGAAGTTCCGCATAACGCGCGAGATAAGTATGCTCGGCACGCTTGCCCTCCACCACGCGGCGTAAATGCGCGGGCAACGTGTCCCACGCAAGATGCATGTTGGCGAACAGCGTATCCCCGCCCTCGGCGGGCAACTCTTGCGCGTGCAGCATCGAGCCGAGGCTCGGCTTCTCCTTGTACGAGAGATCGGAGTGCCAGAAGTGGCCCGCGTCGCCGAGACCAATGGGCTTGCCGTTCTCCACGATGTTCGAGACGATCAGCACTTCCGGGTGGCCCGCCAGCGCAAACTGATTCAGCACGTGAATCTGCAACGGCCCGAAACGGCGGCTGAACTCGACCTGCTGCGCCGGCGTGATGCGCTGGTCGCGAAACACCAGCACGTGATGATCGAGGTGCGCGCGATGAATGCGCGCGAAATCGTCGCTCGAAAGCGGCTGCGCGAGATCGAGGCCCACCACTTCCGCGCCAAGCGGCGCATCCAAAGGCAGAATCTCGAAGCGCTGAGGCGCGCTCGATGTAACAGAAGCGATCGAATTGGCAGGGGTAGTCACGCAGCAAGCCTTCAGGTAAGCAATGCCTTCAAATTTACGTGATCCACACGCACGCTGACAACGAAGCAAATCCGATACGTTTATCCGTTCGAGTCATAAAGGCGCTGTTAAGGCATACATCTCGCGGCCGGCTCGCCAGGCTTGCGGGTGCCATGGACGGTTTCGAGATCGCGGTATGCGCGTTAGCCGACCCGTCGCGGCATTCGGCTAACACGCCGAAACAGTCCATAGCACTCCGAAGTTACTGTCCGCCTCCGTACATATCGAGCAGCATCAGCGTCACGCCGTTGGTCCAGCCAAAGCCATCCTGCAACGGATATTCGCCGCCGCCCCCGCCGCCTTCACCCGCACCCTCGACGATATATTTCTCGACGAGCTTTTGCTGCGTGTTATAGACGTTTTCCACGTCGGCAAGAAAGCGCGTGCCAACCGGCTTCGCGAGATCGCCGCGCCCATATTGCTTGAGGCCCTGTATGGCGATCCAGTGCAGCGGCGCCCAGCCGTTCGGCGCGTCCCATTGCTGCCCGGTGTTGTAGATCGACGTAGCGAGTCCGCCCTGCTGTAGCAGCACGTTTTGCATCGTCTGCGCCGTCTTCTGCGCGCGGTCGGGCCAGGCCACGCCCGCCATCAGCGGATACATCATGGCCGGCGTCAGGTTGTCGCGCGGCTTGCCGAGCCGCCAGTCGTAGTCGCCGTAGTAGCCCTTGTCGTTCCACAGGTAACGATTGATCGCTTGCGCGCGGCGCGCCGCGTAGCTCGCAAACTGCCCGACGCAGCCGAAATCGCGCGCGACCGTGCAGGCGCGCACGATCGTCGTTTCCAGATGAAACAGGAGGCTGTTCAGATCCACGGGAATGATCGACGTGGTGCGCACGGTCCAAAGGTTCTGGTTGTCGCCGAACCAGCGCGAGCTGAAGTCCCAGCCGCTTTCGGCCGTCGCGCGCAGGTCGCGGTAGACCTCCTTCGCGGGGCGGCCCGTGGCCTGCTGCGCGGTCTGCACGTCTTCGATATACGACTCGTCGCGCGGCGTGTCGAGTTCGTCCCAGTAACGGTTGAGCACGGTGCCGTCCTTGAGCACCACCACGTTGCGCGTGGCCTGCCCGCGCGGCGTGCTGCTCGCACCCTGCATCCAGTACGCGTACTCCTTGCGCAGCGCGGGCAGGTACTTCTGATACACACTGTTGCCCTCCTTATTCGCCGCGAGTTCCACCATGTACGAATAGAACGGCGGCTGGGAACGGCTCAGGTAATAAGTGCGATTGCCGTTCGGTATATGGCCGAACGTGTTGATCATGTACGCGAAGTTGTCGAGCATGTCGTCGACAAGGTCTTCATGGCCGGACTCCTGCAGCCCGAGCATCGTGAAGTACGTGTCCCAGTAATAGCCCTCCCTGAATCGGCCGCCTGGCACGACGTAAGGTTTCGGCAACGGCACGAGCGAACTGTAGTCGGGCGCGGACGTGGTCGTGCGCGTGAGCCCGGTCCATAGCCAGTCGATGTGCTGACGCAACGTCTGTCCCGCCGGCGGCGTGATGCTCTGATCGGGCGGCGGCGTGAAGTACTGGTTCACGAAATTCAGCAGCGAGAAGCCCGGTTGATTCTTCTGCGCTTCATAAAGCTGCACGATGGTTGCGGGGTCCGTGGTCGGCGTTGAGTCGACGAAGGTCTTCTGGTCGGGAAAGATCTGCGCGGTCTGCACCGCCACGAAGAGATCGCCGTACAGGATATCGGGCGCGGGCGGCAGCGCGGCGCCCACCTGCGTATCGGCGAAACTCGATGTATGAACGAACAATAACGTTGCGATACTGGCCGCGCCGATGGCAGTGCGCGAGCGCTGCGGCCACTTTCGGGGCGGGAATGACAGTAAGCCTCTTTGAATGCAATGCGCATCGTCTGGCGATGCGGCGTGGGTGCGAGATCGAAGCTGCGTGCTCATGTTGCCTCCTTGGTGTTGGGGCACTTCGCTGGTCTCCTCGCACCAGGCTGCTCACGCCGAGAGCATCGCATGACTTCGCACACCGAATCAACTCTGGCGAAACGGCAAACCCAGGGGCGGAAATTTCTGCCGCCAGCGCGCATAAAACCGGTGGCGCATCGGTAGCAGTCGTTCCCGTGGCACAGCACATGCGGTAGTGAGCGTGCAACCCGCAACTTCCAAAGGGAGAAGTCAGATGAAGACGATCAAGCACGTTGCCGTGGTGGCCGCATTGCTCGCCGCCCCTCTCGCTGCGTTCGCCCAGGCGGAAATGGCGCCCACCGAAACCCCGCAGGATTCGCTCACGCGCGCGCAGGTGAAGCAGGACCAGATTCAGGTGCAGCAAGCCGGCTATAACAATTCAGCAGGCGATCAGGCATCGTACCCGCGCGAGGCGCAAGCCGCGGAAGCGCGCGTCGGCGCAATGCAGACGCGCGATGGCGCGAGCGGCTACGGCGGCGTAGCGGCTGGTTCCTCGGCTTCAGGTTCGCCCGTTCCCATGAGCGTTCAACCGGCGCATACAGGCGTGCCTCCGGGGACGAAGCCGGTTTATTTCGGCAATTAAATTTGCAGGCCCACCTTAACCTAAGGAAAACTTACTGATCAAAACGGGCGGCGGCCGCTGTTGCGGCCGCCGCCCGTTTTTTACAACTCATCGCTCAAGTCGTCGATGCGGTCCGGAAGCACGTCGCTGTCGGGCTGCAGCGATTCATCGCCGTCTGCCGACGCCCTTTCGCCCGTACCCGAGCTATCGGTATCGCTGCGGGCTTCGTCCTCGCCCGCTTCGAGCGCGTGGTTATCTAACTCGGTATCGCGGTCGAATTCATGGCGCTTCGCGCCTTGGGTGTCGCTGCCGGAATCCGATGAATCGCCCGGCCCGAGCGAGGCGGTATCGTGCCCCGGCGGCAGGGATTCGGGAAGGTCGTTGTCGGGGTCTAGCGTGCTGTTCATGGCAGGCTCCTTGAGTTGTCGGTAAGTTCAAAGGCGCAGAACGCGTGCCTTGAAAATAGCGTGCCGAAGCGAAAGCGCCTGAAACGCTATGCCGTCATTCGCGTCATAAGCGTCACAAGCGTTTGCGTGCCTTCTTGCGCAAGCGCGCAAAGGCCATCGCCAGGCCAAAAGCGCCAATCGCCACGCCGCCCATCAACGCGTGAACGTGGCGGTCTGTAAAGAGCGGCGCGCCGGCCTTGTGCGCTTCCTTGCCGAAGCGGCCATGCGCGCCGAATTCGCCCGGCACCGGCGCGTGCAGGTTTTCCGGGGCATCGGGCGCGCGCGGCTCGCCCGTCAATTGCCCGCTATAACCCGCGCGCGCGAGATAACGGTCGAGCAGCCCCGGCGCAACGAGATCCGCAACGATGGCGCGCACCGTGGACCATCCCAGCCAGAGCGTGCGCCTGCGATGTTCCGCCGCGAAAAGAATGGCGCGCGCGGCGACCTCGGGTTCGTACACGGGCGCGACGGGCCGTGCGGTCTGCCCCGTGCGATTGGCCGCCCAGTCGAATTGCGGCGTGTTGAGCGCGGGAAGATCGACGAGCGAAATATGCACGTCGAGGCCGTCATGAATCAGTTCAGAGCGCAAGGCATCCGTAAAGCCGCGCACCGCGAATTTCGCGCCGCAATATGCGGATTGCAGCGGAATCGCGCGCGAGGCGAGCGCCGAGCCCACGTTGACGATCGCGCCGCGATTGCGTGTGCGCATGCGCGCAAGCGCCGCCATGGTGCCGTACACCTGCCCGAGATACGTGACCTGGGTGGCGCGTTCGAAGTCGCGCGGCGAGACCGACGAGACCGGCGCAAAAACGGTTGCCATGGCGACGTTCACCCACACGTCGATTTCGCCGAGTTCGCGCTCGACGCGCGCCGCGGCGTCTTCCACGGCTTGCGCGTCGGCCACGTCGGTGGGCAGCGCGAGCGTGCGCACGCTGTACGCGGCGTGTAATTCGCTGGCCGCGCGAGCGAGCCGGTCGGGTTCGCGCGAAAGCAGCGCGACGTCGTAGCCCTCGCGCGCAAAGGCTTCTGCAACAGCGCGGCCCACGCCCGCACCCGCGCCTGTTACGACAGCGATCTTGTGTTGGGACGTTGTGCGCATCGGGCCGCGAGCCGGAAAAGTGGAGTAGTCTCGAATCGCAAAGACTATGCCCGTATGCATGAAAGCGGCATGAAAGCGGTATGAAACGCCGTATCAATGCGCTATCAACGCGGCACCAAGCGGCGGCCTCCACGAGCGCACGACCTGGCACCGCATTTGCGCACCGATCCCTTCCCGCGCTGCCTCACCGTTGCCTTCCTTTTGCAGCGCGCCCTGCCGAGGAGTCCTAGCTCATGTCATCGAATTCAACGTCGAATGCCTCGTCCACGAAAGCCGATCCATCCGATCTCGACCGCCTCGCCATCGACACCATCCGCACCTTGTCGATGGACGCCGTACAAAAGGCCAACTCCGGCCACCCCGGCACGCCCATGGCGCTCGCGCCGCTCGCGTACCAGATCTGGCAGCATCACCTGAATTACGACCCGACTGCCCCGCAATGGCCCAACCGCGACCGCTTCGTGCTCTCGAACGGTCACGCCTCCATGCTGCTCTACTCGCTGCTGCATCTCACGGGCGTCCAGGCCGTGGACGAAAAGGGCAAGCTCACGGGCAAGCCCGCCGTCTCGCTCGACGATATCAAACACTTTCGCCAGATCGACAGCGTGACGCCGGGCCACCCGGAATATCGCATGACGACGGGCGTCGAAACGACTACGGGCCCGCTCGGGCAGGGCCTAGGCAACAGTGTGGGCATGGCGATGGCCGCGCGCTGGCTCGAACAGCGTTTCAATCGCCCCGACGCGACGATCTTCGACTATCGCGTCTACGCGCTGTGCGGCGACGGCGACATGATGGAAGGCGTCTCGCACGAAGCGGCGTCGCTTGCGGGCCACCTGGGCCTGTCGAATCTGATCTGGTTTTACGACAGCAACCGCATCACCATCGAGGGCCACACCGACCTCGCTTACAGCGACGACGTCGAATCGCGTTTTCGCGGCTACCACTGGCACACGCTGCACGTGGACGACGCCAACGACACGAACGCCATCGAAGCCGCCATCAAGGAAGCGCAGGCCGTGACCGACAAGCCGACGCTGATCGTGGTGAAGAGCATCATCGGCTGGGGCGCGCCGAACCGGCAGGACACGGCGGCCGCGCACGGCGAGGCGCTGGGCGAGGAAGAAGTGCGCCTCGCCAAACGTGCATACGGCTGGCCGGAGGACGCGCAATTTCTCGTGCCCGACGGCGTGTATGAACATTTCGCGCAAGGCATGGGCGCGCGCGGCAAGGCGGCGCACGAAACGTGGCAGCAGCGCTACGACGACTACGCGAAGCGCTACCCCGAGCCCGCGAAGGAACTGGGCCTGATGCTCGAAGGCAAGCTGCCCGAGGACTGGGACGCCGACATTCCCACCTTCGACGCCGACGAAAAAGGCCTCGCCACGCGCGAGTCGTCGGGTAAGGTGCTCAACGCCATTGCGCAACGTGTGCCCTGGATGATCGGCGGCGCCGCCGACCTCTCGCCGTCCACCAAGACCAATCTCAAGTTCGAAGGCGCGGGCAGCTTCGAGCGCGATCACTACGACGGCCGCAACCTGCATTTCGGCATTCGCGAGCACGGCATGGGCTCGGTCTCAAACGGCCTCGCGCTTTCGGGCCTGCGGCCGTTCGCATCGACATTCCTCATATTCAGCGATTACATGAAGCCGCCTATCCGGCTCGCGGCCATCATGGAACTGCCCGTGGTCTACGTGTTCACCCACGATTCGATCGGCGTGGGCGAGGACGGCCCGACGCACCAGCCCATCGAGCAGCTCGCCGCGCTGCGCAGCGTACCGGGCCTGCTCACGCTGCGCCCCGCCGACGCCAACGAAGTCGCCGAAGCCTGGCGCGTGGCGCTCACCCGCCCGCACGAACCGGCCTGCATGGTGGTGACGCGCCAGCCGCTGCCCACGCTCGACCGCACGAAATACGCGAGCGCGGAAGGGACGCGGCGCGGCGCCTACATCCTCGCCGACGCGCCCGATGGCAAGCAGCCCGAAGTATTGCTTCTCGCGACAGGCAGCGAAGTATCGCTATGCATTTCCGCATACGAAACGCTCAAGCAGGAGGGGATTGCCGCGCGCGTGGTCTCGATGCCTTCGTGGGACGTGTTCGAACTGGAGGACAAGGCGTATCGCGATTCGGTGCTGCCACCCGACATCCACGCGCGCGTGGCGGTGGAGCAGGCGGCGACGCTCGGCTGGGACCGCTACGTGGGCCGCTTCGGCTCGCAGATCGTGATGCACACGTTCGGCGCCTCGGCGCCGCTCAAGGCGCTGAAAACCAAATTCGGCTTCACGCCGGAGCACGTGGTGGAAGAAGCGAAGAAGCAGATTGCGCGCTGCAAGGCGGGAGCGGGCGAGTAACCGGCGCCCGCCCATCCCGACCGGCGGCTAATGCCTGCTCGTGCCGTACATCCGCAGATAGCCGCTATGGAGCATCACCGGCTTGCCGTCCGTCTCTTCGATGAGCCGGGCGGCGGCCGCCTCGATGGCGGCGCGGTTGCGGTGGAACGCCTGACGCAGATCGGGCTCGCGCAGCGACCGCGCGCCGAAACGATCTTCGAGCGCTTCGGCCGTAATCGCGCAGTCCACAGGGACAGAATCCGCCACCGCAACAAAGGTTAGCGCGAGTTCCGCGCTGTCGTACTCGACCGGACCTTCGGGAAAGGAAATGTTCATGATGGTGGACTCCTGAATAATTTCCGGCGCGGCTGCCCTTCACACGGGCAGCCGGGCGTCATGACGTTCGCTGCGTAGTCCCAGGCGGTATGGGATTTTTGTCCTGCGTGGACGGCAGCTCGTTTTCGGACTTTTCGTGCCGGCGCTTCTCGCGCTCGTCCCGCTCGCCCGGCTCCGCGTGCGCGGGACGCGCGTCTGCGCGGTCGTCGGGTTCGAGCGGGGGCGGCGTGGTCTCCTGCGCGCGTTTTTCGGGTTGCATGTCGATCTCCTGCTGCCAGCATTAGTGCGTATGCCGCGTCGTCTCGAAGAGGAACCACACGCGTTCCTCGGTCTGGTCAATCCAGTTCTCGATCAGGCTGGCCGTGGCGACGTCTTCCTTGTCGTCGCAAAGCTGGTGCAGTTCACGCATGTATTTCACGAGCGCTTCGTTGTCGTGGCGCAGTTCGTCGAGCATCGCTTCCGGGGCCACGAAGGTCGCGTCGTTATCGGAAAGCCGCTTGAGCGACACGACCTGGCCCACCGAGCGCAACGTCGGGCCGCCGAGCTTGCGCGCGCGCTCGGCAACCGGGTCGATCATCGCGAACACGAGCGCGGCCTGATCGTCGAGCAACAGGTGATAGTCGCGAAAGTGCGGACCGCTCACGTGCCAGTGAAAATTCTTCGTCTTGACGAAGAGCGTAAAAACGTCCGCGAGCAGCTTGGTGAGGCCCGCCGACACTTCCTTGCGAGCGTCGTCGCCGAGGTCGGTCGGGGTAGTCAGGTTCGTCGCAGCGCCTTTACGGTTCGAATCCGTATTTGCCATGGTGCTCACTCCTTTGAACGTGCGGGGTTACTGGCGATTCGCCTAGCGCCTCGTAATGCCGAACAGCAGGCTCGCCAGAAACAGAATCACGAAGATGATGAACAGAATCTTGGCGATACTCGCCGCACCCGCGGCAATCCCGCCAAAGCCGAAGACAGCCGCGATGATGGCTATCACGAAGAAAACGACCGCGTAGTAAAGCATTGCCGGCTCCTTTGAAGTGACCTCCGTCGAAAGAGCACTCGCTGTGCCTGATCTCGCTTCCTGCTGCGCGCCGGGAATTCCCGGGCGGCGAAGCGGCCGCCCGGCACGCCTGTTGCGCGGAAAATTGCGCTCAACCGGCTTGCGCCCGGCAAACGAAGGAGACAGTCATGAACCCGTTGCGATGCGCCCTGCGCGCGAGCCACGCCCACCAGCGTCATTTGCCGGGCAGCCTCGCGGGCCTGTGCTTTGTGCTCGCCGCGCAGGCCGCGTTTGCCCAGAGCGGCTCGCAGGGCGCGAGCGCCGTCCCGCCGCCCAACCAGTTGCCGCCGCATAATCTGGCGGCGGGCAATCCCGGCTACGGCGGCGAGGCAAGCGACACCCTCATCACCGCGCACGCAAAAGCCGCGCTCATGGCCACCGATGGCGTGACCTCGGGCGACGTGCATGTCACGACGCAACGCGGCGCCGTCACGCTGACGGGCACCGTGCCCGACGAAGCGCAGCGCGACAAGGCCGAGAATGTGGTGCACGACCTGGACGGCGTGGTCTCCGTCACGAACAACCTGAAAGTGGGGAAACCGCAGTAAATGGGCCGCTGCGCGAACCTCACGAGGAAGGCGCGGCCCTCGCAGATTATTTCGTATGCCTTACCGCGTGAACAGGCGCCCGATGCCTGGTGGACGGCTGGGCCAAGGCCGTGCCCAAACCCGCCGGCCGATCGCGCTCGCGCAGCGCACACGGCATGCGCATTGCGCCCGCGCTACCTGCACGCGCTACCTGCAAAACGCAACGTCACCCTACGAGGTAAGCATCATGAACGAACAACGCCCCACTGCGCCCATGCCGGAACAGCAGCAGGACCGCACGCCCGGGCGCACCGCGCCCATGGACCCGCAGCCCGATCACGGCGAAAACAGTTACCGCGGCTCAGGCCGGCTTGCCGGCAAGATCGCTTTGGTCACGGGCGGCGACAGCGGCATCGGACGCGCCGTATGCATCGCCTTCGCGCGCGAAGGCGCCGACGTCGCCATCGCCTATTACGACGAGCACGACGACGCGAAGGAAACCGCGCGCTGGGTGGAAGAAGCGGGACGGCGCGCGCTCCTGCTGCCCGGCGACATTTGCGACCGCGCATGGTGCCGCGAACTCGTGAGCAAGACCGTGCGCGAACTGGGCAAGCTCGACGTGCTAGTGAACAACGCGGCCTACCAGATGACGCACGAGTCGATCGAATCGATCAGCGACGAAGAATGGGACCGCACGTTCGATACCAATATGGGCGCCATGTTCCGCATTTCGCGCGAGGCTGTCGCCGTCATGCAGCCGGGCGCGGCCATCATCAACACGGCGTCGATCAACGCGGACAAACCCAGGCCCACCCTGCTCGCCTACGCGGCCACCAAGGGCGCCATCCAGAACTTCACGGGCGGGCTCGCCCAGCTCGTGGCCGGGCGCGGCATCCGCGTGAACTGCGTGGCGCCCGGGCCGATCTGGACGCCGCTCATTCCCTCGACCATGTCCCCCGAGGACGTGCGCGAGTTCGGCAAGGCCACGCCGATGGGACGGCCCGGGCAACCGGCCGAACTGGCCGGCGCGTACGTGCTGCTCGCGTCGCCCGAGGGCAGCTATATGTCGGGCGCGACGCTCGCCGTTACGGGCGGCACGCCGCTCATATGACTACGCTTCGTTCGTTTGCGTCGCCGCTCGCATTGGCGGCGAAGAAGCGTTGCTGTCGTTCGACGGCGCGAGCACCGGCCGCCGTGCGATGCACTCGCGTCGACCCCGGACCTGCACATTCAGACTGGCAGTAACGATTGGCTCGGCGCGCTGCGAGTCGACTTTAGCGACGATTCGCGCTCCACCTGCCAATAGCGCTCCGGCCGCTTCACATCGGGCGGAAACGGCCCGAACGCACGATTCTGGCTCGGGTAGGCGCGAATCGCGCGCCGCTTGATCGCCGCGATCTCTCGCGCCGGATAGTCGCCTAACGCCCGCGCGTTCATGGGGCTCGCTCGCAAGCGCTCCGCTTTGAGACGTCGAAGGCCGCTTTGGAACACGCCTGGCATCGCGCGGTAAATAGCGTCTTCATAGGCAATGAATCGCGCGACGCGCCCTGTTTTCAGCAGCAAACGGCACGCGGCGCCCACCAGTTCGTGATCGGAGTGCCACAGGCCGAACGGGCACACAGGCACATACCCGGCGAAGCGTTCAAACTGTTCATGGAGTGCATGCGCGATCTCTTCAACGTCCGGCGGCGCGCCGTACTGTCCGTCGAGAAAATCCAGCCACAGGGGCGTGGCGCCGCACAACGCGAGCGCGTGCTCGTCTTCGCGCTTGCGCGCACGCAGGGCTTCGTGCGCGTCGGCAAACCCGCTCGCTTCGTCCCATTCCGTATGTAGAGGCTCGGCAGGCTCTCCCGCGAATACCGTGCACACGATCGAGCCTGGGCACCTAACAAGGAGTCCTGTACAACCAAGCACGGCGTCGTCCAGATGCGGCGACACCACGATCAATCGCGGCGCGCCATCGCGCAGGTGAGGCGGGGACGCTTTCGACATACGCTCTCCTTTTAGCGTTTCGGGCTGTACCGCGAAAACCTCCGACCGGATTCACTTCCCACGCGGCGCCTTCGCTTCGTCGGAATGTTTGCCGTGAGTCGAAGAAGGATCGGCGGCTAGTCGAACGCTTCTCTAGCCCGCAAAGGGCGTTCCGATGCCCCGCGCGCTTCCTGCCGGCGGTAATAGCGCTCGAGCACGTAGCCCGCCGTCGCGCCGTGCAGCACGACGGACAGCACGATGGCGTCGAGCGCGGCGGGCAGCACGGGCCGCAGCGCGTCGCCGGCCTGGTCGATACCCCACACCGCGTAGTAGAACGCGCCCACGCCGCGTATGCCCATCCACGCCATCAACACGCGCTGCGATTTATCCGCGCTCGACCCCGCCATCGCCGCTAATACGGCTAAAGGCCGTGCCACGAACACCAGCACGATTGCGCAAAGCACCGCGCGCAGGTCGAGCATCTCGCGCCAATGCGCGGAAATTACGCAACCAATAATCAGCAGTACGGAGAATTCAGCGAGACGTTCGATCTCCAGCGTGAAGCCCGTCATGCCCTCGGCGAGCCAGGCATGCGCGCGCTGCGGATCTTTCGCGACTTCCGTGAGTTCGCCGAGTTGCACGGTTTCGAGCGCTTCGGCGGGACTGCGCTCGCCCGTCGCGCGCAATTCCTCGTGGCGCAGCGCCACCCCTGCGGCGAATACGGCCACGAATGCATAGGCATGCAGAATAAGCGCCATGCCGTACGTCACCGACATCAGCCCGATTGCGATGAAACCGTCGAGTCCTACCGCTTCGCCGTAACGCGTGCGCAGATGAAACACGATCCGTACGCAGAGCGTGGCGAACACGGCGCCCACGAGCAGCGCGCCGACGATTCCCCACGCCACCCACGCGACGAACGCCATCGCGCTTTGCGTGTCGGCGCCGTGCACGCCGCACAGCGCGAGGCCTAGCAGCGCGAATGGCATCGCCGCGCCGTCGTTGAGGCCGCCCTCGCCCGAGAGTGCGAATCGCACCGGTTCGGCGTCGCCGGCCTCGCGCACGCGCAGTTCGTTCGCGAGCACCGGGTCGGTCGGCGCGAGCGCCGCGGCCAGAAACATGGCGACGCCCGCGCTCGCGCCCAACGCCACGCCAAAGCCGTACATCAACGCGACGCTGAACACCATCGCCAGCACGCCCAGACGCAGCGGAAGGCGCCAGAGCCGGTCGCGCAGCCGCACGCGCAGATGCATACCCACCGAGAAGAGCGAAATCACGAGCCCCGCCTCGGCCACGACGGTCAGCGTACGCACGTTTTGCGCGAGGTCGGTGTGCACGAGGCCAACCACGCCCGGCCCCACGATAATGCCCACGGCCAGATAGATCATGGCGCCCGTAAGCGGCAGGCGCGCGATGGGGCCCCGCGCAAGCGCCACGAACATGAGCAGCACGCCGATCAGCAAAAACCACAGGGCTTCTTCCGGCACGGAAGTCTTTCTCCTTGTCGAACGTCAGGGCAAAGCGCAGGCCGCCGCCGGCGCACGGACGCCTCCCTTGCGCAACATTCGTGCCTTTTGTCCCCCGTGCCCGTCGCTGCGGCGCAGCGGGCAACGCGCGCGTGGCTGAGGGAGGATGTGAGGATGCGAGGGCATGCGGTTTGCTGGTGCGTGGGCATCTCACATGGGGCCGGAGTCCGCCATGATGACCGATTTACCCGCGCACTGGCACGCGGAACTCGATGCCATGCTCGCCAGCGAGCCGCTGCCCCTCGACGCGACGACACTCGCGGGCGCGGCTGGGCGGCTCGCGGCGGCCTTTCCCGTCCTGCCCATGCCGGGAGCGGGCAACACGCTCGCGCGCTGGCAATTTCTCGCCGCCGTGGCGGCGCGCGACCTCGCGCTGGTGAAGATTTACGAAGCCCATGCCGATGCGCGCGCGATTCTCGCCGAACTCGCGCCGGCCACGCGCTTCGAGACCACCGCCGCTGATCGGCCATCCATCTGGGCCGTCTGGGCCGCGCGCTCGCCCGCCAACGAACTGAGTTTCGCTTCGCGGGACGGCGCGCACGTGAAACTCGCGGGCACCAAGGCGTGGTGCTCGGGCGCGCGCTTCGTCACGCATGCGCTCGTGACGTGCGTGGACACGAACGGCGGCGACTGGCTCGCGGCGCTCGCCTTGGATCAGCCGGGCGTGACGGTGAGCGAACGCGGCTGGGAAGCGGTCGGCATGGAAGCCACGCAAAGCGTCGAAGTAGACTTTGCCGATGCCCACGCCACGCTCGTCGGCGAGCTGGGCGCTTACGTGCGCCGCCCCGGCTTCTGGCACGGCGGCGCCGGCATCGCGGCTTGCTGGTATGGCGCGGCGGCGGCGCTCGCCGGCCGGCTGCGCGACGCCGCCCAGCGCCGCGACAACCCCTGGTTGCGCGCCCACCTTGGCGCGGCGGACGTGGCGCTCATAGCCGCGCGCGCGTGCCTGCGCGAGTGCGCGGCCGCCATCGACGCCGCGCCGCGCGCGGACGCCACGCGAATCGCCTTACGCGCGCGAGGCGCCGTGGAAAGCGCGGTCGAGAGTACGCTGCGTGCCTGCGCGCGCGGCATGGGCGCGGCCCCGCTATGCCGCGACCGCTGGTTCGCGCGCATGAGCGCCGACCTGCCGGTATTCGTGCGCCAGAGCCATGCGGAAGCCGATCTTGCCGCGCTCGCGAGTGCGGTACTCGAGTCGGGCGAAGACTGGCATCTATAGAATTCCGGATATTAAGGATTGCGATGGATCTTACGCCCGCGTCGCTCGCCCGTTACTTCGACGACAAGTTCGCCGCCAGCCCCGATCCGTGGCGCTACCGCTATAGCTGGTACGAGGCGCGCAAACGCGCGCTGCTGCTCGCATCGCTTCCGCGCGAGCATTACCGCAGCGGGTTCGAACCGGCGTGCGCAATCGGAGCGTTGTCCGCGGACCTCGCGTGCCGTTGCGACCATCTGCTGTGCGGGGACTTTTCGCCTCGCGCGGTCGAGGCGGCGCAAGCGCGGCTTGCGTCATTGACGAACGTGCGCGTGCAAACTTTGACCATGCCGATCGACTGGCCCGCAGGCCAGTTCGACTTGATCGTAGTGAGCGAATTCGCCTACTACCTCGACGCAGGCGATTGCACGACGCTCGCCATGCTAGCCGCGTCCTCCCTTGCCGCCGATGGCACGCTCGCCTGCTGCCACTGGCGTCATGGCGGCGAAACGTGGATGCTGCAAAGCGCGGAGGTGCACGGCATCTTCGCGCGGGCCGCATCGAACGCCTTGCTGCATGAGGTAGCGCGGATCGAAGACGCCGACTTCCTGCTCGATGTATGGAGCCGCGATCCGCTCAGCGTCGCGAGGCGCGAACGCGCGTGAATGCAAGTGAATGCGAGTGAATACGGGCCTCAAGGCGCGGCAGAAGGCTCGCTGCTGTCGTCGAGGCCGTTTGCCCAGGCGGCGAGCGTGTCGCCGAAGCCCCCGCGCACGCGCGCATCTAGCCGCCCGCTTGTCACCACGCGCGGCGCCGCGCTCCATGCGAGCGTGGCCCCGGTTGCGATCAGCAGGTCCACCAGTGCGACGTCCTCGCTGCACGCAAGCGGCGGAAAACCGCCGGCGCGCAAATAGGCGTGAGCGGCGACCCCGAGGTTCGCGCCGTGCACGTGGCGGTGCCCGTCCATGTCGCGATAGCGCCGCTCCCATGCCGCACGGGCGCCCGGCGCCAACGCGCTCCAGTCGTCCACGCTGACGGGCCCGCATACGGCATCCGCCGCGAGCGCGAGTTGCGCGGCGAGCCAGTCGGGCGCGACGTGGCTGTCGGCGTCGGTGAAGGCGAGCCAGCGGGCGCCGTGGGCAAGCAGCGCCTGCGCACCGGCGCCCCGCGCAACACCCACGTTGCGCGCCGCAATGCATAGCGCGTCGAATCCGAAGTCAGCGACGATCTCCGCCGATGCATCGGTACAGGCGTCGAGCACCACGAGCGGTCGAACCGCCTCGCCTCGCAGTGACGGATGCAATGCGGCGCGCTGCACGGAGGCGAGACACGCGGCGATCATGCGCTCTTCGTTGTGCGCAGGAATGATTACCCCGATCATTCGAACTCCCTGGTATTGGCGTGACATTGCGTCATGCCACCCGAAGCCCGATCGTGGCGTACGCAGCGAAACCACCCGCGCCGCTCGCGCGTAGGGCGCACGAGCGGCCAGGCTGGTCTTCCTGCATGCGCACGCGGGATGCCTGAAGCCGACGCCCCACACCAGGGCCTGTGCGGCGCTCGGCTTTCCGCGCTGGCAATGTCCATGCGCACCAGCGCTTCGGCCACTTCCTGCGCCGCAGACCGCGCGTTCCCGGCTGCCGTGCATCGGTCAGGCGGTTCACAACCGGCCCAGCATCGGCGGGCTGCCTCAGGCGTTCGCGCGCGTCGTCCTGTCGATGTCCACCACGCGCACGGGAATCGACTTCGCGCCCGGCACCTTGCTTTCCCTCGCGTAGTGCCAGAGCGGCAGCAGCGGATTGCACTCGGGATAGTAGCCCGCGAGGCAGCCGCGCGGCACGTCATAGGGTTTCGCGGCGAGACCCGCCACTTCCCGCACGACGCCGTCGTTCGCGACCGTGCGCAAAGTCAGCCGGTCGCCTTCGTCGATGCCGCGCGCCGCCATGTCGTCGGGGTTCATCAGCAGCACCATGCGCGAGCCGCGCACGCCGCGAAAGCGGTCGTCGTGATTGTAGAGCGTGGTGTTGAACTGGCCGTCCGCGCGCAGCGTCATGAGGCGCAGCGCGTCGGGCTCGGTCACGGGCATATCGGGGTCTTCGCACAGACTTTCGGGCACGAGAAACTCGGCCTTGCCGCTCTTCGTCTTCCATTCGCGCGAACGCGCGGGGAGCGGCCGCACGCAACCGCCTGGCGTCCACATGCGCGTTTCGAGGTCCTGAAACATCTCCGGCCAGGTCTTCGCCATCTGCGCGCGCACGCTCGCATAGTCCTCGCTCCACGCGCGCCAGTCCACGGTCGAACGCTCGCCGAGCGTCGCAATCGCCAGCCCCGCGAGAATCGCGGGCTCGGAACGGACGTCCGGCGAAGGGGGCTCCGCCACGCCGCGCGAGCCGTGAAAGCGCGCGGTGCTGTCTTCCATCGAAACGACCTGTTCGCGGCCGCCCGTGCGGTCGATCTCGATGCGGCTCAGGCACGGCAGCAGGTAGGCGTTATCGCCGTGAGCGAGGTGGCTGCGATTGAGCTTCGTTGCGATGTTGACCGTGAGCGGCAGGCGCCGCCACGCGGGCTCCGTGCGCAAGCGGTCGGGCACGGAGCGCACGAGATTGCCGCCCAGATTGACGACGGCATTCACCTTGCCCTCGACCATCGCCTCGAAGGCTTCGACGGTATTGAAGCCCTTCTCGCGCGGCGGCTCGAAGCCGAACTGGCGCGCGAGTTGATCGAGCGGCGCCAGTTCCGGCTTTTCGGTAATGCCCACCGTGCGCTGGCCCTGCACGTTCGAATGGCCGCGTATGGGCGAGGGCCCCGCGCCCGGCTTGCCCACGTTGCCGCGCAGAAACAGCAGGTTGCAGATCATGCGAACGTTCTGCACACCCAGGCGATGCTGCGTGAGACCCATGCCGTAGTGCGCGAGCACGGCGTTGGCCTGCATGTACTCGCGCGCGGCCGATTCGATCGCCGCGCGCGTCAGACCGCTCTCTCGCTCGATCTCGTCCCATTGCACCGCGCGCACATACGCCGCGAAATCCTCGAATCCCACCGTGTGCTCGCGTATGAACGCCACATCGAGCACCGGGGGCGCGCCGTGCGTCCTGGCTTCGTCGTCCGCCGCGATCACGGCTTTGCATATGCCGGCGAGCGCCGCGCTGTCGCCGCCTGGCCGCACCTGGTGATATTGCGTGCTGATCTGCGTGTTGCCCGCATCGCCCGGCAACAGCATGTCGCGCGGCGACTGCGGATTCGCAAACGAAACGAGACCCGGCTCGCGCAGCGGATTGAACGTGACGATGGGCACGCCGCGTTTGCGCGCGTCCTGTAACTGGTGGAGCATGCGCGGACTATTGGTGCCGACGTTCTGGCCGAAGAAGAACATGAGGTCGGTGTGTTCGAAATCGTCGAGGCCGATCGTGCCGACGCCCACGCCAATAGCCTGCGTCAAGCCCACGCTCGTGCTTTCGTGACACATGTTCGAACTGTCCGGCAGATTATTGGTGCCGTACATGCGCGCGAAAAGCTGCAACATGTATGACGTTTCCAGCGAGGCGCGCCCCGAGGTATAAAACACCACGCTGGCCGGATCGAAGCTGCGCAGTTGCGCGCCAATCGCGGCGAACGCCTCGTCCCACGCAACCGGCACGTAGCGGTCGGTCTGCGCGTCGTAGCGCATCGGCTCGGTCAAACGGCCCGCGTCTTCGATATCGTGATCGTGCCATTCGAGCAGTTCGCTCACGGTGTGCCGCTCGAAAAACGCGCGGTCGACGCGCTTGGGCGTGGTGTCCCACGCGGTGGCTTTCGCGCCGTTTTCGCAGAACTCGAATGCATGCGGATGCGCGGGCTTCGCCCACGAACAGCTCACGCACATGAAACCGTCGGGCTTGTTTTGATGCGGAAGAATCGTCGCATCGCGCACGACGGTCTTTTCCTGAATCAGGATTTGCGTGACCGCCTTCAGCGATCCCCAGCCGCCCGATGCGTAGGGGTACGCCTTGGTCTTGCGGCCGGATTCCGGCTTCTCGTTGCGGGGTGGGTTTCGGGTGAGCGGCGCCTTGTCCATGTCGTGCCTCGGCTTGAAGTCTTGCGGGTGAGTTTCAAGGTCGCGCAGTTCGCATGCCTGTATGGCGCGTTCGGCGCTGCGCATGCGGCTTTCGTCTACCATCGCGGGTGCATCGTCATGCGATAAGGAGACCGTAATGGACGAAAGCGAGGACGAAAGCGAGGACGCCCGCGATCTGCGCGCCCTTTACCGGCGCTACATCGACTGTCTGAACCGGCGCGATTGGGATTCGCTCGGTGAATTCGTCGCTCCGGATGCGATCCACAACGGCCGCCCGCTGGGTCTCGCGGGATATCGCGCCATGCTGGAACAGGACGTTCGCGACATTCCCGACTTGCGTTTCGAAATCGAGCTGCTGGTCGCCGAGCCTCCGCTCATCGCCAGCCGCTTACGTTTTGATTGCACGCCCCGACACGTCTTTTCAGGTTTGCCCGTGAACGGACGGCGCGTGACGTTTCCGGAAAATGTCTTCTACGCCTGGCGCGACGGGAAAATCGCGCAGGTATGGTCCATCGTCGACAAGGCCGCGATCGAGGCGCAATTGTCGTAACCGACTCTCGGGAAGCACTATGACAACCACCCGCAACAAGCGTCCGTATGCCGCTGCTTCGCTAGTGACCGTGCTCTTGTGCCTGCTCGCGGCGACCGCGCACGCGGCAGGCTTCAAACGTCTCGACATTCCCGCCGACGCTAACGGCCCCGCATTGAACGCGATGGTGTGGACGCCATGCGCGCAGCCCGCGGAAGACGTGCCGTTCGGTCCATTCATCCTGCACGGTCGGCGCGACTGCCCGACCGTTGGCGACAAGCTCCCGCTCGTGGTCATTTCGCATGGCCACACGGGCTCGTTTCTCGGTCACCATGATCTTGCCGAGACGCTGGCCGACGCGGGCTTCGTTGTGGCCGCAATCAATCATCCCGGCGACTCGTTCGCCGATCAAAGCCGCTCGGGCGAAATGTCCGAGTTCATCGAGCGGCCGACCGACATCAAGCGTCTGATCGATTACATGCTGGGCGCCGCGCCCGACGCGGCGAAAATCGACCCGCAGCGCATCGGCTTTTTTGGCTTTTCGCGCGGCGGCTATACGGGGCTGATACTGGCGGGCGGCGTGCCGGACTTTCAGCACGCCGACGTCCCTTGCCCGGACCCGAGGCCACCCGTGTGCGACGAGGTCGCGCGCGGAGAAGTGCCCCGGCCGCCGTTGCCAACCGACGCGCGAATCAGGGCGTTCGTGATCGCCGACCCGTTCAACGTATTTCCCGCCGCGAATGATCTGAAGAACGTGACGGCGCCCATCCAGCTATGGGCTTCGCAGTATGGCGGCGACGGTGTATTGCCCCAGAGCGCACCCGCGCTCGCGAGTGCGTTGCCGCGCAAACCGGACTATCACGTCGTGGACAACGCGGCGCATTTCGCCTTCCTCGCGCCCTGCGCCGAGGCGATGAAAGAGAAGATGTCCGAGATCTGCGTGGACGAGCGCGGGTTCGACCGGGTCGCCTTTCACAAGCAGCTCGACGCCAGCGTGCTCGCGTTTTTCAAGGCGAATCTTCGCTAGCGCGCCCGCTTCGCGTTACGCCCGGTAGCCGAGCCGCCGCGAAATCGCCTCCACGCAATCGCGCAGCACGCGGGCGGCGGGGCCGTCCCAGTCGGTGTCCAGCGTGCCGGTCGGGCCCATGATGGTGAGCGTGAGCGCAATGTTTTTCGAGTAGTCGAAAACGGGCGCGGAGAACGCCACGATGCCAGGCGTCGGATGATTGATGCTGCGCGCCATGCGCCGCTCGCGCGCTTCGTCGATCATCGCCTCGACCACCGGCGCTTCCAGCGGATGCGCGATGTCGGGGCCGAGCCGGATACGATCGTCGAGCAGCAGCGTCTCAGTGAACCTGCGCGGCAAAAACGCCGAGAACACGCGGCCTGTCGCCGTATTCGCGAGCGACATGACCGTGCCCGTGCGGATGTTCGTGTGGATGGGATAAGAGGCGTCGATCAGGCGCACGATCACCGGCCCCAGATTGCCCCACACGGCAATCGCGACCGCATGCGAAGTGTCCTCCGACAACGCTTCCGCAAAAGGCGTGGCCTCGCGAATGGGGTTTTGCGTCTGCAGGCTCGCGAGCCCGAGCTGGATTGCCATGGGTCCCAGCAGATAGTGCCCGGTAGCCGGGTCCTGCGCGACCAGCCCGATCTTGCCGAAGCTCACCAGGTACGGATGGATCTTGCCCGACGGCATGCCCGCGGCCTTCACGAGATCGCGCAGCGCCATCGGCCTGGCCTCGTCAGCCAGCACCTTGAGAATCTCGCCTCCTACCTCGATCGACTGTATGCCGCGGCGCTCGCGCTCCGGCGACGCTTCGGTCTGAGCCTTTTCCACGTCCCTTCCCCTGCTTGTCCAAAAAAGTCGCCGCAGTATCGCATTAGTCATTATCTAATGCAATCGCATAGGGTTAACTACAAGATATTCTCTAGCGAGCTAGTTTTAATCTAGCAATCACGGAGACGGCGTGGATCGGCGCCGTCCGCACCAGAACGGAGAGGTCGATGTCCCTGACGCAAACAGAATGCGATGTGCTCGTGATTGGCTCGGGCGTGGGCGGCATGTCGGCGGCCATTACCGCCGCGAGCCGCGGGTTGAAGGTCATCGTGGCCGAGAAAGCCGCGTACTACGGCGGCACGACCGCGCGCTCGGGCGGCTGGCTCTGGATTCCCAACACGCATCTCGCGCACGCGTGGGGCCATCGCGAACTTCCCGATCAGGCGCTCACTTATATCCGCGACCAGGCCGGCAGCCGTTTCGACGAAGCGCGCGTGCGCGCCTTCCTGGCGAATGGGCCGAAGGCGGTGGAATTTTTCATGTCGCGCACAGCGGTACAGTTCGACATGCCGCTCACGTTTCCGGACTATCACGCGGAGGCGCCCGGCGCCGCGCAAGGCGGCCGCTCGATGGTCACGCGCCCTTACGATGCGCGCGAGCTGGGTCCGCTGCTCGAAACGCTAGGCCCCGTGCTGCCGGAATTGACGGTCTTCGGCGTCACGATCGGCTCGGGCAAGGACATCGTCCACTTCATGCGCGTGACGCGCTCGCTCGAATCTGCGTGGTACGTGACCAAACGGCTCGCGAAGCACTTCCGGGAAGTCAGGAAGTTCGGCCGGGGCATGACGCTCACCAATGGCAACGCGCTCGCCGCGCGCCTCGCGAAATCCGCCGCCGACCTCGACGTTCCCGTCTGGCTCTCGTGCCCGGCTACGCGCCTGCTGTGCGAGGAAGCCCGCGTGACAGGCGCGCTGCTCGAACGTGCAGGAGAACGAATCGAAGTGAAGGCGCGGCACGCCGTGGTGCTCGCCACCGGCGGCTTTCCGCACGACCTCGAACGGCGCAAGTCCACCTATCCCCACGTGCAGGCCGGGCACGGCCACTACTCGCCCACGCCGCAGACCAACGTTGGCGACGGCATCCGCATGGCCGAAGCGGTGGGCGGCGTGTTCGACAGCAGCCTCCCGAACGCCGCCGCATGGACGCCCATGTCGCTCGTGCCGCGCAAGGACGGAACGACCGGCATCATGCCGCACTTCATCGACCGCGCGAAACCGGGCGTGATCGCCGTGAACCTGGACGGGCGGCGCTTTGCGAACGAGGCGAACTCGTACCACGACGTCGTGCAGGCGATGATCGCCGCGTCGCAGGGCAAGAGCGAAACGGCGTGCTGGCTCATTGCCGACCACGCGGCTATCCGGCGCTACGGGCTCGGCTTCGTCAAGCCTTTCCCGCTGCCGCTCGGCCCGCATCTGCGTAACGGATACCTCAAGCGCGGCAAAACGGTCGAAGCGCTGGCGAATGAAATTGGCGTGGATGCCGCCACGCTCGAAGCGACTGTGCGACAGTACAACGAGGGCGCGCGTTCAGGCCGCGATCTCCAGTTCGGCCGCGGCAGCAAGGCCTATAACCGCTACCAGGGCGATGCGCTGCACGCGCCCAACCCGTGCGTCGAACCGCTCGCCAACGGTCCGTTCTACGCGATCAAGCTCGTGCCCGGCGATCTCGGCTCGTTCATGGGACTGCGCACGAACGAGCACGCCCAGGCCCTTTCGCGCGACGGCTCGCCCATCGCCGGCCTGTACGCCGCAGGCAACGACGCCGCCAGCATCATGGGCGGCGAATACACCGGCGCGGGCATCACGCTTGGACCCGGTCTCACATTCGGTTTTATCGCGGCCAACCATATTGCCGATGGCGCACGCGAGGCGCATGCGGAAACGGGCGGCATGCCTGCGCAGCACGCGCTCGCGGCGCATTAAAAACCGCACGCGGATCTCCTTTCGACGAATTATCTTTCCACCTTGTTTTTTATCATTTAGTTAAGCTAATGAACCAGAAACTCCCACTCCTCGCCGGCAAAATCGCCTTCGTCACGGGCGCCGGCCAGGGCAACGGCCGCGCCATTTCCATCGGACTCGCCGAGGCGGGCGCATCGGTCGTCGCCTCCGACATGAACGAAGCCAACGCCCGCGAAACCGCCGCGCTCATCGAAGCCAGCGGACGCGCGGCCTACGCGTGCCAGCTCGACGTGACCGACGCAGCACAATGCCGCGCCGTGGCCGACGACATCGCAGCCCGGCTCGGCCCCATCGACGTGCTTGTGAACAACGCGGGCATTCTCATTCGCGAAGGCGTAGACAGCGGAAACGCCCTCGCCAGCTTTCAGCGCGTCATGAAGGTGAATCACGAAGGCACCTTCAACGTGTGCCACGCGTGGCTGCCCATGCTGCGAAAAACACGCGGCGCGATCGTCAACGTCGCGTCCATCGCGTCGTTCTCGGGCCAGCCCAACACGCTCGGCTATTCGCCGTCCAAGGGCGCCGTGAAGATGCTGACCCAGTCGCTCGCCGTGGACCTCGCGGGCGACGGCATACGCGTGAACGCCATCGCGCCCGGCGTCATCGAAACGCCCATGAGCCAGTTCACGCGCGAGGACCCGGCCAGGCTCGAACGCTTCATGAGCCGAGTTCCCATGAGGCGCGTCGGCAAGCCCGAAGAACTCGTGGGCGCGGTGCTGTTTCTCGCCTCGCCGATGTCCACCTACATAACAGGCGTGACATTGCCCGTAGACGGCGGGTATCTCGCGGCCTGAAACGCCCGGGTGTTTCGAAAACCATTCAGGAGACAGGCGGCGATGAATCCCATCCCTCATTCCATCGACGTGCAATCGTTCATCGACGCCGAGCGCTTCGCCCCATTGCAGTGGCTCGTTCTTCTATTCGGATTCCTGATCGTTTCGGCGGACGGCTACGACACCGCCGCAATCGGCTTTATCGCGCCGTCGCTCGTGCAGGAATGGGGCGTGGCGCGCGGCGAACTGGGCGCCGTGATGAGCGCGGCGCTCGCGGGGCTTGGACTCGGCGCGATTCTGGCCGGGCCGGTAGCCGACCGCTTCGGCCGCAAATGCGTGCTGGTCGCGGCGGTCGCGGCGTTCGGCATCTGCACGCTCGTTGCGGCGCGGGCCCAGTCGATCGGGGCGCTCACCGCGTTGCGCTTCGTCACCGGGCTCGGTCTCGGCGCGGCGATGCCCACGACCATCACCATGATGTCCGAATACGCGCCGCGGCGGCTGCGCGCCTTTACCGTCAACGCCATGTACTGCGGGTTCTCGTGCGGCCTCATGGCGGGCGGCGCGGCCTCGGCGTGGCTCATTCCGCATTTCGGCTGGCGCAGCGTGTTGATGGCGGGCGGTCTCGGGCCGCTCGCGCTCGCCCTCGTCCTGCTCGCATTCCAGCCGGAATCCGCGCAATTTCTCGCGGTTCGCCCCGGCAACGAGCGGCGTATCGCGCGCATTCTGCGCCGCATCGCGCCGGCCAAAGACTTCGCGGGCTGCACCTTCGTCGCTCACGCCGCGCCTTTGGCGGCGCGCGATAAAGCGGGCGGCAAGCCGGCGCTGGCGCTTCTGCTCGCGCCCGACTATCGGCGCCGCACGCTGCTGCTGTGGCTCACGATGTTCATGAGCCTTCTCGTTTACTACTTCATGACGAACTGGATGCCCACGCTGCTGCGCAAGGCCGGTTTCAGCGTGGAGCACGGCGCGTTGATGGCCGCCGTGTTTCCGCTTGGCGGCCTCATCGGCAACCTGATCGCGGGGCGCCTCATGGACCGCTTCGGCGCGAACCGCACGATCGCCGTCGATTATCTGCTCTCCGCGCTGCTCGTGGCCGTCCTGGGCGCGAGCGTTGACCACCCGGTGTTGCTCGGCGTCGTGCTGTTCCTGTGCGGCGCGCTCGTGACCAGCGCGGCCACGTCGATGTCGACCTACGCTTCCATGATCTATCCGACCGAAGCCCGCACGACGGGCGTGGCGTGGATGCAAGGCGTGGGACGCGTGGGCGGCATGGCCGGTTCGTTCGTCGGCGCGGCGCTGCTCGGCCTCGGCTGGAATTTCAACGCCATCTTCGCGATGCTCGCGCTGCCGGCACTGGGCGCGGCGTGTGCGCTAGTGATGATGAAACCGCAGCGCGCGTATGCTCCAGTAAACGTATTGGAACAATAACCGGCCAGGCCGGATCAGCGCATTGTCGCAACAGCCATCGCGTTGTCAGTTTCGCGCCAGCATCGACAAGTAACATCGATGCAAACGAAAGAGTCATGCAGCGTCATGCAAAACGGCGCAGGACGAAACAGGGAGATGGCAGAATGCGTTCTTTTCCGCTATTCATTGTCGGCGCACCGCGCTCGGGAACCACGTTTCTTTGCTCGGTTCTCAATGCGCATCCGCATATCCAGCTAACCAACGAATGCCGCGTTTTCGCGCTGGTCAAGGAAATGCTGGACGTGGGCAGCCAGCGCCCCGATTTGATGAGCCCCGCGTGCCACGACCGCTTCAACGCGTTCAGCCGCCGCACCTTGGGCGCGTGGGTCGAGCGTTTTTATCGCGAAGACCTCGACATGACGGCCCCGATCTGGGGCGACAAGCATCCCCCTTACGCCGACCCCACGATTCTTTCCGGCCGCATCGGCGCCATCGAGCGCCAGCCGCGCTCCGGTTCGTGCCTGCGGCTCATACGCGAGTTGCTGCCCGACGCTCACTTCATTCATCTTCATCGCGATCCCGGCTGGGTCGCCAATTCGCTCGTGCGCAAGCACTGGATCGGTTCCGTGAACGACGGCGTTCGCGTGTGGGGCCAGTATGTCACCGAGATCATCGACTTCTTCGCCGAAATGCCGGCGGAGCAAACGCTTACGATCGGCTATCGCAATCTGATCGAGGATGCGGACACGACGATAGCAAGCATCAGCCGCTTTCTGGGCCTCGCGGACGCTTCGCCGATCCGCGATTTCCTGCACGCCCAGCGCAGCGCGCCCACGCCGTTCAGCGACCCGGTGACCGATATCGCCGATCTCTACGTCGTGCCGCCCACGCCCACCACGGACAACGCTCTCCTCGCGCTCGCGGAAAAGGCCGCCGCGCAACTGGGCTATTCGGCAGCGGGAGATATTTCGGAATCCCGATAACCTGCGTGGCCACCCTCGCTCGCTCAGAACGGCGCGCGGGGTACGGCAATTGCGCCGCCGGTGCCGAATCCCGAACGGAGGCGCGATGAAGCCGGCCCACGCTCAAGCGGATCCGCAACAGGAACCCGAATCGCTCAATGCCTGCCGCCGCTGCACCCTCTGGCGCGACGCGACCCATGCCGTGCCGGGCGCGGGCAGCGCGCGCGCCGCGCTCATGCTGGTGGGCGAACAGCCGGGCGACAGCGAGGACCGCGCGGGCCTGCCTTTTGTCGGCCCAGCCGGCGCGCTGCTCGACGCCGTGCTAGCCGAGGCAGGCGTGCAGCGAAAAGACGTTTATGTGACCAACGCGGTCAAGCACTTCAAATGGGAGTTGCGCGGCAAACGCCGTCTGCATAAAACGCCCGCGCAGCGCGAAGTGGAGGCCTGCGCTTACTGGCTCGAAGGAGAACTCGCGCAGGTTCGGCCCAAGGTGGTCGTCGCGCTAGGCGCGACCGCGCTGCGTGCGTTGCTGCACGATCCGACCGCGCGATTGAAAGTGCAGATGGAACAGAAACAGCCCGCGCGCGTTGGCGACTTTCTGGTCGTGGCGACGTGGCACCCTTCCTACGTGCTGCGCGCGCCGAGCGCCGAAGCGCGCGAAGCGGCGCGCGCGCACATGGTGACGGCGCTGCGCCGCGCCCACGCGCTAGCGGAAAAGCGCTGAGGCCTACTGCCGGTTCCCCGGGCTCGCGGCGTCGATGAGACCCGCGAGCGTTTCCAGCAGCGCTTCCACCGGGTACGGTTTATCGAGCACCGCCGCGAAAAGTTCGGGGTTGGCCCGCGCGGATGCACCCTGTGCGGCGCTCGACAGGATCACCGGGATGCGCTGGATGACGGGGTCGGCTTTCATGGCGAGCGCCAGTTCGAGCCCGGTCATTCTCGGCATCATGTAGTCCGTGATCACGAGAGCCGGCGAGACTTGCCGGATCAGTTCCAGCGCATCGGCTCCGTTGTGCGCCGCATGCACGATATACCCCGCATCCTCCAGGAAAAACGTGAGGAAGTCTGTTATCAGGGTCTCGTCGTCGACTACAACGATGGTCGTCATTCCTGCTCACTCTCTTTCCCTGCCGCGAGCGCTGATGACTCGTCGACTGCGGTGGCTGCGATCAAGGGGAGGTGTCCCCGGAGACCGTGACTCGGGTGGCTACCGTAGCAGATCCGGACAAGGAATCCGGGATGATGAGCTTGGTCACTGCCGGTGTGAACGCGCTATCGCGTATCTTGACCACCTTCATGCCTTGATACAGCCTGTCTTCCGCCTCCTCCAACTGCATCGCGATTACGTTATCGAACAAGCTTAACGCCTCCGCGGTGATGAGTTCAACAGGCCCGTGATCTCTCGTTTCCCACGTACATACCAGAGTCACGTCCATCACGCGTAGCTGGTTCGTCAGCGCAGCCAAAAATTCGGTGAAGCGATGGCGGTCCGAGGCCGCCCGCTCAAAGCCTGCCAGACCGTCTACGACAACTCGACGCACGTTTCGTGCCTGGACCGCCTCGAGCAACTGGTAAGCCAGCCCGTCCACCACGTTCTCCGTGAGCGGATTCCAGATGACCGTGAGCGCGCCCGCGGCGATCAGGGCTTCCATGTCGATGCCGAGCGCGCGAGCCTTGCTCGCAAGGCGGGCGGGGCTCTCGTAAAAACCGAAATGCACCGCGGGCGACTGCTTCGTGGCCAATCGCAGGAAATTCAGACCGAAGCTGGTCTTCCCGCTGCCCCCCGAGCCCACGACGGCGGTGGCGGAGCACGCGGGCAGACCGCCGCTGATGCGCCGGTCAAGCTCCTCGACGCCGCTCGATACGCGCTCTTCCGGCGCGTGATCCTGCCCCGCCGGCCGGGCGTAAAGCGATTCGAGGCGCGGGTAAACGGTGATGCCCGCGTCGCTGATCAGGTAATGATGCAGACCGCCGAGCGAGGCGCTCCCTCGCGACTTCGAAACCCGCAGGCGGCGCACCGTGCGGGAGCCGAACAGCTCCTCTTCGAGCTGCATGACGCCATCCACCATCGTATGTTCCGGGCTCGACTCGTCGATTCGCGCGCTCGTCAGGAAAAGCACCGTGCATCCGCTAAACGACGCGTGCCCCTGGAGTTCCGCGACGAACGTCTTCACGTCGAGCGAAGTGTGCGCGCTCTCGCGCGCGTTGAGCAGGCCGTCGAGGATCAGCATCGACGCTCCCTGGCGCGCGATCTCCTTGCGAAGCAGTTCGACCAGCGCGCCCAGACCGTCGACGCGCAACGTGCGGAACAGGCTCAGATACGTGATGTCGCTGCCAACCAGCTCGGAGTCGTAAAAGTCCAGCGTCGAAAGCGACTGGAACAGCCTCTCGTGCGTTTCGGCGAGAAGCGTAATGTAGAGAACCTTCGTTCCCTGCCGGGCCTGGGCGAACGCAATCTGGTTCGCGAGGATGGTCTTGCCCGCGCCGGGCCGCCCCTGAATGATATAGGCCGAGCCGGCGATCAGGCCGCCGCCGAGCACCGCGTCCAGACCGGGTACATGGCTGTTCAAACGCGTCAGTGGCTTGTGCATCGCTTGTATGGTTTCAACGTGGATATAAAAGAAGCCGGCGTCGAGAGCGCATGCGCCGCAGGGCCGTTCCTGATTTGTTGCATTATGCGTCATGGCGCGGCGCGTGACCATGGCCGACGCCCGCGCCCGAATTCTGCCACCGGCGCCGGGGCACGGCACGCCGCACAGCCGGTTTCACAGCACGTCGTCGAGCCAGTCGAGCACGCGGTCGTTGAGCAATGAGCGGTTGCGCATCTCGCAGTGCTCGCCCGCGCCCTCGTCTTTTCTGAATTTCATCAATACCTTGGGGCATTGCAGCGCGTCGAAGAATTCGCCCGTATGCACGGCGAGCGCGTCGTCTTCGGCCTGCGTGAACAGCGTCGGACAACGTATGCCCTCGATGCGGCCTTCCATCGTATACGGCTCGACGCTTGCGAGATACTCGCGCAGATTACGGGCGCCATTCACCCAGTATCCCCGCTGCATGAAGCTCCAGCGCAGCTTCCTGTCCCCGGCGATAATCTGCTCCAGTTTCGCGAGGATCGGCTCCAGCAGCGCACCGAGGTTGCCGGCTTCCTGCGGCGTCGCGCCGAGCTTGACTGCGTAATCGCGGAAGCCCCGCGCAACCGACGCCTGGCCGGGGTCGGCAATGCACGCGGCGAGGCGCGCCTCGCCCGAGGCAGCGCGCGGCGCGAGGTAGCCGCCAAGACTCCAGCCGCTCAATGCAATACGCTTTGCGTCGACTTGCGGCAGCAACAGCGCGAAGTCGACCACCGCCGCGATCACGCGTTCCCAGTCGGGCCGCAGCGTGACGCCATGACGGATGAGCGTGGTGCCTTGCCCGGGGCCGTCGAATATCAGGCAATGATAGCCTCGCCTCGACGCCGCGACGGCAGAAGCAAAGTAGAGATCGGTGATCGTGCCGTCGTAGCCATTGGTGAGAATGAGCAGCGGCCTGCGCTCGCTCTGGCGTCCTTGCGCCGGGATCAGCCACGCGAGCATCGAGATATTCTCGAACGGAATGCGCATCGGCTTCGACGGTTCGCCGCCAAGCGCCAGCGCGCTTTCGAATGCCTCGATTTGCCGGTTCGACGCGGCGATCACGCGCGGATCGACCGGCCATCCGAAGAGCACATGGTAGGACTTGCCATAAAAGCAGGCGGCTTTCAGGTAGAGCGCGCGCGCCGTGACTTCGTGTCCGCTCGATTCGGCGGCGCATGCTTGCGCGTGCAGACGGTCGGCGGCCTGTGTCCAGGCAAGATGAAAGGCGGTGTCGTCCCCTTCGCCCACGACCCTCGCGATCTGCTCGATTTCGCCGAAGTCCGCGCCGCCGTAAGGGCTATACCCGATCGGCCACGTTCCCAGTTGCTCATGCAAGGAGTCACGGAAAATCGTCATTTTCTGCCTCTGGAGCGATGGTTTCCTGTTTGGTATAAGCGAGAACCCGCAAAGGTCAAGGACGCGAGGCGTGTGGACATCGGTGCGCACCGCGCGTTCGCTTAGGGATCCTTTTCAAGTGCCCGGGCCTGGCAGAACAACTCCCGCGAAAATCCTGTTTCGGGTGCGGCCTTTCCTCGGGCGAAAGCGCCCCGGCGATCCGGCCCTGGCTCGCTAACCGGGCCGCGTCGCCCGGTCGAGCGCTTGCGTTCGGCGGCATACCCAGGGGCTTTCCCTCCGCTTGAATGTTATCAACCGCGTAGTACGATGAGATCATCGAAAAACAGAATCAAAGGTCCCCTCATGGACACGACCGCAAGGCACGCGACGGCCATCGCATTGCTTGCAGTGGGCTGCGGATTCTCGGCAGCGTCTCACGCCTACAGCAAGGAAGAAGATGCCGCGGCGCAGGACCGCGAAGTCCAGGCGGCCTACGACAGGGGTTACAAGGCGGCGAGGGAGGAGATGGCGCAGGCGGCGGCTCCGGCGGCAGGCACGGCGCCAGCGAGGAAGGCCGCCGGCGCGGCGGCATCCGCGCAGAAGCCTATTCTCGACATCAAGCACACATATAGCGACACGGGCGAGGTTTCGACCGTCATGACCGTGCCGGTCGTGGTCAAGCCGCTGGCGGATGGGCAAGGCGCTCAAGGCGAACAAGGCGCGCGAGGAACGCAGGCGGCACGAGAGGCACAAGCAGCGGAGGCGCAAGCGGCAGAGGCGCAGGACGTGCAGGACTCGACCGCCGCGGCGCCGGCCCAGGCGGCGGCGCCCGCTCAGGCAGCGCGCCAGCCGCAGCCGCGTGCTTATGCGCAAGCGCCCGCGAACCATCGCGCCGTCGCGGCAACGCCGCCCGCGCAGGACGACGTCGCGCCGCCGGAGTCGCTGGCAAGCGATGAAACCGTCGACGAGCCGGAGCCGCCGCGCTCCGCGCAAATCTATTCCACGCAAGGCCAGGGTTATGCCCAACCCTACTCGCAACCGCAGGCCCAACCTCCGGTTCCACGTCAGGTTCAGCCTCAGGTTCAGCAATACGCGCAGCCGCCTCAGCCGTATGGTTACGCGCAGCAGCCCGCGTATGCGCAGCAGCGTCCGGCCTACGCGCAGCCGCCCGCCTACGCGCAGCAACAGCAGCCGGTGTACGCGCAACAATACGCCCAGCAGCAATATCCGCCGCAGCAGCCTACGTACTCGCAGCCCCGGCCCGCCTACTATCCGCCGCCCGCACCGTGGGGCGCGCAGTACCAGCAAGCGCCCGCGCGCTGGGTGTACTGGTCGCCGCAATACGGGCGGTGGATGTATTACTGAGCGGTTACTGAGCGCGGGCTACCCGCGCGCGGATTGCGGTTTTAGAACCCGTGCCGGGCGCTGATGGCCGCGCCCGTGTCGTGTGAGCGCGTCAACGGAAGATGCGCGTCGGCGGAGAGATCCCAGTCGCCCACGGTGACGAGTGGCGGCGTTTGCGGGTGAAGCGCCTGGTTCGGGACCCCGTCGCTATCGACCTGGGCTCCCGGCGTGCGCGGACCGTTGGTCCCGGAATCGAGCGTGCCCGCGGTGTCGTCGGGAGTGCCAGGTGTTGCCGCGGTGGTTTTCGCGAGCTGCGCGTTGTACTGCCTTTCGAACGGCGACTGGTATTCGTAGCGCTTCGCGATTGCGGGAAAGGAAACGGCCGGCGCCGCCGGCGCTGGCGCGGCCGCGACGGCGGGCTTGGGGGCGTGGCCCTTCGCATACTTCTGGACGTGCTTCTGGACAGGCTTCCGGACATGCGCCGGCCTCGCGGGTTCGGCCGCCGAGACGCTGGCGAGCGCCAGAAGAAGAACACCCAAAAGCCATCCCTGGATCGGACGCTTCATAAAACGAAATCTGCGCTTGAAAACTGGTGCCGCATCGAATCGCTGCGCGGCACTCGTCCCTGGAGTCTAGATCAATAGCAAGTACGACCAATCGGGGTCTTCCCTTGTCTTTCGCCCGCTTGTTCAGGCAGCGACGAATGCTTCGTCAGGCACCGGGCGCCCTTTTTGATTTGGCGTCCCAATCATTCTGCGTCTCCCCGCGACAGGTTCTTGTCGAACCGGACGACGACAACGACTGCCGAATCGCCGCCCGCGCGCTTTGTAAACAGTGGTAATATCCCGCACGCGAAAATTCTGTCAGGCACCGGCGGCGGATGGTATGCAACCGCCGCTTCGTCCCGCCGTTCCTGTCGAATTCCTTGCACTGCTTACAACTACCGCGTCCGCGATTGCCCATGCGCAATACGCACGCGACGGCCCGCCGCGCGGCGGGCGACCCGGGAAACCATGAAAGTCCGTAACGCCCGCCTCTGGGCGCCAAGAGGCCCGCGCCGGTGGGTCATCGCCGCTGGCGCGCTCGCGCTCGCGAGTGCCATCCGCATCGCCCTGCATCCCCTGCTCGGCCCGATGATGCCTGGCACGACGTTCTGTATTGCCGCTTCGCTGGTCGAATACTTCCTCGGCCTCGCGCCCGCGCTGACCGTGATGGTGCTCGGCCTCGCCATCGCCGACTACATGTTCGTGCCGCCCTACAATTACATTACGTATCTCGATACCCACGACCTGATCCTGCTAGTGTCCTATCCGGTCGTCACGGCGATCGTGATCACGCTGATCGAACGTCTGCGGCGCGAGCAGTTTCGCGCGCAGTTGATCGCCTCGGTCGCTCAGTCGCGCTACGAAATGCTCCTGCGTCACGACAACGAGCGCGCGCTCGCGCGCCGCGCCGTCGACGAAACGCACCGCCTGCTGCGCCACCTCGCGCAGCATCACGACGGCTTCATTCTCATCAAGGGACTCGAGCGCAATGCGGCCCAGCGCGCGAACGTGGGGCAGAGCATGTCGCACGCGCTGCCCGCGGCCGCCGAAGTCGCGCCCGGCCCGCTCTTCGACGCCCTCCATCCCGACGACGTGCAGCGCCTCACTCACGCGCTGTCGCCGGGCCACCATCGCGTGCGCCTGCGCAGCGAACCACACAAGCGCGATTACCGGCACGCCAGCTGCAGTTGCGAGCGCTTCACCACTCACGCGGGCGACTTTCTCGTGCTGCGCACGGAGAGCTGACATGGCGACGCTCGAAATAGACCCGGCCGCCACCGAAACGCCCGCCGTGCAATCCACGCGCTTTTTCTGCGAAGGCGACGGCCACGCCGTCCTCATGCTTCACGGCCTGTCCAGCTCGCCCATCGAACTGCGCTATCTCGCGCGTTATCTGCAAGGCGAAGGCTTCACGGTGTGCGCGCCCCTCATCGAAGGCTATAGCGCCGGCACGCGCCACTTGCCGATGGAGCGATGGGTCGAAAACGCCGCGCGCGAATTCGACGCCCTGGCGGCGCGCTACGAGCGCGTTTCGATCTGCGGCCTTTCGATCGGCGGGGCGCTCGCGCTGCGTCTGATTCGCGAGCGCCCCGCCGCGCAGTCGCTCGTCCTGCTTTCGCTCACGCTCGCCTACGACGGGTGGGCGATTCCGTGGTATCGCTTCCTGCTCGACTGGGCCTACTTCACGCCGCTGCGTCACCGCTACCGCTATCGCGAGGCCGAACCATTCGGTGTGCGAAACGAAGCGCTGCGCAAGAAGATCGCGCGCGCCATGCAACGCAGCGACTTCAGCGAGGTCGGCCCTTCGACGATCGCGCTGCCCGCGCTGCATCAGGCGCTGCGCCTCGCGCGCACGGCCCGCAAGGAGGTTCCGGCGATCGAAAACGACACGCTGGTGATCCACGCCATCGACGACGAAACGTCGAGCCCGCGCAATCCGCGCCACGTGATCGACCGCATCGGTTCGAACTTTTTACGCACGCTCTGGCTCGACGACTCGTATCACATGATCACCTCGGACAACGAACGCGAGATCGTGGCGCGCGAAACGGCCTTGTTCCTGCGCGAAAGCGAAGTCGCGCGCGGCGCAAAAGACGCGCCGGTCGTCTCCAGGGCGCTCGCCCGGCGTCTGCGCCAACTGGCGGCGGTGGGAAGGAAAAATACGTGAAGCAGTCCGTAACGATCAAGGCGCTGGCGAGCGTCGCCGCGCTGGCCCTGGCCTCGCACGCGTGCGCCGATACCGCTGCGTCCAATACCACCGCAACCGACTCGCCGTGGAAAATCTCGATCGGCCCGGGCGCGTATCTCGCGCCGGAATATCCGGGCGCGCGGCACATGAAGGTCTATCCGTTTCCGTCGCTCGATATCTCGTACCGCGACCGCTTCTTCTCGCAAGGGCCGGACGTGCTCGGCGTGAACGTGATTTCCGCGGAAAACTATCATGTGGGCGCTTCGCTGAGCTTCGACTTCCAGTCGCGCACCGTCTCGGACGACCCGCGTCTGCACGGCCTGAGCAATGTCGACGACGGCCCGAAGCTGCGCCTCTTCGCCGATTACACGCTATGGGCGTTCACGAGCGCCGTGGCGATGTATCAGGACATCAGCGGTCATGGACAGGGTACGACGGCGACGGCGGACCTTTACGTATCGCTGCCGCTGACAGGGTGGCTGTTTTCGGTCGGGCCGGGACTCACGTGGGCCAACGGCGTGTACACGCGGACATTATTCGGCGTGACGCCGGAGGAGAGCACGGCATCCGGCTTGCCGGCCTATGCGCCCGGGGCGGGCATACGCGACGTGCATATGACGTTCTACATGACGCACGACTTTTCGAAGCATTGGGTGGGCTCGGTAAACGCGACGTACGGCCGTCTCCAGCACTATGCCGCCGACAGCCCGATTACCGAGAACCGCCGCGAAATTACGGCTTTCGCGGGGCTCAATTACCGGTTCTGATTACTGCACGTTGCCTTAAAACCGATCGACACGAAACGGCCGGGCGTCCACCACGGTCGGCGCACCCGTCATCATTTCGGCGATCAGACGCCCCGTGACCGGGCCGAGCGTGAGACCGTGGTGCGCGTGGCCGAACGCGAACCAGAGGTCGTCGTGCCTGGGCGCGGGCCCGATGATCGGCATCATGTCGGGCGTGCAGGGGCGGCGGCCCAGCCACGGCTCGGCGTCGAGCCGCTCGCCCAGCGGGAAGATGCCGCGCGCGAGCGGTTCCACCGCTTCGAGTTGAACGGGCGTTTTGGGCGAATCGCGAAAGCCGAGTTCGACGCCCGTCGTGAGGCGCGTGCCGCGCACCATCGGCGTAATCAGGAAGCCCACTTCGGCGTCGAGCACCGGCTGGTTCAGCTTCGCGCCATTCGCGATCGCATAGTGCATGTGATAACCGCGCTTCACGGCGAGCGGCAGCGCGTAGCCCAGCCGCGCCGTGAGATCGCCCGACCACGGCCCCATGGCGACGACCGCCGACTTCGCCAGCACGGGGCCGTCCTGCGTCATGACGCGCCACGCAGGTTCGAGCGTCGCGGCATCGCCCACGAGCACGCGGCCGCCTAGCTGTTCGAAAAGCTTCGCGTACGCCGTGACGAGTCCCTTCGGATCACTAACCGAATCGGAATCGGTATAGCGCACACCGCCCACCAGCGTGTGGCTGAGCGCGGGCTCGGCGGCGCGCAACGCCGCGGCATCGAGCGCTTCGTGGCCCACGCCGTACTCGCGCTGCCAGCGCTGCGCCTCGGCAATCGTGCCGTCCATCGCGGCCGCGCTGCGAAACACTTTCATCCAGCCGTTGGTGCGCAACAGCGCCTGTGCGCCCGCCGCTTCGATCAAGGCGCGATGCTCGGTCACGCAGTGTTCGATGAGCGTGGAATACGCGCGCGCGATTTCGGCGTGCCGGTCGGCGCGAGAATGGTGCCAGTAGCGATAGAGAAACGGCAGCAGTTTCGGCATCGCTCCCGGGTGATAGCGCACGTCCGTCGAGCGGTTGCGCGCGTAGCGCAACAGCGTGGAAAGCTCGCGCGGAAACGCGTAGGGATAAACGCCCTCGCGCTGAATCAGTCCGCCGTTGCCGTGCGATGTTTCATTGCCCGGCGCCCTGCGGTCCACGAGCGCGACCGAAAGGCCGCGCCGCTGCAACTGCAAGGCCACGCAAACGCCGACGATGCCGCCGCCCAGCACGACCGAATCGAATTTCATCACGCAATGTTCCTGGCTCGGGTTGCAGACCTCGGTTGCCGTTGCCCATGTTCATATCGCCGAAACGCCGTTTCCAGCGCCAGCGGGACGAACGTGAACGCTAGTCAGGGATTGTAATTCGCTTGCGCGCGGCCGTCGATCGGTGCGGGGCGCGTTCGCGCCCCGCACGACGGATGCCGAGATGAGGGTCGGTTGCGTGGGCAACGATTCATATCGACTGCATGAAGCGCCCGGAGCGGGCGCTTCGAAGTGCGACGCCGCCTTTGCAGCGGCGTCGCGCCGCTCATCGGCCCAGCATCGGCAGCTTGAGCCCTGCCTCGCGCGCGGTCTGCTGCGCGAGTTCGTAGCCGGCATCCGCATGGCGCATCACGCCCGTGGCCGGATCGTTGTGCAGCACGCGGCCCAGACGCTCGTGCGCCACCTGCGTGCCGTCCGCCACGATCACCACGCCCGAGTGCTGAGAAAAGCCAATGCCCACGCCGCCGCCGTGATGCAGCGACACCCACGACGCACCGCCCGCCGTGTTCAGCAGCGCATTGAGCAGCGGCCAGTCGCTCACCGCGTCCGAGCCGTCCTTCATCGACTCGGTTTCGCGGTTCGGGCTCGCGACCGAACCCGTATCGAGGTGA
>NZ_CAJMZJ010000027.1:0-33100 GCF_905220295.1 Paraburkholderia sp. J76
CATTGGTGAGCGTCACCGGCTTCGATGCATCCGTGCCGCCCAGCGTCAGCATGTCGTGCGCCGAGCTGTCGTACTGCACGGCATTTGCGATCTTGTTGCCGAGGTTCGTGACGTCGCCCGACAAGTTGGTCACGTTGCCAGCGATGTTGGTCACGGCACCCGAAAGAGTCGAGACGTTTTCGTTCGTCGCGAAGAGCTGTGCACCGTTCACAGCATCGGTACTCGATGCGTTGAGCGCGCCGTTCGCCACGTTGGTGAGCGTCACCTGCTTCGATGCGCCCGTGCCGCCCAGTGTCACGCTGTCATGCGCCGACGTATCGTAAAGCACCGCGTTGCCGGAAAGCGTGGCGGTCTGGCCATTGAGGGCCGAAAGGGCTCCGGCGACATTGCTATACGTCCCGCCCGCCACCGTGTAGGTCGGCGCCTGAATCGAGCCGTCAGCCGCATTCACGCCGGCACCGCCGCCCAGCGCGCTCGTCACGCCCTTGAGCTGCGCGACGTTCACCGCGTCGGTGTCGTTTTGACCGGCAGCCATGTTCACGATGCGGCGCGTATTCGCCTGATTCTGGAGCGTGTACGGCTGGCCGTTCGCGTCATAGGCGACGTAAGAACTCGTACCGTCGTTACCCACCGATACCGTGTTCGCCTGATTTGCCACGGAACCCGAACCCAGGGCCACGGCATCGCTGGCAGACGTATAGGACTGCACGCCGACGGCCGTACCTGCCGTTGCAGACGTGTACGCGCTCGAGCCGATCGCGATCGAGCCGGCACCCTTGGCGCGCGCCATGTCCGACGGAGGCGTCGAACCGACCGCGTTGCCCACGCCCGCTACCTGCGAATAGTACGCAGCCGTGTTGTAGGTCGTGTTCAGCCCCGATGTGTTCACACCCGAGCCCGACGACGCACCCAGCATTCTGGCGCCCATCAACAGGGGCGCAGAAGATCCGACCTGGCCCGCCATCATGATGTCGTACACCTGGCCTACGTTCGCCGCGTCGGTATCCTGAATGCCGTTCGCGACGTTGCTGATGACCGTACCCTTTGGCAGAAGACCATCTGCGCGATTGCCGTTTGCGAAATACTCGCTGTTGCCTTGGCCCGGATCGAGCACAATGTGCGCGTTAGCTGTGCCAACGGTGTTCGGAACGTAAAGGACGGCCGGATTGCTAACGTTACCGTTGGCGTCCGTGACAAAGCCCCCGTACGTGTAAGCTGCCGGGTTCGACGACGGCGCCTGCGCGCCCCAACCCGCCGTAGTCAACGTGTTGTGGATTTTCGTGACATCGCTATTGACGTTGGTAATCGACGCGTTCACGCCATAGAGTTGCGCGCCGTTTACGGCGTCTGTGCTCGACGCGCTCACGGTAGCTGCTGCAACGTTGGTCAGTGCCACGACTCTGCTCGTGCCGCTGCCACCCAGCGTCACGCTCGATTTGGCCGAACTGTCGTACTGGACCGCATTGATCGACCCAGCGATATTAGTGATCTGCTGCTGCACGGAGTACAGTTGCGAGCCGTTCACCGCATCCATGCTTGCATTAGACACCGTTCCGTTCGCGAGCGAAGTAATCTTCGTGCCCGACATGTAGGCGCCCGAATTGAAGGTCGCCAGGCCACTGGTCGTCGTTGCGCCACTCAGTGCAATCCCAGACGGACCGACGAGTGTCACCGTCCCAGTTGCAGACGAAACCGTCGAGCCGACATAAATCGCAGCCTGGCCGCTTGCCGGCCAGCTGTTTGCCGCCTCGTCGATCACCACGCCACTTGCATTTCCGGACTGGCAATTTCCAATCGAACCACTATAAGTTCCGCTCGTATTTTGAGGCCACAGCCCCGTCCCATAGCCGTTCCCGTTGCTCGAGTTACACGCATAGACGCCAGCCATTGCGGACGGAGCAAAGGCCAGAAGCCCCACGCCCGCGGCAACCACTGCGCCGCCTGTCACGAGCGCTTTCGAGGCCTTTTTACAACGCCCCCTCGCATTCTCCTGCACGGCAACCCACGTCCCCGTGGATTCGTTCCAGACTGATCTGTATGTCTTGTTCATTCTTTGCCCTGATTAAAGACGAGTGACGAAACACCGGACGAGGCGGCGCTTTTTAAAAATCCGCGCCGACTACGTCAACAACGCAATGGAACCGATCCGCTTTCGTGGGAAAACACTGACAGAATTAAACGGGTCGAATGCCATAACATTGGCGACTTTATTAATCAGGAACTGGAATTGACATAAGAGAACTCTTAAACAAAAAAAACCGGCGCATGCAGCACTCGGCGCCTCTCAAAGCGCGAATTGTCCACGGTTCTCTCTACTCGATTGCTGAGAAAAATCTGAGATTACACAAGATATTTCTCAAAGTTCTAGGAGACAAAAAAATACCCACGCTTAGGAGAAATTTAGATGGCGACGATCGGCTATTTACTACACAAATAATCATTTAATACTCATCTCAAAGCAGGAATTTCCTACAGAAAAATCGGCGCATCGATATTCTCGTCCAATAATTTTGGTCAGTATCCTCAAGCCCCGTTTTTGCCTTAACTCGTTTGCGCTGACCCAATTGCCCAAGTCTCGCTGCCAGCTCGATTAATCTGCAGCAGCGATCATTGTGGCGTCAGCACAACAGTGTCCGCTACGATCTTTTGAGATTTGTCCTATACCTCCTTCACCGTCAGCCAAATAGAATTTGGACGTCGGGAAACGCTGACACAGGGCTGAGGCTCTACGCAAATCAAAGCCGTAACGCATAACCGCGCGCCAGTTTTCGGCGCCGCCGCCATACCTACCGCGCCCATCCGTTTCCTTGTCTCCAGGCCATCGGCCTTCACCGTCACACCAAGGAAACGTGATGTACCGCATGTTGATTCTTCCCATTGCCAGTCTTCTCGCCGCTTCCGCTCTGGCCACGCCCACGTCGGCTCCGAACCCGATCCCCGAGCGCCTCCAGATCGAGTTTCTCGAACATCAGTGGACGCAGGCGGCTGCCAGCGGTGATCGCCCGGTGCTCGACGATCTGCTCGACGAGAAGTTCATGGAGATATTTCCAGGCGACGTGCGCCGCACCAAGCGCGACTTGCTGGCTGCCGCGGCGCTGCCGTCGGGTGGCTCACAAGTGCTTGAGGATGTCAGGGTGCAGGTGCTGGACAACGTCGCGGTTGCGACCGGCATCAACCGGTACACACCCGCGGCGGGCTACAGGACGATCGAATATCGCTTCACGGACGTGTTCGTGAAACGCGAGAACGGCTGGCGCGTGGCTGCGGCGCGCATGCGCCAGAACGGAACGGGCAGCATTTGAGGCTGCCCGTCGAGGCAAGGGAAGGAAGAGCGATCAGAAGGGCTTGATGACGGCCAGCGCAACGGCCGCCAGCATGCCCAGCACGGGCAGTTCGTTGAAGAGGCGATACCACTTGTCCGAGCGGCGATTCTCGCCACGCTCGAAGGTCCTGAGCAGGCGTCCGCAGTAAGCGTGGTAGGCGATCAGCAGCACCACCACGCCTACTTTCGCGTGGATCCATCCCTGGCCGCGCCCAATGCCCACCACGAGCCACAACCATAGCCCGCACAGCAACGCGGGCACGGCGATCATGGTCATGAAGCGATACAGCTTGCGCGCCATGACAAGCAGGCGCTTGACGGCCGCGGGCTCCGTTTCCATCGCGAGATTCACGAAAATGCGCGGCAGATAGAACAGGCCGGCGAACCACGAAGCGATCAGTACGATGTGAAACGTCTTGACCCAGAGCATCGACATTTTTTTCTTCTCGAAGGCGAGGGAGCGGTCCGGCGGCGCGCTTCAAACCGCGCCGCCGCGCCCGAACGATTTACTGGCGGCCTTCGCCGTGTCCGAGCACGACGTACTTGAGCGAAGTCAGGCCTTCGAGGCCCACCGGGCCGCGCGCGTGCAGCTTGTCATTGGAAATGCCGATTTCCGCGCCGAGACCGAATTCGAAGCCGTCTGCGAACCGCGTCGAGGCGTTCACCATCACGCTCGCCGAATCGACTTCGCGCAGGAAGCGCATCGCACGGTCGTGGTCTTCGGTCACGATCGCATCGGTATGGTGCGACCCATACGTGTTGATGTGCTCGATCGCAGCGTCGAGCGTATCGACCACCTTCACCGCCAGAACGGGCGCGAGGTACTCGGTGCGCCAGTCTTCTTCCGTGGCGTCCACGAGCGGACCCACGCCAGCGTCCGCAAGAATGGCGCGTGCCGCGGCGTCCACGCGCAGCTCCACGTCCTTTTCCCGATAGAGGCAGCCAAGCGGCGGCAGCACCTCATGCGCAATACCGCGCGCCACGAGCAGCGTCTCCATTGTGTTGCAGGTGCCGTAGCGGTGCGTCTTGGCGTTGTCGCACACGGTCAGCGCCTTTGCGAGGTCGGCCCGGTCGTCCACGTACACGTGGCAGATGCCGTCCAGGTGCTTGATCATCGGCACGCGCGCCTCGGCCATCAGGCGCTCGATCAGGCTCTTGCCGCCGCGCGGCACGATCACGTCCACGAATTCCGTCATGGTGATGAGCTTGCCCACCGCGGCGCGATCGGCGGTTTCCACCACCTGCACGGCCTCCTGCGGCAGACCCGCCGCCGCGAGGCCCTCGCCAATCAGCTTCGCGAGCGCCGTGTTGCACTCCAGCGCCTCGGAGCCGCCGCGCAGGATCGTTGCGTTGCCCGACTTCAGGCACAACGCCGCGGCGTCGATCGTCACGTTCGGCCGCGATTCGTAGATGATGCCGATCACGCCGAGCGGTACGCGCATCTGCCCCACCTGAATGCCGCTCGGACGGAACTTGAGATTGCCGATCTCGCCGATCGGGTCGGGGAGCGCCGCTACCTGGCGCAGGCCTTCGACCATCGTCCTGAGCGCCTTGTCAGAGAGCGTGAGGCGGTCGATGAAGGCCGCATCGTTGCCCTTCTCCTTCGCACGTGCGAGATCGCGGGCATTGGCATCCTTCAGTTGCTGCGCGTCGCGCTCGATGGCCTTGGCCACCGCTTCGAGCGCCGCATTCTTCGCGGCCGTCGAGGCCCGTGCCATCGCGCGCGAGGCTTTGCGGGCGCGGCGGCCGAGGTCGGTCATGTACTGGTCGATATCCATGGTGTCTTTCGTCTTGCGGCGCGTGAGCGCAGCCGGATGGATGCGTCAAGCGCGGTTCGATTCAAAGCGGCTCAATACGGCTCAATGTGGTTCAGGCCGATTTTAAGGCCAGCCGCCCGGGTTTGCTGGACCTGGCCTGGCGGCGCACCGTGCGCTACTTGCCGCGCGGCGGCCATAAAAGCAGGCGTCGAAGCGCCGGTTCGGGCAAACGTGAAGCGCGTTAGCCCGGTCGGCGCGACGACCCTGCGGGTCGCGGTCGGGCCGCTGCCGCTGCCGCGGCGGCCGCCGCAGCCGGGCTGCGTGGCTGGGAGCCCGGCTGCGTGCGCCCCGGCGCCGCGGCGCCGTGCGCCGGCGCTGCGCCCTCTCGGGGCGCGGCCACTTTCATCGCCAGTTCGAACAGGCCATCCCAGGCGTCGGGCGGCAATGCATTGCGCCAGTCACTGCGCGATTGACCCGAAAGCCCCTTCACCTGACGGTCCAGGCGCGCCGCGAGCGCGAGACCGCGCTCGAGCGCCGCTTCACTGAGGCGCGCAAGCGCCGGCCCGATGAGCCGCTCGCGCGGCCCCCACACGCGGTTCTCGCGCAGCAGCATGGCGAGCGGCTTGCCCGCCGCCACGCCGCGCTTGATACGCAGCAGCGTGCGAATTTCCTCGACCACGGCCCACAGCACGAGCACCGAAGCCTCGCCTTCCCCCTGCAGCCCGTCGAGCATGCGCGCGAGGCGCCCGACATCGCCGGTCAGCATGGCTTCGTTGAGCTTGAAGACGTCGTAGCGCGCGACGTTGAGCACGGCGTCGTGGATCTGCTCGAAGCCGAGCGCGCCTTGCGGATACAGCAGCCCGAGCTTCTGGATTTCCTGATGCGCCGCCAGCAGATTGCCTTCCACACGCTCCGCCACGAATTGCAGCGCACGCCGGCCGTCCTCGCCGGGCGCAACGCGCTGGCCTTGCAGCGCGAGCCGCTGGCCGATCCAGTTCGGCAGCGCCGCGCGCTCGACCGGGTCGATCTTGATCGCCACGCCGCTCTCAGCCAGTGCCGTGAACCACGCGGACTTTTGCGTGGCGGCGTCGAGCCGCGGCAGCGTGACTAGCATCAGCACGTCGGGATTCGAGCTAGCGGCGAGCGTCTTGAGCGCGTCGGCGCCTTCCTTGCCGGGCTTGCCCGAAGGAATGCGCAATTCCACCAGTTGGCGATCGCCGAAGAGCGACATCGACTGGCTGGCCCCGAGGAGCGAACTCCAGTCGAAACCGCGCTCGACGGTAAACACCGAGCGGTCCGTAAAGCCCGCCGCGCGCGCGGCCGCGCGAACGCGGTCGCACGCCTCCTGGGCAAGCAGGTGCTCGTCGCCATAGACGACGTACAGGCCGGCCAGCCCTTTCGCGAGGTGCGGTTCGAGTGCGTCGGGTCGCAGTTGCATGGCGCTCGGTCGAAGATCACTCAGTCAATGAAAACAGCGTGGGCACAGCGCGCATTACAGCGGCGGCGGCGGCAGCGGTGCGCGCGGCGCGACCCCCGGCACGACCTGATCGGGCGTCGGGTTGATCGTCCTCAGCACGGCAAGGCGCCGCATGAGCTGGTCAACGGCGTCGTTCTGCATGTCGGTGAACAGCAGATCGGCCTCCTGCGTCTTGGCAGTCGAGAACTGATCGCTATAGGTCATCGCGCGGTTCAGCGCAATCACGCTCGGCTGGATCAGCACCGTGCCGTCCGGTTTAGTCAGCACGTAGTTCAGCGAGTAGTTGACCTGATATTCCACGACTGCGCCGAGCGAATTGAGCGTGAGCGTGCTGAAATTGCGCACTTCGGTCACGCGCAGCACGGCGTCGGCATTGGCCACCGAGTCGACCACGACCGAATCGCTGCCGCCTTCGACCATACGCGAGAGACGCCCGACGAGCGGCGGCGGCGCGCCGACGACGGCGAGGCGCTTGAAAGCGAAGTTCTCCTCGCCGCGCAACTTGAAACCACAGGCCGAGAGGGCCAGCGCACTGGCCGCCGCGAGCGGGAACAACCTGAGGAACGATCTGCGAATCACATGGACTCCCTGGGTTCGCAACAGTGTCTGGGTGGCGGCGCAGGGCTGCGCCGCCAGCGTGGCCGTTATTGGCTCTTTAGACCACGACGTTCACGAGGCGGCCCGGCACGACGATGATCTTCTTCGGTGCGCGGCCTTCCGCGAATTTGACGAACATCTCGTGCGCGAGTGCAGCCGCTTCGATCGCATCCTTCGGCGCGTCCGTGGCCACCGTCACGGCGCCTCGCACCTTGCCGTTCACCTGCAGCACGAGTTCGATCTCGGCCTGTTCCAGCGCCTTTTCGTCGACCTTCGGCCAGGGCGCGTCGAGCAGCGTGCCGTATTCGTCGGCGTAACCGAGCGCCTTCCAGAGTTCGAACGCGATGTGCGGCACGACCGGGTACAGCACGCGCAGCAGCACGCCAAAGGTTTCGCGCTGCACGCCGGCGCCCGCACCCTTCGCGCCGTCGATGGCGTTGAGCATCTTCATCGCCGCCGAAACGACGGTGTTGTACTGCAGGCGCTGATAGTCGAAGTCGGCCTGCTTGAGCACGCCATAGACTTCGCGGCGCAGCGTTTTCTCGACGTCCGTGAGCGCCGCCGCGTCGAACGAGGCGCGCGACTTGATCGCGTCGGCGTTCGCCTGGCCGAAGGCCCACACGCGGCGCAGGAAGCGGCTCGCGCCTTCCACGCCCGCGCCCGACCATTCGAGCTGCTGCTCGGGCGGCGCCGCGAACATCGTGAAAAGACGCGCCGTGTCCGCGCCGTACTGGTCGATCAGCACCTGCGGGTCCACGCCGTTATTCTTCGACTTCGACATCTTTTCCACGCCGCCCAGCACCACGCTCTGGCCGTCGCTGTTGAGCGTCGCGCCGATCGGGCGGCCCTTGTCGTCGTGCGTCACGCTCACGTCGGCCGGGTTGTACCAGGTCTTCTTGCCCGCCGCGTCTTCGCGATAGAACGTTTCGTTGAGCACCATGCCTTGCGTGAGCAGGTTCTTCGCCGGCTCGCCGAATTTCACGAGACCGAGGTCGCGCGAGACCTTCGCCCAGAAACGCGAGTACAAGAGGTGAAGAATGGCGTGCTCGATGCCGCCGATGTACTGGTCCATCGGCATCCAGTAGTCGGTGCGCTCGTCGACCATCTGCTTCGCGTCGGGCGCGGCGTAGCGGTAGAAGTACCACGACGAATCGACGAACGTGTCCATCGTGTCGGTTTCGCGCTTCGCGTCGGCGCCGCACGTCGGGCACTTGCAGTTCAGGAATGCTTCGGACTTCGCGAGCGGGTTGCCCGTGCCGTCCGGCACGAGGTCTTCCGGCAGCACGACCGGCAGGTCCTTTTCCGGCACCGGCACGTCGCCGCAACTCGGGCAATGGATGATCGGAATCGGCGTGCCCCAGTAGCGCTGGCGCGAGATGCCCCAGTCGCGCAGGCGCCACGTGACCTGCTTGTCGCCGAGATCGAGCGCCTTGAGGTCGGCGGCGACGGCGTCCACGGCCGCCGTGTAGGCGAGGCCGTCGTACTTGCCGCTGTTCACGCACACGGCGCGTTCCTTGTCGCCGTACCACTCCTGCCAGCCGTCGAGCGAGTACGTCTCGCCTTCCACGGCGATGACCTGCTTGATCGGCAGGCTGTACTTCTGCGCGAACGCGAAATCGCGCTCGTCGTGGCCCGGCACGCCCATCACGGCGCCTTCGCCGTAGGTCATCAGCACATAGTTGCCGATCCACACCGGCACCTGCTCATGCGTGATCGGGTGCGTGACGGTGAAGCCCGTGGGCACGCCCTTCTTTTCCATCGTCGCGACGTCGGCTTCCGCCACGCCGCCGCGCTTGCATTCGTCGATGAACGACTGCAGTTCGGGCTTGCCCTGCGCGAGACGCGTGGCGAGCGGGTGCTCGGCGGCAATCGCGGCGAAGGTCACGCCCATGATCGTGTCGGCGCGCGTGGTGAACACGCGCAGCAGCTTCTTCTCGCCGTCCAGCTCGTACGGGAAGCCGAAGTTCACGCCGAAGCTCTTGCCGATCCAGTTCTGCTGCATGATCTTCACGCGCTCGGGCCAGCCGAGGCCGTCGAGGTCGTTGAGCAGTTCGTCGGCGTACTGCGTGATGCGCAGGTAGTACATCGGGATTTCGCGCTTTTCCACGAGCGCGCCCGAGCGCCAGCCGCGCCCGTCGATCACCTGCTCGTTGGCGAGCACGGTCTGGTCGACCGGATCCCAGTTCACCGTGCCGGTCTTCTTGTACGCGATGCCCTTTTCGAGCATCTTCAGGAAGAACCACTGGTTCCACTTGTAGTAGTCGGGCTTGCAGGTGGCGATTTCACGCGACCAGTCGATGGCGAGACCCATCGACTGCATCTGGCCCTTCATGTACTCGATATTGTCGTACGTCCACCTGGCCGGCGGCACGCTGTTGGCCATCGCGGCGTTTTCGGCAGGCATGCCGAACGCGTCCCAGCCCATCGGCATCAACGTGTTGTAGCCGTTCATGCGCAGGTAACGGTACATCACGTCGTTGATCGTGTAGTTCCGCACGTGGCCCATGTGCAGCTTGCCCGACGGATACGGCAGCATCGAGACGCAGTAGAACTTGGGCTTGTCGGCCTTCTCGGCCGTCCGGTAAGCGTCGGTGGCGCGCCATTCGCCTTGCGCGGCGGATTCGACGTCGGAGGGAACGTATTTTTCGAGCATGGTGTGGGTGGTGAACGCTGGAAACGGGCGGTTTCGGTGCCGGATGCACCGGGCCGGCCGTTCACGATACCGGCAGATTGCGGCGGTTTCGCTGGGCCCGTTTTAAAGGAAACGTTGATTATACCGTTGACTTGCGCACGCTCAGTGCGCCGTTCAGTGCGCGCCGGCGGGCGGCTCGGTCACGAAGCCAAGGCGCGTGAGCCCGGCTTGCTGCGCGGCGCCCATCACCTGGGCGATCACGTCGTAGCGGGTCTCGCGCGCGGCGCGCAGTTGCAGTTCTGGCTGCTGCGACTCGGGCGCTTTGCCCGCCGCCGTGAAGCGCGCGCGCAGGTCTTCCAGCGTGATGGGCTGCGCGTTCCAGTAGAGCTTGCCGGCGGCGTCGATCGAGAGCGTGACGGTCTGCGCCGTTTGCTGCGCGGGCTCGGCGGCGACCTTCGGCAAATCGAGCCGGATCGCGTGCGTGAAGAGCGGCGCGGTGATGATGAAAATGACGAGCAGCACGAGCATGACGTCGATGAGCGGCGTCATGTTGATGTCCGACATCGGTGCCGCGTCGCGCTTCTTTTCGAGTCCGCCGAATGCCATTCGCGTGGCCTCCTACGACTCGGCGCGCGCGCCTTCGCGCATCGCGCCCTGCGCGCTTTCCCGGCGCAGCGGCGCGCCTTCGGGCGCGCAGGCATAGGCGTGCAGATCGTGCGCGAAACCGTCGAGATCGTCGCAAAGCTGGCGCACGAGGCGCCCGAGCACGTTATAGGCAAGCACGGCCGGAATCGCGACCACGAGGCCGAAAGCCGTCATGATGAGCGCCTCGCCCACCGGGCCGGCGACATTCTCGATCATCGCCTGGCCGCTCGCGGCAATGCTGCCGAGCGCATGATAAATGCCCCAAACCGTGCCGAGCAGCCCCACGAACGGCGCCGTGCTGCCCACCGAGGCCAGCAGCACCTGCCCGAACTCGAGCCGCCGCTGCGACGCCTGAAGCGCGCCGCGCAGCGCGCGCAGCACGCGCTCGCCGCGATCCACGCGCGCGAGCATCATGCCGGGCGCGTCGGCTTCCTCGGCGGCGAGCGCCGCCTGCGCCAACGGCAGGAACACGCGTTCGCGGTCGAGCCCGCGCATCGCGGCCACGCCGTCCGCAAGCGTGCGCGCCTGCCAGAAGCGCGCAACGGCGCGCGGCCCCTGGCGCTTTGCGCGCAGGAGGATCCAGCTTTTCACGACGAGAAAGCACCAGCTCGCGACCGACATGGCGAGCAATACCCACGCGACCGCATGGGTGACGGCGTCGCCCGACTGCAGATAGTGAATGACTCCGGAATTCGCTGCCATCGGACCTCGCTCACTGTCTGTCCGGCGCCGACGCCGGACCAAAAGGGAAACGCTCAGCGCAAGCCGAGCACGTCCTGCATATCGTACAGGCCGTTGGCCTTGTCCTGCAGAAAGCGGGCGGCGCGCACGCTGCCTTGCGCGTACGAAAGGCGGCTGGAGGACTTGTGCGTGATCTCGATGCGCTCGCCGATGCCCGCGAACAGCACCGTATGATCGCCGACGATATCGCCGCCGCGAATCGCCGAAAACCCGATCGTCGAGGGGTCGCGTTCGCCCGTCACGCCTTCGCGGCCATACACGGCGCATTCGTCGAGATTGCGGCCGAGCGCTTTCGCCACGGCTTCGCCCATCGCAAGGGCGGTGCCCGAGGGCGCGTCAACTTTGTGGCGATGATGCGCCTCGATGATCTCGATGTCGTAGCCGGTTTCGAAAAAGCGCGCCGCGTATTCGAGCAGCTTGAGCGTGACGTTCACGCCCACGCTCATGTTGGCCGCGAACACGACGCCGACCTTTTGCGCGGCCGCGCCGAGTTGCGCCTTTTGCTGGGCGTCGAAGCCGGTCGTGCCGATCACCATCTTCACGCCGTGGCGCTGCGCCGCCTCGAGGTGCACGAGCGTGCCTTCGGGACGGGTGAAGTCGATCAGGCAGTCGCTTTGCGCAAAGACGTGCTCGATGTCGTCGGTGATGCGCACGCCGGTGTCCTTGCCGAGGAACGCGCCGGCGTCCTGGCCGACAGCGGCCGAACCCTTGCGCACGAGCGCGCCCGAGAGCGTGACGTCGGGTGAATTCAGAACGGTTTCGATGAGCATGCGGCCCATGCGGCCCGATGCTCCGGCGATTGCGATTTTCATGAGTCTTCCTGCCAATGTTCCGCTGGCCGCGGCGCGCGGTTGCCGTCAGGCGCCATCAGGCCCCCCGGCGCCACGAAGCGCCACCGCCAAAAAACGCGGCGGCCGGTAGTGACGCCCCGGCCGCCGGATCGAGGCGTGGCGCGACTTCGCGCACCCCGCCATGCTTGTTTTACCGGCTGGGTAAGCCGGATCAGTTGCTCGGGGTCGCAGCGGCCCCGGAAGCCGGCACCGTGGGCGGCGCGGCGAGCGACGAATCCCGCGCGGGGCCCGACGGCGGCGTATTGGTGTCGCCGGTGCCCTGCGCGCCGACTGCCGGACCGACCGGGTTGCTCTGCGGCACGCCCTGGATTTGCGGCTGCGGCTGGCGATGCAACTGCACCTGCGACGGCATCGTGCCCACATTCTGCGGCAGCGCCGACGATTGCGGGTTGCCCGCGCGCACGGAAGGCGTGAGGCCGGTGGGCGTTTGCACGGCTTCCGTGGCGCGGTTGGCGGCGGCGGCGGCCTGCGCGTTGGCGTCCTGCGGCAGCGCATTGGTGGCCGTGCCGAGTTCGGACGACGGCGTGCGCGCCGTGTCGCCCACCGTCGGGCCGGTCGCGCTCGAACCCTGGTCGGGCGTGCCCGCGGCAGCCGCCACCGGCGCCGAAGCGCCCGAGGCCGGCGCTGCCGCCACGGCCCGCTTCCTGCCGCTGCGGTCGCCGTCGATTTCGGCGAGCAGTTCGAGGTTCGACGGCAGGTCTTCGCCGCCCGACCAGCTTGCTACGCGGTCGCCTTCGAACAGCACCACGAAGTCGCGCTGCTGAACCACGGAAGTCGAGCCGCGCTTGAAATAGAAGATGTAGTCCCAGCGGTTCGCATGGAACATGTCGGTAAGGAGCGGCGTGCCGAGCAACTGCTTGACCTCGGCCCGGGACATGCCCACCTTCATCTGCGCCGCGGCTTCCGCCGAGACGAAGTTGCCTTGCACGATGGTAATGCGGTAAGGCGTAATGGTCTGGGCGATGCTCTGCGTCACGCTGTTGTAGGTGGAACAGCCGGCGAGCGCCGCGAACGCGGCCGCAGCCAGCAGGGTGCACGCCAGGCGGCCGCCGTGCATGCGCCGGCCGATCGTTGTGAATTTCGGAATCATTTCCCTCACCGTGCGGGCTTTTCGCGAAGCCGCGCGTATTCTGTAGAAGATCGTTCGAAGTTCCGGCGAAAATGCCCGGAATGGTAAAAACGCATTAACATAACAACCTGGCATTGTACTCCAGGGACTTATTGTCATGACCAATCCAACCGATCTCAAGAACATCGGCCTCAAGGCGACACTGCCTCGCCTCAAGATCCTGGAGATTTTTCAGCACAGCCCGGTTCGTCACCTCACCGCCGAAGACGTCTACCGCAACCTGCTGAACGAGGAACTCGACATCGGCCTCGCCACGGTCTACCGGGTCCTCACGCAGTTCGAGCAGGCTGGGTTGCTCACGCGCAGCAACTTCGAATCGGGCAAGGCGGTGTTCGAGCTAAACGAAGGCAGCCATCACGACCATCTCGTGTGCCTCGACTGCGGAATCGTTGAAGAATTTTTCGACCCCGAAATCGAAAAGCGCCAGCAGATGATCGCCAACGAGCGCGGCTTCAAGCTCCAGGAACATGCGCTCGCCCTGTACGGCGCCTGCACGAAGGAAAACTGCCCGCACCGCAAGCATTGACCGCTTGCGGCTTGCTGGCCGCAGAAGACGAAACGCCACGGCAGGTCTGCCGTGGCGTTTTCGTTTGGGGAGCCGGTCTTCGTCAAACAGCGGGCGCGTCTCAGGCTGGCACGAGCAATGTGTCCGCTTGCGCGAGCCGCCGGGGCTGCGCGAGCGCGATCTCATCGCAGTTCGGCTGCGCACCGCCGCGGTCGATCACCACGAAGTCGCTCACCCGCTCGAAGGCGAGCAACGGATGGTGCCAGACACCTTTGGCGTAATTGACGCCCTGCCCGCGCCCGGCCCAGAACGCGCGCAGGCCAGCCGGATCGAACTCGCCCGCGGGCGCGACCACCACGGCGTAGCCCGCGTCGCCAAGCGGCACGAACGCCTGGCTGCCAAGCGGATGCCGCTCCATCATCGCGATCACGACGGGCCACGCGCGCGGCTGGGCGCGAAACACGCTGACGATGGGCCGGCCGCCCGCCTCGTTCACGTCGATGGCGGCGAGATCGTGAAAGCGCTCTGTCGTGCCGCCGTTGATCGGAAAGCGGCGCGCGCCAGCGAGTTCGATCACGTCGCCGAAAGGCGCGAACGCTTCGCGCGTCAGGGGTTCCATGTGCAGGATCTGCATCGCGGCTCCTCGTTCAGACAGGTTCGCCCCACAGGCGCAGGCGCGATACGCCGCCGTCCGGGAAGATGTTGAAGCGCACGTGGGTAACCGGGCCGAGGGCGGCGATTCCGCTCTCGCTTTCGAACACGTGTTGCTTGTCCATTTCGAGCTTCTGCTCGCCCAGCAGCGCCGGCCAGAACATCGCCTGGGTGACGAGCGAGTCGTCGGTGCCGCCCGTCACGCTCGCCGCCTGAAGCGAGCAGCGGTCCGGGTAGTTGCCCTTGAAGTGCGCCGTGTCGACTTCGATCTTGCGGATGATGCCGGGCCGCGCCAGCGCCACGATCGCCCAGTCGTTGCCCGGCTCGCGGCGGCGGCGCGTTTCCCAGCCGTCGCCCATGTTCGCGCCGCGCCCCGGCATCAGGATCGTGGACGCGAGTCCGAAGTGCTGGTTGTTGGCCGCCACGAGATACGCGCCGTTTTCGATCGCCGCGAGATCGACGAGGCTGCCGCGCTCGACCGTGCTCCAGTCGCGCCTGGGCTGGCCATACACCCGCAGGCGAGCGAGACCGCCATCGGGAAAGAGATTCACGCGCAAATGCGTGAACGCGCGCGTATCGCACACCTCGACGTAGTGATGCTGATTGCCCTGCAATGTCGTCGCCGGGACGATGGTCTGCCAGTCGGCGTTGTCTCCCGGCGTTTCATCGTCGCCCACCTGCGCATAGCACGCCTCGACCGAAGCCGCCGGCGGAAAGTTACCCGTGAAATGGCTCGTGTCGAGGTCCAGACCGCAGATCACGCCGGGGCGCGCGAGGCGCACGATGCAAAAGTCGTGGCCCGTCGTGCGCTTGCGGCGCGTTTCCCAGCCGTCCATCCACTTGCCGTGATCGTCGTACTTGCCGGGGATGAAGACCGCGGGCTGCGGTTCGAGCATGCGCTCCTTCGGCGCGAAGAACTCGTCGCTCGCGTGGAGTGCGCGGGCCCCCAGACGCGGATCCGCAAGGTTCATGTAGCGGCGCGTGAAAGCGGGGGCGTCGGGGTCGAGGGTCGGAATGGCCATGATGGTGTCGTTCGCTTGAATTGATCAGTTGTTCGAAGAAAAGTGGCGCGGCGTGCGCGGCCAGGGTTCAGGCGTGCGCATGCTTGCCGCCGAGCGCGCTGTCTTCGCCGTGCGCCGTATCGGCGTCGCTCTCGCCCGCCGGCACGTAAAGGAAACCTTCGTCGCGATTCAGCACGCGCCTCGCACGCACGCGGTCGATGTCGTGCTCCCACACCGCGACCACCACCGTCGCCACGCAGTTGCCGATCAGGTTGGTCAGCGCGCGGGCGATGCCGACGAACCAGTCCACCGGCAGAATCAGCACGAGGCCGAGCACGGGAATCGCGGGAATGGCGGAAAGCGTGGCGGCGAGAATGACGATCGCCGAGCCGGGTATGCCGTGCGCGCCCTTCGAGGTGATGAGCGAAACCAGCACCACGACGATCAGGTCGTGCATCGACAGCGGCGTGTTGGTCGCCTGCGCGATGAAGATCACGGCGAGCGTGAGGTAGATCGAAAAGCCGTCGAGGTTGAACGAGTAGCCCGTCGGGATCACGAGACCCACGGTGGAATCCTTCACGCCCATGAATTCGAGCTTGCGCATGATCTGCGGCAGCACGGCGTCGGACGAAGCGGTGCCGAGCACGATCGAGAGTTCTTCGCGCAGGTAGCGGATCAGCTTGAACACGCTGAAGCCCGCGAGGCGCATGACGACGCCGAGCACGACCGCGACGAACACGATGCAGCTAGCGTAAAACACGATCACGAGCAGCCCGAGTTGCTTGAGCGACGCCACCCCGTACGTGCCGGTCGTGAACGCGATGGCGCCGAGCACGCCAAGCGGCGCGAGCTTGATGATGAAGCCCATCACGCGGAAGAACACCTGCGAGAGTTCGTCGATCAGACTGTTCACGCGCTGCGCCTTCGGGCCGAGCAGCGAGAGCGCGCTGCCGAACAGCACCGAGAACACGAGAATCTGCAGGATGTCGCCTTTCGCGAAGGCGTCGAAGGCGGTCTCGGGAATGATCTTCAGCAGGAAGCCGGCCGTGTCCTTCAGGCTCTTCGCGTGCTCGGTATAGGTCGCAAGCGAGGCGGCGTCGAGCGAACGCAGATCCACGTTCATGCCCGCGCCCGGACGCGTGACGTACGCGAGCACCGCGCCGATCACGAGCGCGACAGTCGTCATCGCCTCGAAGTACACCACCGACTTCAGGCCTACGCGTCCCACCTTCTTGAGGTCGCCCGCGTGCGCCATGCCGCTCACGACCACGCAGAACACGATGGGGCCGATCACCATCTTGATGAGCTTGAGAAAGCCGTCGCCGAGCGGCCGCAACGATTGGGCGAAATGGGGAAACACCGCCCCGATCACGATGCCCAGAACGAGGGCGATCACGACGCGGCCAAACAGCGAATTGAAGAACTTCGTCACGACTGTCTCCTGTATCGATGGGACCCGGAGCAAAGCGCCCTGGTCCCACTCCATGCAAAGCCAACAAGGGGAGCAAGCAACTGTTCTGACTGGTCTGACCAGCACTGTTATGGCGGATAGTAGGAAGCCGATATACCGGAGTCAAGATCGGGAAGCGGGGTGTTTACCCTTGTGCGGTCTGACCAGTTTGCGGGCCGGATCCGCAGGCCTTATGTGGCGGCGTACAGGGCATTGACGCAATGCGCCATGCAAGGAAGGCGTACAGGAATACAATACCGGTCAGACCACGCGAACATCCCGCGCCCATCGATGAAGAACGTTCCGCACACCGTTACCGACGCCGCCATCGCCACGATCCGCGAACGGATCGAAGGCGGCTTGTACCCGGTCGGCAGCCTGCTGCCCGCGCAGCGGCCGCTTTCCGAGGAACTGGCGATCAGCCGCGCGTCGCTGCGCGAGGCGCTTTCGACGCTCGAAGCACTCGGCATGCTGTCGATCCGCGCGGGCAAGGGCGTGTACGTGACGAGCGCGCAGGCCACGAACGCTCACCCGTGGCGTTTTGCCGACCAGTCGTCGCTGCCCGACACCTACCAGATGCGCTACGCGCTCGAAGGCTTCGCGGCGCGCATGGCGGCGCTTGCCGTCGGCGACGCCGACGTCGCGTGGCTAGAGACGAATACCGATGCGCTGCACAGCGCCCTCGCCTGCGACGAACTCGACGAAGCCGCGCAACTCGACTTCGAGTTCCACATGCGCATCGTGAATCTCGCCGGCAACGCGGCGATCGAGTCGATCCTGCGCAGCAGCGCCGACATCATGAAAGAAAGCCAGCGCATGCCGTTCTACCGGCGCGAGCGCGTGCTTTCCACGCATCGCGAACACGGCCTGATCGTGGCGGCGCTCAAGGCGCGCGACTCGGTAGCGGCTGGAGAGGCGATCGAGGCGCACATCGCCAATGCGGCGCAGCGCGCCGGCGTGTACTTCCCCACCCCGCCCGCGTTGGCCGTCGCCTTCCCAGGCGCCGTCGAAAAATAAGGACGAAAAAAAACCGCCCGGGATCGCTCCCGGGCGGTTTCTCATGCAGCGCAGAGCGTGCTTACTTCGCGTTCGCGAGCGCCACAGCCGTGTCCAGCATGCGGTTCGAGAAGCCCCACTCGTTGTCGTACCAGCTCGACACCTTCACGAGACGGCCCGAGACCTTCGTGAGCGTGGCGTCGAACGTCGACGATGCCGGGTTGTGGTTGAAGTCGATCGACACCAGCGGCGCGTCGTTGTAGCCCAGGATGCCCTTGAGCGAGCCTTCCGAAGCTTCCTTCATGATGGCGTTGACTTCTTCGACCGTCGTGTCGCGCTTGGCGATGAACGAGAGGTCGACGATCGACACATTGATAGTCGGCACGCGAATGGCGTAGCCGTCCAGCTTGCCGTTCAGTTCCGGCAGCACGAGGCCGACGGCCGAAGCCGCGCCCGTTTTCGTCGGGATCTGGCTGTGCGTGGCCGAGCGCGCGCGGCGCAGGTCTTCGTGGTACACGTCGGTCAGGACCTGATCGTTCGTGTACGCATGGATCGTCGTCATCAGGCCGGTTTCGAGGCCGATCTTGTCGTTCAGCGGCTTGACGAGCGGCGCCAGGCAGTTGGTCGTGCACGATGCGTTCGAGATGACCGTGTCCGACGCCTTCAGCACGTTGTGGTTCACGCCGTAGACGATGGTCGCGTCGACGTCCTTGCCGCCCGGCGCCGAGATGATGACCTTCTTCGCGCCGCCCTTGATGTGCGCGCTCGCCTTTTCCTTGGTCGTGAAGAAGCCCGTGCATTCCATCACGACGTCGACGCCCAGCTCGCCCCACGGCAGTTCGGCCGGGTTGCGGTTGGCCAGCACGCGGATACGGTCGCCGTTGACGACGAGATAGTCGCCGTCCACCTTCACTTCACCGGGGAACTTGCCGTGTGCCGTGTCGTATTGCGTCAGATGCGCGTTGGTCTTCGCGTCACCCAGGTCGTTGATCGCAACGATCTGGATGTCGTGCTTCTTGCCGTTCTCGTAGAACGCGCGAAGCGTGTTACGGCCGATGCGGCCGTAGCCGTTGATAGCGACGCGAATGGTCATGGTTTATCTCCTGAGGGCTGAAAAATTCTGAAACCGGTGCTGCGCTGGCGACAACGCCGGGCGGGGCGGCCAGGCGGTGCGCTCAAGGCAGCGGGCCCGCCAGATCTTGCCGATCAGGCGGGCCCGTAACGCATGCTTAGTTATCCAGCGCGGCCTTGGCCGTCGCCACGACATGATCGACCGTGAAGCCGAAGTGCTTGAACAGCACGCCGGCCGGGGCCGATTCGCCGAACGTGTCGATGCCGACCACGCCGCCTTCCAGGCCCACGTACTTGCGCCAGAAGTCGGTCACGCCGGCTTCGATCGCGACGCGGCGCACGCCTTTGGGCAGCACGCGCTCCTTGTATTCGGCGTCCTGCTTGTCGAACACGTTGGTCGACGGCATGGACACCACACGGGCGCCGATGCCTTCGCGCTGCAACGCCTCGACGGCCTTCATCGCCAGTTCGACTTCGGAGCCCGTGGCGATCAGGATGATCTTGCGGCTCGGGATGTCGTCGTTCCAGTCCTTGAGCACGTAGCCGCCCTTGGCGATGTTCGCGATCTGCGCGTCCGTGCGCTCGTTGAACTGCAGGTTCTGGCGGCTGAACACCAGCGACGACGGACCGTGATGCGCGATCGACTCGGTCCAGGCCACCGCCGTTTCCACGGTGTCGGCCGGACGCCAGAGCGTCATGTTGGGAATCAGGCGCAGGCTTGCGACCTGTTCGATCGACTGGTGCGTCGGGCCGTCTTCGCCCAGACCGATCGAGTCGTGCGTGAACACGAAGATCGACGGGCACTTCATCAGCGCGGCTACGCGCAGCGCGTTGCGGCTGTAGTCCGAGAACGTGAGGAACGTGCCGCCGAACGCCTTGTAGCCGCCGTGCAGGTTAATGCCGTTGAGCGCCGCGCTCATGCCGAACTCGCGCACGCCGTAATTGATGTGGTTGCCCCACTGGATGCCGCTCTCGCCTGCCTTGGCCGCGCGCACGGGCTTCGACGCCTTCCAGTTGGTGAGGTTCGAGCCGGTCAGGTCGGCCGAGCCGCCCAGCAGTTCGGGCAGTTCGGCGGCGAGGCCTTCGATGGCCTGCTGCGATGCCTTGCGCGTGGCGACCGTTTCCTTGCGCGAATCGGCGCCAGCGACAATCGCGGCGGCCTTCTGCGCCCAGTCGGCGGGCAGCTTGTGCGCCATGCGGCGCTCGAACTCGGCCGCTTCGGCCGGGTACTTCGACTTGTACGCGGCGAACTGTTCGTTCCACGCGCCTTCGAACTTCGCACCGGCAGCCTTGGCGTCCCAGTCTGCGTAGACTTCCTGCGGCAGCGTGAACGGCTCCCACTTCCAGCCCGAGGCTTCGCGCCATTTGGCGATTTCTTCCGCGCCGAGCGCCGCGCCGTGCACGTCGTGGCCGCCCTGCTTGGTCGGCGCGCCCTTGCCGATGACGGTCTTGCAGCAGATCAGCGTGGGCTTGTCCGAGGCCTTGGCCTTCTGGATGGCCGCATCGACCGCGTTCACGTCGTGGCCGTCCACGTGCGCAATCACGTTCCAGCCGTAGGCTTCGAAGCGCTCCGGCGTGTTGTCGTGGAACCAGTTGACCACGTCGCCGTCGATCGAGATGCCGTTGTCGTCGTACAGCGCGATCAGCTTGTTCAGCTTGAGCGTGCCGGCGAGCGAGCAGGCTTCGTGCGAGATGCCTTCCATCAGGCAGCCGTCGCCGAGGAACACGTACGTGTGGTGATCGACGATCTTCGCGTCGGCCTTGTTGAACTCCGCCGCGAGCAGCGCTTCCGCGAGCGCCATGCCGACCGCGTTGGCCAGACCCTGGCCGAGCGGCCCGGTGGTCGTTTCGACGCCCGGCGTGATGCCGAATTCGGGGTGGCCCGGCGTTTTCGAGTGCATCTGGCGGAAATTCTTGAGTTCCGCCATCGGCAGGTCGTAGCCCGTCAGGTGCAGCAGCGAATACAGCAGCATCGAGCCGTGGCCGTTCGACAGCACGAAGCGGTCGCGGTCGCTCCAGAGCGGGTTCGTCGGGTTGTGGCGCAGATGGCGCGACCACAGCGCAACGGCGATCTCGGCCATGCCCATGGGCATGCCGGGGTGACCGGAATTCGCTTGCTGAACGGCGTCCATGGACAGCGCACGAATGGCGTTGGCCATCAATTGGGTGGTAGCGGGGGAGGCGGAGGACGGGGTCGTCATGTCGAGTCCGGAAGTGTGCAAAAAGCGGCGTGGGCGGCGCAGGTCGCGAACAGCGCAAACGGCGGGCGCACACAGCAGCGCGGGGGTCCGGAAGCTCGGCAATTCGCCCGCTCGAGCGCACATGCGGCGCCAGGAGACGCGAAACGGCCGGAGCAAACGGAGAGGGCTGCAAAGCGGAATATTCTAGCAGATCGTGGGGATTATCCCTGGCCGCAGGGCGCGGGGAATGCGGCATGCGCCCGGTGCCCGCCCGGCTCGGGAAGGGGCGATTCCAGCAACCCTATAATGCGGCTGTTGGCCCCATTTTTTGCGCGCTTTCACCCCGCGCTTTCACCCCTTGCACGCGCTGCGCCTTCCCAGGACCTTCGTGAGCGAAACACTCCTCTTCCATCCCGCAGCCGGCGCGCTCTACGGGTTTCCCGGCGCACGCCGCCTCGCGGCCGCCGATACGCCGTGGCAGCGCATCGAGGTCTGGGATACGCCGCAACTGGGCTGCCTCTTCACGCTGGACGGACGCCCGATGACCTCGGCCGGCGACGAATTCATCTACCACGAGTGCATGACGCACCCGGCCGCGCTCACGCATCCCGCGCCGCGCTCCGCCCTCGTGCTGGGCGGCGGCGACGGCGGCGCGGCGCGCCAGTTGCTGTGTCACCCGGGCATCGGGCGCATCGTCGTGGCCGAACTCGACCCCGAGGTGGTGCGCCTGACGGGCGACTATCTCCCGGAGGTGCGCGGCGGCGCCTTCGACGACCCGCGCGTGGAACTGGTGATCGGCGACGCGGCGGCATTCGTCGCCGTCGCGCAGGAACGCTTCGATCTGGTTGTCTTCGATTTGACCCCGCCGGATTCGCCCGCGGCCGGACTCTACACGCCGGCGTTTTACACCGCGCTCAAGCGCGTGATGAGCCCCGACGCACTCGTCTCGCTGCATCTCGGCTCGCCGTTCCACCACCCGGAACGCGTGGCGGCGCTGCTTGCCGGACTGCGCCGCGCCTTCGCCGTCGTGCGGCCGCTCGCCGCCTACGTGCCGTTGTATGGCTCGCTCTGGCTCATGGCGATTGCGAGCGACACGCTGGACCCTGGCCGGGCCGATCCGGTCACGCTGGAAACGCGCATGGCCGAGCGCCGACTCGAAGGTTTGCGATATTACGACGCGAAATTGCACGCTACGCTCTTAGGAGTTCCATTCACTGTGAGAGATAAACTAGGCGAATTCCTACAGCTTTCGTGACCCTGTCCGTGGAAAATGGCAGGTTTCACACGCTTTCATCGCGCGCGCACGCTCAAAACGACGGCCGGCGCCTCATCCTAAACGCGAATCTGGAGAGACTCGATGACCCCACCCCGCCCCGCTGGCGTGCCGTGGCTCACCCCGTATCTGACGGTGCGCGACGCACGCGCGTCGATGAGCTTCTATCGGGCGGCCCTCGGCTTCGCGGTGCGCGACAGCGTGGAGGACGACGGCGCGATCATGCACGTGGAGATGACATATCACGATCAGTTGATCGTCATGTTCGCGCCGGAGGGCGCCTTCGGTTCGACGGCGCGCACGCCCAAAAGCGCCCAGACCGTCGCGCCGCAATCCTTTTATCTGTATGTCGACGATGTCGACGCGGTTTATGCGCGGGCCCTCGAAGCCGGCGCGAAATCGCTGAGCGAGCCGCAGGACCAATTCTGGGGGGACCGTTTCGCACAGGTCGAAGACCTCGACGGTTACCGCTGGGCGCTTGCTCGCCACCTGTCCTGAATCAATGAGAAATAGTCTTATGCCCCGCTTTTTCGTCGGCAGTACGTTGCAGTCCGACGAGGTCGTCACCCTTCCCGACGAAGTCACGCGCCATGTTCAGGTGCTGCGCCTGCAGCCCGGCGACACCATCGTGCTGTTCAACGGTCTTGGCGGCGAATACAGCGCCGAGATTCTCGAAATGGAGCGCCGCGACACGCAGGTGCGCATTGGCCCGTATCGCGACTTCGAAGCCGAGCCGCCTTACCGGCTCACGCTTGCCCAAGGCATTGCCGGCAGCGACAAGATGGACTGGCTGATCGAAAAGGCCGTCGAGCTGGGGGCGACAAACTTCGTGCCGCTTACCACCTCGCGCAGCGTCGTGCGGCTTTCGGGCGAGCGCGCCGTGCGCCGCCAGGCGCACTGGCAGCGCATCGTGCAGGCCTCGTGCGAACAGTGCGGGCGCAACCGCATGCCGGACGTCGCGCCCACACGCGAAATCGCCACGTGGCTCGGCTCGATGCCCAAGCGTCCCGCCGAAGGCGAATTGCGCGTGCTCCTCTCGCCGCGCGCCAACATCTCGTTCCCGTCGTTGCCGGTCGATCCGCCTTCGGGCGAAGTGACGGTGCTGGTCGGGCCGGAGGGCGGATTTTCGTCGCAGGAAGAAGCGGCCGCGCTCGACCATGGCTTCGTCGCCGTGGGGCTCGGGCCGCGCGTGCTGCGCACCGAAACGGCGGGCATCGCCGTGCTCGCGGCGCTCGCCGCGCGATGGGGCGGCTGGTAAAGCGAAACAACCGGAGAACACCGCCGGTAAAAATAACAAAGCCCGCCGGAAGGCGGGCTTGTGCTTTTCTGTCGCATGTGCGCGACGCCGCGCGAGCCGAAAGTCAGGCGAACGAATAAAAAACGCGGAACGGCACCTTGCGCTCGGCCCAGTATTCCGAAGCCTCGCGAAATACGTCGAGCAGCGTCTCACGCCCGTCCTTGTCGAACTTCTGGGCAATCGGCAGTCCTTCCAGCACGATCACGAAACCCGGCTGCTCACCGGCTTTCTGCACCAGATCCGTCAGGCAGTCGTATAAACCGTCGTAATTCTTGCCGAAATGCTTCGGAAACAGAAACGACGTGGCAATGGTTTCGAGCACTTCCTGCTTGGTCTGCGCGTTCGCGCAGAACGCATAGAGAAAATGTTGCTGCAGCCGCTGGGCTTCGTCCGAGAGATCCTGAATGCGAAAAGCCCGGATCGACTGGACAATATTCGGCTGCACGGTCGAAAACAGGCTCATGGCCCCCTCGTTCGATGAAAGCCCCGCCTCATCCTGGCGCGCCTCGCTGTCTTGCTTAAACTGCATGACGCGCTGGAACAGGTTGCCCTCCCCGGACGCGAACAGATCGCTCGCGACCCGGGGGTCGTGCGCGTAGACGTTATCGCTCATGCCGCTCATCCCGGTGTCAATCAATAATTCGCCTGAAACTGGCGTAGTGGTCGTCGGAGTAGTAACAGTTGTCGGCCCGCCTGCGCGGGCCGCCGCAAACAATGCGCCTGGCGCCGCGGTTATGCGCGCTCGCTGTCGGGACCGTGTATTCGTGATAGTAGCCCCGCCGGTGCGGTGGCAATATCCGCTCGAAATTCCCGAATACGACGCCGTCCTTCTCGTAAGGGAACGGGCCGCCCGCCGCAATCAGGCTCAACGTGGTCACCGCCTCACGCGGAAGTTCGTTGACCGAAATGCTGCCGACCGGATTACCCGTGTCTTCCGGCTCATAGGTGCGCGCCTGGGCGCCGCCTGCCATGAGCGCTACGGTTGTGACCAGCGCCACGGCCGCGGCGCGCCGCAAGCCAACCAAACCGCCGCCGAAACAATGAGTTAGACGAGGCGCCATCGCCGGGTTTCCGCTTCCCTGGTTACGCGTTCGACGACCATGAAAGGTGTAAGGGTATCGCTAATGATGCCTGGAAGCAACGTTCGTCAGGAGAGGACGACCAAGGTTTGACGGCGCACAGAGGTTGATCAGGTAAATTTTACAATCTCATTTTGTGCGATTTGAGAGGATCAACCCGGACCTGTCGAGCAAAAAAAATCGGCGCGCTCGCAAGAGCGCGCCGACTTCCGGGACTGCTTTACCGGCGCTTCCGGCAACGAGGCGCTTAACGCGCCGCGTTCACGTCCGCGACAAGCAGCGCCGTCATGTTGACGATGCGCCGCACCGTGGCGGAAGCCGTCAGCACGTGCACGGGTCTCGCCGCGCCCAGCAGGATCGGCCCGATGGCGATGTTGTTGCCCGCCGCCGTCTTGAGCAGGTTGTACGAAATGTTTGCCGCGTCGATGTTCGGCATGATGAGCAGATTCGCTTCGCCTTCGAGCGTCGACTCCGGCAGGACTTCGCGGCGCAGGTTCGCGTCGATCGCCACGTCGCCGTGCATTTCGCCGTCCACCTGCAGGTCCGGCGCACGCTCCTGGAGTATCGCGAGCAGGTCGCGCATCTTCTGCGCGCTCGGCGCATTGCTCGAACCGAAGTTCGAGTGCGAGCACAGGGCGATCTTCGGCTCGATGCCGAAGCGGCGCACTTCCTCGGCCGCCATGATGGTGATTTCCGCGAGCTGCTCCGGCGTCGGGTCGACGTTGACGTGCGTGTCGGCGATAAAAATCTGGCGGTTCGGCAGCACCAGCGCGTTCATTGCCGCGTAGACGTTGCAGCCGGCTTTCTTGCCGATCACCTGGTCGATGAAGTGCAGATGGCGGTGCGTCGTGCTGACCGTGCCGCAGATCATGCCGTCGGCTTCGCCCTTTTCCACGAGCATCGAACCGATCAGCGTGGTGCGGCGGCGCATTTCGAGCTTCGCCATTTGCTGCGTAATGCCCTTGCGCGCCATGAGCTTCGCGTAGCTCTGCCAGAACTCGCGGTAGCGCTCGTCGTGGTCGGTGTTCACGACCGTGTAGTCCTGGCCGGCCACAAGGCGCAGGCCGTAGCGCGCGATGCGCTGCTCGATCACCGAGGGGCGGCCGATCAGGATGGGCTTCGCGAGCTTTTCGTCGACCACGATCTGCACCGCGCGCAGGATGCGCTCCTCTTCGCCCTCGGCGAATACGATGCGCTTCTTCTCCGGCTCCACGGCGCGCGCGAGCTGGAAGATCGGCTTCATGGTCGTGCCGCTGTGGTAGACGAACTGCTGGAGGTGCTGCTCGTAGGCGTCCATGTCCTCGATCGGACGGGTCGCGACGCCCGAGTCCATTGCCGCCCTGGCCACGGCCGGCGCGATCTTGACGATGAGGCGCGGGTCGAAGGGCTTCGGAATGAGGTACTCCGGCCCGAACTGCAGATCCTGAATGCCGTACGCTGTGGCCACCACGTCGCTCTGCTCCTGGCGCGCCAGTTCCGCAATCGCATTCACGGCGGCGATTTCCATCTCGCGCGTGATGGTGGTCGCACCTGCGTCGAGGGCGCCACGGAAGATGAACGGGAAACACAGAACGTTGTTCACCTGGTTCGGGTAGTCCGTGCGGCCCGTGGCCAGCACGGCGTCCGGGCGCACCTCGAGCGCGAGTTCCGGCAGGATTTCCGGCGTGGGATTGGCAAGCGCGAGAATGAGCGGCTTCGCGGCCATCTGCCTGACCATGTCCTGCTTGAGCACGCCGCCAGCGGAGAGGCCGAGGAAAATGTCCGCGCCTTCGATCACCTCGGCGAGCGTGCGCGCGTTGGTCTCGCGCGCGAAACGTTCCTTGTCCGGGTCCATCAGTTCGGTGCGGCCCTTGTAGACCACGCCCGCGAGGTCGGTCACGACGATGTTTTCGAGCGGCAGGCCGAGATCGACGAGCAGGTCCAGACACGCCAGCGCCGCCGCGCCCGCGCCCGAGGCGACGAGCTTCACGTCCTTGATGTCCTTGCCCACGACCTTCAGGCCATTGGTGAAAGCCGCCGCCACCACGATGGCCGTGCCGTGCTGATCGTCGTGGAAGACCGGGATCTTCATGCGCTTGCGCGCTTCGCGCTCCACGATGAAGCACTCGGGCGCCTTGATGTCTTCCAGGTTGATGCCGCCAAACGTCGGCTCGAGCGCCGCGATCACGTCCACGAGCTTGTGCGGGTCCGTCTCGTTCAGCTCGATGTCGAACACGTCGATGCCTGCGAACTTCTTGAAGAGCACCGCCTTGCCTTCCATCACGGGCTTCGAGGCGAGCGGCCCGATGTTGCCGAGACCGAGCACGGCCGTGCCGTTCGACACGACGCCCACGAGGTTGCTGCGCGCCGTGAAGCGCGCGGCGTTGAGCGGATTCTCGACGATCGCCTCGCACGCGAACGCAACGCCCGGCGAGTACGCGAGCGAGAGGTCGCGCTGATTGATCATCTGCTTGGTCGGCGCAATCGCGATCTTCCCCGGCGTGGGAAACTCGTGATAGTCGAGTGCGGCTTCGCGGAGTTTGTTCGTGGCGGGATTCGACATGGGAGGCAGGACGATGAGTGCAGATTAGAATGACAACTCGAACGCTAATTCGAAGGCATTGTAGCGCCAATTTCCGACAGTATTCCTGACAGTTCTGGCGCAGGTGCCGCGACCGCAATGAGGGAAACGCCGCGCCAGCGCGCCCTTCGCACCGTCGGACACGCCAATCGTCATAGACCTTTCGACATGCTTTCTGAGTTCTCCCTGATCGACCGATATTTCGCACGGCGCGCCCGCGCGAACACCCAACGCGCCGCGCTCGGCATCGGCGACGACTGCGCGCTCATCGCCCCCGTTCCCGGCGAAATGCTGGCAGTCTCGACGGACATGCTGGTGGAAGGCCGCCACTTTTTCCCCGATATCGATCCGCACGCGCTCGGCCACAAAGCGCTTGCCGTGAATCTGTCAGACCTTGCGGCAATGGGCGCGCAGCCGCTGGGCTTCACGCTGGCGTTCGCGCTGCCCAAGCCCAACGAGGACTGGCTGGCCGCCTTCAGCGCAGGGCTTTTCGAGCTGGCCGACCGTTTCGGCTGCGAGCTGATCGGAGGCGACACCACCGCGGGCCCGCTCAACCTCTGCCTGACGGTGTTCGGCTCCGTGCGGCAGGACGCGGCACTTCGGCGCGACGCCGCGCAGACGGGCGACGACATCTGGGTCTCCGGCACGCCCGGCGACGCGCGCGCGGGTCTCGGCATGGCGAGAAGCGAATGGCAAGCGAATGAGCGGGACGCCGCGCACTTTCGCCGCGCGCTCGAATACCCCGAGCCGCGCGTGTCGCTCGGCCTGGCGCTGCGCGGGCTCGCGCGCGCGGCGCTCGACGTCTCGGACGGCCTCGCCGGCGATCTGCGTCACATTCTGGAACGCTCCAAGCTCGCCGCGACGATCGACGTGGACACCCTGCCGCTCTCGCCCGCGCTCGCGCGCCTGCCGCGCGATGTGCAACTGCAATGCGCGCTCGCGGGCGGTGACGACTACGAACTGTGCTTCACGGCGGCGCCGGCGCAGCGCGCGGCGGTCGAAGCGGCCGCGCAGCAGGCGGGCGTGCGCGTTACGCGCATCGGTACAATGAGCGCCCCCTCGTCGCCTCAGGCCGCTCCCGCAATCGCCTGGCGCGACGCCGCGGGCACGCCGCTCAACCTGAAGTTGCAAGGTTTCGACCATTTCCATGCAGACTGAACCCACGCCCTCTCCCGCCGACGAACTCGCGACGGCCGGGCGGCCGCAACTCCAGCCTCGCGGCCCGCGCCGCGCCGACGCGCCGTTCATGCTCACGCATCCGTTTCACATCGTCTCGCTAGGCTTTGGCTCGGGGCTCTCGCGCCTCGCGCCCGGCACGGCGGGCACGCTGTTCGCGTGGGCGGCGTTCGAAGTGCTCAATCGCTACCTCACGGTGACCGGATGGGGGCTGCTGATCATCGTGGGCTTTTTTGCAGGCATCGGCATCACGGGGTTCACGGCGAGCAAGATGCGCGTGGAGGACCCCTCCGCCATCGTCTGGGACGAGATGGTCGCGTTCTGGCTCGTGCTGCTCATGATCACGCCCGTCGATTTCGTGGGCCGGGTCTGGGCCTTCGTGATCTTCCGCTTCTTCGACATGGTGAAGCCGCCGCCTATCCGCTATTTCGACCGCCGCTTCAAAGGCGGGCTCGGGATCATGCTCGACGACATCGTCGCCGCTTTCTTTACGCTGCTCGTCATCGCGCTCTGGCGCATGTCGGTCTAGCCCCACCTGGGCGTCAACCCAACGGATTGCTGCCATGCCTACCGATTCCGTCGTTCACCAACTTGCCATCCGCGCCGGCAACAAGCTGCGCGACGGGCGGCTTTTGCTCGCGACCGCCGAGTCCTGCACCGGCGGCATGGTCGCCACCGCCATCACCGATATTTCCGGCAGCAGCGGCTGGTTCGAGCGCGGCTTCGTCACCTATTCGAATCAGGCGAAGTCCGAAATGATCGGCGTGCCGCCGGAACTCATCGAAAAGCACGGCGCGGTCAGCGAACCGGTCGCACGCGCGATGGCCGAAGGCGCGCTGCGCAACAGCCGGGCACAGGTTTCGCTCGCCATCACCGGCGTCGCCGGCCCCGGCGGCGGCACGCCGGAGAAGCCGGTCGGCATGGTGTCGTTCGGCTGGAGCAACCGACTGCATACGAGCGTCGAAACGCTGGTCTTCAAGGGCGACCGCGAACAGATCCGCGTGCAGGCCGCCGCGCACGCGCTGCGCGGGCTGCTCGCGCTCATCGACGAACAGGAACGCTAATACCGGCCCGCGCCATGCAGGATCGCCGGCCGGCCCACCATCACGGAGGCGAACGCCATGGCTACCGCGACTGCCGCAGTCGAAGAACTGATCCGCCGCTTCGGGCTCGAACCGCACCCGGAAGGCGGCTACTACAGCGAAACCTACCGCGCCGACACGTTCGTCCTGCGTGACGGGGCGCCGGATTCGGACGGCACGCGCGCCGCCTCCACCGCCATCTATTTCCTGCTCGCGGACGGCGCCTATTCCGCGTGGCACCGCATCCGCTCGGACGAACTCTGGCACTTCTACGCGGGCTCGCCCATCGAGATTCACTCGATCGACGAGCGCGGCGTGCTTTCCACGCGCAAGCTCGGCCACGCGCTCGATCATCCGGGCACCGTGTTTCAGGCCGTGGTGCCCGCGGGTCACTGGTTTGCGGCGCGTTGCTGCGACCCGTCCACCTATGCGCTCGTGGGCTGCACCGTCGCGCCGGGTTTCGAGTTCAGCGAGTTCGAGATCGCCGACGCGACCAAACTTGCCGCGCAGTACCCGTTGCATCGTTCGATCATCGAATTGCTCGGCAAGCCGGTATCGCTGAAAAAGAAGGACTGAATGCGGGCGGCATAGCCGAAGCGCCGCACGTCTCAAAATTCGATAAAAAAACGGCGTGTCCGAAGACACGCCGCAAACGCCTTACCTACCGCGCCGGGCGAGCCTGCGTGGATCGCCCACGGGCTCGCCGCCGTCCTGCGCGAGCCCGTTTTCTGCTTCCCGTTTCCGTTTATTCCGTTTATTTCGCGGAAATCTCCACACGCCGGTTCGGCGCGAGACACGCGATCACGGCCGCCGTCGCCTTCCTGCCCGCGCACGACTTCACCGGCGCCGCAGCACCAAGGCCGTTGACGTCGAAACGATCTGCCGTCACGCCGCTGCCTTCGAGCGCCTTTTCAACCGCTTGCGCGCGTCGCAGCGACAACGCCTTGTTGTGCGCCGCCGAGCCGAAGCGATCGGTGTAACCGTCGATCTTCAGCACGTGCAGCTTCGCACCCGAGTCGCGGACCTGCTGCGCGAGCAGTTCCACTTCGCGATGGCCTTCCGGCTTGAGCACGGCGCTGTCGAAATCGAACAGCGCATCGGCGGACAGCCTGACCGGTTTCGCCAGCACCGCCGGGACCGCAACCGGCGCCGCGACGACGGGCGCCACTACCACGGGCGGCGGCACGCACTTGTCGAGATCGGCGTTCACCTTCTGCGCGAGCTTCTGCGCGCGCTCGATGGCGTCCCAGCCGTGCACCCAGTGCGTGCCGTGCGTTTCGTCCTGTTCCTTCCAGGCTTCGTCGGTGAGCGCGGAAAGACGGCCCGCGTCCTCGCCGCGGCACGGCGACTGTGCGGCACGCTGGTTCGTGCGCTCGATTTCCTGCAGCGCCTTCACCCACTTCCCGCGCGTCTCGACCGGCGGCCAGTTCTTCTGACCGTAGACCGGCTGAAACGGCACGCTGCCGTCGATGAAATGACGGCCATTGTTCAGGGCCTTCGCCGCCATGTCGTTGTAGACCGACGAGACGAGCACGTGGCTGTCCTGCCGTTCGGCGATGTCGAGCCAGCCTTCGGCAAGACCGCGCTGATACGGGTCGGCGATTTTTTGCGCGGCGGGCATCAAGGCCCCAGCGTCGCTGCCCACGCCGGCAAACGCGTGAGCGCTCGCGAGCGCGGCGAGCAGCGCGCCGCATATCAAGGTTTTTTTCATGGAATTCTCCGTGCCCGCCACGGTCTCCCGTGGCGGGCCTGGGTCACGGTCGATCAGAACCCGAACGTCGCGCCAACCGAGGCGCCGACGCTACCGCCGCCCGTCGACTTCGACACGTGTGCGTTCAGGAGCAGGCGATCGGACACGTACCAGTTCGCACCCACTGCCAGCGCGGTTTCGCCACCGTAGGTACCCGCCGCTGCGGCCATCTGGAAGTTGCCCTCCGCCCGTGCGTTCGGGATCAGCGACGACGCTGCCATCGCCGCAGCGCCCAGCGAGTTCATCTGCTTGCGAACGACGCCGATCTGCTGGTTGGTGTACGCGTTGGCCTGCTGCGTGGCCTGCTGAACAGCGCTACCCGTGGCGTTGCTGACCGCGTCGTTCAACTGGTTCACGTTGACCGCATCGGTGCCTGCCGTGCCAGCCGCGACGTTGGTGACCTGGCGTTCGTTACCTGCCGAGCCCACCGACACCGTGTTGTCACGATCGGCCACCGAGCCTGCGCCCAATGCCACCGAGTTCGCCGACGTAGCGCTCGAACCTGCACCGATCGCTGTCGACTTGCTGCCGGACGCAATGGCTCCTGCACCCATCGCCGTCGACTGGTCGCCGCTCGCCACCGAATTCGCGCCGCCTGCCGTGGCATGCGTGCCCGTGGCTTGCGCCGCTTCGGTGTTGCGATCGCCTTGGGCCGAGAACATCGGGTCGGTCGCGTTTTCGGCGATGTTGGTGACGTTCGCGAGAGCCGCGTTCATCTGGCCAACGTTCACCGCGTCCGAATCCGCCGTGCCTGCCGCCACGTTGTGGATGGTGACTGCCGTGGTCGAACCCGAGCCGCCGAGCGTGATCGCGTCCTGCGCCGACGAGTCGTACATCACCGCGTTGGCCACCTGACCTGCGACGTTCGAGATGCTCTGCTGGGTCGCGTACAACTGCGAACCGTTCACCGCATCCACGCTCGACGCATTCACCGCACCGTTCGACACACCCGTCAGGACACGCGTGCCTGCCGTGCCCGTGAAGTCCACGGTCGTACCACCCGAACTTGCCGCCACCGTCACCGTGCTGGTCGGCGTGGCTTGCTGCACCAGGCCGATCGAGCCGTTGTTGATGTTGTTCGTCAGGTTGGTGATATCGGTCGTGTTCTGCGTCACGCGGCCGTCGAGGTTGGTGATCGCGCCCGCCACGTTCGTGTACGTCTGCGTGCCGCCGTTCAGGATGAAGGTCGGGTTCGAGATCGAACCGTCGCTGTTCACCGTCGAGCCGCCGCCGATCGCGTTCGCCGTCGAGCTTGCCACGTTGTACAGCTGCGAGCCGTTCACCGCGTCGAAGCTCGATGCGTTCACCGCACCGTTGGCCACGTTATGCAGCGCCACCGCCGACGTTGCACCCGTGCCGCCCAGCGTTACCGACGTATGCGCCGACGAGTCGTACATCACGGCATCGGCCATCTGACCGTTGATGTTCGTGATATCGCCTTGCAGGGTCGTGATGTCGCTGGTGTTCTGCGTCACACGGCCGTCGAGGTTGGTGATCGCGCCGGCCACGTTCGTGTACGTCTGCGTACCGCCGTTCAGGATGAAGGTCGGGTTCGAGATCGAACCGTCGCCGTTCACCGTCGAGCCACCGCCGATCGCGTTCGCCGTCGAGCTTGCCACGTTGTACAGCTGCGAGCCGTTCACCGCGTCGAAGCTCGATGCGTTCACCAGACCGTTCGCCACGTTATGCAGCGCCACCGGCGTGGTCGAGCCAGCACCGCCCAGCGTCACCGAGTCGTGCGCCGACGAGTCGTACATCACGGCGTCTTGCAGCTGACCGTTCATGTTCGTGACGTCGCCAGCCAGATCCGAGATGCTCTGGCTCGTTGCGTACAGCTGCGAGCCATTGACCGCGTCCACGCTCGAAGCGTTGACCGCA
>NZ_CAJMZJ010000028.1:0-25132 GCF_905220295.1 Paraburkholderia sp. J76
CCGGTTGTGCGGCTTGTGCCGGTTGTGCGGCTTGTGCCGGTTGTGCGGCTTGTGCCGGTTGTGCGGCTTGTGCGGCTTGTGCGGCTTGTGCAGGTTGTACGGCTTGGGCACCTTGGGCGGCTTGGGCAACAGGCATGACGATGTCCAGCGTGTTGCTAGTACCGTTGACAACCAACGACGCGCTCTGACTGTTCCCTGCCGAGCCGACAGCTGTCAGCGTCTGCTTGCCGGTTGGAACCTTGTCGATTTGATAGAACCCTTGCCCATTTGTAGAGGAAGTTAGCACAGTACCCGCGCTAGAGCCGCCACTCCCCGCCACAATTACGCTTGCACCGACTATTGGCTTGGCAGCGGCGTCGCGAACATGCCCAGTGACTGTTCCAGTTGCTGCTTGAGAAGGCACGGTGGATAACGTGGACTGCGGATAGAGTCCTTGAAACACACCACGAATCTGTAACAGCACAAGTCCGGACCCGAACCCAGAAAGAAACGCAGTCGCAATCGCACCGGCCGTGGTGCTTGGTGTTAACGCATAAAAGGCTACCATTGCAACGAACGGTGCCGTCACCAGTTGCATGATTTCAAAGACAACAAACTCTCGCGCGTCGTAAGGGGTTAAGGGCGGGTCCTTTGGGGTGCCCTGGTACTGCGGCTCACTCCGCTTCTGATATTCTGGAATTCGCCTGGTTAGACTGACAGCGCCACCGATGAATGCCAACAAAACTACGTAGTAAGGCACCACGAAGCCGTTCTGGACAACAGTAAAGTCTGCTGTCTGGCTCGTCAAATCATCGGAGGGCGCGTATGCAGAACCATAACTTCCCCCAATTATAATTAGCCATGGGTAAGAATCGTGGGCACTAAATTCCTTCGGCGTCGCATACGGTGTTTTACTCATGTCCTCGCAGGCGATTGAACCGGGCACAGTCTTCAATGCGGTGCCATTTACGCATCCCCGTATCAAGCTAATTGGACCAACGACGTCAGGTTGCCAAGGATTTGCTACCGGGAAGAGCAGCACCACAAATGAAGTCAAAGTAAAGACGTAGGCGAATCGGAAGCATTCGCGGCGCAACTCACGAGGGTCGCCGGTGAAACACGAAATGAACCAAGCGCCGAATGCTAGACTAAGAATAATAAGAGCAACAAACGGCGCGTAGCCCCAGCCATCTCTACCGAGCCGGACGCCGTTATGAACCGCGACGATAGATGAGACAGCGACAAAGAGTATCAGCGCAGAAAATACGACGATAGATACAGCCCCCTCGTGGGCCACTAGTAGTCCCGCGCCCGGACCGACGCCTCGCCCACCACGACCCAAATTGGTCGCTCCGCCGCCAGTCCCACCTGCGCCTCCCGCACTTCCTCTACCCGAAACAGCGTTCCCGCTCCCGACTACAGTCGCAACATTTTCGCCCCCCAGGTCGCCGCCGCTTGAGGTGTCGCTACCATGCTCTGCCGCCTGAGTTCTCTCTTCTGGCATTTTCGCCTCAGACTCGACAATCTTTTTCACGCTATTCGAAGGCGCTGGAGATTGCCCCGCCCCTCTTTGCGCTTCTTCGTTCGCACCCGCAGCACTTTCTTCTTCATTGTCAGGCACAATTCACCTCCAACCGAGGCACATTCAAGTAGGCAAAATTATCCTCAAGGCCTCTCGATGCGAGGAACCAAAGCGCACGCATCCAGCCATTCGTTCTCAATCGTCATCCGAACCGATTCGTCGTTGTTGAGTGCGTCCGGAACTGATGCAAACCGACCATTAAAATGCAATATTCCTTTTGGGCATTTTCAAGACACTAAGGTTAGGCGTCTTTAGTTCTCCGCCCGCAAAGCAGAAGCAAGAGAAGTGAAGCGCCGCCCGACGTCAAACGCCAGTGAGTGTGACTTCTAGCTTTTGGTGTTGCCTGCGGGAACGTCTGCTACCGCCAATGTTATCGGGGCCGCTGGCATTTGCGCCGAGTATAGTGCTCCGAGTTTCCGGTATCCCGCGAGCGTCGGGTGTATTTCATTAACCCAGTCGACGTCCGGGCCGATGTTGTTGACATCCGCAGGAGTCAACGTACCCGCCAACCGTACGAGACAGATGTTTCCGCTCGCCAGACCGAAGGTTCCGGCTAGCCTCGTATTGACGTCTGGACTTGCAGGCGTACCGGTAATGAAGTCTGCCCAAGAATTTAGGAGGTACTTCACTAAAGTCAACCAGTCCGCCTGGGGAATCTGGTACGGTGCGGCCGTGAAAGCAGAATACAGCCACGGACCCAACCCAATGTTTGGCAAACCGACTGTCGCCGGAGCATTGCGCGGCTGGGCGTAGTCATAATTGTGGACGAGAATCGGTACACCGTTACACTCGCTGCCCGCTCCGTCACGCTTCTGAACCAAGGCCGCAAAGCAAGCCAGCAGCGTATCGGTGAACGCCGCCCATCCCTCGGGCCGCACGTAGTGACTACAATCAAGCGAAGTAGGGACATTAATCCTTTCGACCGTAGTTCGCAGCAAGCGTCGGGATGCTTTGTCTGCATCGGCTTCATCCGGCAACGTGTTAACGGCGTCAATTAGGTCATTACCTCCTGCCGACAGAAGCACGGCCTCCCATGGCCATGCCTGTGGGCCGTAGAGCAGGCTCGCAAAGGGCGTCTCGATATCCCACTTCACCATTTGCTGAAGCGTCTTTCCAGGGTAGGCACAAGAGACAGCGGCTGCCGATGCATTGAGCACGATGCTTTCGAGAATGTTGCCAGTAAAGTCCGGCGGCAAAGCCCCAATGGAAAACCACGAGTCGCCTTGCGCTAGAAATTTCCTAAGTGCGTCCTGAAACTGCTGGCCTACTTCCGTATTGCCGACGATATCGTTGAGATTGCAAACAACCATAGGTGTAGCCATTATTGCCACCATTTTGGGTTGCCTCAAATTACGGGGTAGAACTTCGGCCGATAACCAGCGCAGTGTTTCTATAATTCCTTCAAATTTGTAACGACTCGGAAATTATCTCGACGACTGTACGTCGCGCTGCGCACCCGGCACTCAGAATGCAACATAGAAAATAGTTAGCCCGACTCAGCGGAAATTTCAAATAATACCCACACGGAGTGTTAGCTAAGCCACAAAGAGACCCGACCTGCCTCGCCATTCCGTTCTGTCGGGCACAGACGAAATGGCGAGGACTGACATTGCACGGCACGTCAAGAGTCGGTTGTGTGCGGGCAACCCACCCGAAAGCCAAACGATAGATTCACGTATGACGCTGCACCGTTGATTAGCCAGGAAACCTGTTGCCTTTGTGAGGCTTGGCAAGGAGGATGGTTCTCGTAATGGGCAATGTCCGCTTCGACTAAACATGGAGACCTGAATCTTCCGAACAAGGAAGATACCGGTTAGCACCGAAGGAAATATAACCTTGCACCCCTGGTCTCTTAACGCCTCTTAGCTAGCATCACCGCGACGAGCACAAGCCCCACGCCGACAAGGCCAAGTTGAAACGGTGCCTTTTTTGCTTGTGTACTCGAGGTAGCGGGCGTGAGGGGAACTCGAGTTATCCGTCGGCTTTCGATATCGTTGTAAAGGTCTGTCGGACTGCGTGCTCCAAGCTCCTGGAGGTCTCTGTAGTTAGCGAGAAAGTCCATGATGCTCGGCCGAAGTGGTGTTGTTTTTAAATCTCTTGCCGACTTCAACTTCCGCTCCAAGTCGAGCTTAGTCAGTTCGGCTGCATGCTTGCGCCACTCTACTTCACGGTCCTGTCTGTCGCGTGCGCTCAACCACGGTGTCACCAAGAATTTACTCAACAACGCGGTAACAATTGCGGCGACAATCGCACCCACGACTCCGGCGACGGCAGTTAAGAATGAAAGCAAGGCGGCCGGCGACCCCGCAAGCTGGCTTAGTAGATGGTCAATCACTCGTCTGCGCTCCGCTATACGGCCCGTCCGTCAATTTTTGACTTTAACTCGCTATTACAAATTCTCGCGTAACACGGGTATTGGCGGAATCGACCGCGACTACCACCAATAACGAGCCGGCGGTGAAATCAGGGATGAACATCTCTTCGTGGCACGGTGGGTCAGGACAAGGAGAGAAAAAGATTTGCCGCCCATCGACGAAACATGCGATTTGCGTCTGCCCAACGGCACCGATAACCGTAAAGTGGAATGGTTTCCCAGCTATAGCCACATCGGACGCGTGAATTTCCATTACAGCCTCCATTGGCGACGAGCAGATTCAGTTATATACGTAGCTGTCTTTCCGCAGTTGTGGCTAACCCTCCCGCGGAACCTTGTCCCCACATGGCACCGCCCCGCTCTGGAAGCTGTTAGGCTCCGAGAAGGATGACTGCGGTAGCGGACATTTCCACTCCCTGACGTTGTGTCATTCCTACCTAGATGGCGCTCTGGCGTATGTGCGCTTCGCCACGTTCCGCAAAGCTTCATGTCGAATACATCGGGCCTGTTAGTGCTCGGCTGCCTGTCCATGTGGCCGCGAATCGCCAACTTCTGGCAAGCCACCGCTGGCGGGATGCTGGGCGCAGGCTTGTGCGCGTGGCTCCTCGGTGCTGCCGTATTCAATCCACATCGGCGGGGAGGTGGTCTTCGGCTACGCGGGCTTCCTGGTCGCGTACGGCTTCTACAGTCGAAAGCTCCTCCCCGTGCTCATCGCGCTTGTCGTTGCATGCAGCTACGGCATAAACGCTCAACTCACCGGCGATTACAGCGCGCATTCCATCGCTTTGATTTTGGATGAACTCGTGACAGAGGTGGAGACTACTCCTACTCGTTGCGCCTGCACGCGAACTCTTGGAGTGGCCAAACAAGTCTCCGCAATGAAATTCTCACCGTCCGTGCGGCGCACGGCCTTGGAGAGGCTACCAAAGAAATCATCTGTCGGAACTCAAAATCCTCGTGGCCGTTTTCTGTGAGCCCAGCCAAGCTACCTTTTTCCTTATCATTTTGATTGAAGTTACGTCCGGCTTTCTCAGTATTCAAAAGACTCGGAATAGCGGGACATGCGATGAGGATGAGTGCGCCTGCGCCGGTGATGCGTTTGGCATAACGCGGCGCACTCTACCGCGGAGGCATCGTGCGACATGCGGCTGGCAGCAAAGCCTGCGTTGTCGAAACACTAAGGAGTCGCGGAGCGCAGAATCCCTCAGGCCATCCGTCGTCTGATTCGTAAGCCAAGACCCTATTCTCTTCCCCATAGCGTTGTACTCTCAGCTATTCAGACTGGCTAGAGCAACAACTAGCACTCAAGAAAATCTTCATTCGGTCGATATCTGTCTTAATACAAGCGCACTCCACATTTTGCGGCTCGACCGCAGAATCGGTAGGAACGAGATTCGACAAAAACGTTGTCGCGGTACCTCCGACTGGTACTCTCCTGTCAGCATAAGCCTTCGTTTAGCCTACTCTTTACGTTGAGACCAAAAAAATGGTAGAACTTCCGATGGGGCCGGAGCTACTTTCGCCCGGGCAATCACGCCTTGCGACTGTTCAGCAATTGCTGGATTTCGACTTCGACATTCCGGCCTTTCAGCGCCCATACGACTGGAGCGACAAACAGGTCAGTGAACTCATAGATGACCTTTCCGATGCGCAGCGCAAAGATGTTCATCTTTTTTTGGGGCTAGTCGTCGTGTGCCCACAGCCGAATGGACGCTTCGCAATCGTTGATGGGCAACAACGGCTGACGACATTGATGCTAGCTATTGGTGCACTAGGGGGAACTGAGAGAATCCTGCGGCCAAAGGATGTCGGCGTGTCTTCTCTCTGGATTTCGTCACGTCACGCGGACATTGGCTTCGCCAAAGCGCTAGTATCGACGAGCGGCGAAACGGAGCAAACGCTTTCTCAACGGCGTTTGAAGCAAGCTTTCTCGAAGCTATGTGACCAAAAAGCTCTGAAGCTCGCCACGTTGCTAGGTGCACAACTCATCGTGTACGTCGCGCCGTCGCTGGCTGGCGCCACTGGACTGTTTGAGCGAATCAATCTTCGCGGCAAGGAAGTATCGCAGTTCGACCTTGTAAAGAACAAGCTCATTGAATGGGCGGCGGTTGAGCGTGACCCAAGAGTTAGAGCTGAAATCGAGGATTTCATTACAGCACGCTACGACACCCTGTATCGCCGTCTTGACCCAAGCAGTAAGGCGGAGCCGTTTGATTCCGACAAGCTTCTGCGCGTACATTGGATACTCTTTACGCAAAAGCAATTCAAGAGCTCAGACAGAGTCCTAACGGAAGTCAATTCCGCAATCGATGAAGCGTATTCAAACAAAAAATCAATCGCCGGCTGGATTGAGAGCTACCTCGACTCGCTTGTGCGCGTCGCCGAAGCGTGGGTCGCGGTTGAACGACCGTATGAAGCAACGCCTCCGTCATGGGCTCTCCAACTCAAGCGTGCACTACTGGACTTCGCTCGCCTCGGTAGAGACGGCGAGCTGCAGCCTCTAATTGTTGCAGCGATTATTCGCTGGCAGGCTGATGCTACTGACCTTGTGCGCTTCTGTGAAATCACCTCGTTTCGCAGCGCACTTGCGAAAAAGAACAGCAATCACGGCCGCTCTTACAAATGGCGGGTGGCGCGCCAGCTGTATCAGGGTACATGGTCTGATGCCTTGAAAGAACCGATTTCACGGGCCGCGGATGCAGTACATCAGCTGTTCTGGGCCAACACCCCCTACTGGAGCCAAACCGAAGCACGTGAATTTGACGAGGATTTGACGCTCGAACAAGTGGGCGCGGAGGTCTTCCCCGACAATGCCCTCGATAGCACGCGCTTCCATAAGGACTATCGCCACCTAATTCACTACCTCTTCTGGAAGTATGGGGTATATCTGGAACATTCCGAGGAGTGGGCAGACCTTACTCGCATGGACATTTCTCCGTTCCAGGACAGCGTCTGGTTCGGGACCGAGGAGCGCTTCAAAGGGTGGGATATCGAGCACATCTATCCGCAGACACCCGCAGACCGTGATACCCGCGAAGGTCGAGCACATCTGAAAGTCATGACTCAATGGGTGGACCATCTGGGCAATCTGACGGTCCTCCCTGTGGCAGACAACAGAGGTATGCAGAATCTACCATTCGTTGAAAAGCTGGCATGGCTCCGTGAGCAAAAGAAGGTGCCGTTCAACGAACTGCTCGCGACGCCAGATTACAGAGGCAACCTGCTGAACAAGCCTCATTGGGGAATCAATAATTGCAGGAGGCGTATCGCCGAAATCAGGTCGGCTGCAGCGGCATTATGGGGGTTTGACGCCGTGAGGAAGCTTGGGGTTGGCCTATACGATAACCGACTTGAGTCATACCAAGAAGACCTCGAAGAGGAAGCCGGAGATGTTGCAGACGACTTCGCTGAAATGGTTACCGCGTAATGAACAAATTCACCTTCTTTTAGGCTCAAATTACTTACACTTCTACTGCCGCAGAGAGCATTAGTACATGACTACGCTTAACCAACCACAATCAGCGGCTGACAAAGACCCAAAGCCGCTGCATCTAAGGTCCAGCCTAAACGGTGCGCTTGAGACAATCATTCGAGTAGAGAAGCTCCTGCAAGAGCGAGGAAGTCCCTGCCGCCCAAGCAGCGCTTTGGGGTCACTGTTCGCTAAGGTAAAGCGCCTAAACAATCATGCTAAGCCAGTCCGCGAGGACCAGTGGCGGATGACGTTCCTACGGGCCAATGACGCAGTACGGATTGCGCATGCCATCGAAGCTGCGCTGGATGACCCCAAGTCTAAAGAATCTATCCACCGCGTGACGAGCAGTGATATGACTCTGGCCACTCGCCAGAAGTCCCAAGGAAAGGATGCGCTTTGGGAGCTCGACCTATATCGACGTTTCAAATTGGCACAAACGCCGGTACGATTCGACGAGCCTGATTTGGTGGTCTCCTTGGGCGATGAGTTTGGTGACTATGCCGTTGCCTGCAAAAAAGCCTACTCTGAACGTAGCGTTGCCGAGAGTCTCTCCGAAGGTTGCAGCCAGTTACTCAAGCACGGACGACCGGGAATTGTGGCGTTCAATCTGGACGACCTTCTGCCGCAGGACTCCGTGTGGGAAGAGGCTACGCGGGCTGCACTGCAGGCGCGCCTCGATGAGACGAACCGAAAATTCCTCATGTCAAACGCGGAGCACTTCACCAAGACCGTCGAACGAGGCAGCTGCGACGGAATTCTTGTCTCCACGACCGTGATATCAGACGTTCCAGAAATGTCGCCTCGGATTCAAGTATCTCGGTCCACCGCAATTTGGGACTACAAGTCTAGCTCGGATGCGAAAGTTCGCTTCGCAGCCTTCCGCAATCGGTTGGACCAAGTGCTCCACGAGCAACAGTAAAAAAGCTAACCGATATTGCTATCTTTCTAAACACGACGCTCGTCGCAACATTGCTTGCGACGGGCTTTTCGACCATGTGCGGCAACGCGCACGATTCATCTGGAAAACAGTATGTCATCAAGAGCAGATGCACTTCGAAAGCTCATGGACGCTGAGGCGTCCAAGGAGAAAGAATGCCAGGAATTTCTCAACGACATTGCACTGCATTTGGTGCCATTTCGCGTCCGCGATGCAAACATCCTGGTTAAGGGGCGAGAGGAATCCTCACGCCCAGGGGATTCGGATTTCTGCGTATCGATTGAAGTCAACAACGGCGCGATGGGTCGCCGGTTTGCGTATATATGGGAAGTGAAGGCCCCTCAAAAGTATCTTTTCCAGACCGACACCGCGAACAACCGCCTCAGACCAACCAGCGACCTCTACAGTGCCGAAAATCAGCTTCTCAACTACGTCGCCGAACTGGAACTGAGCAAGAATTTTCGACAAAAATTCCAATTGACCGGCGCCGGCGATGAGGTTCGTGCCGGCGGCATCATCATCGGAAGGAAGGACACGATGGTGAAAAACCTTGAGGGCGATAGCGGGCTTGAGGGCCTTGCGCGGAATGCCTTCACAATTAGAGAAGCGTATTTTTGGGAGCCAGCAAACTTTCGAGTTCACACATGGGACTGGGTTCTCGAACAGCTGCAGAACGAGGAGCAGGGCAACAACAAATCCATCAACTCCAGTATGCCGCGTCAGGCAAATCCAGATGGATTGCTCGAGTTCGCGCATGAGATGTTGCTGCCAGGCGATGACCTCTCCTTCCGTGCCGCAGTGAATGCCGCGTATGCCGCAGTCGAGTTGACGGTAATGTCAGGCGGCAAACAAGGCGGGAGAGGCCGACTCCCGCAAGACGTCGTCAGATTGCTTACACGCTCAGCAGGACGCCCCGACATTGCCGTCCAATTTCGCAAGCTGAACGATATCCGCGTTCGAAGCGCTCATGTTTTCGACGAACCCGTATCTGAGCCAAACGCTCACTATGCTGTACGTGTTGCGGAACAGTTGTGCTCTGAGTTGAACAAAATCGTTGCCCAAGTGAACCCAGATGAGTGGCTGGGCATTCGCGACTGAACGTGTGCCGGCTGCGCCCACATTGTCATTGGGTCGAACCTACCCGCTACTAGTTGAGAATCGCACATCTAGCGATGTGCGCGACGCTGATAGCGCACGGCATGCAAACCAGAGACGAGGGTTAACGCGCACTCCGTCCGATAGCGGTGTTCATAAGCGAACCCCACGCCTGCTCCTGGCTGGATGACGAACAGCCAAGGGCAGGCGCATGCGACTTGGAACGTGTGCTTCAAACCAAGTCTTACGAGGGTCTGGTTCCCGCTCGTCGACGCGCCAGCACTACCCGTGACATGAGCGTAGTCGAGGAACGTTCCGGTCCAGCCGAGCTGACGGGTTGATAAGACGTCAAGGCATAGATATCGGTTCGTTTAGAAAGGAAAAATTCCGAAAACTGATTTCACAACAATCGAAACATCGGGTGTTGCTCAGGTATTTTTTTACCGTACAAAGCCGAGATAGTCCCCGGCCGATGCTACGCTTAAGGCGTCCACTAATTTCCTCAATTCCAAGCGGGAGAACCCATAGGGCAAGCGAGCGCACAGCTCCAACCATGTTCAACCATGTGATGTGATATGGAACAAGGGGGCAAGTCAGAAGGCACGTTCACGAACGATGCGCTCTCGTTCGCGGTAGGCCCTTCGCTTCTGGAGCTACGTTCCTAATGTCTTTCAACGATTCGTGAAGAACAAGATGTCGGGTCGCGATTGGAACCAGTCGCGGACACCATAACGGTGAACGTGCGCGAATCGCAATGCTTGTGCGGAGAAAGACATCGCCGAAATGAACGTCTACCGCGGAGGGCCTGGAGAAATGTCAGCGCACCAGTTAGCCTGAAGGACGCATCTTGTCGCCACGCTGCGTAACTGTGGTTGCGGCACTGGAGTGCGTACTTGCTCGTGCGAGCCCACGCCTCAATTGGCGGCAATCTTGATTCCGCCGCTTTGTGCCCGCAGCTACCTTGTCAGGAAAGCGTTTTCGACGAGCAGCTACTACCTGCAGATTGTCGGTATCAGCGGCTGGGAGAGTGCGTCGAGAAGGACTGAGCGACGATAGGCACTCAGATTTTCAATTAAGCCAAGCGTACGCAGCGACATAGGGAGCGCGGAGGCGAACTGCGAGACTTTTTTCCCGTGGTGCGCTTACGGGTCTCGCACACAGACTCGTCGCTCAACTCATCCTTGGGCAACGTTTTGAACCGCTTGAAGCACAACGTTCGAAACATGTCGGCGGACGTCTCAGGAACCTCGCCAAATTGCCTCTCGAGAATGTTGCCAATTTCCTGATTCCGCAAACAGTTGAACACGGTCCAGTGGTCAAGGTTCGAGATATTCGAAGTCGAAGCACGAACACGCTGAAACGACCCGCGCGACGACAGAACCAAAACGCCAACGTGTTCAGGCGCAATAGCGAGGACGCCCGTGACACCACGCTCAATCGTGTTCAACGCTATCCCCTCGCATCTTTGCAAAGTACAATCCAGACAGCTTCGGCCAAGTGAACGGAAAACCCGCGCCCAATCGTTAGCTAACCAACTGCTCTTCATATCGGGGAATCTATGAACCCACTAGAGGTGCTGAAAGCAGCAACGGACAAAGCACCCGTGTTGACGAATGCGTGGGTCATTCTAGGCTTTGTTGCCGTCCTCGCTATCATCAAAGGACTCAATGTTGACTACAGGCTCGCCATTGTTGGCGTTGTTGTCCTCCTCCTGCTAGTCGTTGTTGTTAAGTTGCTCCTCACCGATAAGCCCGACCCAGTCGAGCGGGTCATGCGTGCCGTCCTGCAGATATTCACCGCCCTACTCTTCATGGGCGTAGTTGTTACGCTCGCCATGTACGTTATACGGAACCCATCCATCGTCGTACTCGGCGCACCGCAATCGTCGGCATCAGCCGCATCGGGGTCCACAGAAGCTTCAAAAGCGCTTGCCGCAGCCGATGCTGCGACTTCGGAATCGCCGTCCACACGCTCCTCGAAGGACACGCAACCCGAGCAACAGGCCGCTACTGCGGGCAAAGTGCAGCCTGCTCTCCCATCGACCGAAGCGCAAGCTGAAGACCTCTCCTCTACCCCTTCAGCCGCTCAATCCTTTTTTGAGACGGTCAAAGGCTCATGGCACGGCTCGCACGAAGTCACTATCGCCGGTGAGTGCGCGGACAGCGGCACTGATTCATTGGAGTTGAAAATTGACAGCATAAATGCCGAGCGCGGCGAAATTGTTGGCACGTACACCCAAACGACTGACAAGCGTATGAAAATGCCCTCTGACTTGAATCAAACATCTGCTTATCAGCAGGGATGTATCAATTCGACAGACAACATGAAAGCAAACCGAGAAGGCGGTAACAGCTTCCACAGTAGGACCGTCAAGAGTGGCGACGCCCGTATTGTCATAAGCGACAGCCAGAATTCCGGAACTCTGTATCTTGAACCCAAGACTTGCAGATTCAACGAATTCGGATGCAAGGACGACCCATCGGGGGAACGTGAAAAACTTGGAGCGCTTTCCTTAGAGAACGGAGCTCTGCGCATTGGCGACCACTCACAGTTCAAAACAACCTACAGAATCGCCAGCACATTGAACTCGAAGTCTTGGGCGTTGACTCGCGATTGAGTTGACAGGCGGCTGGTCGCATCCAGACGTCTTCCGTATGAAGAACCCCGTCAAAATCCAGCTACAACAACAGACCGCCGGTGTAGCGGGCCGCACGCATGTCCGAACTCGGTCCCAGAATTCCCGTTTACATTTGTAAGCACCCGCTTCAGGCCAGTGAGACGTGCACGCAAACGCGGCTCGGTCCGTGTGGCTAACTATCTCGTTTTTTCATCTCATCGCACGTTACCAGCCTAACAAGACCCGCAGACGCTCTATTAGCCAATCTGTCTCCAAGCCCTCTGTCCAACCCTTGCCTTCAATCGCCCGCCGCACCCGCTGCAAAGTAGTATCGTGCGAGTTCTCAGGGAATTTCGCTGCGTCCTTCAGCGCTTTGGGAACAAGTTGGCGCGCGAGGTCTTCGCAGATATCCCATCGCACGTAGCGTTCATCGGCCGTAAGGCCTACAACGTAGGTTCCATTAATCAAACGCCCGGCGAGTTTCGGCTGAGCGCCTGGTAGCGACGTGAGTATCGGATGCCAAGGAAAATCGGCTGGTACGCTGCTCAGGCGTTCGTCCTGATGCCAAAGGTCATCACCGTCTTTCAGGACTTCGTCGCTACTGGCCATACAATGCCCCTTTTAGGCCACAATTCGGATTTCATACCGGTACAAGTCCTCGAATTCCATGACGCGCGGGCAACATTCACCGCGAAGAACAAACCGCGGTGTTAGCTTGCTTGCGCCGCAAGAATGCTTTGCCGTCGAAAGAGGCGGCCGGTCCGGATAGTTCCCCGTCCCTTAACGCCTGCACCAGCCGCACTTCAGCAGCCTCGTTGTCGGCAAGTCGTAACGCGACACGAAAGCGCTTCCCGCGCCGCACCGCTTGCACCGGCGATTTGTCGCCGAGCGAGCCCCTGCGACCAACGAAGAAGAAATACTTTTCCATCGGTGGCATGGATGACGGCAATCGTCTCAGTAGCTTTCTGAGTCGACGTTGGTCAACTGAGCGGTCGGCAAGCACCGCAGGAATGTACGGTTTGCCTCCAATCTTCACTGAAAACACCTGCCCGCGTCGCGCGAGTCGCACCAGCATGGCGCGAGATATCGCCCTTTGCTCGCAAAACTGTCGTGGCGACAAAAGCTCCTCACGCCGCACCAGTTGACGTCGACGCCAGCGTACGCGCCACTCACTGTTTTGCGACCGAGCGCGTGCCTTGGTCGCCGTCACGTTACACGTCGTCCAGCGAGGATTTTGCGCACAATCTCCACGGCGTCATCGTCCGGGTCGTAGCGCACCAGCTCTGTGGTCCAGCTCGGGGACTGGCCTATTACATGGGCACTCGCATACCCGTTATGAGCATCGCCGTCGAGGCGCAGCAGCGGTGTCACTTCTGCATCCTCTTTGCGGCCAATTGCCACCGTAAAGCAGCGACCGCTAAGCCGAGGGGTGCTGTATCGGTCTTCGCACATTTCCAGCACGCGAAGTGCTTCATCGAGCACTGAAAAAGAAGGGCGGTCGTATGCTTCGGCGCTGCCTTCAAGGTCGCACAAGTGCACTAGCGTGTCGGCGACTGCGGCTTCCCCGTCGTAAATCACAATTTTCAACATTGGAGCCATTCCTGTCACTCATGTGTATTCACGCACGGTGGCTTCGACAAACCAACGCGCACGCCGATACGCTACGCCCATGCTGAGCGACCGCATCACTGACCTGTTACCAAGTGGGATGCGCGCCGCTGTCAGCGCATCCAGGCGCATCGACTCCTCCGGGATTGATTTCAGTAGCCGGCACAGCCTGTCGAGCCGCAAACGCCGCACGCCGCGGACGCTTGCCAGCACAGCCGGGTAGTACCGCTTGTGTGCGATGATTTCAAGGCTGAACGCGTCCCCGCGCCGTTCTAGGCGCTGTAGCTCTGCCGGTGATATGGCGCGGCGTCTGCAAAAGGCATCTGCAGACAGAAACTCACCGCGCCGCACGGCGAGCCGGCGCCATCGGTTCGCCTTCGGCGCCACGTCGTCGGCTATAGTCAGAGTGCCATCCATATACAGTCCCTAGGTTGGGCCCGGCAGTCCTGTCAGCATTTAGCCCTGCAGAAAATAGACCCAGTCATGCCAGTACGCGCATCCTCGAGGCTCCGGGTCTTCTTCAATCAGGGGACACGTCGCGCCGTCAAGCCTGTGCTCAAAATGACTGCGCGCGGGTTCCGGGATTTCGCGTAACCGTACGTATCGGGTGCCTTCAGACGTTGTGTACATAGCAACACTCCGGCAGTGTCGGTCGCGGCGGTAGTTCCTCCGCATTGCCACCAAGCGCTGCGGCTAAGCTGCGAGCAACAAGGTCCCACACGGTAGACGACCAGCGCGGGTACGCGCACGTGTCCCGTGCCTATGCTGCCAACGCCGACTTCAGTGAGCTTGGCTTCGTAGTAGGCGTACGCGCCATCTGCAACGCGGCCGATGTCCGCGGTTGCTATCACTCGCTTCGCCGTCTCGCGGCCACCCGGCCACAACTCTACTGTCACTCTCAACATTCTCACGCTCTCAAACTTAGTGATGCTACATAAATTGTTGAAAGCACAGCTTCTATCCCGTCATCCATGCTTGTTCGGCTTCTTATTGCTTGCCCGCCCGTTAGCGCGCGGGAGCCGCAGAGAGCCGAGAAACGGTCTCATCATGAATTCGCGCTGCCATCTTGCACGCGTCTTTCACGCTTACTTCTGGCATCGAAGGGGTGGTTGCGGCCGCCCATCTTGCAAGCAACTCAACGGTTCTACATTCCTCGTTGGACGCGTTTAGCACCGAAAGCCCAACACGCACGAGTTCGACGTTGGGATGTGCTCGCCCTACGACAATGCCATTTTCCTCAGCGACTTCACTCAGGCAGAAATATGTGGCTTCAAAGGCGCAGCGCATACGGGTGTGCGGCGAAAGCGATTTGTCGTGCGCGTCGCGGAGGTAGGTTCCGCTGATTGCAATACGTGGTCGCGCGCGTTCGATAGCCGGCTGCCTGCCTCGAATAAGTCGGCCAAGCAAAAAGCCCACCACCGCGCAGAATACGAGGAAAATTGAGACTTTTGCGAGCAACGCAGTCAACGAACGCCCCTATTTCGACAAACTTCGCCTCGGGCGCTGACCACAAGTGGCGGCCGCCCGTCTTTCTCAACGCTCACAATCCCCGGCGCCTCAACTGACTTGCACCTTCCTCCCGAACTCCACCACCATCGCTGAGAATTGATTGTTCAGGGCCATGCCCGTCGCGCTCAACTCGACGTCGTGAAACGCGGCATCACTCGCGTAGTGCTCGATGTCGTGGGGTTCCAGTTCCTGAAGGCAAAGAAGTGCACCCTCCGCGACAAGTCTGCTCTCGACGTTCGAGAGCAGATGCTTCTGCACCGCCTCGTCTTCGATTTCAATCATGGTCTTTGCCCACAGCTCGCGCGGCCGGCGAGCAAGGTAGTGGACGCAACGCCGCGTCATCCACCTCACGTATTCAGCACGCCACTCGACCTCCCCGGGCATTTCGCCCAAAGGCATCGTGTATTTCTGACCATCAATGTCGAAGGTCGGCGGTGCGCCCAGTTGCGAGAGCACCGCTCTCGTGGTGGCGGGAATGTAAGCAAGATGGGTCAGGCCGAGCTTCACGATAGGTCCTTTGAGGCGTCAGTTGAATTGGACACGTGGTAGCTGCCTTCGTCGCCGCGGCCGGTAGAACGGCCAAGGGACTTGGCTTTGCTCCTTAGAACCAACCCTCACCGCCAAGCCACTGTTTAGCTGACATTCCACGCGTGCCAACGTTGCCACGACGAAGAGTTACCGGCGTGTAGAGCAATAATATGGAGAGTCTACAATATGTAGAGGTGAGCGTGTGTAGATTTGTAGTCAGGTTTTAGACACCCTACCGGGCATGTCTAAAATAATCTCCGAGCCCAACGAAGCGAGAAAGCGGGTTGCGGCCAACTTGAAGCGCGTACGGGTTGCAGCTGGCTATTCTCAAGAACGCCTGGCTGACGTCGCCGGCTTTCACCGCACCTATGTCAGTCAGATTGAGCGCTGCAAACTCAACGTCACAATTGACGCAATGTGGAAGCTCGCAGAGCTCCTGCAAATAGACCCCGCAGAGTTGCTGAAACCAAAATCGGAAGAGTGAGGTGGAGTTCGCGCTGCCGCGCCTCTTCTGATTTGACAGAACATTGCGCTGTTGGCGAAGGCGCTTGGCGTCGACCCGTCGGAACCGTTTGCAAGAGTCGACGACGAAGCCGCGCATCCCCCGGTCGATAGTGCGGCTAAAAAGCGAGCTCGACGGGGCTCTATCTAAAATCTGGCTGCTGGCATATTTGCCTCCATCCAGAGGTTGACGACATCCTTGCGCCAGCGCAAAAGCTCGTGGTCGAACAGCAAAGCGCGTGGCGGCAGAAGCCACGGCCGATGTTTTGCTCGCAATCGAACCGTCCATACGCTTTCGCCTATGAGTTGCGCAAGCTCAAGTGGGTCGAGATATTCATGTGGCGCGTTGTTCGTCGGGGATGTCATTGCACCTATAGCGAACGCCCGTAGCTCAACCATGAGCTAAAATTTTCACGGCAAGTAGTAGCGAGAGGACTCTCGGATGCAACAGCCAATGAACTGCCCTCTCCAGCGCGGTTTGCCTAAAATTTGGTCAATGCTCCATAATTGACGACAAGAGAACCTCCCCAGCGCGCACTTCTCTCCTACAGCCCGCGCTGACAATCCGGGGATGACGTGACGAAAAAATCTAACGCTGGCTCAACCAGCGCTCCAGGCCAGTTTTACGGTTATGGCATACAGGAAGCGCGGTTCCTTCACCACCTGCTTCGCTCGCAACCAGGCGACACGGTTGCCTTGGAATGCATTGACGACGTCTCAGGAACCCTGAACGGCGAAAAGTATGCGGAACAGGTCAAAAGTGGGCTCGCTCACAACCCCATAAGCGACCGCTCGACTGATTTGTGGAAGACCTTCGCGAACTGGCTCAATGGGCGCCGGTCCGGGAAAATCCCCGCGGGAACCAAATTTATCCTCTACGTGGCGCAGCCCTACAAGGGCAAGATTGCTCAACGACTTGGCGACTGCGCGAGCAAACAAGACGCGAGAGCAGCAATCGCGGAGATACGGAAAGAATTTTGGGGTGACGCGCCTGAGTTTGCAAAGCGCGCCTCGATACCAGAGAAGCTCGCCAAGCAAGTAAATGTCGTTCTTCGGGCGAGCGAGCGTGCGCTTGTTGACATCATCCAGGCCTTCTCGCTGGAGCGCGGTATCGGCGCTCCCTACGACGAAATTGCAGCAGAAGTCGCCGCTGCCCCGGTTGGTGCTGAAAACGTCGAGCAAATCCTGCATCAGCTCGCCGGATGGATTCATATCACCATCTTCGACCTTATTCAAAAGGGTCTACCAGCGGTAGTCAGTCGAGACGAGTTTCATACTGAGTATGTCGCCGTGGTTCGGAAATTTGACCGCAGCGACACGATACTGCCGACCTTTGCGACTCCGCCAACGGCGCAAGACCTAGAGGCGGAACGCCTTCTCGACCAGATGTATCTGCGGCAACTGAGTCTTATCGGGGCAGAACAAGACACCATCTACGATGCGATGAACACGTTCTTGATGGCCGTAGTTGACCGGACCGAATGGGCCAAGCGTGGATATGTCCATCGCAGTAGCTTCACGGAGTATGAAGCGGCTCTCAAGCGCATCTGGAATTCAAAGAAGATGGCTGTCAGGGTCGAGATGCGCGGCAAGCCTCCGGAGGACTTTGGTACGGTCCTCCTTTCGTCGTGCCTTGAAGCTAACGTCTTGCTGCAAGGCAAAACCGTTTCGAGCCACTTCACCCCAGGCAGCTTCCACAAGCTAGCGAACACACTTGACGTCGGATGGCATCCGGATTTCGCGAAGATTCTCAAGGTTTCAGGGGACATCGTCGATGCTGCTTGACGAGATTGATGCCATCCAGAATCCTGGGTTAGGCGCCGCGCTTATCTGGCGGGCCGTATGCGGCTATTATGGCTCGAGCGGCAAAACGGACGGGTGCCCGGCCGTTCTGGCGTTTCTCGTACTACCCGTTGTCTTCAATGAGGACCTTCGCGAAGTCGTCACATCCACCTTCAAGTCGTCGGGTATCCGCAAATTCGAAAGCAAGTTTGATAAGCAAATTGACCTCCTCTTTTCCATTCAGGAGCGCGCGGAGGCAATGCGCGACCTTTCACGGCGGTCGCTCGCATTGGGTTTGTCTACGGGACTGCTGACACTTTCGACTGAATCCGCCCTGCTCTGGCCGCGCAGCACGACGTTCACTCGTGCACTGTCACCCGATGTGCTCACGTTGACTTCCGCCGCAGAGAAACTGGGAACTTGGGCCCAGCAGACTTCCCTACGTGAACTTTGCTATTCGCTTCGACTGGAGCTGTAACCGTGCAACTGCAAATACTTGAAGTCATTCTCTGGCCAAAGAATTTCGGATTCGAACCAAGACGCGTGCCTTTTGGACCCGGCGTAGTCAACGTCATCAGCGGTGCATCCAAGCGCGGCAAGTCTTCAGTGATTCCCATCATTGACTATTGTTTGGGCTCACGCCTCTGCGGTATCCCTGCCGGCACAATCCGCGAATCGTGCGCGTGGTTCGGCATCCTGGTGCGAACAAGCGAAGGAGAAAAGCTGCTGGCACGTCGGGAGCCTGGCAACCAACAAAGCACCGATGAAATGATGGTGCTGCAAGACTTTGGCGCGAATGTCCCTTTGGACGAGCCGAAGAAGAACACGACCCGTCAATCGGTCAAGCGTATGCTTGACCGCCTGGCAGGGTTGTCGAATCTCGGCTTCGACGCTGAAGAAACAGGTAAAGGCTTCCAAGGCCGCCCCAGCTTCCGCGACACGTTGGCATTCTGCTTTCAGCCTCAGAACATTGTCGCTAATCCAGACGTTCTGTACTTCCGGGCGGACACGATTGAGCACCGCGAGAAGGTCAGGACCATATTCCCATATGTGCTCGGTGCGACGACCGGCAAACGGCTTGCACTCAAATGGGAATTGGAAAACCTCCAAAAAGAACTACGTCGTAAGCAACGTGAACACGCAGCGTACGCCAAAGTGTCCGAAACATGGCTTGCCAATCTGCAGGTTTGGGTTACCGAGGCTCGCGAACTTGGTTTGATTGCAGGTGAATTGCCGGACGCGATGGAACAGACCTTGATTGGCGCACTGGAGCGTGTGGTGTCAGCAGGCGAGACCGGCGACGGCTTTTCACTCGCCGGGACCCAAGCGTCCGCATCGGAATACGCCGCGCTGCAGAATGAAGAGTCGACCGTCACGCGAGAACTCTCCGTTGCTCGTCATCGACTGAATCAGATAACTGCCGTCCGAGACACCGTAACTGACTATAAAGGCAGCCTTTCGGACCAAGCTAGTCGACTCGGTATTTCACGCTGGCTTAGGACACTACCGAACGACGGCACTCGCTGTCCGGTATGCGATAGCGCGATGGACGCGTCGCACAACGAACTCGACCAGCTGTGCGATGCGCTATCGGTCATCGAAGACGAAACCCACGCCGTCTCGAAGGCCCCACCGGTGCTCGACCGTGACCTGGTTGACGTCACCGAAAAGCTTCAGTTACTGGAAGACCAGCTAAAGGCAGTCCGTGTCCGGCGGCGCGCTATCGAAGAACGCTCGAAAACTATTCGTGACCGTGAACTGGCCACAGCGCGCGTAGCTCGGTTTTTGGGCAGGGTTGAAGAAGCGCTGAAGCTGTTTTCTGCTCGAACTGAGCCGAACGGACTTGATGACGAAATTGACAAACTGAATGCGCGCATCACCGAGATTTACGGCTCGCTCTCCGAAGCGGAGTACGCCCGGCGACTCGAAACTGCCGTCAAGCGCGTATCCAGAAACCTGACGAAGATGGCCGCGAAGTTAGATGTTGAACGCAAGGATGCGCCTGCCAGACTTGACATCAAAGAACTGACCGTCGGCGTTACTGACTACGCTGGACGCGAAGATTTCCTATGGCAACTCGGCAGCGGCGCGAACTGGCTTTCGTACCACGTCGCCGCAGTACTGGCGCTTCAGGCCTTCTTTCTAAATCAAGACCACTCCCCAGTCCCCGCGCTGGTCATCTTCGACCAGCCGAGTCAGGTGTACTTTCCGCGCCGGCTCGCCCGACGTGAGCTCGACAAGGACGAAATTCTTGACGAGGACGTCCAGTCAATCCGCGGATTTTTCGATGCAATGGGTAAGCTCGCTGTTCACTTTAAGGGGCGGCTGCAAATTATCGTGCTAGACCACGCCGGCTCGGATGTATGGGGGAAACTGGATGGAGTTGAGCTCGCTGAAGAGTGGCGCGGCGAAAATTATCTCGTTCCGCCGGCGTGGTTTGACCTTCCCGAGTAACGACTGAATGCACACCGCTTGTCTTGTAGCATTGCTCGCTGTTCGTGATAACCAGCAACTGACTAGATTGCGCTGTGGAGAAATGGACTCATTAGAACCGCCATTGAAAATGGAAGGGACTTTTTCAGAGGGGTTTTATTTCTTTGTCAGCATGGCCTTTATTGCCTGCAAATGTGCCTGCCCCTCTGCCTGAGGAGTCAAATTCACACTGTCAGGGAAATCCACGCCCAAAATCTTTGCGATGTTGGAAACAAAAGGTTTTCGGTTGCCGGCTAATTGTGTAACAGCCGTGCGCACGGCGTCTTCTCCCTTCTGCGCTACTAGATAGGCGAGACAACGCTCGTCTTTGTGCGTCTCGACCAGAACGCCGGTCTTGGTGCCAAGTTCAGAGTCCATGCAGCGCGCCTCCGCTAAGCCATATCGAAATAATAGTGCCACATCAAGCCCGCGCCGGCCATTGGTCATTCAAAATATAAATTTATCTCACGCCTCTGCCTATCAAGCGTGCACGCTTGATAGGCGCCGAATCTTGCCCGCAGGCAAGATTCGGCACAGCCTATATAATTTGGCTAGAGCCAATACGTGAACATGAACAACTTTGGGTAACATAAGCAATAACCCCGGCCCCGGCGGCTGGGGCGCGCTGCTGCGCTTTGGCGCGCAGGAAAAGGAACTGTTCGGAGGCGAGCAAGGCACGACCAACAACCGCATGGAACTGATGGGTGTGATCGCCGCGCTCGAGGCGCTCAAGCGCCCATGCAAGGTGATCGTGCACACCGACTCGCAGTACGTGCAAAAAGGCATCAGCGAGTGGATTCACGGCTGGAAAAAGAAGAACTGGATGACGGCCGCTCAAACGCCCGTGAAAAACGACGACCTCTGGAAACGCCTGGACGCGCTCGTCGGTCAGCACGAGATCGAGTGGCGCTGGGTGAAGGGTCACGCCGGCCACCCGGAGAACGAACGCGCCGACGCGCTCGCGAACCGCGGCGTCGCCACGCTCGCCGAACTCTGAGACCGCTCCGCATCAAGCGGCCGCCCCACGCTTTCACGCTTTACAACCCATGCGCCAGATCATTCTCGATACCGAAACCACCGGCCTGAACGCCCGCACGGGCGACCGCATCATCGAAATCGGCTGCGTCGAACTGGTGAACCGCCGGCTCACGGGCAACAACCTCCACTTTTACGTGAACCCTGAGCGTGACAGCGACCCGGGCGCGCTCGCGGTGCACGGCCTCACGACCGAGTTCCTCGCCGACAAGCCGAAGTTCGCCGAAGTCGCGGACGAGATTCTCGACTTCATTCGCGACGCGGACATCATCATCCACAACGCGCCGTTCGACATCGGCTTTCTCGACGCCGAACTCTCGCTGCTCGGCAAGCCCGGCTTCAAGGAGCACTGCGGCGAAGTGATCGACACGCTCGTGCAGGCCAAGCAGATCTTCCCGGGCAAGCGCAACTCGCTCGACGCCCTGTGCGACCGCTTCGGCATCAGCAACGCGCACCGCACGCTGCACGGCGCGCTGCTCGACTCGGAACTGCTCGCCGAGGTCTATCTCGCGATGACGCGTGGCCAGGAAAGCCTCGTCATCGACATGCTGGGCGAGCACGCCGCGCCGGGTGCGGCCGCCGCGCCGCGCGTCCGGCTCGAGTCGATCGAGCTGCCGGTCATCATGGCGAGCGCCGAAGAGGTTGCCGAGCACGACGCCGTGCTCGATGGTCTCGACAAGGCGATCAAGGGGACGTCGGTTTGGCGCCTCGAACCCGCCCTCGCCGAAGCCAATCCAGCCGTTGCGCAAAATGCTTAAAAAAGGGCTTTACAAGATCGGCAACGCCCTGCATAATCTCAATCTCTTCGGGTGGTTAGCTCAGCGGTAGAGCACTGCCTTCACACGGCAGGGGTCACTGGTTCGATCCCAGTACTACCCACCAGAATTCCTGGTGTTGGTAATGACAAACACCGAAGCGGAAAATCAAAGGCTTACGTTGAAAGACGTAAGCCTTTTTCCGTTTACGCGCGAGTTTCTAGCGGTCGCCCGAAGTCTGTACGTTTTCCCTTCTCCTTCTCCTTCAGCTTCGCTTCATACTCCGCACGCTCCTGTGCCAAGCGGCGTTCACTGACCGAAGGCACGAAGCATCGAACATGTCGAACACATCTTTGAGCGAGTAATACTCGTCAAGCTCACGGCGAGTCGCCAGCCCTTCCCCTTCGAGCCGCGACATGATCGGCTGGACGTTATCGCGTTTGCGCGGCGTGTAGTTATCGAGAATGAACCGCTGCGGCACTTGGACGGCCTTCCATTCGTCCAGAAATTCGAAATTGCGCTCGCGGACAGTGCCGATCCCCTCCGACAAAACGAGGTGCGGCGCGAGAAATCCGATCACGTCCCGTATATGCTCGTCTATCGCTCGCGGCTTGGAAAGCGAAACCCAAGCGCCATCCGACGTGTAAACGTCAGTGAGCCGTATACGCACTCATGCTCGCCGCGGCTGGCGCACCGTGGCGAGCCTAAGGGGGCACCAAAAGCGCCGGGGTTACTGCGTGAGTGCCCGCATCATCACCTAAAACCCGCAGAGCCTGTGGACAGGGTGGCCCCGGCGCGACAGGTCCCTATTCCCGCTCTCGCGCATGCCCGTTGTCCGGCAGTGGCCATGCGCGAGAGTGAATGCGCAGGCTGATGCGCTCGCAAGCATGGCGCGATGAGGTCCATTCGCGCGAATACGCTGTCAGCGAGGTTGACCATGCGCCTGAGTCGGTGAATCCGGAGATCAGCGCCAGCCACTCTCGCCTTGCCTGATGCCCCTGGTACGTTTGGACTGCATTGCGCATCGTCTTTCAAACCATCCAAGGAATTTGCATGAAAACCCTCAGTACCGCCGCGTTGCTTGTGGCATCAGCCGCCAGTTTGACAGCATGTATTGTCCCAGCTCCGATGGAGACGGCACAGGCGCCAGTGGTTGTGGAAACGGTCGGCGTTGCTGTTGGCTGGTATGGCGATCGATACTATGACGGCCATCGCGAGCGGCAGCGCGACGAGTGGATGCGCCGCCACCCCAATAATCAAAACGGAAATGCCCAGCACGACGAGCGCCACCGCGATTCAGGTCACAGCGATGCTCGTTACAGCAGCGATCATCGCAGGGACGAGCGCCGCCGCGATCACTACGAGTAACGATCCGGGCTTCGTCCGCGCCCCTGCGAGATGAAGACACAGGCCGACCCTCGCAGGTCGGCTTTTGCGTTTCAGGTCTCGAGCTCCAATGCGGTGTTAGCGGCGTGGGTCTGTGTGCGGCCACCAGGATTCTCCCTTTTGAGGAGCGGGAAAGTCTTGTTTGCACTGGTCGTCATGGCCCATACACGTTCCCTTGATCGCCACCATCGCCCAACCCGCCCGGTACATCACATCCGGCTTCGTAAACGATTGCGTGGAAGTGTGCATCGACGCCTGGTAGACAAGACTGCTGACATAGTTCGTGATTGTGTTGGCGCGCGCCCGCCCCACCATCTCCAGTGGATGGCGATTCGAGTCGCCGCCCAACGCGTCGGCGTAGACAATCACAACGATTTCGGGGCTTTGAAGATCGCCGATATGTTGCATCGAATTCGCGAGGACTGCCGTCTCGGTGTCGGCGAGTTCGAATCTGTCCGGCGCGAGGTGAACCTCGGCAGTTGCGGAATAGAATTGGAGTAAATGCGTTCGACGCGCCCTGGCAGAGCAAGAGACCGAACGCGGTGAGTAACGTAGGAAATCTCATGTCGTGTGAGTCTGCGATTGCGGTTTGGAGAGCAATTGTGCTCCAAGCGAGCCGACGCCGAGAGGCTTTTGCGTTCAATCCAAGGCGTCGTCCGGCTCGCTATCGCCCGAAAGCAGTTCTGAGAGTTCGTCGGGGCGCAGTCGTCGCATCGCCCTCTCGATCTTGTGGTCGTACTTCCTGTCATTGGGATCGAGGCCGCCGGCGCGGGCCTTTCGGGCGTACTTCTGCACGAAGCAACGAAGCTCACCAGCCAGGCGCGTGCGCTTTTGCTCCCTGCTCACGTGGAATGCAACTCCCGTACAGCCAAGGAGTCGCACTCAATTGCAAGTTCGGCGCCGAGCGTTGAATAGACGAATACGAGCAGCGCCGCTCTTCTGTGGGTCAGCCGTTCGCCGCGCCCAAGCACGGCGCTGACACGTGCGTACTTCGTGTCATTTGGCGGAACGATGTGAATGCCGTACACGATGTTCAGCAGCCCCAAGTGCTCAACGGTGACGCACGTGACCCCCTCGAACGTCACCGCCGTCCGCTTGTTGCCCAGGTGCAGCCCAAGCGTCACCGTTCGGGGCTCGACGTTCGGTCCGATCGCCACACTGTCCATAAACCAGTCGTGGAAGTGATTCCACGCGGTCAATACGTTGTCAGTCATTCCATTCACCAAGGAAGGATGGAAACCGGCGCGCCTTCGTCGCGGTCATAGCCGTCCCAGTTGTGCGCGTGCGGGTTGGGGTTGCCGTGATGCGCCTCGAAGTCGATATCCGTCATTGGCGTGCCGTCAGTACCGTACTGCCGCAACTGCGGCATCGTTCCCGGCATACTTGACGCCCACGTGCCCGGCGCCCCATTGAACGGCATACCCGCGATATGCTCGGTGTCGCCATCCGGCATATCGGGCTGGTAATCAAACGGCTGGGCGTCGCCAAGCGGCGTCGAAG
>NZ_CAJMZJ010000029.1:0-23375 GCF_905220295.1 Paraburkholderia sp. J76
CAAGCTCGACGACCTCGCGCTGATGGAAGCGCTCAAGACGCCCGCGTTCTACGTGGGCGCGCTTGGCTCGCGGCGCAACAACGCGGCGCGTCGCGAGCGGCTCAAGGAGTTCGATCTGAGCGAAGCGGAACTCGCGCGGCTGCACGGGCCGGTTGGCATTTACATCGGCAGCCGCACGCCGCCTGAAATTGCAGTGTCGATTCTCGCGGAAGTCACGGCGGCGAAAAACGGCGTGACGATGCCCGCGTACTGGGATATTCGCCATGCGAAGGCAGTCGTCGACGGTATCGCGCCGCCGTGCGTCACGAATGGCGCCGGTGCCAGGCATTGCGCCACGGATAACGCCTGCGGCGCCGCGCCGCTTCCCGCTTAAGGCACCAGTATTTGCCGTCCCACCACCTTGCCCTGCACGAGCGCTTCGAACGCCTCGTTGATTTCCGTGAGCGGCCGTGTGGAGACCGGCGAGGGCTGCATTTTGCCTTCGCGCATCAGCGTCACGAGTTCGCGCAGCTCGGGCAGCGTGCCCACGTAGCTGCCTTCGATCCTCAGCGGACGCATCGGGATGATGGGCAGCGAGAGCGTGAGATCGCCGCCCATCAGGCCGACGATCACCACGTGGCCGCCGCGCGCGCACGAGTCGAGCGCGAGCTTGACCGTGGGCGTCGCGCCCACGAGGTCGAGCACCGCGCGTGCGCCGCCGCCCGTTGCCTCGACGATCTGCTGCGCGGCGTCGTCCGCGCGCGCGTCGATGGCCGCTAGCGCGCCCGCCGCAAGCGCGGCTTCGCGCTTGGCCGGGTCTACGTCCACGACGATCGCGCCCTGTGCGCCCATCGCCTTGAGCACTTCGAGCGCCATCATGCCGAGGCCGCCCGCGCCGATCACGACCACGGGACCTTCGTGAATGCGCGCGCCGAACTTCTTTACCGCCGAATATGTGGTTACGCCCGCGCAGGCGAGCGGCGCGGCCTTCGCGGGGTCGAGGCCGGCGAGATCCACGAGATAGCGCGGATGCGGCACGATCACGTAGTCGGCGAAGCCGCCGTCGCGCAGTACGCCGAGCGACTGCGGCCTGGCGCAGATATTCTCTTCGCCGCGTTTGCAGGCCGCGCATTCGCCGCAGCCAATCCACGGATGCACGACGGCCGACGCGCCCGCCGCGAGCGCTTCCGCAGCGCCTTGTGCATCGGGGCCGAGCGCCACGACTTCGCCGCAGATTTCATGGCTCGGCGTGAGCGGCAGCTTGATGCCGCGATCGGCGAGCGAGAGCTTCTTGCCGCCGCCCAGGTCGTAATAGCCTTCCCAGATATGCAGATCGGAATGGCACAGGCCCGCGGCCTTCACGCGCAGCAAAACTTCCGTGCCCTTGGGCTCCGGCACCTCGCGCTCGACCAGTTCGAGCGGCTTGCCATGATGGACAACGCAGTAACAGCGCATTTGCATCGATGTCTCCGTGAGTGTTGTGTGCGGCGCGCGGGCACGGCCACGCGTGAAGCGGTGTCTTCGCATCATAGCCGATGCGGTACTAATTCGTTCGGTCGTTCTTTTTTGCGGTTTGCGTTTGATTCGAGTCAGGCGGTCGCCAGGGACGATACGTCAATGTCGTTGCATAGCTAACTATATCGAGGTATCCTGTGCGCATGTTCGATCATTGCCTTTACTTCAACACCTCGGCACTCGCGCGGCGTCTCGAACGCGAATGGACGCAAGCGTTCGAACGCTTCGACCTCACGCCGCCGCAGGGTTTCATGCTGCGCGCCGTGCTGGAGCGTCCCGGTTTGCCGCAGCGCGAACTGGCGGATCTGCTCTCCATCGCGCGGCCCACGGCCACGCGCGTGCTCGACGGCCTGGAAGCGCGCGGCTATGTCGAGCGTCAGCGCACGGAAGGCGACGGGCGCGAAGTGGCGATCGTGCCCACGGCGCAGGCCATGGCGATTCGCGAGGCGCTCAATGCGGCGAGCGCGGCGGTCACGAGCCGCCTGAAGCGCACGCTGGGCGGCGAGGCGTTTGTGGATACGGTGTCGCGGCTGCGCACGGCGCGCGCCACATTGGATTAAGCCGCGCGGCACACGTCGTGCGCATCGACGTTCCGGTAAAGCATTAAAGAGTAGGGAGTGGCATCATGCGGCGCATCGGCGCTTTTTGTCTTTCAACCTGGCTTGCGGCCGCGGTTCTTTTTCTCGGCCGCCATTCGGTGCCGTTGATCGCGCTCAGCGGCGTGATCGTGCTCGCCGGCTTCGATCTTTTTCGTCCTGACTAGTCCTGACTCCTGACGAGCCTGATTCGGGCGACAAGCAATCTCGTGCCGCAAGCGCCCCGCGTGACAAACGTGAAAAACGTGACACGCGGCGCTCGCGGTGTTTCACGTCACATCTCTTCGGCCCACGACATGCTTTCGCGCGCAAGCAGCGCCGACGATGCCGCCGGCCCGAACGTGCCCGCCGTGTAGGCGCGCGGGCGGTCGTTCAGTTCCTTCCAGCCGTTGAGAATCGGCTCGACCCACGTCCACGCGGCTTCCAGTTCGTCGCGGCGCATGAAGTGCGTGAGACGGCCGCGGATCACATCGATCAGCAAACGCTCGTAGGCTTCGGCGCGGCGCTCGGGAATGGCCTGCTGCAGGTCCAGATTCAGGCTCACGGGCAGCATGTTCATGCCGCTGCCCGGTTCCTTCGCGAGCATCTGCAACTGGATCGACTCTTCCGGCTGAAGCTGGATCACGAGGCGGTTGCCGTAATTGCGCGGGCCGCTCGGGAAGATCGAGAAAGGCAGGTCCGCGAATTCGATCACGATTTCCGACTGGCGCTTTTGCAGGCGCTTGCCCGTGCGCAGGAAGAACGGCACGTTCGCCCAGCGCCAGTTGTTGATGTGCGCGCGCAGGGCCACGAAGGTTTCGGCCTTGCTGTCGGGCGGCACGTTGTCTTCTTCCAGATAGCCCTTCACGGGCTGGCCATCCACGGCGCCCGCCGCGTACTGGCCGCGCACGGTGTCTCGCGCGATGTCGGCGAGCGACATGGGGCGCAGCGAGCGCAGCACCTTGAGCTTTTCGTCGCGCACGGCGTCCGGGTCGAGCGAGACGGGCGGCTCCATCGCCACGATGCAAAGCAGTTGCAGCAGGTGGTTTTGCACCATGTCGCGCAGCGCGCCCGTGTGATCGTAGAAGCCCGCGCGGCTGCCCACGCCCACCGTTTCCGCCACGGTGATCTGCACGCTGCGGATGTAAGGCGCCTGCCACAGCGGCCCGAAGATCGGATTGCCGAAGCGCAGCACCATCAGGTTCTGCACCGTTTCCTTGCCCAGATAGTGGTCGATCCGGTAGATCTGCGATTCGGCGAAGTGCCGGCCCACCGACTCGTTGATCTCCTTGGCCGAAGCGAGGTCGTGGCCGAGCGGCTTTTCGAGCACCACGCGCGAACTGCCGTCGATCAGGCCGCCCGCCGTGAGGTTGTCGCAAATCGTGGTGAACAGTTCCGGCGACGTCGAGAGATAGAACACGCGCAGCGCATGCTCGCGCGACGCGGCCTTCAGGCGCGCGTAATCGGCGGGATCGTTCACGTCGATGATCACGTACTGGAACAGGCTCAGGTAGCGGTCCCACGCTTGCGCGTCGAACGCTTTCGCGTCGATGAACGGGCGCGACTGCTCTTCCATGAACTTGCGATAGTCGTCGATCGTCCAGTTCTTGCGGCCCACGGCGATGATGCGCGTCTCGGGCGGCAGATTGCCGTGCAGATGCGCCATGTAGAGCGCGGGCAGCAGTTTGCGCGCGGCCAGGTCGCCTCCGCCGCCGAAAATGATCATGTCGACGGGCTGTTCGGGCAAGGCTTGGGCAGGCTGATTCGTCATGGCAGGTCGGAGGTGACGCGCGCCCGGATCGCAGCGCGCGGTTGCAAAACCCGCGCCCGTCGCAAGAGCGGGGCGCGGCGAAAACGCTAATGGTGCATGGTTTCGCGCGAGTTTGCACGCGTGGCGCGAACGAGGCGTTGCGCGTGCCGTCCTCGCCGCGGGTCTGGTTGCAGGTCTCGTCGCGAGTGTCGTCGATAAACCGGCCATTCGGCCAGGCTTTAACCCAGCCCCGGCACCGCCATGCCGAAGGTCGTGAGCACCAGCGCGACGTTGAGCGCAAGCACCGCGACCGAGCCCGCCACGGCGGCCGCCGCCGTGAGCGTGCGATTACGATGGGGCCCCATCACGTCGCGGCGGCACGTGAACCACACGAGCGCGGCCATCGGGAACGGCAGGGCGAGGCTCAGCACGACCTGGCTCATGACGAGCGCCTCGGTGGCGTTCATGCCCAGCGCTACGACGATAAAGCTCGGCACCATCGTCACCGCGCGGCGCAGCCAGAGCGGAATGCGGAAATTCACGAAGCCCTGCATGATCATCTGCCCCGCGAGCGTGCCGACCACGGAACTCGAAATGCCCGAGGCGATCAGCGAGACGAGAAAGATGCTGGCGGCCGCCGCGCCCAGCAGCGGGGCGAGCGTGCGATAGGCGGTCTCGATTTCGGCGACATCGGCATAGCCCTGGTGGAACGCGCCCGAGGCCATTACCACCATCGCCATGTTGATGAGCCCGGCCACGGAAAGCGCGGCCACGACTTCGATGTTGGAAAACCGCACGAGGCGCTTGCGTTCGGCGTCGTCGCGCGCGAGCACGCGCGCCTGGGTGAGCCCCGAGTGCAGAAAGAGCGCGTGCGGCATGACCGTGGCGCCGATGATGCCCACCGCGATCGTCACCGCCTGCGCGTCGGGCAGGCGCGGCGTGGCCAGGTGGCGCAAGAGGCTCGGCCACTCGATGGGCGTGATGAATAGCTCCAGAACGTAGCAAATGCCGATCACGCCCACGAGCGCGCCAATCAGCAGTTCAAGCGGCCTGAAGCCCGCGCGCTGCAGAAACAGCAACGCGTAAGTGACGACGGCCGTCACCGCCATGCCGGCGAGCAGGGGCAGATGAAAGAGAAGCGCAAGGCCGATCGCGCCGCCGAGAAACTCCGCGAGATCGGTGGCCATGGCGGCGATTTCGCTCACGATCCACATGAGCCACACGAGCGGCGCGGGCAGGTGGTCGCGGCACAATTCGGCGAGATTGCGCCCCGTGGCGATGCCGAGCTTCGCGGAAAGCCCCTGAAACAGCATGGCGATGAGGTTCGCGAGCAGCACGACCCACAGCAGCGCGTAGCCGTAGCGCGCGCCGGCCTGGATGTTGGTCGCGATGTTGCCGGGATCGATATAGGCCACCGAGATGACCACGGCCGGACCCGCGAGCGGCAGCAGAAGGGCGACGCCGCGGCGGCGTCCTTCGAGTGCTTCGCGCACCGCGGCGGCCGTGTTGCGGCTGAGGCCGTCGGGCGCGCTCAGGCTGGTGTCCGCGTTATCGGCGCGGTCGTCGCGGGCGCGATGATCCATGCAACTTCTCGGGCGTGTGAGGGTCTTCAGGCGGGGCCCATCGCCATGACCCGCGCACGAATACAGCCAGTGCGGTGGCAAGGGCGCGACAGGTTCGTTGCAAAGGCGTCATCGGATTCGGGCCTTCATGCGTTAAGCAGGCAATCCGCGCGCCTGCCCTGGCGTTATCTCAGCACAAACCGGCGCGGCGCGCCTGCGCTGCTCTCTTTCCCTTACGAAATGCCTGAACTCCCGATCTTTTCGCCTACACCGGTCCGCATGAAAAAAACGCTCTCGGCTGCGCTGCTGATGGGTGGCCTCGCGTGGGGCGCGCTTGCCCATGCCGACGACAAGGTCATCGTGCTCGACTCGGGCGAGGCCAAGCTCTCGCTCATCGACGAGGCGAGCCGCACCGTGGTCGGCACCGAGCCCACCGGCAAGGAACCGCATCACCTGATGATCACGCCGGACGGCAAATCGCTCATCGTCGCCGATTCGGTATCGAACGACCTGCTGTTCCTCGACCCGCATTCGGGGCAGATACAGCGCCGTCTGGAAGGCATTGAAGATCCCTATCAGCTCGGTTTCTCGCCGGATCACAAATGGTTCGTGACCGCGGGCCTGCGACTCGACCGCGTGGACATCTACCATTACGACGGCCAGAATCTCACTATCGCGAAGCGCATTCCGCTTGCGAAAACGCCGAGCCACATCACGTTCGCCTCCGACAACAAAACGGCCTTCGTCACGCTGCAGGACACGGGCGAGGTGGCCGCGATCGATCTGCCCACGCAAACGGTGCTCTGGAAGCTGCCGGTGGGCAACACGCCCGCGGGCCTCTGGATGACGCCGGGCGACAAGTACCTGCTCATCGGCATGACGGGCGAGGACGACGTGGCCGTGGTGGACTGGCACAACCGCACGGTCGTAAAAAAGATCCAGACCGGGCGCGGTGCGCATAACTTCCGCAATCTGGACGATGGCAAACATATCGCCGTGTCCAATCGCGTGGAGAGCACGATCAGCATTCTCGACTACACGACGCTCACCAAGGTCGCCGACATCACGGGCCTGCGCCCCGGTCCCGACGACATGGCGCTTTCCGCGGACAAGCGTTACCTTTGGGTGACGTTCCGCTTCGCCAAGCACGTGGGCATCATCGACCTGACTACGCGCAAGCTGGTCGATACGATCGCGGTGGGCCGCTCGCCGCACGGCATCTACTTCGCGAACAGCGCGCCCGTGTACGCGCCGAACCCGGATTGATTGAGGAGTCTCGATGCTCGATACGCTGATTTCGCAGGCCGACAACCTCGTTTCGTGGCTGCAGACGCTCGTCTACGTGGACGTCGTGCAGCCGGTCTTCTACAAGATCGGCCTGATGGGCTACGACGAAGACACCTACGACGCGCTCTACTGGGTGATCGTGGGCGTGCTGCAGATTTGCGCCTCGTACCTGCTGCTGCGCCCGCTCGAAGCGCTGCGTCCCGCGGAAGACTGGGGCGATCGCAAGGCGTTGCGCGCCGACGTCTGGTACACGTGGATCGCGAAGCTCGGCATTCTGAATATCGCGTTCTTCTTTCTGCTCACGCCCCTGTTCAATCACTGGCAGAGCCTCATGGCGATCCACAGCGTGCCGAACATCGACGTGGACAGCCTCTGGCCCGGCGTGACCGACAAGCCGCTCGTGTCGTTCCTGATCTATCTGGTCGTGCTCGATTTCGCGGGCTACTGGTATCACCGCTGGCAGCACCGGTTCGGCGTGTGGTGGGAACTGCATGCCGTGCATCACAGCCAGCAGCAGATGTCGCTGTGGTGCGACGATCGCAACCATTTTCTCGACGACATCATCCAGGCCGCGTTCTTCGCGGGCATTTCGCTCTTTATCGGCGTGCCGCCCGCGCAGTTCGTCGTGCTCGTGGCCGTGAGCAATTTCATGCAGAGCGTGCAGCACGTGAACGCGCGGCTGAACTTTGGCTGGCTGCTCGAGCGCGTCGTGGTGAGCCCGGCGTTTCATCGCCGTCATCATGCGATCGGCTACGGCCACGAAGGCACGCGCTACGGCTGCAACTTCGGCGTGCTGTTTCCGTGGTGGGACGTGATGTTCCGCACGGCGTCGTGGAACAAGGAGCATGAGCCCACCGGCATTCGCGACCAGTTGCCCGCGCCGCAGGGCCGGGGTGCGAACTATGGCGAAGGGCTGCTCGCGCAGCAGTGGTTCGCGCTCGTGCGCATCGCGCGGCGCCTCGCGGGCAAAGGGTATCCGATGGGCGGCGCGGCGCGCTGATTTCGCGGCGGTTCCCTTGGGCGAGGCGGTCTTCGGGCCGCCTCGTTTCATTCCGGGATGCCGTTTCGCGGTGCCGAAGGCGCACCGGATGCGATAATCGCGCATTCCTCACCCCCACATGCATGATGCGCGCGTCAAAGGCGCAGTTGGAGAATATCTTGAGCCGTATCGACAATCCGCAGCACGACCAGGAAGTCGGCGTGGCCGACGCCACCCAGGACACGACCCGCATCGACGACACGCGCATCGGCGCCGTGCGTCCGCTCATTTCACCCGCGCTGCTGCTCGACGAGCTGCCGGTGCCGCAGGAAACGCAAACGCTTGTCGAAACGAGCCGTGGCGAGATCGCCGACGTGCTCGCGCAGCGCGACGACCGGCTCGTGGTGGTGGTGGGACCGTGCTCGATCCACGATCACGATCAGGCGATCGAATACGCGAAACTTCTCAAGGCGAAGGCCGACACGCTCAAGGACGATCTGCTGATCGTCATGCGCGTGTACTTCGAGAAACCGCGTACCACGGTGGGCTGGAAGGGCTATATCAACGACCCGCGTCTGGACGGCAGCTTCCGCATCAACGAGGGCTTGCGCGCGGCGCGCCAGTTGCTGCTCGACATCAACGCGCTCGGGTTGCCCACGGGCACGGAATTCCTCGATCTGCTGAGCCCGCAATTCATCGCCGACCTCGTGGCGTGGGGCGCGATCGGCGCGCGCACGACCGAAAGCCAGAGCCATCGGCAACTCGCTTCGGGCCTCTCGTGCCCGATCGGCTTCAAGAACGGCACCGACGGCGGCGTGCAGGTGGCGAGCGACGCCATCGTCGCGGCGCGCGCGAGCCACGCGTTCATGGGCATGACGAAGATGGGCATGGCCGCGATCTTCGAAACGCGCGGCAACGACGACTGCCACGTGATCCTGCGCGGCGGCAAGAGCGGGCCGAATTACGACGCGGCATCGGTCGCGGCGTGCTGCGCGTCGCTTGCGAAGGCGGGGCTGCGCGAGCAGGTCATGATCGACTGCTCGCACGCGAATTCGAACAAGGCGCATCAGCGTCAGATCGACGTGGCGCGCGATATCGGCGAGCAACTGGCGGGCGGCGATCAACGCATTATCGGCGTGATGGTCGAGAGCCACCTCGAAGAGGGCCGCCAGGACCAGAAGCCGGGCGTGCCGCTCAAGCACGGCGTGTCGATCACCGATGCGTGCATTAGCTGGGCGCAGACGGCGCCGGTGCTCGATGGACTGGCGCAGGCGGTGAGGGCGCGGCGGAAGGCGGGGTGAGGGGCTAGCGCCGGCAATCGGGGTTCTGGATCGCCGGCGTTATCGCAACATGTCACAACAACGTCTGCTGGAGTTGTGCGCGATGCTCGACGACCCTGATGATGTGATTCTCGGTTTTGAGCGTTCCGGCATCGACGGTCTGAATCTGCCGAAGTTCGACGACGAGCACGTCACCTTTGCCAAAGCGCTCACCCGCATTGACCTTGGCAAGGAATGCTTCGTCGTCGAGCGACGCAAAAAACGGATACTGGCCGTCATGGACGCGCCATTTGTTTCCGTCCTTGAATACGACGGACTCGATAAGCAGCACCTTGCGCGCAACCGAGTCGGACACAACCTCGCCCTCGCTGGTTGACGCCTCGAACAGGGGAAGCTCGCCATCGTCGATGACGAGTTCGATTTGTTCGTTGCATACGACGCCAAAGCTCGTAATGCCGTCGCGTTCAAGCGGAGAAAGCGTTTTCTGCAGACTCACGCGGACGCTCTGATTGCGCCACAGCCGCCACACTTGCTCTTCGGTCTCGATCGCTTCCGATTCGGTGATCCAGATTCGCACCTGATCGCCCATCGGCTCGATGCGGTGCGGCCGTCTTCCGCGCAGTTTGCGCATCAGCCCGATCACGCCGCCGCCGCCTACGCAGCCGATGAGGCCGAGAATGGTCCAGGCGTTGGCGACCGCGCTGGCGCTCGTTCCCGCAAACATGTCGCGGAGTTGCGCAAGAAGATGCTGGACGAAAATCAGTTCGATCTGGAACGAGCCCGCGCGAAAACTGCCCTTCACCTCCACGCGAACTTCGGCGGAATCGCCGTTGAGCAGCTTGTTGGCCGCCGTGAAGAGGTCGGCCATTGCGACGAGAGCCGGCGCGAGATCGCGAACGTCCATACGGTGCCCAGTCAGCGCCGGCCCGTCATAGATAACGTTGAAACGTTCGTGATCGCTCATATCGTTGTTCCTGGCAGAACCTGAATCGATCTTGCCGTTGTCTGAAGCTGCAGCTAGCGATCGTACCATGGGCGCTTCCTGGGTCTTGTGGGGGTTCTGGCTGCGTGCGGACGATAAGCACTACCAACGGAACGGTTCGCTTCGGTGGCACGCTTGCGATGCGAGCTATTATTGGCAAGACACGAATATCAATAAACAGGCACCCTTCGAATAGTCGCGTTTGGACAAACGTTGACCGGATCGAGTCCTCGAAAAGGAGCGCTGCATACGGCGGCGGACAGGTGCGGCAGCGAAAATCGCGAAGACGCCCTAACGCCCCTTCCGCGCCCCTTTCTTCGCCGCCGCCGCTCGCGGCGCTTCCTTCACCGGCGCCGCGACACCCACACTCGCGTTCAACTGTTCGAGCCACGAAAGCGCATCGGCATAAGCGAGAAACTGCTGCAGATACCCCGGCGAAACCTCGCGCATGAGCGAGAGCGCGCGATGCACGAGGCTGCTCGAATTGAGCGGCCCTGCGTTTCGCGGCACCTGGTCCAGCGACTGCCGCAACTGCGTTTCGGCGCGCACGCGCGACCACGTTTGCCGGAAGTACTCGACCAGCTCCGGGTCGGGCTCGTGCCGCACGCGTGTCGCCGGTTGTGCGGGTTCCGCACGCGCGAGCGAATCGACGAGACGGCCGAGTTCGCTCCTCGCCGTATCGCCGTCGAGCTCAGGCATGATTTTCGATGTCTCGCGCGCGAGGTCGCCGGCGAAGGCGTCGAGCAGTTGCGTCAGGCGAGCGTCGATGAGCCGCCGCGCTTCGCCCGCTTGCGAGGCAGCGCGGCGCTCCAGCGCCTCGATGAAATGAAAGCGCACCGGGTCGAGCTGATCCGCGCCGCGCGCGCGCCACGCATCGAGCAGGGCGCGCGCGCTGGAAGCGGACTGCGAGCCCGCGTCATTGACCATGCTTGCCCTCGCCGACGGTCGGCCGCGGCACCGGCGCGATTTCCACGCGGCGGTTCTTCGCACGGCCCGCTTCGTCGCTATTCGCGCTCACGGGCTGTTCGGAGCCGAACGCGGCCGCGAATACCGACGACGCGGGAACGCCCTCGTCGATGAACGAGCGCGTGACCGTGAGCGCGCGCTCGGCCGAAAGCTCCCAGTTGTCGGCGAAGCGGCGGTTGCCCGCGTGCACCTGCTGGTCGTCGGCGAAACCGCTCACCATCAGGATTTCATCGCGGCTCTTCAGGTAGGCCGTGAGCGGTCCGGCGAGGCTCTTGAGCAGATCGCGGCCCTGCGGCGTCAACTGGTCGGAGTTCAGCGCGAACAGCACGCTGCCGCTAATGCCGATGCGCCCGTTCACGAGCGTCACGCGCCCGGCCGCGAGGGGGCCGGCGAGCGCTTCTTCGAGCGTCTTGCGGCGCTCGGTTTCGGCCTTGCGTTGTTTCACTTCGTTCGCGAGCCGGCTCGACAGTTCGAGCTGCATGCCGACCACGCCCACGAGGATCAGCAGGAACGCGCCCAGCAGCACCGACATCAGGTCGGCGAACGCAGGCCAGACCGGCGCAGCGGGGGCCGCGCCGCCGTCGATTTCGTCGTTCATGCCGCATCCGCTCCGGCGGTGGCGCGCTGGCTCGCGAGCTGCTGCAGGTTCTCGACGATCTGCTTTTGCGACAGCATGCTCAGGTCGATGACCTCACGCGCCTGCGCCACGTAGTAGGCGAGCTGGTCGTCGCTGCGCGCGAGCGACTTGTCGAGCGCGGCTTCGATGCGCTCCAGATGCGCGACGAGCTTGTCGTTCGATTCGCCGAACACGCTCACGGCCGCGCCGAACGCGTCGCCAAGGCTCGCCACTTCCACGGCGCTGCCGCTCACCTGCGCGGCGATCGCGCCCAGCTTGCCGCTTTCGGCTTCGACGCTCGCGCTGAACTGGCCGCCCACGCGTTCCATCAGATCCGACGACGTGGAAACGAGCGTGTCGATCGCCGAGCGTTGCTCGGTGGAGGCGCGGTTCACGGCGTCGAGCAGCGTTTCGAGCGTGGCGAGCAGGCGATTGCGCTCGTCGAGCATCGCGGTGTCGCGGACCATGCTGTCCGAGAGCTTCTGGCGCAGCTCAGCGATGACTTCGGCCGCCGCCTGCGGGGCAACCGACGCGGCCTGCACGAGGCTGCCGATTTCGGCGATCGTGCTGGCGTTATGGGCTTGCGATTGCGTAGTGATGTCGCTGGCGGTGCGGGCGAGCGTTTCGCAGATTTCCTGCTGACGCCGCGCGGTGGCCGCGCTCGTGGCTTCCCATTGCTCGCGCAACGCCGCCGACATCGCGGCAAGCGAGGCGCTCCATGCTTCGAGACGTTGCTCGTCGCGCGAGGAGATTTCCGCGTGCAGATTCGCGGCGGCCTTGGGCGCTTGCGCAGCGGCCTCGACCAGACGATCGATTTCGGCAATCGTCTGGCTCGAATGCTGCTGCGACTGCGCGGCGATGTCGTTTGTGGTTTGTGCGAGCGTCGCGCAGATTTCCTGCTGACGTTGCGCGGTGGCCGCGCTCGTTTCCTCCCACTCTTTGCGCAGCCCGGCGGCCAATGTCGCGAGCGACGCCGTCCACGTTTCGATGCGTTGCTCGTCGCGCGAGGCAATTTCCGCGTGCAGGTCGGCGGCTGCTTTCGGCGCTTGCGCAGCGGCCTCGACCAGACGATCGATTTCGGCAATCGTCTGGCTCGAATGCTGCTGCGACTGCGTGGCGATGTCGTTCGCCGTTTGTGCGAGCGTCGCGCAGATTTCCTGCTGACGTTGCGCCGCAACCGCGCTCGTCGCCTCCCATTCCGTGCGCAGCGCGGCGGCCATCGTCGCGAGCGCTTCGGACCAGCTTGCGAGCCGCGCCTCGTCGCGCGCGCCGAGCTTTGCCTGCAAGTCCGCATGCGATTCGTCGAGCGCGCGCAGCAGCGACGCCGAGTGCTGTTCGAACGCCGCCGCCGCCGTGGCGAGCGCCTGCTGGTTGCCAGCAGCGAGCTTTTCGCCTGCACGCTCCTGCTGTTCAAGCGCCGCCTGCCAGGCCTGCGACATCGCCCCCGATGCTTGCTCGAAGCGCGTCGATACGCCGTCGAGCAGGCCGTTGGCACGTTGTTCGAAGCTGGCGTTGAAGCGCTCCAGCGCGCCGCCGAGGTCGGCGGCAAGCGCCTGGTGGGTCTCGCGGTGTTGCGCAAGCGCGCGGTTCCAGATGTCGGAGACGGTGGCCGTCGATGCCTCGAAGCCGCTCGCCAGCCCTTCGAGCTGCTGCCGCACCGACTGCGTGAGCGCGCTCTGCATCGACGAGGATTCGCGCGCGAGGCCCGCCATCGTCGCTTCCACGACAGGTTGCAGCGCAGCGCCCGCGGCGCGCGCGCTTTCGGCGGCGCTCGACTTGAGCGACTGGCCCACGGAAGCGGCGAGGCGGCTCCAGGCGGCTTCGGCGTTCGCGGCGAAGGCTTGTTGCGTCGCGACCTGCTGTTCGTGCTGCGCGGCGCTCTGGCGCTCGATCAGCGTCATCAGCGCGCCGAGCTTGTCGACCAGCGCGGGCATGGCGTCGGCCTGGCGCTGCATCAGCTTGAACGACGCTTCGCGCTGATGAGCCGGCGAGAAGGCGCGCAGCGTGGTCGCGATTTTCACGTCGAGCTGCTGCCCGGCCTCGATGCGCTCGCGGCGGCACAGCGCCGAAAGCAGCCCGAGCATGGCGGAGGTGGCCACGCCCGCGATGGAGGTGCCGAACGCGAAGCCGAGGCCGTTCACCGGCGCGGCGAGCGAGGCGCGGATGGCGTCGAGGTCGGTGGCGCTCTCCAGCGCCGCGCCCGTGCCCTTGAGCGTGACGACCATGCCGAGCAACGTGCCGAGCATGCCGAGCAGCACGAGCAAGCCCGTGAGGTAGGGCGCGAGCGCCGGGCCCGGCAGGGCCACGCGCTCGCCCTCGACGCGCGCGCGCACCGCGTTGCGCAGACCGGGATGCAGCGTATCGAGCCAGCCGGCCAGGCGCGCGGGCGGCGCGCTCAGTTGCGCGAGCGCCTGGGCGAGCGAGGTCGTGCCTTGGTGAAAGCGATAAAGCTCCCAGGCGCCCACGACGTAGCACGCGCCGATCAGCACGGTGACGGCGCTCGCGAGCGGGTTCGTGACCGCGTAGCCCGCGCCGATCCAGCACACGGCGGCGAGACCCACTACGAAGACAACAGGTTCAATGCGAAATCGGGACATAGCGCGGGACATAGCGTTTGGGTTAGCTGGTGCGAAGGGCGGCAAGCAGCCCTTCCACCGGTTGAAACCGAATCTCAAGTTCGGCGAGCAACACGCTCTGCATATCTTTGCGAAAGCCGGCGAGCCACGCGTGTGGCGCGGCGCTTTCCGCGGCGCACTCCGCGGCCGCTGCCGCGCGTTGCCGCTCGAAATGCGCGCCGAGCAGCGCGGGCACGCCCGCAAGCAGGCTGCGCTCGCGGGCGCCGAGCGCCTGTTCCATCACGGCATCCACTGTCGCGAGGCGCGCGAGCGCAGGCGCGCGCGCGGCCAGTGCGGCGCGCAGCCGGGCGCGCAGCGTGGCGATGTCGGTCTCCATCGCCTGCTGCAGGGCGACGTAGCGCTGGCGGAAATCCGCGAAATCGGGTTCCACGTCGGCGGGCTGGGCGGCGGCCTGCGTGCGGCGTCCGTCGCGCCGCGCGGGCGCGCCTTCGCCCACAATGGCTTTTCTGAGCGCGGCGCGCACCTGCTCGCTCTGGCCCTGTTCGACGCTGGCGCCGGCGCGCACTGCGGGCTCGCCGCCCGGCGTCTGAACGCCCAGCGTGGACGAAAGCGCCGTCGAAAGGGCGATGGCGTCCGTCCAGCCGAGCCACTGGCTCAGATGGTCCGAGATCGATTGCCGGGATTCGGGCACTTCGGCGTCGCCGAAGCGGGCAAGTAAGCGAACGAGCGTCGGGCCGCTCAACGCGAGGCGTTGCGGGGCTAGCACTTTTCCACCTGGGCAAAAAACCCGCTAGTTTACACGCCCGCGAGGGCGCGGCCGGCATCGGCGGGTTGGCGGGCGTCGAAACGCCCGCTGTGCGGGATGGCTTGTTCAGGCCTTGGCGCTTTCGGCCAGGAGCTGCTGGATCGCCTGCTCGAAGGTTTCGACGGGCTGGCCGCCGCTGATCAGATACTGCTGGTTGAAGATGATCGCCGGCACCGAATCGATGCCGGACGCCTGATATTCGTGCTCTTCGGCGCGCACTTCGTCGGCATACTGGCCGCTTTCCAGAACTTCGCGCGCTTTATCCGCGTCGAGCCCCACCGACTGCGCCGCCGCGACGAGCACCGCATGGTCGCTCGTGTCCTTGCCCTCGCCGTGATACGCGCGCAGCAGCGCGAGCTTGAGCGGCACCTGCTTGCCCTCGACGCCGGCCCAGTGCAGCAGACGGTGCGCGTCGAAGGTGTTGTAGACGCGCTCGCGCGGCCCGAACGCGAAGCCGACGCTCGCGCCGCGCTCGCGGATCATGGCCTGCGTCTCGGCGATCTGCTCGGGCGTGCGGCCGTACTTCTTGCCGAGATACTCGACCACGGACTCGCCGCCCGGACCCATCTGTGGATTCAGTTCAAACGGATGCACGACGATTTGCGCATCGACGGTGTCGCGCAGACGTTCGAGCGCGAGGTTCAGCGACGAGAGGCCGATTGCGCACCACGGGCACGCGATGTCGGAGACGAAATCGATTCTGAGCGGTTGTTTCATGGCTTTCCTGATCCGGTTGAATGCGGTGGCGCGCGGCGTAACTGAGTGGGACGCAGCGCGAGGCGCGTGCGCGCGCCGTCGGCTTACTCGTCCATCATGCGGGCTTTGACCTTCTTGCCCTTGACCTTGCCCGCGTTGAGCTTGCGCAGCGCGTCGCGCGCGATGCTGCGCTCCACCGCCACATAGGTCGAAAAATCGGTCACGTTGATCTTGCCGATCTGCGCGCCGCTGAAGCCGGCTTCGCCGGTGAGCGCGCCGAGCACGTCGCCGGGGCGGATCTTTTCCTTGCGGCCGCCCAAAATCTGCAGCGTTTCCATCGGCGGCAAGAGCGGCTCGTTGCTGGCGGGCTTCAATTCCGCGAGCGGGCTCCATTCCACTTCGCGCTTGAGCGCCTGTTCGATGCCGCCCACGCGCCCCATTTCGTCCATGCTCGCGAGGCTGAGCGCCCAGCCGTCCTGGTCGGCGCGGCCCGTGCGCCCGATGCGGTGAACGTACACCTCGGGGTCGGGCGTCACATCGACGTTGATCACGGCTTCGAGTTGCGCGATGTCGAGGCCGCGCGCGGCGACGTCGGTGGCCACGAGCACCGAGCAACTGCGGTTGGCGAACTGGATCAGCACCTGGTCGCGCTCGCGCTGGTCAAGCTCGCCGTGCAGCGCGAGCGCGTGAAAGCCCTGCGCGCGCAGCACGTCGAGCAGGTCGCGGCATTGCTGCTTCGTATTGCAGAACGCAAGCGTGCTCACGGGCCGATAGTGGTTGAGCAGCATGCCCACGGCGTGCAGGCGCTCGTCTTCCGTCACTTCATAGAAGCGCTGGCGGATCTTGCTGTCGTCGTGATGTTCCTCGAACTTGATTTCCTTCGGATTGCGAAGGAACTGCTGACTGAGCTTCGTAATGCCTTCGGGGTAGGTCGCCGAAAAGAGCAGCGTTTGCCGCTCCTTCGGGCACTGGCGCGCCACGGTGGCGATGTCGTCGAAGAAGCCCATGTCGAGCATGCGGTCGGCTTCGTCGAGCACGAGCGTATTGAGCGCGCCCAGCGCGAGGTTGCCGCGCTCCAGATGGTCCATGATGCGGCCAGGCGTACCCACGACGATATGCGCGCCGTGTTCCAGACTCGCCGCCTGCGGACGCATGGGCGTGCCGCCGCACAGCGTCAGCACCTTGATGTTTTCTTCCGCGCGCGCGAGGCGGCGGATTTCCTGCGTGACCTGGTCGGCCAGTTCGCGCGTGGGGCACAGGACCATGGCCTGCACGTCCTGGCGGCGCGCGTCCAGACGCGAGAGCAGCGCGAGCGTGAACGCGGCGGTCTTGCCGCTTCCGGTCTTGGCCTGGGCGATGAGGTCGTGGCCCGCGAAAGCGATGGGCAGACTCGCGGCCTGGATCGGCGTCATAGTGACGTAGCCGAGGCGCGTGAGGTTGGCGAGCATGGCGGGCGCGAGCGGCAGTTCGCTGAAGGGCTGGGCGTGCGTGGGAGTGGCTTTGTTTGTCATGACGGGGTCTCGCGCCGGACGGGTTGGGGCGACGCGGCCGTTCGGTAGAAGTGGCGTCGATGCGGTGGTGCGCGTGCGATGCACGCGAGCGTTTCAGGATTTTAACGGATGCGCGCGTTCGCGCCCGCGCGCATGCTCCGCGAACGGCGGTGTCGGCTCCGTGGAGAAGGCCGAAAACGCGGTTTTTGTTAATCGCGATTTCACGCAATAATAATCGCCGTATATGGCAATAATTTACGCGCGCGATAAGACCGCTATTGCCGGAATAAAGTTTCGTTGATCGAAGAATTTTTAATTGCGGAGAATGAGCGGTAATTAAACCGGTTTCCACAATAATCGGATTTCGGCGCCGATACGGGCGTCGCGTGATTGCCACACGGTCAGTGCGGGCCGATGCGGGCATTACCTGGTATTTCCCCGGCGCCACAAGCACTTACGGCATTTTATTTCGATATTTCCAGATTCAGCAAATATCTGTTACAGCGTTTGCCGAAGCGATTTAAAGCCTTTGACAAGTAGACTTCGCCCGGGATTGCCGGTGTGGCTCCAATACCCGGAGCCGCTTCAGCGCGGTCTGAATGTCATTAAGGAAAGTCATGAAGAACACTTTGATTATCGCGGGCGTCCTCGGCGCATTCGCAGCCTCCGCTCACGCACAAAGCAGCGTTACTCTCTACGGCGCACTGGATGCGGGTATCGTCTACGCGAACAATGCAGGCGGCCACGCCGCATGGAACCAGGGTAGCGGCACCGTCGGCGACACGTACTTCGGCCTGAAGGGCAGCGAAGACCTGGGCGGCGGTCTGCATGCGATCTTCACGTTGGAAAACGGCTTCAACCTGAACAACGGCAAGGACACCGAGAACGGCACGATGTTCAACCGTCAGGCGTTCGTCGGTCTGCAGAGCGATCGCTTCGGTACGCTGACGCTCGGCCGCCAGTACGACTCGATGGTCGACTACCTCGGCCCGCTTTCGGAAACGGGTTCGGGCTATGGCAACAACCTCGCCGCTCACCCGTTCGACAACGACAACCTCGACCATTCGTTCTCGATCAAGAACGCGGTCAAGTACCAGAGCGTCAACTACCAGGGCTTCAAGTTCGGCGGCATGTACGGCTTCAGCAACGACGCCGGCCAGTTCGCGAACAACCGCGCATGGAGCGCGGGCGCATCGTACGGCAACGGCCCGCTGAACTTCGCGGCCGCCTACCTGCAGATGAACAACTCGCCGACGAACGCGAACGCCAACGGCGCGAATTCGGCATCGAACGGCAATAACTTCAATCTGTCGGCACAAACGCAGCGCACGTTCGGCGCGGGCGTGAACTACAACTACGGCCCGGCAACGGTCGGCTTCGTGTGGACGCACACGCAGTACGACAACCTGATCGCCGGCGGCCAGGGCGGCAACACGTTCGCGATCCCGTCGGGCACGAACCTGCACATGGACAACTTCGAGCTGAACGGCGCGTATGCGCTCACGCCGGCTCTGGCGCTGAACGCGTCGTACGCGTTCACGGACGGCAAGGTTTCGGGCTCGAACGGCTCGGGCGATCCGAAGTGGCACACGGTTTCGCTGACGGCTGACTATTCGCTCTCGAAGCGCACCGACGTCTACGCAGGCGCCGTGTACCAGCACGCTTCGGGCGAACTCGGCGACGCCGGCGCGAACGTGGCGATGATCAACACGCTGTCGCCGTCGACCACGCAGAACCAGGTCGCCGCAACGGTGGGTCTGCGTCACCGCTTCTGACGGGCACTTTCATAGGATGTAATTAACGAAGCCCGTAGCCGCTGTTGCTACGGGCTTTTTTCTTATTTACATTTTTTTCGTGTTCCTGTCTCGTGATGAGCATCCGGCACTTTTAGAAATGTATATAAATGCCCGAGCGCTACGCTGTCAAGAACGTCGTTTTTGAATCAGGTGAGCGTTTTCCATTCGTGGTCGACCGGCGCACAGGCATCCCCCTGTTCGACCCGACGGTCTCCACCCTTACTGAATTCCGTGTACGCGATCTGGCGAGCGCCACCATTGAGCAGGTGTTGCGTGCACTTAAGGTCTTCCTCATCTTTTGCGACCTGCCCAAATCGACGTCGTCGAGCGCATGATTCATGGGAAGTTGCTAGAACTGGGTGAACTCGACGCGCTGGCGCGGTTTTGCATCCAATGTCCGATATCGAGGTGCAGGTCGATGCGACGCCACCTAGGCCCGCGCGCGCAGTCTCGCTCGATCGTTACTGGTCCAAGGCGACGGAGTCTCCTCATGAAATTGCCGGCAATTCCGCTGGCGTGCGAATACGCCACATCCGCGATTACATTGGTTGGCTGACCGACCGGCGTCTCCTAAGTCTGAGCGCGCTCCACCCAACACGCGCGGCGCTTCTTGCCGCCAAGGAAATTGTGCTCCAGGGGCTGACGGCTCGTATTCCAAGCAGCAAGGGTCGAAACAAGGCGCGCATCCGGAGGGCACTCGACGAGGCAGCCCAGGAACGCCTGTGGCAAATCGTCAATGTCGACTCAAGCGAGAACCCGTGGGAGGGACGGCACGCCAGGTTGCGCAATGAACTCATCGTGCGATGGTTTATGGGGCTCGGCATTCGCCGCGGTGAACTTCCCGGCGTCAAAGGCGGTAACCTGGATTTTCGGTCAAATGAGGTATTCATCGCGCGACGCGCGGACGACCCGAGCGACACGCGTGTCTACCAGCCCAATACAAAGACGGCAGACCGACTTTTACCTATCTCCGATGACTTGGCACGTCGGACGCGGCGCTGCATTCTCGAGGAACGGCGGCGCTACCACGCTGCGCGGACGCACGCGTTCCCCTTTGTGGCTAACGTGGGAGCGCCACTTTCACTGCGCGGATTGAACAGGATTTTTGGCGTGCTAAGCGAAAGCACCCTGAGTTGCTAAGGGTCTATCCGCACATCTTCCGCCACACGAACAATGTAGTGGTCTAATGAATCCGGACACTGATTTAGGCGAGAATGGTCGCCGTGAAGAGGTGTCTGATGAGCAAGCAACGACGTACGTTTTCCCCTGAGTTCAAACAGCAAGCCGCTTGTCTGGTGCTCGACCAGGGCTATAGCCATATGGAGGCGAGCCGCTCGGTCGGTGTTGGCGAGACGGTGCTGCGTCGCTGGGTGCATCAACTTCAGATGGAACGCCAGGGCGTCACGCCGCAGGGCAAGGCAATCACGCCGGATCAACACCGCATTCAGGAACTCGAGGCGCGTATCGAACGCCTCGAGCGTGAGAAGGCCATTTTAGAAAAGGCTACCGCGCTCTTGATGTCGGAGGGCAACGAACGTACGAAGTAATTGATCAGATTGGCGCAAGCGAATCGGTCGAACTGATCTGCGCGGTATTCGACGTATCGCGATCCTGCCTGTATGCGTACCGGGAACGCGCCCAGCGCGTTGACGCCGAGCGCATGGCGCTGCGCAGCCGGGTACACGAGCTGTTCGTCGAGAGCCGAAGCTCTGCCGGCAGCCGCAGCATCATGGGCATGATGCGCGAAGAAGGTACGGTGATGGGTCGCTTCAATGTCAGCCGCTTGATGGAAGAACTCGGGCTGATCTGCAAGCAGCCGGGTCGCCATGCCTACAAGCAGGCCACGGTCGAGCGGATCGATATCCCGAACCATCTCAATCGTGAATTCGAGGTTAGTACGCCGAATCAGGTCTGGTGTGGTGACATCACGTATGTCTGGGCGCAGGGCAGTTGGCATTATCTGGCCATGGTATTCGACCTGTTCACGCGTCGGGTTGTTGGCTGGGCGTTCTCGACACGCCCGGATGCCGATCTGGTCGTGCAGGCGTTGGAGATGGCCTATGAGCAGCGTGGTCGTCCGCAAGGCTTGCTGTTCCACTCGGATCAAGGCGGCCAGTACGCAAGTCGGAAATTCCGTCAGCGCCTGTGGCGCAATCGGATTCAGCAGAGCATGAGCCGTCGCGGAAATTGCTGGGACAACTCCCCGATGGAAAGGCTGTTCCGCAGCTTCAAGACGGAATGGCTGCCGTCAGTGGGGTACACGTCGGCGCAGGAAGCACACCGGGATATCAGCCACTACCTGATGCACCGGTACAACTGGATACGGCGGCATCAGTTCAACGACGGACTGGCGCCGGCTGTTGCGGAAGAAAAACTTAACGCAGTGTCCGGGATTAGTTGACCATTACACTACTATGCTGACAACCAGAAGAGGCCATTCATTGGTTCGCAATATGGTGCGCCGTCGTCACTCTGAGAGCCGTTGAGTCCTCCAATGCTGCCAATTCGCTGCGTCGCTCGCCACGGAATATGAAGAAATGCGCGCAGGTGACGAGCCCTGGATTGAGGCTTTTACGTAACAGCAAGCGAAGCAGGTAATAGATCGCTTTCGGACGCGGAGTCGCCTGGTCAGTTACTTCCTTTTTGTACTGGCATAAAGTCACCCTTAGGGGGATACCTATCTTCCAGTCCCTTACGCGGATTCGGTTGGAAACGGCGGAGCATTCAGTTGAGCATCCGGTTAATAATGTCACAGCGGAAAAATGTCGCGATAGCTGTGTACTTCGTTTGCATCGACATACCCATGATATACGATCTCAACGCTGATAAAGGATATGCCATCTTTCATCGGAGGGGAGCGAATCCGCAATTAATATTATTTCTTGAAGTACGTCGAAAATTCCTTTCCGTTGATCTTCAACCCATTTGTAAGACCCGGTGCGCGATAATAATTTCTCAGGACCACCCGGCATGTCAGAAAATCTGAGTTTATTAGCGTTGTCAATACTTTGTTTTTGTCGCCATTTCCAAAGGAATTTGATTTTCTATTATAATAATAAACATCCATATTAGCCACATAACGGTAGCTTCTCGATTCACCCCCAAGTGATTCTATTTTTCCAAACGTCCAGATTCCGGTCTCCCGTTCCTGATAAAAGCGTTCAGAATTTCCATCGCCGGACACGCAGGAAAAATAATTTGCTTCGACGTCGAATCCTTTTTCCTGACTATGAAAAAAAATCTTTACCTGATAGTCACCGGAAGATTCGATCTTATCGAGAGCAATTGACCCGTGCTCATGGCTACAGGCTGAAAGTAGCGGCAGGCCGAAAAATGCAATGGATATCAGTTTGAGCTTCATGTACGAATTATCTCTGGTATTAAAGAAATTCCGGATCGAATTCTATCTGCGCGTCGAATCGGAGGAAATTTTCTAGTAATGAAATTGCTTTATTGGGAGTGGAGAATGCTGGAGATTCTTGATTTCAGCATAGACCACGCAAAATTCCCGCCCGGAAGTTTCGCGTACATGGCTTGTATTGTATCTGCGTGATTGACTGCCACTGTCGCATTGATGTCTGGGAATCGTTGCGGGACTGATTGTTTAGACGGGTGTGGTCCGTCGTCTGCGCCAGAAACTGATTCCATTACATTCCAGCGGCCGCCAGTGCTTGCAACTATATTGGGTATGCTCGCGCCGGTTTTTCCGTCATAACAAAGATTAATCCAGTATCGAGCGACGGGACGTGGAATCGCGTTGTAGATGTCAGCACCAGATAGCGTCGTGTAATAATGAATACCCACGGGATCAAGCGTCACTAACAGGTCCACCCGATATCCTTCCGAGGATAAAATATGCGAAAGATGGGCACCGTTCCAACCCCCCAGGCTATGTCCAACGATGAATACGGAAGTATCCGTCGATGGGATCTGGGAGAGGATATTGTTTTTTACATTGCTGTCGCCAAACACCTCATAGAATCCAAGGTATTTTTTTTCCGGGTCAGCATCGACCTCCCCATCGTTAAGTTCAGATTTAAAGTCCGTCTGGAATTGTGTGACCACATCAACAATATTATTATTCGGCCCTGAACCTAGAAAAGGCCGCTTATCGCCGGCGCCTCCAATAAAGAACACGACGATTTTTGGAGCGACGGAGACGTGGACGTCTTTTGTGGAATCATCGGGCTGTGGAGTTGTTGTCTTTTCAGCCTGCGCTGCCAGAATCTTGCCGGATAGGGAGGTAACCGTGGAACCCATTGCGTTGTCCTTCTTCTATTCGTTTATACGTGAATTTTTATCGACTCAGCCCGCACGGTTGCGGACAGCAAATGAGTTTGGCCCTCTGCATCGGTTATCCCATGTTCGATTGTGCCGTCCTGGCGAACAATCGCGTACTCAGTGTTTCCAAGCGGCTTTAAGGATTTTCGATTAACGAGTCTATACCGGTCGTCAAAACCACCTTCCGAGGCGGGTAGTGAAGGAAATAATGTTTTTAAGGAAGCCTTACCTTTCTTCTGA
>NZ_CAJMZJ010000030.1:0-17485 GCF_905220295.1 Paraburkholderia sp. J76
GCGATGAGTGCTCCGGGTACCCGTAGTGTCGGGTGATGATTGAGGTGACATCTGGTTTAAAGCGTCGGGTACTACAAAGCGCCGGCATCGAAACGACGCCGCTTAGCGGGCGTCCGATCCTTCGACGGCAGGCCGCCGCGTGCTCGCGGGCCTGGTCTGGGCCCCTCGCGCCTGGGCCTCGGGATTGGCGACGCTCACGCGCACGCCGCGCCAGATCACGTGCGAGCCGAACGCGGCGGAAAGCCATTGCAGCGCCAGCAGCAAGTCGCGCAGCGGCACGAGCGGCAAATCGCGCCAGAACGCGCGCCAGCCTCCGCTCGCTCGCGCGTGCAGGATCAAGCGCGCCATGATACCCGCCGTCATGGCCGTGGCGAGCGCGGCCAGCGCCGCGCGCGTCGTCGCGCAAACGCCGACGCCCGCGCCCGCCGCGAGCAGGCCGTAAAACAAAGCGCCGAGCACGAGCCACGGCGTGGGAAACGTAATGAACAGTGAAGCGAACCCCGCCGGATTCACCGAGCGGATAGTGCGCAGCCAACGCGTCTCGCGCAGCCAGAGCGCGCCGAAAGTCGGCTCGATCACGTCGGTGGCGACCACCACGGGCGCGAGCACCGTGGCGAGGCCGTGATCGCGCGCGTAACGGGTGAGCAGATAGTCGTCGGCGAGGCAGTCCTTCAGCGCGGCGAAACCGCCGATGCGATCGAGCGTCGCACGGGACAACGCGAGCGTCGCGCCAAAGCCGAACGCGCGCGAGCCCGTGGAATGCGCCACGCGCACCGAGGGCGCGAACCACTCGTTGATGAAGAGCGCGCCCACGCGCGGCCAAAAACCACCGACGCTGCGGGCGCTGTAGAGGCAGGTCACGACGCCCACGTCCGCGTCGGCGAGCGGCGCGGTGACGATCTCCAGATAGTCGGGCTCGACGGCGATATCGCTGTCGGCCACGACAATGGCGTCGTAACGCGCGCGCGCCGCCAGATTGATGAGGTTGCTCACCTTGAGATTGCTGCCGTGCACGCGCGGGTCGATCACCAGTTCGATGTCATGGCCGGGGTAAGCCGCCTGCAGGCGCCGCACCACGGGGATGGCCGGGTCCGCCGCCGAGGACACGCCGAACAGCAACTGAAAGCGCGGATGCCGTTGCTCGCAGAAGGTCGCGAGATTTTCGTACAGGCGCGGCTCGGCGCCGCACAACGGCTTGAGCACGCTCACGGCCTGCGGCTGCCCACGGCGCGCGCGCCGCGCCGCTTCGCGCACGAGCGCGGCCGACCCCAGGCGCGGCATGGTGAGCGCGGCGACGAGGCCGTAGAAAGCGGCAACGCCGCACAGCACCACCACGAGCCACACGAGCACGGGCCAGGGCGCCGGCATGGCGAAAACCGGCGACACGGTCATGACGCGCCGCCCTGCCCGGTCAGGTGGATCAAACCGCGATCGCGGCCAGTTGCGCGCGAGAGTTGAAACTCCCGCGGCGTTCCGACCGGAATTCGCGTTTGACCACGCACCATTTCCCTGCCCTGAGAATCCAGAATTAATCGGCGCATCGTAGCCGCATTACGGATTGGAGGCTAGAAACCAGCCAATTGATAACCGTTTGCATGATGCAAAACAATTAAACAAACACAAAATGGAGATTAGCCATTGCGTGAAACGACTGGATATGTTCGACCCCTGATTCGACGGGGAAAATTGTATCAGCACGCCTCCTTGTTTTCCGACGTCGGGAGGACAGAAAAATACGTTTTTTACGCGGCAAAGATGTAACCATTTCAGCGATTAAACAGTCACCTTCCAGATCTTTTTGGCCCCGAAACGATTCGGTAAGCCGATAGAAATATCCATTTAATAATCTTGAATTAAAAACCGCGAGCCAGAAATTTAAACGGGAGTAATTCCCATTAATATTCAGATCGAACGCGCGCAAAAACAATCGGCCATTTCCGAATCCACGCCGGCGACATGGATTCATGAAGGCCGCCAGCACGACCGGAAGCGGTTTGGCACAATGGCCGCACCTTGCGAGTGCCTCGCGGCCTTGCGTCGGCAAACCGGCGCGCCGCGCACACGTCGCCTCCTCCCTTTCAGGCCCACGCTCCCATGACCCTATTCTCCGTACTCGACCTCTCGCCCATCCCGGCGGGCTCTCACGCCGGCGCCGCGTTGCACAACACGCTCGATCTCGCGCGCCACGCCGAACGCCTCGGCTACCACCGCTACTGGCTGGCCGAGCATCACAACATGACGGGTATTGCGAGCGCGGCGACCTCGGTCGTGATCGGCTATGTGGCGGGCGGCACGCAAACCATCCGCGTGGGCTCTGGCGGGATCATGCTGCCGAATCACGCGCCACTCGTGATCGCCGAGCAGTTCGGCACGCTCGAAGCGCTCTACCCCGGCCGCATCGACCTGGGCCTCGGGCGCGCGCCGGGCACCGACCAGACGACGGCGCGCGCGCTGCGCCGCGATCTGCAAAGCAGCGCCGACAGCTTCCCCGACGACGTGGCCGAACTGCAGCGTTATTTCGCCGCGCCCGTCGAAGGCCAGCGCGTGCGCGCCGTGCCAGGCGCCGGGCTGAACGTGCCGCTTTATATCCTCGGCTCCAGCTTGTATGGCGCGCAGCTCGCGGCGGCCATGGGCTTGCCGTTCGCGTTCGCCTCGCACTTCGCGCCCGATCATCTGCTCACGGCGCTGCGCCTTTACCGTTCGCAGTTCCGTCCGTCCGCCGTGCTTGCCAAGCCGCATGCGATGGTCGGCGTGAACGTGTTCGGCGCGCCCACGAACGAAGAGGCGCGCTTTCTCTTCACGTCGCTGCAGCAGCAGTTCGTGAATCTGCGGCGCGGCACGCCGGGACAGTTGCCGCCGCCGGTCGAGAGCATCGCGGCGAACGAGTTCGAACTCGCGGGTGTCTCGCACTCGCTAGCCTGCTCCGTGGTGGGCGACCAGGAAACCGTGCGCGCGGGCCTCGCCTCGGTGATCGAGCAAACGGGCGCGGACGAACTGATCGTCACCGCGCAGATCTACGACCACGCGGCGCGCCTGCGCTCGTTCGAGATGGCGGCGCAGGCCCGCGAAGAACTGAAGGAAGCCGCCGCACGACGCTAACCGCCGCGCGGCTCAGTGCGCGGCGTTCAACGCGTCGAGCCCTTTGAGCAGCGCGGCATGAAACGCCTGCGGGTCCTGCATCTGCGGCGCGTGACCGAGATCGGCGAACTCCACGAGCGTTGCGTGGGGAATGGCGCGCTGCGCGGCTTTCGCCAGCGCCGGATAGTGCCCGAGCTGCGCGCGCACCTCGGGCGGCGCGAGATCCTTGCCGATGGCGGTCGTGTCCTTGTCGCCGATCATCAGCAGCGTCGGCATCTGCAACTGGCCGAGTTCGTAGATCACCGGCTGCGTGTAAATCATGTCGTAGAGCAGCGCGGAATCCCACGCCACCGGCGCCTTGCCCGCCCCCCGATACATGCCCGCCAGCATCTGCACCCACGGCTCGTAGGCCGGACGCCACTGGCCCGCGTAATACGTCGCCTGTTCGTAGCGGCGAATGCCGTCGGCGGTCGTCTTCAGTTCGCGCGCGTACCAGTCGTCCACCGGGATCGACGGCACGCCCTTCGCCTTCCAGTCTTCGAGACCGATGGGGTTCACGAGCACGAGTTGCGCGGTTTCGCGCGGGTACATGAGCGCATAGCGCACCGCCAGCATGCCGCCTGTCGAATGGCCGATGATTGTCGCGTCGTGCACGCCGAGCGCCGCGAGCAGCGCGTGCGTGTTGCGCGCGAGTTGCTGAAAGCTGAACTGGTAGGAAGCGGGCTTGCTCGATTTGCAAAAGCCGATCTGGTCCGGCGCGATCACGCGGTAGCCGGCGGCGTGCAGCTCGCGGATAGTGGCGTCCCACGTCGCCGCGCAGAAGTTCTTGCCGTGCAGCAGGACCGCCGTGCGTCCGTTGGGCTTCGCGGGCTGCACGTCCATGTACGCCATATGCAGCATTTGCCCTTGCGATACGAACGCGAAATCATGCACGGGATGCGGATACTCGAAGCCCTGCAACTCGGGGCCGTACGCCGGGCCGTCGGGCGTCTGGGTCGCCGCCTGGGGTGACGAAGCGGCCGACGCGGCCAACGCGGCCGACGACGACGCGTTCGGCGCAGCCCCGCCCGCCTGCGCATCAGCAGCGAAAGCGGCGTGACAGAACGCGGCCGCGCCCAACGCGGCAACGAATGGGGCAAAGCGAATACGCATGTGGCTCAGGATGGCTCTCATCGACCAGGAATCCGGCGAAAGGTGGGATGGAAAACAGCGCGCCGACATGGCGCCGATACAGCCAGCGATTCTAGCGGCCCCGCACCGCTCCTGCCCGCGTTCGCGCGCCCTGGATGAGCGGCATGCCGCTTGCTTCTCACTTGCTCCTCACGAACGCCTCGCGCGATTGCGGCGCGCATCTACGGCCCGGCGCACAGGCAATTCGCGCTACGCTACGCTTCATTCGATGCTAGAACAGTCGATAGAGAACGCGTGAGACGTCCGTGGCGCACTGCATGCGTGCTGCATTGCAAAACGCGCCGCACAGCGACGCCACCGAACACGCGACAGGCACACCAGACAAGGACCGCGCAGGCCGGAGCAAAACAACGCCCGCTGCGGCGGCCGCCCCGGGGGCACAACAAGGAGACGACCATGGAAACTCCGGCAAGCCTCAACGATCTGCAACGCACCACCCTCGCCATCGTGCTCGCTGGCGGCCGCGGCACGCGCCTCGGGCCGCTCACCAACAAGCGCGTGAAGCCGGCCGTGTATTTCGGCGGCAAGTACCGCATCATCGATTTCGCGCTCTCCAACTGCCTGAATTCGGGCATCCGCCGCATCGCGGTCGTCACGCAGTACAAGGCGCATTCGCTGTTGCGCCACCTCCAGCGCGGCTGGGGCTTCCTGCGCGGCGAGTTCAACGAGTTCCTCGACCTGTGGCCCGCGCAGCAGCGCGTGGAAGGCGCGCACTGGTATCGGGGCACCGCCGACGCCGTGTACCAGAACATCGACATCATCCGCTCGATCAGGCCGAAGTACGTGGTGGTGCTGGCCGGCGACCACATCTACAAGATGGACTACACGCGCATGATCGCGGACCACGCCGCGAGCGGCGCGGACTGCACAGTGGGCTGCATCGAGGTGCCGCGCATGGAAGCGCGCGCGTTCGGCGTGATGGCCGTGGACGAGACGCGCCGCGTGACCGGCTTCGTCGAAAAGCCCGACGATCCGCCCGCCATGCCGGGGCGCCCCGACATCGCGCTCGCGAGCATGGGCATCTACGTGTTCGATACGAACTACCTCGTTCATCTGCTCGAAGAGAATATCTCGCGCTCGGCCACCGATCACGACTTCGGCAAGGACATCATTCCGCGCGTGGTGAGCGAGGGCCATGCGATCGCGCATCCGTTCAGCATGTCGTGCGTGTCGTCGGACCCGGCCGCCGAACCTTACTGGCGCGACGTGGGCACGGTCGACGCCTACTGGTCGGCCAACCTCGACCTCGCCTCGACGATCCCCGCGCTCGATCTCTACGACCGCAACTGGCCGATCTGGACCTACCAGGAACAGTTGCCGCCCGCGAAGTTCGTGCGCGACCTCAACGGCCTGCAAGGCTCCGGCACCAACCTGATCGTGTGCGGCGGCAGCGTGATCTCGGGTTCGCAGATCTCGCGCTCGGTGCTCTCGTCGAATGTCGTCGTGCAGTCGTTCTGCAACATTGCCGAGGCAGTCTTGTTGCCGCAGGTGACGGTGGGCACGAGTTGCCGGCTGCGCAAGGTCGTTGTGGACCGTGGCTGCACGATTCCCAATGGCACCGTGGTCGGCGAAGACGCCGCGCGCGACGCCGAACGCTTTTATCGCACCGAGAGCGGCGTCGTGCTGGTCACAAGCGAGGCGCTGGCAAAGTTGTCAGGCTAGCCCTGCATGGCGCCTCGTTTCAGGACGCGCCAACCCACAAAAAAACCCGAGCACCGAGAGGACTGACTCCCGATGACCATTCGCGTCCTGCATGTAGCCAGCGAACTGTATCCGCTCCTGAAAACCGGCGGCCTCGCCGACGTGACCGCCGCGCTGCCCGCCGCGCTGGTCGAACTGGGCGCCGACGCGCGCCTGCTGCTGCCGGGCTTCGCGAGCGTGGCGGCGGGTCTCGCCGACCTGCGGCCCGTCGCGCGTCTCGGGCGCACCTTCGGCGCGCCCGAGGCGACGCTGGAACTCGGGCGCCTGCCCGGCAGCGATCTTGCCGTCTACATGATCCGCGCCGACGCGTTCTACGCGCGCCCAGGCAACCCCTATCTCGACGCCGAGCACGTGCCCTACGGCGACAACGCGCAGCGTTTCGCCCTGCTCGGCTGGACCGCCGCGCAACTCGCGCTGCATCTGGACCCCGGCTGGGCGCCCGCCATCGTGCAGGCGCACGACTGGCACGCGGGACTCGCGCCCGCCTACCTGCGCGCGGCGGCGCGCGAACGCGGCGCGGGCACGGCGAGCGGCGGCGCGCGCTCGATCTTCACGATTCACAATCTCGCCTACCAGGGCATCTTCCCCGCTCAGCAGTTCGACACGCTCGGCCTGCCGGGCGACTTCTTCGACATGCATGGCGTGGAGTTCTACGGGCAGCTTTCGTTTTTGAAAGCCGGCCTCTATTTCGCCGACAAGATCACGACGGTAAGCCCAACCTACGCGCGCGAAATTCAGACCGTCGCTCAGGGCGGCGGGCTGGAGGCGCTGCTGCGCGGCCGCACGCACGATCTCGTCGGCATTCTCAATGGCGTGGACTACGCCGTGTGGAATCCGTCGAGCGACGCGGCCATCGCCACACGTTATTCGGCCACGCGCCAGGCCGGCAAGATGCGCTGCAAGGCGGCGCTGCAGGCGCGGCTGAAGCTCGCGCAGAAACACGACGCCCTCGTGTTCGGCGTGGTGAGCCGGCTCACCGAGCAAAAGGGCCTCGACCTGCTGCTCGCGGCGCTGCCCGAGATCGTCGCGCGCGGCGGGCAGCTCGTCGTGCTCGGCACCGGCGACGCCAGCCTCGAACAGAGCTACGCGCGCGCCGCGCATCAGCATCCCGAATCGGTGGCCGTAGAGCTGGGATTCGATGAGACGCTCGCGCACGAGATCGTCGCGGGGGCCGACGTGATGCTGGTCCCCTCGCGCTTCGAACCATGCGGCCTCACGCAGCTTTACGCGCTCGCATACGGCGCGCTGCCGCTCGTGCACTGCGTGGGAGGACTCGCCGATACGGTGGTGGACGCCTCGCTGGAAAATCTCGCCGATGGTCTCGCCACCGGCTTCGTGTTCGAGCGCTTCGAGCCCGACGCGCTCACGGCCGCGATCCGCCGCGCCTTCGCGCTCTATGGGCGCAGCCGCGACTGGCGCGAGACCCGCTCGCGTGCAATGCAGCAGGACTTCGGCTGGTCGGCGTCGGCGCAACGCTACATGACGCTCTATCGCGAACTGGCCGGTCAAAGCGCCGTGGCCTAGCGCTTCGCGAGGCGCACTGCGGGCGCGCGAAGCCGGCGCGCGCGCAACATCGCGCCGACGCATCCATCGACTGGGCACAGCGAATTCGGTTATCGTTGCTGCACCTGCGCAAGACGCGGCGTACGTCGCGCCGCGCCAGCCACAACGATATCTGGACCGACCATGAAAAACGTTTTGAGCATCCAGTCGCACGTCGTGTTCGGTCACGCGGGCAACAGCGCCGCGGTATTTCCCATGCGTCGCCTCGGCGTGAATGTCTGGCCGCTCAACACCGTGCAGTTCTCGAACCACACGCAATACGGTCACTGGGCCGGCGCAGCCATCGACTCGAACGAGGTCGTCGATCTCGTCGAGGGCATTGGCGCGATCGGCGTGCTGCCGCGCTGCGATGCCGTGCTCTCAGGCTACCTCGGCGCACCCGAGCAGGCGCAGGCCGTGATCGACGTGGTGCGCGCCGTGAAAGCCGCCAATCCGCAGGCGCGCTACTTCTGCGACCCGGTGATGGGCACGCCGGGCGCCGAAAACGGCTGCCGCGTCGAGCCCGGCATTCAGGAGTTTCTCGTGCGCAACATGCCCGAGGTCGCCGACGCGATGATTCCCAATCACAGCGAACTGCAACGGCTCGTGGGCCGCGAGATCGAGACCGCGGAAGAAGCCGTGCTCGCGTGCCGCGAGGTGCTCCGGCGCGGCCCCAAGCTGATCCTCGTGAAGCATCTGCTCGACCGCAACAGCCCCGCCGACCGCTTCAACATGCTCGTCGTGACCGAGAGCGAAGCATGGCTCGGCCAGCGCCCGCTCTATCCGTTCGCGCGCCAGCCCGTGGGCGTGGGCGACGTGACGAGCGCGGTGTTCGTCGCGCGCCTGATGCTCGGCGACTCGCTGCGCCGCGCGTTCGAACACACGCTCGCGGCGGTGAACGCCGTGGTGAAGGCGACTTACGACGCGGGCCGCTACGAACTGGAGATCGTCGCGGCGCAAGACCAGATCGCGCGCCCGCGCGAATGGTTCGACGCGTGGTCGGTGGATGGGGCCTGAACCTGGGCGGTGCGCGCGGCCTATAATGCCGTCCGCATGATGTGCGGCGGCTGCCGATGCGGCCGCGGCGCCCCCCGTCCTTAGAGAATGACCGATGTCCGATTCAATCCGTAGCGAACAGGAAGAGTATTTCGAGCAGCTTTGCCTTGCCGTCGACGCCGGCGAGACGCACGAGCAGGAAGCGATCGAATACTTCGAGGAACAAAGCCACGAAAGCGATTTCGACGCCGCCGTGTGGCTCGACATTGCGCTTTACCACGCACCCGACGTCGCGCGCGGCATCATCGACTTCGTCGACGAAAGCGACCGCGAACGCAGCGGCATCGCCCAGACCATTGCCGACACGCTCGACATCTCGTACGGCGACGACGAATGCGAACGCTTCGAAGCGACGATTCGCTTCGCGCTCGCCAACGGCATTCCGGTCGATCTCGACGTGCTGCTCGACGGCTGCAACCGCGCGCTCGACGACCTCGAAGACTGGGCGAGCGCCGACACCATGGCGCCGCTCGTGCGCCTGCGCGACACGCTCTTCGAACTGCAGCGGGACAGCTAGTTTCACCTGCGCGATACTGCGTAAGGGGCGCCATGCGCGGCCTGATATAGTGCTCGCCATCCGCCGCCTCACCAAGGCGCGCGCCAGGACCAGCGCGCGGCGCGACGTACCCGGGAAAACGCACACAAGAACACCGCGCCGCTGTCGCGCAAGGAGTCACGATGAGTCTCGCCGCCCTGCTCAGAACCGCCGCTGCCTGGGCATTCGCCACGCCGTACAGCGTGCACCGCGATCGCCGCCCGCCCGGCAGGCTCGCGGCCGGGCTCCTGTTCGGCGCGATGGCCGCCGCCGCGACGCTCGGCGCCGGCCACGAGGCGCTGGCCGCCGGTCCGCTCAACGTACGCATCGGTTTCGTCTCGCCGCTCTCGGGCGACTACGCGAACTACGGCCGCGATCTGGAAAACGGCGTGCAGCTCGCCCTCGACGAGGCGAACGCGCAAAACATCAAGATCGGCGAGGAGACGGCGCACTTCGAACTCGTGCCGATCGACGACCGCAGCGACCCGCGCCTCGGCGTGCAGGCCGCCGCAACGCTGGCCAACCAGGGCGTGAACGCCGTGGTCGGCCACTTCAATTCGGGCTCCGCCATTCCCGCCTCGCGCATCTACGAGAGCGCGGGCATTCCCATGATCAGCCCCGCCGCCACCAATCCCGTCATCACGTCGCAAGGCTTCGCGAACACCTTCATGGTGATTGCAAACGACGCGCAGAACGCGGGCGTGGCCGGCGCGTGGGCCGTGGACGTGATGAAGGCCAGGCGCGTGGCCATTCTCGACGACCGCAGCGCCTTCGGCCAGGGCGAGGCCGACGTGTTCGAGCGCGCGGTGCGCGAGCATGGCGGCAACGTGGTCGCGCGCGAGTTCGCGGAAAGCATCGCGAGCGACTTCGGCCCGCAGCTCGGCAGAATCAAGGCCGCCGACGCCGACCTGCTCTACTTCGGCGGCCTCGCTCGCCAGGGCGCGGCGCTCGTGAAGCAGATGAAGGCGCGCAGCATGAACGCGCAGTTCGTGGCGGGCGGCGGCGTGGCGAACGCGGAGTTCACCCGCGACGCGGGCGCGGCCGGCGAAGGCGCGATGGCGTGGGAATACGGCCGCCCGCTCGCGCAACTGCCCGACGGGCCGCGCTTCGAGCAGGCCTATAAAACCCGCTTCGGCGCCGACGTGCTCGCCTACGCGCCGTTCGGCTACGACGCGACGTGGGCCGCGATCCATGCGATGGTCAACGCGAAGTCGGCGAAACCCGAGGTCTACCGCAGCGCGCTCAAGGCGCTCGCCTTCGACGGCGTGACGGGCCACATCGCCTTCGAGCCGGATGGCTCGCTCAAGAACGGCGCCTCGACGCTCTGGCAGGTGAAGAAAGGCGTGTGGGTGCCGGTGATGACGCGCGGCGGCTAGGCGCCGCGCGTCGATCCCGCCGCGCGTACGACGATCTGCGCGTGCGTGTCGCGTTCGATGCGCACGAGCGCCTCGCGCATCTGCGCGAATTCGCCGGCCGTGCACATCTGGTGGCCAAAGCGCGCCGACAGCCGCCGCTCGATCTGCAGCGTGCGCGAAGGCGCATCGAACACGTAGTGCGACGTGTAGTCGAGAAACGCATCGCTCACTTGCACGTCTTGCGGCACGTCGGTCACGCGCGCGAATGCGGGCAGCGCGATCTGCGCGCTCTCCGTCCATTCCCCGCCGATGCACGCCCAGGGCTGCGTGCGGCGCTGCGCCAGCCAGTTGTCGATCTGCGTGGCGATGCCGCCCGTGAAACTGCTCGTCGCGGGTATCGCGGTCGTGCCGTCGCGCCAGACCACGTGATCGAGCGTACCTTCCATCGTCACCGAAAACGGACCGTCGGTCGCGGCCGTGGGGCTCGTGCTCACGCGCGCCGTGCCGGCCACGCCCGTGAGCCGCAGGCGCTGCGCCGCGAGTTGCTGCGCTCCCGTGTGCGTCGCGCGGCGAAACGAATTGCGCTCGGGTTCCGCGCCCGCGCCCTCGTCTTCCACGTAGTAGCTGTAGTCGGCGTCGCCCGACGGCTGCACGTCGAGCGAGAGGCGCGCCGTGCGCTCGCGCCGCTCGGTCGCGGGCGTGCGCGCGAGCACGCCGTCGTCCACGAGCAGCACGGGCCGGTCCATCACGCCCGGCGGCAGATAGCCGAACGCATAGCCGCCCGAGGAGGTATCCGCGTACACGCCAAGGTCGGGCAGCCACGCGATGGCGTGGTTGATCGCATGCGCGCCATAGCCTGGCACGTCCGGCAGCGTGTAGACGGGGCCCAGATCGAGCAGCACGGGCTCGGCGCGGATGCCCACGGCCGCGAGCAGCGCGCTGAAGAGCGCCACGTGGTCCTTGCAGTCGCCGTAGCGGTTGCGCAGGATGTCGGTCGCGTGATGCGGCACGGCCGCGGTCTCTCCGAGAAAGAGCGCGACATAGCGGATATTGAAGCGCATCCAGTCGTAAATGCGGCGCGCCTTCTCGCGCGGGTCGCTCACGTCCGCCGCGAGCGCTTGCGCGAGCGACGCGATGGCCGGATCGGTCGAGGTGGCGTCGGCGGCGGCTTCGCGGTAGCGCGCGGCGAACGCGGCGAAGTCGGGCACGGTCGAGACCATCAGCCGGTCGCCCCAGTTCACGTAGGCCACCGCTCCCGCTTCGAGCGGCGGATACGGGCCGTGCCGGTATTCGAACGCATAGCGGGTGCGGCCGTTCGCCGTCTCGGGCGCGAGCGCCGCGTAGCCGCGCGCATCGGCGTGGAGCGGCACCTGCGCGGGCAGATCGAAGATGAGGCGCTGAAACGCCACGGGCTCGCCGGTCGGCTCGACGAAATACGAGAACGTGCCCGCTTCGAGCGCCTTCGCGCGGCGCTTCGCGAAATGCAGATGCACGCGCGAACCCACCTGCACGCCCGGAAAGATCACCGTGCGCAGCACGCCGTCCTCGAACGTGGGCGCGCCCGCCGAGCGCGGTTCCTGCACGTCGCGAATGCCGCTTGCGCCGACGGCGTGCGCGGTGCCGTCCGGATCGATGGTTTCGGCGGAAAGCCCCGTGATCGTTTCGATATCCTTATTGAACCAGACGTAGCGCTGGGCGATCTCGTCCACGCCGGCGGCGGTGTTCGCGCGCAGCACGGTGTCGTCGTCCTCGACGACCGAGCCATCCGCCTGCACGACGAAAAGATGCACGTCGCGTTCGAGCGTGTATGGCGGGAGGTCGTTTTGCGCGGCGCTATCGGTGGTCCCGGAGGTCCCGGCACTGTCGGCGGTCTCTGCGCGGGCGTTGCCGTTCGCCATCGTCAAGACCAACGCAAGGCACGACACGACGCACAGGACGGCGCGCGCGACCCCTTCGCCTCGCGTCATGAGCGGCTCAGGCGCGCGCCGCCGCAAGCGCTGCGTTCGGCCATGAAGTCCGCGCGAGATGACGAGCACGCTGCGCGGCGCGCCACGCGCGCGGACTCGCGCCGAACTCCGTGCGAAACGCCGCGTTGAAGTTCGACAGATCGTTGAAGCCGCTTGCGAGCGCAATGTCGACGATCTTCGCTTCGTCGTCGGCGGCAAGACGCAGCGCGGCGGCGCGCAGCCGCGCACGCAGCAGGTATTGATGCGGCGTCACGCCGGCCAGGGCCGAAAAGGTGCGCAAAAAATAGAACTCGCTCACGCCCGCCGCCGCCGCGAGGCTCGCGAGCGTATGCGCGTCGCCGGGTGTCTCCTCGATCAGGCGCAGCGTCGCGACCACGCGCTGCGCCGCGGCGGCCCCGGGCGCGGGCGGCGCGGACGTATCCTTGCCGCTCGCCGCCATGCGCAAGGCGCTCAGCGCCAGTGCCAGAGCGATTTCATCCCACGCCGCGCCGCCGAAGCCCGGCGCGTGACGCCGCTCGTGAGCGAGCGCGTCGGCGCAAGCGTGCGCCACGAGCGGCGCGAGCGCGCGCACGGGGGGCACCCGCGCGGATCGCCAGCGCCTCGCGCCAGGCGCGAGACCCGCAGCCGCGGCCTGCTCGTCGAGCCACGCAGGATCGTAATGGAACGAGAGACAGCGGTCGCCCGCCGCGTGACGGTGAGCGCATTCGAAACAGGCGCCGCTTTCGCCCAGCATCAGCGCGCCGGGCGTCATGAGCGCGCGCACGTTGCCGCTGCGGTAGCCGAACACGCCTGCCGCCACGATGGCGAGGCACGCGCTCGCGTGGCGCTCTTCGTAGGGCCGGTCGCCGGGCCCGAGCGTACAGACGACATCGTCCGCCGACCAGCCCGCGCCAGCGGCCAGCGGGCGCGCCGCGGGGGCACGGCCGCTATCGGCGCGGCCTTCGCGTTCGCGCTGGGCGAGCGCGCGTTGCAGTGAAGCGGCGAGAGCTTGCACGGCTACCTCGTGGGAAGTTGGCCACGTTCGTTAGCTACGTCTGCCGTTGTAGCACATCGCCGCGCGCGCCGCCGAAGCGGCCTTCGGCCCTTATCCCCTACGTTCGTCGATGGCGCGCAGCAGCGAAAGCGCGATCCCTTCCGCCGCGAGGCGCACCTCGTCGAGCGCGGGAAACGACGGCGCGATCCGCAGATGGCTGTCGCGCGGATCGACGCCGTACGGGAACGCCGCGCCCGCCGGAGTAAGGACGAGCCCCGCCGCCGCCGCGAGTTCCACGGTGCGGCGCGCGCAGCCCTCGGGCGCATAAAGGCTGATGAAATAGCCGCCGCGCGGCGCGTTCCAGCTTACGCCGGGCACGCCCGCGAGGCGCGCGCGAAACACCTCGTCGACGGCGTCGAACTTCGGCTTGAGCAGCGCGCGGTGGCGCGCCATCAAGCCTGTGAGCGTCGCGCGGTCGCGCAGAAAGCGCACATGGCGCAACTGGTTGAGCTTGTCCGGCCCGATGGTGCGCACGGCCGAGTGCTTTTGCCACCAGGCCACGTTGCGCGGCGCGGCGGCGAGCCACGCGAACGCGCCGCCGCCGAACGTCACCTTCGAAAGCGAAGCGAACATCAGCGCGCGGCCGGCGTGGCCCGCCGCTGCGCAGGCCTCGAACACATCGAGCGTCGCGTGCGTTTCGTCGGTGAGGTGATGAAAACGGTAGGCGTCGTCCCAGAAGAGCCGGAAGTCGGGCGCGGCGGGCATGGCGGCTAGACGCCGGATCACCTCGTCGGACCAGATCGCGCCCGTGGGGTTGCTGTAGAGCGGCACGCACCACATGCCCTTGATCGACGGATCGTTGCGCACGAGCGCTTCCACGCGGTCCATGTCGGGACCGTCTTCGCGCATCGGCACGGCGATCATGCGCACGCCCAGCGACTCGCAGATCGCGAAGTGCCGGTCGTAGCCCGGCACCGGGCACAGGAACGCGACATCCCCTTGCGCGCGCCACGGTGCACCCACTTCCGCGCCCTCGCCCACCGGCACGCCATGCAGCAGCGCGAAGGTCAGCGCGTCGTGCATCAGTTCGAGGCTCGAATTGCCCGCCGCGATCACCTGCGCACCCGCCACGCCGAGCAACCGAGCGCCCAGTTCGCGCGCCTCGGGCAAGCCGCTCGCGAGGCCGTAATTGCGGCAATCGAAGCCGTCGCGCGCGAGATAGCCCGCCTGCGCGGCTTCGTCGATGAGCGCCTGCGAGAGATCGAGTTGCTCGCGCGAAGGCTTGCCGCGCGACATGTCGAGCCGCATGTCGAGTTGCTGGAATCGTTCGTAGGTCAGATCGACGGGCGGCGACATCAACATGGGCTTCTCCGGAAGCGAAGAACAACGTGAGGGGTCCTGGTGGCCCAGTATCGGCGTGTCCCCGCGTTCAGACAAACGCGTTATATTGAAGCCTTCGATCAATTTTTCTTATACCGATGAAGACCCTCGACCTCGATGTGCTCGCCATGGTGGTGGCCGTGGCCGACGCCGGCAGCTTCGTGCGCGGCGCCGCGCTCGTGCATCGCTCGCAGGCCGCGCTGAGCATGCAGATTCGCGCGCTCGAGGAGTCCATCGGCAAGCCGCTCTTTATTCGCGCGCCGCGCAGCGTCACGCCCACGCCCGACGGCCAGACGCTCATCGCCTACGCGCGGCGCATGCTCGCGCTGCGCGACGAAGCGTGGGCCTCGCTCGCGCACCCGGAGGTGACGGGCCGCGTGTCGATCGGCGTGCCCGACGACTACGCGTCCTCCCTCATGCCGCCGGTGCTGCGCAAGTTCTCGGCGAACTGGCCGAAGGTGGAAATCCAGGTGATCGGGCTGCCGAGCAGCGCGCTCATCCCGCTCCTGAAGGACAACAAGATCGACCTCGCCTGCATCACGCGCACGCGCGGTCTTGCGGGCGAATTCATCCGTTTCGAGCCGATGGTGTGGGCCGCGCCGCCCGCGGCCGTGAGCGCCGCGAGCGGGCGCGAGATCTGGCGGGAGCGGCCGCTGCCGGTCGCGCTCTTCGGCGGCGGAAGCGTCGCGCACACGAACGCGATCCAGGCGCTGGAGCGCGCGAAGATCGCCTATCGCACTTCGTATGAAAGCCCGAGCCTGATGGGCCTGTGCAGCATGGTGGCGGCGGGTCTCGCCATCGCGCCGCTCGCGCGCTGCGCGGTGCCGGAAACGTTCGTCACGCTCGGCCGCCAGCATGGTTTGCCCGCGCTGCCCGAGCTGGAAGTGGTGCTCGCGCGCAGCGCGCGGTCGAACCGTCCGCCGTGCGATTTTCTCGCCGATCAGATACTCGCGGAGCTGCGCGTGCAGGAGCACTGATCTTACGATCATCCGCCGGACGATATTTCGGATAACGAATCAGTCGTCGCCGAGCCGCGAAAGCAGCGTATAAAGACGCGAAACATGGCGCAGCAGCATCTCGCGATGCTTTTCGATCTGTTCGAGGCGGCCTTCGAGGTCGGCGCGCACGCGCTCGTCGGGGTCGGCGTAATGGATCACGTCTTCGATACGCGAGCGCAACACGGCGGGCTCGACCGGCGGCACGCTCAGGTAGCGCTCGAGCTTGCGCACATCCTGCGCGGCGAGATCGCGAATCTTGCGCATGCCCGCGAGACGCCGCTGCGCCTCCGGCGCCGCCGTCACCTCCTCGCGCTTCGCGCTCTGGCCAAAAATGGGCTCGACGCGCAGCACGGGCGCCTTGCGCACCGGATGCGCGGTGCCGCGAAAACGCGCGCGCGGCGTCTCGCTCGCGATCGCGTCGCGCGTTTCGTCGGGCACGTCGGCGCTCTCGTGCTTCACGTCCATCCAGCCTTCGGGCAGGCCCGTGACGGCTTCCACGCCGCGCACGAACTCCGCGCTGAAGTCGCGCTCGCCCGACACGATCAGCTTCATGTGGCTCGCGGAAAACGTCATCATGCGCGCGAGCCGGGTGGCCGACCCGACCTCGCGCGTGAGCAGCGCGAGATTGGCCCGCCACATCGGCATGAGCGTGGCGTTGGCATCGTCCATTGCGGAACTCCTCCTTCGTTCGCATCACCCGACCATGATACGGGCTGCGGCGTACGACGCGCGCTTTCGCGGGCCGTCTGGCCCCATTGGCGCGATGTTGGCGGCGATCGAGGAAAGCAGCAAGACGCATGCCGACCCGCCTCGGCGAGGCAACAAGCAAAAGACTGAGGAATAGCGGCGCGTGCCTAGAAATGCCCGGTAAAACGATAGCGGCTGCCAGGATGCCAGAGATTGGCGACCGAAGCCACGAGCCCGCGCGAGCGCGTGCGCCGATGCAGCACGAGGCACGGTTCGGCGTCGCCCATGGCGAGATGCGCGCGCGTAGCGGCTTCGGGAGCGAGCGCCTCGATGCGGTACTCCACGCCCTGCAGCGGCGCGACATGCACGAGGTACTGGTTCGGCGTGATGTGGGTGAAGTCCTGCGCCGCGTAATCGGGCGCGACGGCGGGATTGACCCAGCGCTCTTCGAGCTGCACGGGTTCGTCGTTCTCGAAGTGGAGCACGCGCGAATTGAACACCTGGTCGTTCGCGGCAAGCCCCATCTCGACGGCAAGCGGCTCGTCGGCGCGATGCACGCCTATCTCGAGCACCTCGGCGCGGTAGCGGTGCCCGCGCGCGAGGATTTCATCGGAGATGCTGCGAATGGCAACGAGCGTCGACTCGTATTTGGGCCGCGCGACGAAGGTGCCCGCGCCCTGCACGCGCGTAAGCACCTGCTCCGCGGTGAGTTCGCGCAGCGCCCGGTTCACGGTCATGCGCGCGACCTTGAACTCGCGCGCCAGTTCGTTCTCCGAAGGAACCTGGTCGCCCTCGCTCCACTCGCCCGCATGAATGCGCGCGAGGATGAAGTCCTTGATGCCCTGGTATGCGGGAGCGTTCATCGCGGTGGCCCGTGCCGTAGCGGCGCGGCTTATTGCGCCTCGGACTCGAACGCCAGCGGGCTGTGCCTGGCAATCGCGCCGTTTTGCACGAGGCGCGTAATTGCTTCGATGTCCGGAGCAAAATAGCGGTCGAGGTCGTAATGCGGCACCTCGGCGCGT
>NZ_CAJMZJ010000031.1:0-14214 GCF_905220295.1 Paraburkholderia sp. J76
GCGGATTTTCAACTGGCGTGAGGGGCCTCTTTTGACCGGGCTAGCGGCTTTTCTGCACGTGATGTCACGTTTTTCCATGCGGTGCGCAGTCGCGAAAGCGATGCTGCAATGGTCGACGCCGATCAATGCCTTTGTGACCAAGCTGATCAAGTTGGGCGGGCAGTCGATCAGCGTCGGTGGGGGCGTCCGCTATTGGGCTGCGAGTCCCGACTCCGGGTCGCACGGCTGGGGTGGGCGGCTTATCGAGACGTTCCTCTTTCCTGCATGAACGCCTCTGGCAACCACCGATTGAGCAGTCGATGAGCATGTCCCGAAAGCTGAAGCTGTGGCTCGTTCCGTTTTGCATTGCGATCGGCGGCAAGGCGGCCGCGCAAGGACAATGCGATCAAGCCTGCCGATCGGCCCTGTTCGCACAGTTCGCGCGCATCGGCCTGACCGAAAAGGGTTTTGATCCCGGCAAACTGGACGCCGCGACGCGCAAGGGGATGGCCGAAGGTCTGAACGATGCCCCCGCAGTTGCGATCTCGCCGTTCGCGAGCACCTCGACCGTGCGCAACGGCTGGAACTGGGGTGACAGGCCTCGACAGCTTCGGCTACAACTATCCGCTGCGCGCGATGGTTGCGGGGCTCTCCCTCGGCGGTCAGGGCGAGCATGAGGCCATGTATCCGATCCGTTATACTGACCAAGATGCTCGTCGCCAACGACCTCGGCCGCTACAAGGTGCGCTCCGACACACCGGGGCGGAAGGTCGCGCCGGACGGCTCGATCACCATCCCGATCTCGCACACCAAGCCGACAGGTGAGAACGCGGCAACTTCTATGTGATATTGCGCGTGTATCAGCCATCGGACGCGATTCTTTCCGGCAAGTGGCAACTACCGCAATGAAGAAGGTCGACTAGATTTTGACGACGGACGCAACCACCGCCCTTAACCTTGCTTCAGCAAGTCGGCGCCTTTCTCGCCGATCATGATCGAGCCCGCATTGGTGTTCGACGACGGCATGGTCGGCATGATCGACGAGTCGATCACACGCAGTCGCTGCACGCCGCGCACCCGCAACTGCGGGTCGACCACCGACGCCGCGTCGCCGCCCATACGACAGGTGCCGATCGGATGCCACGACGTCTGGCCGCACACCTTGATGTAGTTCAGCAGACCTTCTTCATCCTGAATGTCGATGCCCGGTCGCGTCTCGCGCTTGACGTAGCCGCTCATGGCCGGCTGGTCGATTACCTTGCGCGAAAGGCGCAGTGCGTCGAGCATGGCGCGCGTGTCTTCGTCGTGCGTCAGGTAGTTCGGCTCGATGGTCGGATCGATCATCGGGTCCGGGCAGCTCGCGTGCAACCAGCCCTTCGATTGCGGGCGCAACTGGAAGAAGCCGACCTGAAAGCCCGGAAACGGGTCCACGCTGTACCGGTCGGGCCCGCTCATCAGATGGATCTGGATCTTCACCTCCGGGCGTGTCTGCTCCTGCCGGGTCTTCGCCTGCGCATGCACCGTGGCCGAGGGCGTGGCCATGAAGCCGTCGCGCGTTAGCAGGTAGTTCGCGCCCATCAGCAGGGTGCGCCATTTGCTGTTCAGCACCTCGTTGACGGTGATGGACTTCGTGCATTCGAAGGTAATGCGCGCCTGCAGATGGTCGCGCAGATTCTCGCCCACCTCAGGCGCATCGTGCACGACGGGCACGTTGAGGCTCTGAAGACGGCTGGCCTGGCCAACGCCGGACAGCTCGAGAATGTGCGGGCTTTTGATCGGGCCGCTCGACAGCACGATCTCCCGCCGCGCGCGGGCCGTCTTCAGTACGCCGCCCTGAACGTATTCGACTCCGACGGCTGTCTTGCCTTCGAATAGCACGCGCGTGACGTACGTCTCGACCTGGAAGTCGAGATTGCTGCGCTGCTTCGACGTTGTCAGATAGCCGAGCGCAGTGCTGCAGCGTTGGCCGTTGCGGGTCGATAGCTGCAGGTAGTTCACGCCTTCGTATTTTTCGCCGTTATAGTCTTCGGCGAGCGGGATGCCCGCTTGCTGGCACGCCGCGACGAAAGCGTCCGACAAGACGTGACGCCGGCTATCGCGCAGGTCGGTGACCGAAATCGGCCCGTTGCGGCCGCGATAGCGTTCGTCGCCGCGCTTGCTCGACTCCATGCGCTTGAAGTAGGGCAGGCAGTCTGCGTACGACCACCCGGTGCAGCCGGCCTGCGCCCAGCCGTCATACTCGCGCGGATCGCCGCGCACGTAGATCATGCCGTTGACCGAACTCGAGCCGCCCGGCAGCTTGCCGTGGGGCCAGTAAATCTCCTGACCGGCAAGACTCTTTTGCGGCACGGTCTTCGACTGCCACACATAGTTCGCATCGCCGAGAATCTTCGCGACGCCGACGGGTGTCTTAACCCAGAAGTCCTTGTCGCGCGGCTGCCCGGCCTCGAGCAGCAGGACCTTCGTCGAGGCGTCTTCGGTCAGACGCGTTGCAAGCGTCGCGCCTGACGAACCGGCGCCCACGACGATGTAATCATATTCGGCCGCGTTCATGCGACGACTCCATGCCGGATGCCGGCAACGTCAGGATTGATGGACTGCTGTGCGTCGTCGAACAACGCGAAGAACCGGACAAGATCGTCGTTGCGATTGCCCGTCGCGCGGCCGCTCGCCAGCAGCGCTTCGATCGACGATTGCCCGACGTAGTATTCGGCCCACGCCTTGTGATCGACGCGCAGGCTCAGATCGCCTTGCGCCGTAGCACCCGGGTCTCGCTGGAATTCGCACACCCCGCGCCGCACCTGCAGCGCGTGGCGCATGCCCTTGTCGGCTATTTCGATCACGAGACGCTGCTGCACGTCAGCCGAGCGCGCTGGATCGAGGCGCACACGCAGGAAGTCGATATAGCGCGCCGGCTCCATGGCCAGGATGGCCGACACTTCAGGCAACACGCTGCGCACGGGCGCAATCTTGCGTTCCAGTTCCAGTGCCTGCGTGAGGTTGAAGTGACGCGGGATCGTGCCCGGCGCGCGATACGCAATCTGCCGCAACGCCTCTGCCTGGGCCTCGCGGAAGACGTCGCACTCGCGGTCGGTAGCGAGCAGCCAGCCCGCGAGACGGCTTGCCCAGACGAGGTCGCCCTGCGCCATCGCGTTGTGGTACTGGACCAGCACCTGCTCGACGCCGCCGAAGCCCGCCACGATGCGCCGGGCTTCGTCGTCAGGCGCGAGACGATGAATGCTCGCCGCGTCGCCGTCGAACCAGCCGAAGATGTGGTTGTACAGATGCAGCGGAAAGTAGAAAAACTCGCTGTAACTCTCCGAGTTGTTCGCGAAGTCGCGCAGATGAGGCGGCAGCTTGACAAACTCCTTTAGTGCGTCGGGCGACAGGCCCTTGTTGATGCCGCGCAGCGTCTGGTCAATCATGAAGCTGATTGCGTCCATGTACAGTTCCAGCGCCTGCCGCACCTCGGTCTTGCCGGTATATGGCAACGCATGCGTATTGACGAGCACTTCCGGCTCGAGGTCGCGGATCAGCTTCAGGCCGTTGCGCCACGAAGCAGGATTGCGAAACACGTCGCCGCGCAGCGTATAGAAGTTGAACAGGCTGGGCCACAGGAAGTTGTTGTAGACCAGCTTCATCTCCGGCACCCAAGCCGTGAGCGTGTCTTCCGAATCGGAGAAATGCTCGGTGAAGAACTGCATGCGCAGGCCGGCCACCATCAACTCGTCGCCGTCGTGCACCAGATGCGTGGCGGGCACCGTGCCCTTCGCGCGGCCAGGCGGAATGATCGCGGCGAGGCCGGTGTCGGGACCCTCCTGCGGCAAGTGCAACGCGAATTGACGCTCGTAGCGGGCTGTCAGGGCGGGGACGGCCTCGGGAAATTCTCCACCCGACGCAAAGCCCGTCGAGATTTCGGCCAGGTGCCGGTTCACCTGATGATGTCCGATGATCATCGCGTCCGGCGCCTCGCGCGTGAACGCCTGCGTGCCGTGCGCATAGTGGTTGTGGCTGTAGACGATGGCCTTGATCGGGCGATCGCTGACCTTGCGGAATTCAGCCAGGGCCCGCTCGCCGTCTTCAAGATCGTCGCCCGTGTCGAAGATCACGAGGCCTTCGGGCGCTTCGACCATCATGCGGCTCGAGATGCCGATGCCCACGAGGTTCCAGACCTTGGGCGCCACCTCGATGAGCCGCGGCGCGATAGCAAACGTGGCGGCGATCGCCTTCAGCGTCGAAGCGGCGACGCGCGCGCCGCGCGGGCCATCGATCAAGGAAATGTCGTGTTCGCGATAGCGATCGAGGGTGCTGCTCATGTTCGTATCTCCTGAAAATCGTTTGCTTGTGTTCGACCAGCGGAATCAGACTGCCCGACGCCACGCGCCGAGTAACGCGCTGCCGAGCGACTCGTCGCCGCTGATGCGCGCGCCTGCTTCCAGCGTGCGCGCGACGTCGGATGCACCGGAAACCAGATCTGCCCACTGGTCCATCGTCAATTCGACCGTGCAGTCGGCGTGTTCGGCAGGGCCGGGCACGACCTGCACCACGCCGTGGCGCAGTGTCAGTGTGAAGTGATGTCCGGCGATGGACAGGTTTGCCTGCCGCGGTCCCGCTGCGCTCAATTGCGGATCGAGCCTGAATCGCATCGCGTTCACGTAGGTGCCCGGCGGCATCTGGCGTACGGTCGTAGCGTTCACGAACGTGAACGGCGGCGTGGTCGTGTCGACGAGCCCTTCAAGTTCCCGCGCCTGCGCGAGATACCACGAGCGCGTGTTCGCGGCAGTCGTCACCCGGGCCATCGCGCGCAGCGCGTTGGCCTTCAGTTGCCGGGCTTCCACGATGCCGGCGCCTGCACGCAGTGCGGCAGTTGCCAGCTCTGCCGCCCACTGGAATTCGCGCCTGTCGAGCGCTTCGCGAGCCTGCGTCAGCACCGAGTTCGTGCCGCCGGCGAGTTCGACCCATCGGCGCGCCGAGTCTGCCTCGGGCAAGCGATGTAGTTCGACGGTGTCGTTGCCGAACCAGCCAACGAGACCGCAATAGATCTGCCGAACATAGAAGGGCAATTCGCCGTAGAACTGCCCCGTGAGACGACCGTTGGCGAGAGCCGCGGGCAGTTGCACGAAGCGCACGAGTTCGTCGGGCGACATCCCCAGATTGATGCCGCGCACGGTTTGATCGTAGGTGAACTGAATACAGTCGCGATACTCCGTCACGGCCTGACGAATCGCCTGCTTGCCGCTGATGGGGACGCCATGCACGCCGACCAGATGTTCTGGTTCCAGCGCGAGGATCTTGTCGAGGCCTGGCAGCAGCCTGGTCGGGTTGCGGAATGCTTCGCCGCGCAACGTATAGATGTTGAACATCGCGGGCCACGCGATGTTGTTGATCACCACGCCTTCGTCGGGCATCCAGATCAGCACGGTGTCGTCCGAGTCGGCCGGCGTGTGCCAGAACTGGAAGCGCACGCCGTCGATCATTTCGCACTGGCCGTCGTCCAGCAAATGGTTGGGGCGCACAAAGCCGGGCGTCGGCGTATAGCGCTCGAGCGGGAAGAACAGGGCGCCGAGACCCTGGTTCGGCATCGCGTCCGGGCCCTGCGGCGGCAGGAACATGCCGAACTGCATCGCGACGCGCCGCGTCAGAAACGGCGCCAGGTCGCCAAGCGTGCGCGACATCACCTGCAACAGATCCCGGTGCGCGTAGATCGGCAACTGTTCCTCTTCGCCGGCCGGTACGTACGTCCGCGAACCGAGCGCGTAATGGCCGTGCGTATAGATCAATGCGCTGATGGCGCGGTCGGTTACGGTACGAAAGTCTTCGAGTTGCTCGGCCGACTGCTGCACACAGTCGCCCGTGTCGATGACGATCACGCCGTCCTGGCCGAGTACCATGGTCGAATTGCCGAGGCTGCTGCCGAGCTGGCAATAAATCCGATCGGTGACGCGATGCAGCTTGTGACTGAGTGCGGTGCCGTGCGCGATCAGACGGGCGTTGGCGACTTCGCCTTTGGGCCCGGTCTCGACGTCGACCGGCGCGCCCATGTAGGGCGACACGTTATGGATCTTTTCCGGCATCACGTATTCCTGTTGAAGCTGGCACTTGCGTGTTCAACGCGAAGGCGGCTCTTCGGCACACGCTCACGCGGAGCGGGTGGAGGCACGCGAGTGGTCGAGGGGTAGCCCGGCCAGACGGCGCGTGGATTTCATGGGATTCAGGCAGAGCACGCCGATGACGCCACCCGCGATAAGCATGAAGCCGCAGATTGCGAAGCCCTGCTCATAGCCCGCGGCACCGGAACCCGTCGCGACTTCGACAAGGCGGCCGGTCACGATCGGCGCCACCACGCCTGCAAACGACGCAATCGAGTTGTCGATCGCGAGGATGCCGCCGCGTTGCGCGGCGGGCGTCACCTCGCCGAGCATTGCAGGTCCGAGCGAGTAGACCACCGGCGTCAGGCCGAAGGCAACGGCAATTAGCAGAATCTTTTGCATGTTGCCCAGATCCAGTAGCAGCAGGAAGAAGAGCGCCCCTGCCACGGCAAGGCCGACGCTCGCGAACACGCCACGGGCCATCCGCGACGACGCGCCGCTGGCCAGCAGGCGTTGCGACCCCCACGACAGCCCCACGCTGATCGGCGTGCCGATCAGGACCACCAGCGCGAAAATCCGGCCGGACGTGATCGCGTCATATCCCAGACCTTTCTGCAGGTAGCTCGGCAACCAGGTCAGCACGAGCGCGAGGCTCCAGTAGGCGACGAAGTGCAGCAGGAAATTGCCGAGCACGGTGGGGTCAGCGAGGAGCTTGCGATACGGCACACGCGCCGGGGCAGCGTTGTCCGGCACATTCTTTACCGGATGACTATCGATCGATCCTTCCGCGCCGAAGATCAGCCACAGCGCGGCCCAGACCATGCCCACGATGCCGAGCGCGACGAAGTTGGCACGCCAGCCCCAATGGGCCGTGATCACCGGAATCGAAAAGCCCGCGAGCAGGAGGCCTACCGTCGCGCCTTGCGCGATCACCGACACTGGCAGACTGCGACGGTTGTCGGGGAACCACTTGAAACAGGCGTGAATGGCGACCGGCCACGCGGGTCCCTCGCTGACGCCGAGCAGCACACGCGCCGCAATCAATACCGTCATCGAGGTCGAAAGCGCGACCGGTAGCTGCGTCGCGGACCACAGCACCGCCATCACCAGCAACAACGTGCCGGCCTTGATGCGATTGGCGATGAAGCCGCCGGTAATGCCGGAGATGGCGAACAGCCAGAAAAAACTCCCGGCGACGACACCGAATTGCGTGGGCGTCAGTCCCAGTTCCTTCATCAAGGGTACTGCCACCAGGCCGATCACGACCTTGTCGACGAAGTTGACCAGCATGAACAGGGCCAGCAGGATGGCGATGCCCCATGCCCTGGCGGTTTGATAGCGGACGCTCATATTTGCTCCTCGCGCCGGCCGCTGCCGGTTAGACGTTGAAAAAGTGTCGCTTCGAGCGGCCAGTCGGCGCCCGAAAACCGTCGTTCGGCGCGCGACGCAATCGGGCCGCGCGCCGACGATGCAGACGTCCTAGAACCTGTGACGCAAGCCGACCATCAGACCCAGCTGGGTCGACTGTGCGGCCGCGCTCGCGCCGTTGAAGCCCTGCAACTGCGCACCGATGAGGCCGCCGCGGTACAGCGAGTAATCGCCCTCGATGTAGGTGTCGGTTTGCTTCGACAGGCTGTAGTCAGCGAGCAGCTGGAACTGCGTCGCGTGGCCGTCACCGCTCGCCTTCTTGCCATTCTGCAACGTGCGCCACACGTTGGCCGACACGAGTGTGGCGCCGCTGATTCGTTGGCTCACGCCCGCGAAGAACATCTCGCGCGACGAGAACGTGTTGAACTTAAGCGCCGTCAACTGGGCCGCGGTAAACGGGCCGTTCGGGAAGTTGCCCACGAAGTCCGCATCCTGCCGGTTGACGGCCCACCCGGCGTTGATGGTCGTATTGCTGATCGTATACGCGGCGCCCGCCGTCCATGCCTTGAAATGCGCGGACGTATTCACGGCATCGCGTGAGTCGAGATAAGCGGCAGCGAGACGCAGCGGCCCCTTCGGCACGTATGCGATCGACGCACCGATCTGGCTGCCTGCGCCGAACGCACCGGCCGTTCCGCCGAACGCGTACGACACCTCCAAGGTGACGTCTTGCCAGACGGCGGCATACTTCGTCATATTGCTGGTGAAGTTGCCCTGTGCCATGCCCACTTCGGGACGGAACTGATAGAAGTTCTGGCTCATGTACGTGCGTCCCACTGCGTCGGCCATCGGGTTGAGCTGACGACCAAGCGTGAGCCTCCCGTACGTCGAAGATTGCAGACCGACGTATGCAATATTGAAGAACGGATACGTAGGGTCCGTCGCGCCGGAGTTCAGGAAGAAGCGGTTTTCCAGCTGGAACACCGCGCGCGTTCCGCCACCAAGATCTTCCGATCCGAGCAGGCCGAACACGCTTTCGCTCGCGCCGCCGTTTCCGAGCTGCACTTTCGAATCGCCCGCCGCGTCGGCGTGCGTCGTATAGCGAATCGCTGTATCGGCAATGCCGTAAAGCGTGACCGACGATTGGGCGTTCGCGAGCAGGCTATAGCAGCCGATTGCCGTTGCGGCCGCGGCCTGAAGCACGACGCCGATTCCCCGTTGTGTTTTTAAAGTCCTTCGCATGCCTTGTCTCCGATTTTGTTTATATGAAACGTGCAGCCGTTTGCAGCGATGAACGCGCGCGCCCGGCGTGCGGAATCGGCTGCGCCGGTCGTGGGAGACGGGCGCCGGAGAGACGGCACGTGAGTTTGCGCGTGGGTTGAAAAACGGACCAGCGGATTCGAACTTGCGAAACGTGAGATGGGACGCTCCGCAAACGCCTGCCAGTAAAGCTCGACTTTGGCGGATGGACGTCTGCTCGTGCATGGCGACTCGCGACGCGCGCATGCTGGCTTCATGACCCGTACACTCGGCACGTCACGTTGGCCGAACGTGCCATCGTCTCGTGCGATTACTGCAGCGATTCGATGTGCGAGGCGTACCAGACGCTCAGTTGCTCGGCTTCCATGCCCATGCGCTGAAACTGGCGATCGGGTATTTCCGGCTGCTGTAACTCCGGCCCGAAACGGGCTGGCTCTGGCTCGATCATGAGCGTCACGAAAGTCGGCCCGGTAGCGGCGAGGAGTGCGGGCAGCGCGGCGGCCAGCGCATCAGGATCGTCGAACACATGGGCGCTCGCGTAACCCGCGGCGAGCGCCATCGCGCAAAAATCGACACCCGCGCCGCCAGGCACCGGAAGATTGGATGTGCCGGCAAATTGCGCACCGTTGTTGATCACGAAATGCACGAAGTTGGACACGCCGCTATCGGCAACCGTGACGAGGCCGCCCAGCTGCATGAGCAGGCTCGCGTCGCCGTCGACGACGATCACGCCCACGTGGGGATTCGCCAACGCGAGGCCGAGGCCGAGCCCTGCCGCGCCCCCCATCAACGGCACTGAGCTGAGCCGGCGCTCGGTCACGCCGAGCGCGTCGAACGCGAACATGGCACCCATGGTCGCCACGATCACACGCTGCTCGCGAGCGAGCGCGATCTGCTGGCAAGCCTCTCCGATTCGCATGTTTGTTCTCCTTTCCTTGTTAGTGCCAGGCCACTGGCCGGCCTACGATCAGCGCAGCGGGGCCGCGGCGCGTATGCGCCGCATCGAACGCGGCCGGCACGGCCTCGCCGACATCGCCGTTTCCTTCGAGACACCAGAAGGGAACGCCGAGCGTGCTCAGCAGGGGCTCCAGCAAGTTCACGACGCGTCGGCGGGATACGGTGCTGGGCTGTCCGAAGTTCTCGTGCTCGCGGCCGAACTGGCCGATCAGGAACACGGTCGGGATCTGCGCGTCAAGCGCCAGGGCACGGATCGTGTTAACGCAGGCGTAAAGGCCCTGATTCTGGACGACGACCACGGGGCGCTGACCGGCGATCGTGAGTCCGGCAGCGACACACACCGCCTGATCCTCATTGCAGGTCCGCACGAGCCGAATATCGCTGTTCCCACGCTCCATGGACTGGTGCAGAGCGACCTGGACGAGGTCCGGCACCGTGACGAAATGCGTGACGCTGGCGCGCTTGAGCGCGCTCAGATACGTGGTCGCGCCGATGCTATGATCGTCGGACATGCTTGTCTCCTCGCCTCTGATTGACTGAAAGCAAGTCTAGAGAGAGCGACTCCGCAAATCTGTAAAAAAGATGACAGAAACTGTTCGCCCATCCCAGCGTGCGCTGGCGAGTGCCGCGCTGCAACGCGCCGCGTGGTTTGCCACTTGTCGTCCCGAGACCGTCGAGCGGCTACTGAAAGAGGGCACTATCCGTACCCTGCAGCGTGGCGAGGTGCTATGCCGCCAGGGGCAGCCCGTGGAGCATCTGTGTTTCATCATCGACGGAACGCTGGAGGTTAGCGTGACGGCCGAGGCTGGCAAGCGGCATCTGGTGCGCCATCTCGAACCGGGGCAATTGATGAATCTGATTCCCGTGCTCGACGAGCAGGGCGCGATTCACGACAGCGTGGCGCACGTCGATACGCTGGTGCTGCTATTCGACAAGGCACTCATTCATGAAGTGCTCGACGCGGAACCGGGCTTCGCACGCGCCGTGATGCGCCTGCTGTGCCTTCGTTCGCGCACCTTGTATCTGGATCTGGCGGATAACAGCCTGCTCACGTTGCGGCAGCGCTGTGCACGTACGTTGCTCTATCTGGTTGGGCCTTGGGGTATGCCACGTCCCGAGGGCGTCGCCATTTCGCTCAAGCTTTCGCAAGACGAGTTTGCCGATATGGTCGGCCGCTCACGTCCTGTGGTGAATCGCGAACTGAAGAGTCTGGAGCGCGAGGGCATCATTCGCACGACGTATTCGCATTTTGTGATTCTGGATTTGGCTGAACTAGAGCGCCTTGTCGAGCAGCCATAGCGGGTCGGCCGATCCGGTCCGACAAGAGAGCTTGAGCGATCCATCTTTAGCCGAGGACAGATCAGGGCGTCCAAACGACCGTTATTGAGATCGATGCGTCGTTTAAGCGCCGTCGCGCACCAAGCGGCGAATGACGGATCATGGCGACATCGGCAATTCGACGTTCGGCTGTCGATTGGCAAGCGGGCAGCCGTCCGAACCTCCTCAATTCAATTCGCTAGGCGCGATAGAGCCCTTATCGCGGCTAGCAGTGAGTGCCGCAGGAGCTGCCGCCGGGCATGCACGGTCTGCGGCCGAAAGGATACGATTGACAGGTCAGGGATTGGCAACGCGCAAACTGGCTTACCGCGATGGGGCACGGGTAAGGGTGCCAAGTGTTCGGAGCCACGATAAGAAGGCTTTATCGAAACGGTGTCAGTTTAATGCTTTCTACGCGAGCGACGGCAAGTTTCGGGCGTGCCATCTCACAAGGCTATGAGTCTCTGACGTTTGCCACGGCTCGCACATGGCGGCGCGAGCAACCGTCATTGAAGCCAGCGGCCGGTGCAGGTCGAGATCACCGAGCAGACGCGTGCGTGCGTGGCTCAAGGCCAGCGCTCCCGCGTCGGGTGACTATATGTTTCCCAACCGGATCCATGGCTTGCCGCATCTGTCGATCCGTTAGTACGCCCGGCTGGTACATCGCTGGCTCCGATCGATCGGATTGGGTGACTCAGGAACGCATACAATGCGCCACACAAGGGCTGCGCTGATCTACCGTCGTACAAAGAACCTGTGGACGGCGCAGTAGCTGCTCTGTTAACGCGTCGTTAGATCGCCTTGGAAATCGGCCGAACGGGTATCGGTACCGTCGCCGTAAGCGGCCGCTCAGTTGTCTAATTGATCTTATTCAATTGGGGCAATTCCCATTTGCCCGAGAGGATCGCATCCGACGGCTGATACAGACGCAAGATTACATAGAAGTTGCCGCTCGGTGCGGGCAGCCAGTTTGCCGCGTTCTCACCTGTCGGTTTGGTGTGCGAGATCGGGATGGTGATCGAGCCGTCCGGCGCGACCTTCAGCCCCGGCGTGTCGGAGCCCACCTTGTAGCGGCCGAGGTCGTTGGCGACGAGCATCTTGTCGTCCGCGTTATACATGGTCAACGACCAGAAGGCCCCAACCGGTGGCGCAGATGCGAGCTTGACAACATACTGGTTCGCACCGCTCAGCGTCTGCCCAGTGCTGTCCGTATAGCGGATCGGATACATGGCCTCATGCTCGCCCTGACCGCCGAGGTAGGGCCCCGCAACCATCGCGCGTAGCGGATAGTTGTGGCCGAAGCGGTCGAGGCCTGTCACCCAGTTCCATCCGTTTCGCACGGTCGAGGTACTCGCGAACGACGAGATCGCGACGGCCGGGGCATCGCTCAGGCCTTTGGCCATGCCCTTGCGCGTCGCGGCGTCCAGTTTGCCGGGATCAAAGCCCTTTTCGGTCAGGCCGATACGCGCGAACTGTGCGAACAGGGCTCGATCGGCAGGTTTGATCGCATTGTCCTTAAGCGCCGCCGCGAGTTCCGTGAAGAACCCGAACTCGTCATTATCCGTCCGCGGCAGCGGCGGCAGCGTCGCATCATTCGGTACTTTCCCGCGTAACGGAACGACAGTGAACTGCTTCTGCAGCGCGAGTACCGGGGCGGTCTCTTCCCCCTGTTTGACGTGCAGTCGGCCCCATAGCCAGACCTTGCGCGTGCTGACGTCGAGACGCTTTGCATCCTTCGGGAGCGTCCCCTTCCATCCGGGGGGCACCAGGACGTACTTGCCGGCCCTGGTGCCGGTCGTGCGGCGGCCGATGTAGTGCTCAAGCTCCTGCCACATGTTGAAGACATCGACCACGTAATAGCGGTCGTGCGTGTCGGGCACCGTCAACACGTAGGGCTCGGTGAGGTCGAGCACCGCGCTCATGTAATAAGTGTCGTTGTTGGCCGTCGGCATGTCTTTCGCGTCGGGGGACGCCAGCGAGGTTGCCCAGCCGATGTGGTCCAGCGGCGCGCGATAGCTGGTCGTCGGCTTGGGAGACGGCACATCGGTGTACTCGCGGGCGACGCGCTCCATTCGGACGAGCGGATAGCCCCAGTAATAAGCCATGATGGCAAGGCTGTAGCCATCGGCGTGCAGACCTTTCTGGATCACCTCGGGCGTGGCGGGTGTCGTCAGCAGAAGGTCGGGCACGGCGTTGCCTTGCGCGCTCGCCTGTGCGCCGACCGCAATGCAAACCGGAATGAGCAATAGCTTCAGCGTTCTCATCGAGCGTTCCTGTGGGTTTTCGTCGGATCACACGGCCAGCCATTCGCAAGCGGCACCCTGCAATCAGACCGATGCGCACACGTCATAGTGCTCATGTAGGAAAGAGGAACGTCACAATTAGCCGCCCACCCCAGCCATGCGGTCCAGAGTCAGGACTCGCCGTCCAATACCGGACACCGCCCCCCACACTGATCGGCTGACCACCTACCTTGATCAGCTTGGTCACGAAGGCATTAATCGGAGTCGACCATTGCCGGTGCGTCCAGTCGTACGTCGATTCGGTGTTTATGGCGAAAGTCCACGCGTCTTTGGTCGTGTAGGTCAGAAAAGGCTGCAGGTACGTCGAGCTGACACTGTCCCGACTGCTTTCTCCTGCATATGACCAGATATGGTTGGCGAGCATCCCATAGGTCCACGGCCCCGACTGCATCAGCGCCACGGCGGTCGGGCCTGCGCCCCACTTGCGACTGGACAGCAACGCATCTGTACCGGTCGGGATTAGCAACGCCGGGCCGACGCCCCAGATCAAGCCGCTTGCGGTGGGTTTCTGCGGCGAGAGGAAGAAACTCTGGACGACATCGCCGAGCCCTGTCTGCGATCCTGACCCGGGGGCAATGTCGCTTTGGGATACGACGGGCAGAATGGTCCGCGAGATCAGGTTCCAGGTATCGTTCAGATGAAACGGAACGACGGGCTGGAAGTTGAGCAGAAATTTGTGACCGTCGCGATTCGGGCCAATGTTGTCATCGTAGTTGAACTGGAACGGCACGCTTATGAGTGCCGCGACGGGGTTGCTGAGTTGCTTGGCCAGGTCCGCATCGGATTGAGCGCGCGCCGGCGTGACCGTCACCATCAGGGCGATTGCGATGGCCGCAGCAATAGGTTTTGCGCTTGGGCCCGACATGGAAGCGCGTGAAATCCTCTCGACTAATTCCGCTAACTGAGCCATGAAAACGCCCTCACGCGAGTCGAAAGTCAGG
>NZ_CAJMZJ010000032.1:0-13776 GCF_905220295.1 Paraburkholderia sp. J76
CTTCGAGTTTCCGGAGCGCCCGGGCGCGCTTATGCGCTTCCTCTCGTCGATGGCGCCGAACTGGAACATCAGCCTCTTTCACTACCGCAACCAGGGCGCGGACTACAGCTCGATTCTGGTGGGCATCCAGGTGCCCGCCGCCGAGGACGCCGAGTTCCGCCGCTTCCTCGCCACGCTCGGTTATCCGCACTGGGAAGAGACGGGCAATCCGGCGTATCGGTTGTTCCTGCAATGAAAATAGTCAGTCGTCCCACCAATCGGGACGACTGCATCTGTAGCGCATAAACAGCGCAAAGAGTGCAGGAAAACACCAGGCCCCGCAGCAGTGCGCGTCAGTATACTGAGCCACTGCTGCCGGGCGTGGTCGCCTCGGGAAGATTGGGCGCCGTGCGTCGGACTCACCTGGAGGAAGACAAACATGTTGCGCATCGCTCTTGGCTGTCTGATGGCTCTTTCCACGATCGTCGCCGGCGCGCTGCCTGGCGTGGCGCACGCGGACGCGGCGCATCCCGTCGTCGCGCTGCTGCCCGGCGTTACTGATCCTTTCTACTTCACGATGCATCGCGGCGCGGAGCGCGCGGCGAAGGAAGACAACGTCCAGTTGCTGTTCCAGGTGCCAAAGGCCTGGAACACCACGGAGCAGGTGCCGATTCTCAAGGCCTTCATCGCGAAGCGTCCCGACGTGCTGCTCGTCTCGCCCGTCGACAAACAGCAGCTCATCGGTCCGCTCAAGGAAGCCGCCGACGCCGGCATCAAGGTCATCACCGTCGACACTTATATCGGCGACGGCCACTATCAAACCGGCAAGGGCGACGCCGATTTCCCGCTCTCGTATATCGCTTCGGACAACCTGGAAGGCGGCCGCGTGGCGGCGCGCGCGCTTGCCAAGGCGATTGGCGACAAGGGCACCGTCTATTGCGAGAACAACAAGCCGGGCATTTCCAGCACCGACGCGCGCGCGCAGGGCTTCATGGAGGAGATGAAGAAGCACCCCAACATCAAGGTGCTGGAAACGCAATACAACGAGGACGACGCCAATCGCGCCGCTTCGCACGTGGCGGCGGTGCTCGCGCGCAACCCCGATCTCGCGGGCGTGTTCGGCGCCAACACGTTTTCGGGCGCGGGCGCCGCGCAAGGCGTGAAGAACGCGGGCAAGCAGGGCGCGGTGAAGGTCGTCGTTTTCGACGCCGTGCCCGGCATCGACGAGCAGATCCGAAGCGGACTCGTCGATATCGCCATTGCGCAGCTTCCCGACGAAATGGGCTACGACGCCGTGAAGTTCGCCGGCGACGCCATTCACGGCAAGAAGATTCCCACCTACAAGGGCACAGGCTTCGTGGTGCTGGACAAGTCGAACATCGACAAGCCGGAGATGAAGCAGTACATCTATTCGAACTAAGCCACGCGAACAGAGCCACATGAACGACAAACGACTCGACAGGCTCGCGCTCGTCAGCAAGGTCTGGCCCTGGCTTTTTCTCGGCACGCTGCTCGTTTTCTTCGAGGCGTGGGCGCGCATCTCGGCGCACCGGTCGTTCGTGTTCAACGCGTACAACCTGCAGTCGATCGGACTGGCCGCGAGCGCGCCGCTTCTGCTCGCCATCGGCCAGACCTTCGTGATCATCACCGCCGGCATCGATCTTTCGGTGGGCTTCGTGATGGGGCTCGCGGCCGTATGCGTCGCGCAGTTCACGATTCCCGGCGGCGAATCGCCGTGGATCTTGCTGATGTCGATTCCGCTCACGGTGCTCGTGTGCCTGATTCCGGGCTTCGTGAACGGCGTATTGATTGCGCGCCTCGGCGTGCCCGCTTTCATCGGCACGCTTGGCATGTATGGCGTCGCGCGCGGCGTGGGCTTTCTTGCCGCGGGCAGCGGCATGACCGTATCCGTCAACAATCCCGGGCTCGCATGGCTCGGCAGCGGCTGGACGCCCGTGACCCTCACGGCCGCGCTGCTCGTCGTCATGCACTTCGTACTCTCGCAAACGCGCTTCGGTCAGTACACCTATGCGATAGGCGGCAATCCGCAATCGGCGGTGCGCGCGGGCATCAACGTGCGCCGCCATCTTTTCGCGATCTATCTGATCGCGGCGGCTTTTGCGGCGGTGGGCGGCATTGTGTACACGGCGCGCTTCGCCGCTGGCGCGGCCAATGCGGGCGAGCCCATGCTGCTCGATTCGATCGCAGCGGTCGTGATCGGCGGCGCGAGTCTTTTTGGCGGTACCGGCAACGTCATCGGCACGCTGATCGGCGCGCTCATTATCGCCGTGATCGAATTCGGCCTCGTGTTCATCGACGTCAACGCGTTCTGGCAATTCATCGTGGTCGGCATCGTCATCATTCTTTCGGTGCTGATCGACCAGTACAAGGAACGGCTCGGAGGCGCGCAATGAGCGACGCGAGCGCCACGCCGGTTCTGGAGGCACGCGACGTCTCGATCCGCTTTGGCGGCGTGGAAGCGCTCAAGCGCGTTTCGCTGCGGCTCATGCCGGGCGAAGTGCTTGCGCTCGCGGGCGACAACGGCGCGGGCAAGTCCACGCTCATCAAGATTCTGTCGGGCGTTTACCGGGCCGATGCGGGCGATCTGCACTTCGATGGACGCCCGCTGCAACTGCGCGATCCGCAAGACGCGCGCTCGCAGGGCATCGAAACCATCTATCAGGACCTCGCGCTCGCCGACAATCTCGACGTGGGCAGCAACATCTTCCTCGGCCGCGAGCCGGTGCGACGGCGGCTCGGTTTCCAGGTGATCGACCGGCCGCACATGGCGCGGGTGGCGCGCGAGGTGCTCGAACGGCTCGATATCGTGATTCCGCCGCGCAAGCTCACGGGGCCCGTGAAAATGCTCTCGGGCGGTCAGCGCCAGGCCATTGCGATAGGGCGCGCGATTTACTGGAACGCGCGCGTGCTCATCATGGACGAGCCCACCGCGGCGCTTGGCGTTCCCGAACAGCGCAAGGTGATGGAGTTGATCCGCGGACTCAAGGCGCAGGGCGTGGCCGTGATTCTCATCTCGCACAACCTGCACGATATTTTTGCGGTGGCCGAGCGCATCGTCGTGCTGCGGAGCGGCGAAGTGGCGGGCGAGCGGCGCGTGGCGCAAACCGATGGCGACGAAATCGTGCGGCTGATGGTGGGCGACGCGTATTCAAACGGCGCGCACTGAAACGTTACTGCGCGCGCTCGCCTGCGCGGCGCGGGCATTCGATGGACAATGCCGGTTCGAACCTTCACCGCACCTTCCGCACCATGACCTACCTCGATCCTGCCGATATCACGAGCTGGCACGCGCACATCTATTTCGACGCGGCGACGCGCGACGCCGCCTGGTCTTTGCGCGAGGCGATCGAAGCCCGCTTTGGCGATATCCTGCAGATCGGGCGCTTTCACGAGCGCCCGGTTGGGCCGCATCCGATGTGGTCGTATCAGCTCGCCATCGGGCGCGCGCACGTCATGACGGTCGTCGAATGGCTCGCGCTCAACCACGGCGCGCTCGACGTGTTCGTGCATCCGAACACCGCCGATGCCCTGCGCGACCATCGCGACGCCGCCGTGTGGATCGGGCACTCCCATACGCTCAATCTCGGCGCGCTCGGCGGCTGACTTCACCGCGCAACGCGCCCCATCGCGTCAGTCCCGCGGGCTTCAGTGCCCGAACGACTCCGCCTTCGCCGCCGCCGCTCCGCTCGCCTGCGGCCGTGCGGCCTGCTTGATGAGCAGCGCCGCGCCGGCAATCAAACCGGCGACGGCCACCGTCGCGAAGATGCCCGCGAACGTGAAGTGCCGGCGCGCCAGCTCGGCCACGAGGAACGAACCCGCAATGCCGCCGAAGCGGCCGATGCCGAGCATCCAGGCCACGCCGGTGCCGCGCCCCTGGGTGGGATAGAACGCGGCGGCGAGCGCGGGCATCGACGATTGCGCCGTGTTCATCAGCACGCCGGCCACGAACACCACGAGTACGAGCAGGGCCACGTTGCCCGCCGCCTGACCGATGAGCCACACCGAAAGCGCCGTAAGCACGTAGCAGGCGGCGATGATCCGATTCGCGTTGAAGCGGTCCATGAGCATGCCGCTCAGCACCGCGCCCACGCCGCCGAGCGGGAAGAGCGCCGAAATGAGCGTGGCGCTCGAAGCCGTGAGGCCGGCGTCCTTGAGCAGGAGCGGCATCCAGTTGATCGACGCGTAAAAGATCACGAGCCCCATGAAATATGCGACCCACAGCATCACGGAGCCGACGAGATACATCGGCGACAGCACGACGCCGAGGCCCTTGCCCTGCGTCTGCGGCGCGTGCTCCGTCATCGTGAACAATTGCGCTTTGGCGGCGTCGGGCGAGATGCGGGCCAGCGCGGCGCGAATGCGCTCGACCGGCTTGTTATTCGCCACCATGTAGCGCACCGATTCCGGCATGCGCAGGAAGAGAGGCACGGCGAGCGCGAGCGGCGTGACGCCGCCGAGCATGAGCACGCTGCGCCAGCCGAAGTGCGGAATCATCCACGCCGCGAGAAAGCCGCCGCAGGCCGCGCCGAGCGGAAAGCCGCAGAACATCAGATTAATGATGGTGGCGCGGTTACGGTCGGGGCAGAACTCGCCCATCATCGTGACCGCATTCGGCATGGCGGCGCCGAGGCCGACGCCGGTCACGAAGCGCAGCCACGTCAGCTCGCCGATGCTGGTGGAGAACGCCGAAACGAGGCAGGCCACGCCGAAAAGCAGCACCGAGCCGACCAGCATGGCGCGTCGCCCGAGCCGGTCGGAGAGCGGTCCGGACACGAGCGCGCCGCAGGCGAGGCCGAAGAGCGCCGCGCTCAGCACGGGCGCGAGCGCCGGCTTGCTGATGCCCCATTCGCCGAGCAGCGAAGGCGCGATGAAGCCGATCGCGGCCGTGTCGAAACCGTCGAGCAGGACGATGACGAAGCACATCGCGAAGATGAACCATTGGAACGGCGAAAACGGATGTTCGTTGATGAAGGTTTGGACGTCGACGGCGCGCGGCTGGTCCATGGTTTTGTCTCCTGTCGACCGAGGTTGTCGCTGTATCGGCCCGCTGTGGCGAGCTTTTTGTTTGTCTTACGACCTCGAATAGTAACCGCTGCACGCCGTTTGCTGGAGAGGGGTATCCAGCACGGCAAGCGGCCGTCTGCTAGCCTGAAAGCAGCACGGCCAGTGCGCGCGTGCTGTAAGCGTGTCGCCTTGCGCGACAAGGAGTTCCAGATGAAACCGATCTTCACCCACGCGGCACTGCCGTCCCTCCTCGCTGGCGCCATGCTGGCAGGGGCGTGCGGCCCCGCCTTTGCGCAGCTCGCGCCGAATGACAACCTGCACGCGCCGCAAAACAGCCTCGCGCTCATGCCGGGCGCGCAGCCCGGCAGCGAATACCCGACTCACGGCAATCGTCAGGCCGGCGAAATGCCGGTTGGGCCGACCGATCCGCGCGGGCAACTCGCGAACGGCCACCCGAACAACGCCGAAGCGGGTGGCTACGGCGCGCCGTTGGCGGGCGTGCGGACCGGCGGCCAGGGCGGCGCGGGCATGTGAGGGCGACGGGCCGCCTCAGGATCGCTCGGGCTGCCAGGCAAGCTGGGCTTCGAGCGTTTCGCCGGGCGCGAGCACGGTGCCGCCCACGTCGATGCGCTTCACCGTGCCTTCGTCACGCAGATTGAGCCAGTCCGTCGTATTGCTGACGGGCTCCGCGCAGAAGTAGGGCAGGCCGGGCGGGCAGAACACGACAAAGAAGTCGAGCGGCGTGCTCGCGCGCAGCGCGAGACGCCGGCCTTCGTGCGGCCATTCGATGACTGCCTCGCGGCGCCAGCCCGAAAAGTTGTTGTCGAGATCGAAGTCGTCGACGATCAGGCCGTCCTGCAGCGCCTCGACGGCGGGGTGGGCGCTAAGAGAAACCGGGAGCACTTCGGTGTCGATTTCCCACATGGCGCGCACGCGCGCGGCAATGCGCGTGCCGGGCGTCCGCGGATAGTACGGATGATGGCCGAGCCCGAACGGCATAGGCCGCGCGGCCAGGTTGCGGGCCCACAGGCGCACGGTGAGGCCGCTGGCGTCCAGAGTGAGGTGCTGCCGCGCTTCGTAGCGAAACGGCCAGCCGGTGCGCGAGTCCGCGCCGCGCGAGCCGTGGGACTCGTGCGCATGAGGCTCGTGCAGGAAGTGCAGCGTGAGCGTATCGGCTGTTTGCGCTTCCACGGTCCACGGCCGCCGCCATGCGTGGCCATGCAGCGCGTGGCGCAGCGCGCCGGTGCCGCTCGGCAGATCGATCATCTCGCCCTCGAAGCGGAAGCGCCCGTCGCGGATGCGGTTGCAGTACGGCATCAGCGGAAAGCTCGCCATGCCGAGCGGGTCGCGGGCGTCGATGGCGGCGCGCGTGGCGGGTCGCAGCCAGTGCGAGGCCGAGGCGTTGCTGGCTGTGTCATAGAACGCGGCGATCGAGCCGCCTACATGCGGCGCGACCAGCACGCGCGCGTCGCCGTGGGCGAGCGTGACGAGCTGGCCGTCGTCGAGCGCGGAGGCGTCGAAAGCGATCTCTGGGGGCGACGAGGGTATCGGTCGGGCGGTCAAATGAGCATTCTCCAGTGAATCGTTTTATTACTAATAAAAGATAATATAGACGCTCAAACCGTTGATGAGGGCGCTAAAAAATGGTGACATACGCCAATTGATGGCCCAAATTATTAGTGTTACGCTTCGGGCCAACAGCGCGGCTCCGAGCGCGCAGCCCTCTCGCAGTCCGCCTTTACATCCGATGAAAAAATCGACGCAACGCCGCCCGACCATGACCGATATCGCGAAGGCTGCGGGCGTGTCGCAATCCACGGTGTCCCTCGTGCTCAACGGGGCGGTGGGCGCCAAGCTTTCCGAACCGACGCGCCAGAAGGTGCATGAAGTCGCGCAGTCGCTCGGCTATCAGTTGCCGATCCGCGCGGTGCAGACGCCCGCTCCGGCAGGCGAGCGCAATCTCATCGTCTATCTCGCCGACGAAGTCTCGACGAGCCCGCACCCGGTCGTGAGCATCGACGGCGCGCGCGACGCCGCCTGGAACAACGGTTGTTTGCTCGCGGTGTTCTCGACCCACGGCAACGCGCAGATGGAGCAGCAGGTGCTGCAAACGCTCGCCATGCCGAACGTGCTCGGCGTGATCTACGCGACGGTGTACACGCGCAAGGTGACCGTGCCGCCCGCGCTGCTGAAGGTGCCAGCCGTGCTGCTCAACTGCTATGTGTCCGATCACGCGCTTTCTTCGGTCGTGCCGGCCGAAGTGGCGGGCGGGCACACGGCTACCGAATACCTGATCGAGGCGGGGCACCGGCGCATTGGTTTCATCAACGGGGAAACCTGGCAGGACGCCGCGAAGGACCGTCTCAAGGGCTATCGCCAGGCGCTCGCGACCGCCGACCTGCTGTTCGACGAGCGCCTCGTGCGCAATGGCGACTGGAGTTCCGGCAAGGGTTTCGAACTCACGCTCTCGCTCATGCGCGAGCCGAATCCGCCCACGGCGATCTTCTGCGCCAACGACCTCACGGCGATCGGCGCGATCGAAGCGCTCAAGCAACTGGGGCTGCGCGTGCCCGAAGACGTCTCGGTCATGGGCTACGACGACCAGGAAATCGCGCGCCACACCCATCCGCCGCTCACGACCGTCGTGCTGCCCAACTACGAGCTTGGCCGCTGGGCCGTGGAGACGCTGTTGCAGGAAGAGCAGAACCGCAGCGCCGGCGCGCCCGTGCGCCACCGCACCGTGAAGCTCGATGGACCGCTGATCGAGCGGACCTCGGTGAGCGCGCCGGATTCTGTCGCCCCCGTGAATACCCTCATTAATATCTCAGAAAATTGACTGGTAATATTAGTTGAAGCAGTGGCCGTAATAATTTGGCGTCAGGTGTCGTACGAGACGCCAGTGAAACAAGAAAGACAAAAAAGCCGCGGCAGGGCCACAGGCCTGCGCCGTTCGTGTCATTCAACGCCTTGCGTGGGGCCGGGTTAAGTGCGAAGCACTGCTCCGGCCGACAGGAGACAACCATGCGTCATCAACGAATCCAGTCCGCTCTCATCGCCGCCGGTCTTTGTTTTGCGAGTGCATTCGCCGTCAGCGCTTACGCGCAGTCCGATAGCGGCGCGCAGAAAGTCCAGTCGAATTCCAGCGAAAGCTGCACGAATCCCAAGCCGGGCGGCAAAAAGCTGAGCGACATGGTGGTGGGCTTCTCGCAGTCGGAGAATGAACAGAATCCGTTCCGGGCGACCGAAACCGCCTCGGTGCGCGCGGCGGCGAAGGAAGCGGGCGTGAAGCGACTGCTCTATACGAACGCCAACGCCAACCAGGCCAAGCAGGTCGCCGACATCGAAAGCATGATCAATCAGGGCGCAGAAGCGCTCATCATCGCGCCGAACGACTCCACGGGCCTGCAACCGGCGCTCGCCCAGGCGCGGGCCAAGGGCATTCCGGTCGTGACGATCGACCGGCAGACGGCGGGCACGGTGTGCGACGACTACATCACGTTCCTCGGCTCCGACTTCTACAAGCAGGGTGAGCGCGCGGCGAAGGCGCTGGCCGACGCCACGGGCGGCAAGGCGATCATCGCTGAAATCCAGGGCGGCTATGGCAACACGGTGGAAAGCCAGCGCACGGACGGCTTCGCCAATGGCCTCAAGCCCTATCCGGGCATGAAGATCATCGCGGCGCAAACCGCGAACTGGTCGACGACCGAGGCGCAGAAAGTGATGGAGCAGATCCTGCTCGCGCATCCGGACGTCAACGCCGTCTACACCCACGCCGACACGATGACGGTCGGCGCGATCAAGGCGCTGCGCCAGGCGGGCAAGCTCAATGGCGTGAAGATCGTTTCGATCGACGGCACGAAGGAGATCGTCACGGATATCTCGAACGGCATCGTCGCCGCCGACGTCGAGACGAACCCGCGCTTCGGTCCGCTCGCCTTCAAGTCGCTGGAAGACTATCTCGCGGGCAAGCCGGTGCCGCAAAAGCAGATCATGGACGACGCGCTCTTCGACCGGTCCAACGCGCAGCCGTCGCTCGCGCAGGGCAAGGTCTACTGAGCCGCGCCCGCACGATGACGACGAACGCTCCCGCACATCGCGTCGATTCCGCCGCGACCACGCCGCACGCCGTGCTTGAAACGCGCGGCGTTTCGAAGACCTTCGGCGTGGTGCGCGCGCTGCGCGACGTCTCGCTCACGCTGCGCGCGGGCGAGGTGCACGGCCTCGTGGGCGAGAACGGCGCGGGCAAATCCACGCTGATCAAGGTCCTCACCGGCTTTCATCAGCCCGATGCGGGCGCGCTCACGCTCGACGGCGCGAACGTCGCGTTCGACAGTCCGCGCGCGGCGCAGGGCGCGGGCGTGTGCGCCGTGTATCAGGAGATCAACCTGATACCGGAGCGCAGCGTGGCCGACAACATCTTTCTGTGCCACGAACCGAAACGATTCGGCCTCCTGATCGACAGGAAACGCATGCTGGAACGCGCCGCCGACATCGTGCAGCGCTACCGGCTCGCGGTCGACCCGGCCGCGCGTCTCGGTTCGCTTGGGCTCGGTGCGCAGCAGATGGTGGCGATTGCGCGCGGTGTGTCGCTGGGCGCGCGCGTGCTGATTCTCGACGAGCCGACGTCGGCGCTGAGCGGCGCGGAAGTGGACGTGCTGTTTGGCGTCGTCGACCGGCTGCGCGCGGAGGGCATTGCGCTGCTGTTCGTGAGTCATCGGCTTTCCGAATGCTACCGGCTGTGCGATCGCTTCACGGTGATGCGCGATGGCGCCGTCGTTCGTACGGGCACGCCCGAAGAACTGCCGCGCGCGGCGTTGATTGCGGCGATGCTGGGCCGCGAGAGCGCGGGCGAACACGCCTGGGCGGAACGCTCGGGCAGCGCCGATGCCGACGCCAACGCCACGCCGGCGCTGGCCGTCGATCATTTGCAGTGGGGCAACCGCGTGCGCGACGTGTCGCTGCGCGTGGCCCGCAAGGAGATCGTCGGGCTGGCCGGTCTGCTCGGCTCCGGCCGTACGGAAACATTCAAGACGATCTTCGGCGCGCAAAAGGCCGATGGCGGCGATGTCGATATCGCGGGCCGCGCGCTCACGCATGCGAGCCCCGCGCGTTCGATCGGACGCGGCCTCGCTTTCCTTTCCGAGGACCGCCGCGCGGAAGGCATTTTTCCGCGTCTTTCGGTGCGCGAGAACATCGTCGCGAGCCTGCTTCCGCGCATTTCGCGCTTCGGCTTCATCTCGCGCGCGAAGGAAGCGCAGGTGGTGCGCGAGTCGATCGAGCGGCTTGGCATCAAGACGGCCGGCCCCGGCGCGCTCATCACGACGCTCTCGGGCGGCAATCAGCAAAAGGCGCTGATCGCGCGCTGTCTCTCCACGCGCCCAACGGTGCTGCTGCTCGACGATCCCACGCGCGGCATCGACGTGGGCGCGAAGGAGGAGGTGCATCGCGTCGTGCAGGAACTGGCGCAGGAGGGGCTTGCGGTGGTGGTCACGTCTTCGGAAATGGAAGAACTGCTTGCGTTGACCGACCGCCTGGTTGTGCTCAATGAAGGCGCGACCGAGGGCGGCATGCCGACCGCCGGCGCACATCCCGACGACGTGCTCGCCGTGCTGGCCGGCGCTGGCGACGGTAACAAAATCGGCGACCAGACCGGCAACGACGGTGACCACGACGGCGGCACCGCGTGAGCAGCCCCGCACCAAACCCGCCACAATCCACGACAACCGCTCCGATGGCGACCAACCTTGAATCGAACGAGGCAAGCGTGAGCCCCTCGAATCCCTCGAATTCCTCGAACCGCTCCGTTTCGCCCGCGTCCGGCGCCGCATCGCGCGCGCAGACCTGGCGCACCGTGCTGCGAGAGCACAGCGTGTACTTCGCGCTCGCCGCGCTCGTGGTGTTCAATCTGATCGTCACGCCTGGCTTCTCGAATCCCTTCGCGGCGCGCAGCCTGCTGTTCGAGGCCGCGCCGATCGTCTTGATCGCACTGGGTCAGAATCTCGCAATCGCGACGCGCGGCATCGATCTCTCCGTGGGATCGGTGATGGCGCTCGCCAGCGCCTCGATCGCCGTGTTCCTGCCGTATGGCGTGGGCCCGGCGCTCGTGGGCGCCGTCGCGGTGGGCGCGCTGGTCGGCTTGTGCAATGGCTTCCTCGTGGCGCTTCTCGCCATCGATCCGCTGATCTCGAGCCTTGCCTTGCTGGTCGCCGCGCGCGGGCTCGCGCAGGCGCTGCTGGGCGGCTCGCGCGTGAATCTGCCCGACACGCCCGCGTTCGATCTGCTCGGGGCGGGCGCGGTCGGCCCGCTGCCCATCGTCATGCTGATCGCGCTGGGACTCGCGGCCGTGGTGGCGTTCGTGGTGCGGCGCACGACCTTCGGACGCTACGCGATTCTGGTGGGCGCGAGCCGCGGTGCCGCGTTCCTCGCAGGCATTCCCGTGCGGCGCACGCTCTTTCTCGTCTATGCGGTGAGCGGCACGCTTGCGGGGCTCGCGGGTGTGTTCGCATCGTCGCGGCTGGGTGCGGCGGATCCCAACTATGTCGGCGTGAACTTCGAACTCGATGCGATTGCCGCCTCGGTCATCGGCGGGACGCCGCTTTCGGGCGGACGCATCTCGATCGTCGGTGCCGTGTTCGGCGTGTTGCTGCTCCAGGTGCTCGACGCGAGCTTCATCATGAACAACATCAGCTTCACTTACGCGCAGATCCTCAAGGCGGTGTTCATCGTCGTCGCGCTCTATCTGCAACGCTCGGGGGGCTGACGCAATGCAAAAGCCTATCCAGACAGAGGCACAAACCGTCGCCGCACCGGCCGCGAACCGGCGCGCGCAAGTGATCGCACTGGTGCAATCGCGCGGGGCGATCGCGATGCTCGTTGTTGTAGCGCTCGTGGCGGGCATGGTATTTCCCGACTTCCTGCGCCCCGCGAATCTTGCCGACATCGCCTCGAATGGCGCGTTTCTCGGGCTCGTCGCGGTGGGGCAGAGCATCGTCATCATCCTGGGCGGCTTCGATCTTTCGGTCGGATCGATGGTCGGCCTCGGGACGGTGCTGGCCGCCTATGCCGCGCCCTACGGGTGGGGTGCCGCGATGCTGGCGCCGATCGCGGCGGGTTTCGTCGTCGGACTGACGAACGGCGTGCTGATCGCCCGCGCGCGCATGGCCCCGTTCATCGTCACGCTCGCGGCGCTGCTTGGGCTCAAGGGTCTCGCGCTCGTGCTCGCGAGCCAGGATCTGCTGATCGCCAATCCGGGTTTCTTCGCGCGCATCGCCAATGGCTCGGTGTTCGGCGTCAACAATCTCATCTGGGTGCTGGTGGTCGTCTATGCGCTCGGCGGAATGCTGCTCAATCACACGCGCTTTGGCGCGGCGATCTTCGCGATCGGCGGCAACGAGGAGGCGGCGCGCATGCTGGGCGTGCGCGTGGAGCGCGTGAAGATACTGGCCTATGGGCTGTCCGGTGCGCTCGCCGGTCTCTCGGGGGCGCTGCTGGCGTCGCATCTGGACTCGGGGCTGTCGGGGGCGGGCACGGGCTATGAATTGCAGTCGATCGCCGCGGCCGTGATCGGCGGCGTGTTGCTCACGGGCGGCGTGGGGACGATGGCGGGACCGCTCGCCGGCGTGCTGCTTCTTGGCGTGATCGACAACGTGATCAATCAGGTCGGCACACTGAGCCCCTACTATCAGAACCTCGCGAGCGGCGCGTTCCTGCTCGCGGCGGTAATCGTGCAGACCGTGCTCACCGGTCGCCGCCATGGCGCCGCGCGCGCTGCGGCGGGCGCGCCGCGTCGGCGCGGCGCGGCGGCGAGTTCGTAGCGGAGGGTGTGTCGAGCCGCCGTTTGCGGCGCGGGGTCCTTAAGCATGTTCGGCCGGCGCCGTGCCTATTGATGCGAAACGCTCAGCTTCACGCGCGTCGATCCGTCGGTTTGTGCCGTGATCTCGGTCCGGCTGCCGCGTTGTCCCAGGTAGAAGTGTTGGCGGCCTGGTGAGTTCACATCATGGGTCGCGTCGGGCAGGCACGAGGCGATATCGGCGCCTACGCCTTCGAGTGCGTTCGTCCCCGATCCGGCGTCGCGGGCACTCCACACGCACTGAAAGGTCCCGCCGGTCGTTGCGCACTGCGCGTCGTCGCCATAGGGTTGCGCGACGGCGCGTCCGTCATCGGGACTTAGCGAAGCGAAATGCCCAGGGGCTGCCGCGACGATGCGTTTGAGCGCCGCGCAGGGGCTCGCGCTGTCGTCCGCATGCGCGGTCAGTGGGAGGCCAGGTATGACAATCGCCGAGCAAAGCGCGAGGATCCGGATGATCGGTGGGTTCATGGCGTACCGCTGCGCAGCGCAGCGCCTCAGTGACAGGGTGAGGGGAGGGTTGCAAGCGGCGTGCCGGGAATAGCGCTTGCAGAGGGACGCCGAACTAATCATCACGAGGAGGACGCCGTGAACAAACGGTTCGATCGCATGATGAAAGCGGGCGCGTTACTGACGGGCCTGACGTTTGCCATTGCCAGCAGCGGCGAATCGCGCGATGAGCAGGAACACGCGTGCCGCGGCGACGCATTCCACTTCTGCGCCAGCGTGATTCCGAACAAGGAAAAGATCACGGCGTGCATGAAGCAGCATTACGATCAGCTCTCGCCGCCATGCAAGGCGATGTTCGATCCACCGCCAAAGCCTGATTCGAAGTCGTGAGCGCGAATGGCGTTCAGTGCAGGGAGGCGCAACGCGCCTCTTTTTATTTGGGTCGACAGAAAAGCGCTTGCGGGCTAACGATCAAG
>NZ_CAJMZJ010000033.1:0-11582 GCF_905220295.1 Paraburkholderia sp. J76
GCAGGCGATCGCGGAAAAGAACCTGCACGCGGTGGGCTGGGTGATTCTGGCGATGATCGTGGTGATCCTCGCGTACGACCAGTTCCTGTTCCGCCCGCTCGTGGCATGGGCCGACAAGTTCCGCATGGAAAACACGAGTTCGGGCGACGCGCCGGAGTCGTGGCTGCTGGACCTGATTCGCCGCACGCGCCTCATTCACCGCCTGCTCGTGCCCATGGGCTTCCTGCTCGCCACGCTCGCGCGCATTCCGTTGCGCGTGCAACTGCCGAAGTCGCTGCCCGTCGTCACCAGGATCAGCAAGCGCTCGCGCATGGGCGACATGGTATGGGCCGCGGTCGTGATTGCGCTGACCGTATTCGTGGTGTGGCGCGTCGTGGCCTATGTGCGCACCGGCGTCACGCTCGACGAAGTGTGGCACGTGTTCCTGCTCGGCCTCATCACGCTCTTTCGCGTGATGCTGCTGATCGCCATTGCCTCGGTGATCTGGGTGCCGCTCGGCGTGCTGATCGGCCTGCGCCCGGCGCTCGCCGAAAAAGTGCAGCCGCTCGCGCAGTTCCTTGCCGCGTTTCCGGCGAACCTGCTGTTCCCGGTGTTCGTGATCGTCATCGTGCGCTTTCACCTCAACCCGGATATCTGGCTTTCGCCGCTCATCGTGCTCGGTACGCAGTGGTACATCCTCTTCAACGTGATCGCGGGCGCGAGCGCCTATCCGAACGATTACAGGGAAGCGGCCACGAACTTCCGCATTCGCGGCTGGCAATGGTGGAAAAAGGCCATGCTGCCGGGCATTTTCCCGTACTACATCACAGGTGCGATCACCGCTTCGGGCGGCGCGTGGAACGCGAGCATCGTCTCCGAGTTCGTGCAGTGGGGCGACACCAAGGTCGTCGCTCATGGTCTCGGTTCGTATATTGCGGAGATGACCGCCGCCGGCGACTTCCCGAAAATCATTCTGGGCATCGCGACGATGTCCCTGTTCGTTACGCTGTTCAACCGCGTGCTCTGGCGCCCGCTGTACACATACGCCGAGTCCCGGCTGCGCCTCGATTGAGATGGAGTGACATCATGCTGAATCCGAAAATCGTCTCATCCGACCTGCTGCCGATGCGGCCCGCTCCGGGCGAGGAAGTGCTCGCCGTCAAGCATGTCTCGCGCGGCTTCGCGAAGAAAGAAGACGAGCGCCTCGTGCTCGACGACGTGAACCTCTCGCTGCGCGAGGGCGAAATTGTCGGGCTGCTGGGCCGTTCCGGCTCGGGCAAGTCCACGCTGCTGCGTATCATCTCCGGACTCATCGAGCCGACCGAAGGCGAGGTGAACTGGCTCGGCAAGCCGCTCGAAGGGCCGGCCGAAGGCGTGTCGATGGTGTTCCAGACCTTCGCGCTGTTCCCGTGGCTCACGGTGCTGCAAAACGTGGAAGCCGGCCTCGAAGCGCAGGGCGTAGGCTCGCGCGAGCGTCGCGAACGCGCGCTGGCGGCCATCGACCTGATCGGTCTGGACGGCTTCGAAAATGCCTACCCGCGCGAGCTTTCGGGCGGCATGCGCCAGCGCGTGGGTTTCGCGCGCGCGCTCGTGGTCGACCCGACGCTGCTGCTGATGGACGAGCCGTTCTCCGCGCTCGACGTGCTGACCGCCGAAACGCTGCGTACCGACCTGCTCGACCTGTGGACGCAAGGACGTCTGCCGATCAAGTCGGTGCTGATCGTCACGCACAACATTGAGGAAGCGGTGTTCATGTGCGACCGCATTCTCGTTTTGTCGTCGAATCCGGGGCGCGTGTCGGCGGAGATCAAGGTGCCGTTCAAGCACCCGCGCAACCGCCTCGATCCGGCGTTCCGCAAGCTCGTCGACGACATCTACGCGAAGATGACCGCGCGCGAAGCCGCTGAAGCCACGCATCGTCGTCTCGAAGTGGGCAGCCGCCTGCCGGACGTGTCGACCAACATCATGGCGGGTCTGATCGAGACGCTCGCCGCCGCGCCGTACCACGGCCGCGCCGACATGCCGGATATCGCGCGCTCGCTGCATCTGGAAGTGGACGACCTGTTCCCGATAGTGGAAATGCTGCAGCAACTCGGCTTTGCCGACGTACGCGAAGGCGACGTGCTGCTCACGCCGCCCGCGCGCGTGTTCGCCGAGATGGGCACGCAGGCGCGCAAGCTCATGTTCGCCGATCACCTGCTGCGCAACGTGCCGCTCGCGGCGCGCATCAAGAAGGTGCTCGACGAGCGGCCTGGTCATCGCGCGCCGCGCGTGCGCTTCGAGCAGGAACTGGAGGACGTGCTCTCGGACGTCGCGGCGGAAGAAACGCTCGATACCGTGGTCGAGTGGGCCCGTTATGGCGAAGTGTTTTCGTATAACGACCAGACCGAGATTTTCAGTCTTGAGGACGTCGAAGCTTAAGGCTTGAGTCCTCGCAAAAACAGGAACGGGCGGCGAAGGTGTGAACCTCGCCGCCCGTTTTTTTGCCCGCGGAATCAGAACCGGCTGGCCTTACTGGCCTTTACTGGCCTTACTGCCCGATGCCGAGCAGTTCGATTTCGAACGTGAGATCGCTGTTCGGCGGGATCGGGCCGACCGCGCGATCGCCGTATGCGGTCGCAGCCGGGCAGGTCAGCTTCGCCTTGCCGCCGACCTTCATCTTCTGCACGCCTTGCGTCCAGCAGGGAATCACGCGATTGAGCGGGAACGTCGCCGGGCCGCCATGCTTGTCGGAACTGTCGAATTCGGTGCCGTTCGCGAGCGTGCCGCGATAGTTCACGCGCACGACGTCGGTGGCGCTGGGTTGCGGACCGGTGCCTTGCTTGAGGTGTTCGACAACCACGCCCGACGGCAACTTTTCGATGGTGTTGGCGGCGAACGCGCTCGTTGCGACGGTGGCAGCGGCGACCAGGGCAATCAGTGATTTCATGAGATGTCCTCGTTGAATGGCGCGTTGATTATATCGGGGCGCTCGCCGCAGCCCTGGATCGACCGCAAAGGTGAGCTTCTTCGGGACATGCCGCGCCGCGCGTGCCGCGCGCCACGCGAGGTATCGCAGGCCCTTGATTAGACGGAGAACTTTGCGCGGTCAGCGTTGCGTTGCGGCCGCGCTTGCCGCGTATCGGTGAGCTTTTTCGGGAGATAACCCGTGAGAAGCGAAGGGTGAGGCCGGCGCGCATGAGCCGCGCACCGGCTGGCATGTCGAAGGATCGGTTCACGCATCAATTGGGCTTGCCGCTCGGCGAGCCGTTCCCGTCGCCCGATGCCCCAGCGCGGCCGTTGCGCGGCTTGCCGCCCTGGGAGGCCGTCTTCGAAGCGGCGCCGCGCGACTGCGCCCGCGTACGATCGCCATCGTCATCGCTGGCGTTGTCGTCGTGATCGTCGCCGTACGTACGGCCTTCCACATCGTCCCCACGCGTCATGCCCACGAGGAAATTACGCTGCGGATTGGCCAGCTCGATGCCGCGCTCCGTGAAGCGCAGCAGCACGCGCCTGTTGAACTCGCGCTGCACGCCCCATCGCGCCGAGTCCTTGCACTGAATCTGCCCAACGAGCGTCACGGTCGCGCCATCCACCTGATCGACACCCCAGTACGCGAAGTCGCTGAGAATGCCGTTCTTGAACGCGTCCTCCTTGCGGATTTCGGCGCCGATGTCCTTAAGTGTGTCGATGGCGCGCTGCAGATCCGCGCCCTGCGCGATCTGCACCTTCACCGCCGCGTTGCCGATGCCGCGATTCGTGTTGTTCACGGTCGTCACCGAACTGAACGGCACGGTGTAGAGCGAGCCGTCGCCGCCGCGCAGGCGCACGGTGCGGATCGACAGAAACTCAACGGTGCCCGAGACGCCCGCCACCGTCACCCAGTCGCCCACCTGCATGGCGTTTTCCGTCAACAGGAAGATGCCGGTAATGAAGTCCTGCACGAGCTTTTGCGAGCCGAAGCCGAGCGCCACGCCGAATATGCTCGCGCCCGCAATGAGCGGCGCGGTGTTCACGCCAAGCTGCGAGAGCGCGGTGAGCCCGACCACGACGAGGATCGACACGAGCAGCGTGGTGCGGAACATCGGCAAGAGCGTGCGCAGACGCGCGGCGCGCACGAAGTCGCCGGCGTCGGTCCAGGCATTCAGGCGCCGCTCGGCCGCGCCGTTGGCGAACTCCCAGATCGCGACGGCGGCGACGATGGCGATCACGATAGTCAGGAGTGCAGATCCAAGCAGATGCCCGATAGGCGCGAGCGCGAGAATGCGCGCGGGACGCAGACCCCAGACGTGCAGCAGCAGGTCGAGCGTCGCGATCCAGATGGCGGCGACGACGATACGGCGCAGCGCGGGGTAATAGCGGTACGCGCGGCGCTGGCCGAAGCTCATCTTGTCCTGATCGTCGCGCAACCCGAACACGCGGCTCAACGCACCGAGCAGCACGATGGCGCTCACGCGCGCGGCGAGCAGGACGACGAGCGAAAGGCCGCCCGCGCGCAGCAGCGCGGCGTAGCCGCCGCGCAGATCGAGCGCCCAGACGAACCACAGCGCGAGCACGACGAAGAGCGCCACGCCAACCCAGATGTCGGCGAACCACTGCATGAACCACCCGTACGAGCCGTGGCGCGCGGCGGCGGCGCGCATGGCGTCCGCCACGGGGCGGCGCAGTTGCAGGATCATCACGGCGAGCGCGAGATGGCCCACCAGCGTCACCACTTTCACGAGCGCGAGATGCGCGTCCTCGGTCATGCCGAGCGGCACCGCGCCGCCAAGCGCGCCGCCCACGCCGCCGATCACGACGATGCGCACGAGCCAGCGCTGCGCGTAGGCGGCCCAGTCGTCGGGCAGCGGCACGAGGCGCAGCGCGGCGGCGCCGGGCGCAAACAGCAGCTTGCCGAAGATCGCGACCACGCGGCAGATCACATAGGTATCGACGATGTGGCCCACGGCGTCGGCGGGCGCGGCGTCGTCGGGACCGAACAGCGAAAGCACGCCAGCGGCGCACAGGCCGAAGGCGATCACGGGTACGACTTCGAGCAGCATCACGAGCAGCGCGCCCGGCAGGCGCTGCAACAGACGCCAGTGATGCGCGCCGCGCAGCGCGTGGTACGCCTCTTTTGCGCGGTCGGCGGCGGTTTTTGGCGAGGCTTCGGCGTCGTCTTCGGCCTGCGCCGCGATCACGGTGGCGCGCGCCGCCGCGTTGGCGCTCGCGTTCGCATTGGGTCCGGCGTTCGGATCGCTGTCCTTACTGTCCTTGTTGGCCGTGCCCTCGGCCGGTTCCATGCCGGCGGCTTCGCGCAGGGCGTCGTCCTGAGCGTCGGCGCGCGCATCGGCGGCTTTCGCCTGCGCGGCGAGCGCGACGCTCGTGCCCGTCGCTTCAGGCGTTTGCGGCTGCGGGGTAGGCGTGCCGCCTTGCGGGGGTTCGGCGTTCTCATGTTGTTTCGCCGCCTGATGCGCGGCAATGGCGCGCTCGGGTCTCGCCACGATGCGGCGCAGCAGCGTGGCGAGCGCGAGCGCCGGCACCAGCGTAAGCAACAGGACGCGCAGCAGGGCGAGCAGCAGCGCATGGCCCTGCGGCGTGTTCAGATGGTCCTGCCACCAGTTGCGCGTGGACCAGAGGCCGAGCAGCGTTGCGAAGGTATGGTTCAAATGGTGGCCGACCATGCGCGCGCCGTGCGCGGCGTGATCGGCGATCTGGACGACGAGACCGTTGGAGCGCAGCGCGCCTGCGAGCGGCGTGGAAGCGGCGCTGGCCGCCGACGCGCCGGAGGCCGCGGCGGGCGCACTGGCCGGCGTCGTCGCGGAAGCGGGCACGGCCAGCGCGCCGGCGGCGGCGATGGCGCGCAGCGTGTCTTCCACGTGACCGCGTTGCACGGGGTCATTGAGCACCTTGAGCGCGGATTGCGCCTGGCTGGGCGTGAGCACCACGGGTGCGACCGTGCTGGCCGCCGTTGTGTCGGGCGCGGGCGCGGCCGGCTGGGCAGGATGCGCCGGGCTCGTGGAGGGTTTGAGCGCTTCGGCGAGATTGGCCGGCGTCGCCGCCGTCGCGCTCGGAGCGCCCAGCGTGAGCGTCAGTCCGGCAGAAACGGCGAAAGCGACAACGAGAGCAGGCAGGCGCTGCGAGCGCGACGGGCGCGAAGACCGAAAGGCAGAAAAAAGGGGCATCCTTGTCATGGGCTTACGGGTCGCGACTGCGGCGACCCTTCAGTGGCGGCGGAGGAAAAGCAGCGGGACGAAAAGCACGGCTGAAGGCGCGTGGGCGCGGCGCACGGTGCCGTGGCCCGGTTCGTCGGAACATTCGACGCGCTGCCGCAATTCTGGTGCCCGCACGATGCGCGGGCGGCCCGCCTGGCGTTTGCGCACCCGCAAAAAAAGGGCGCGAAACGCGCGTGCTGACTATGCGCGAAGTATGCCTCTTTTCCCTTACGAACGCGGACGAGGCGCGCGCCGCGCCCCGCTAAAGGGATGCCGCATCGGCGTATCGATGCCGCCGTCTACGCGGGTTTTGATCAGTGGCGCGCGCCGCCGGACGAATGCTACCGTTGCACGGTCCACTATCCAGGCCCGCGAGAGGCCGACGAGGAGAGCCATGAACAGCGTCAGCATGACCGGAGTGCGCAAGGGCAAACTGAGCCGCACACAGTTGATCGTCGCCGCGACCATCGGCAATGCGCTCGAATTCTTCGATTTCACCGTCTACAGCTTCTTCGCGCTGACCATCGGCAAGCTGTTTTTCCCCACCATGTCGAGTTACGGCCAGTTGCTGGCTTCGGTTGCGACCTTCGGCGTGGGCTTCGTCATGCGCCCGCTGGGCGGCGTCGTGATCGGCGCGTATGCCGACCGCGCGGGCCGCAAGCCCGCCATGACGCTCACCATCTTCATGATGGCGCTGGGCTGCATGCTGATCGGCCTCGCGCCCACCTACGCGCAGATCGGCGTGGCCGCGCCGGTGCTGATCGTGTTCGCGCGCTTGTTGCAGGGCTTTTCGGCGGGCGGCGAAGTGGGCGCTTCCACCACGCTGCTGATCGAGGCGGGCACGCCCGCCAATCGCGGCCTGCTCGGTAGCTGGCAGTTCGCAAGCCAGGGCCTGGGCGTTTCGCTCGGCGCGCTGACGGCAGGACTCCTGACGACTTTTCTCGCTGCCGACACGCTGCTCGCGTGGGGCTGGCGCGTGCCTTTCCTCATGGGCGTGGCGATCGCGCCGCTCGGCATGTGGATTCGCCGGCGTCTTGACGAACAGGCGCCGGAGCAGGCGAGCGCGGTGCGCATGCCGGTGCTCGCCGTGCTGCGCGATCACTGGCGGCGCGCGGCGCTCGGCATCCTGCTGACGATCGGCTCCACGGTCACTGCGTATGTCGTGACGTTCTACATGCCGACGTACGCGATTCACGAACTGAAGGTGCCCGCGCCCACGGCGTTGCTGGCGGGGCTCGTTTCGGGCGTCGTGACCTTCGTGGCGGCGCCCATTTCGGGGCTGCTTTGCGACCGGTTCAGCCGCCGCGCGCTGATCTTCTGGCCGCGCGTAGGCGTCTTGCTGTTGATTTATCCGGCGTTCCTGTGGCTGGCGGGCGGCCCGAACGCCACGCGTCTTTTGATCACCGTGGGCGGCCTGAGCGTGCTGCTGGGGCTACAGGCCGCGCCCTCCATCACGATGCTGCCCGAGATGTTTCCGCGCGCCGTGCGCGCGACGGGCATGGCGATCGTCTACGGCATCGGCGTGGCGATTTTCGGCGGCTTCGCGCAGACCGTCGCCACCTGGCTCGTGAAGAGCACGGGCAATCTGCTCGCGCCCGCGTGGTACGTGATGGCGTGCGTGGCGGTTTCGTGCCTCGCGCTGCCGTTCATTCGCGACCTCACGGGCAAGCCGCTCGAAGATTGATGCGCTAGCGCCTGGTGCCTAGCGTGCCTGGCGTGCCTCGCGCGCCGCTTCGAGATTCGAATCGAGCTGACGCGCGAGACCATAAAGCATGCCGAGCGACGGCGCCGCGATACCCACGCGCTGCGCCAGTTCGTACGGCGCGCCGACGAGCGCTTCGACTTCGAGCGAGCGGCCGGCTTCCACGTCCTGCAACATGGAGGTCTTGAACGCGCCCAGCTTGCGCGTGAGCGCGCTGCGCTCCTCGATGGTCATCGCGATGCGAATGCCAAGCGCCTCGCCAATCGCGCGCGCTTCGACCATGACCGCGCTCACGAGCTGCGCCGTGAGCGGGTCGTCGAGAATCACGTCGGCGGTCGAACGCGTGAGCGCGCTGATGGGGTTCATCGTCATGTTGCCCCAGAGCTTCGCCCAGATATCGGCCTGTATGGGCGCGCCGTTCGTGACTTCGAAGCCGGCCTTCGCCAGCAGATCGCGCGCTTGCTGCGCGCGCGCGGCCATGCCCGGCGAGCCCTCGCCGACAATCAGATGATTGCCGCCGCCTTTGCGGATCACGCCCGGCCCCGCAATCGACGACGACAGATGCACGACGCAGCCCGAAGCCTGGGCGGGCGGCAACGCCGCCGAAACGACGCCGGCCGGATCGACGGCTTCGAGCCGGCCGTTCGCGTGGGCGCCGCCGAAGCCGTTGAGGAACCACCACGGCACGCCGTTCATCGCCGAGACGATATGCGTGTGCGGACCCACGAGCGGCGCGAGCGAAGCCGCCGACTGCGCGAGCGATTGCCCCTTCAGGCAAATAAAAACGAGGTCCTGTGCGCCGAGCGAGGCGGCGTCGCCGGTGGCGTTGACGGCTTGCGTATAGCGGGTGTCGCCTTCGACGACTGTGAGACCGTTGCTTCGGACTGCTTCCAGATGCGCGCCGCGCGCGAGCAGATTCACGGCCACGCCCGCGCGCGCGAGACGCGCCGCGATCAGGCCGCCGATCGCACCGCCGCCCACGACGGCGATCTTTTGATTCGGGGTGTTCAAACTTTCACTCCTGGTATGAAGGGTCGATGCGCGCGACACGGCGCACCAGTGCGTCGAGCACGTTCTGGCCCGCGCCGTGTGCGGGCGAGAACTGCAACGCGTCGCGCGTCGAGCGCTCGGTGATGGCGGGCGCGATGGGCAGCGTGTTGCCGCGCATCGAATCGGTCACGACCTGCACTTCGCACGCGCGATTGAGCGTCCACAGTAGCGCAAAAGCGTGCGCAAGGGTCACGCCGTGCGAGAGCAGCCCGTGATTGCGCAGAATGAGGAGCCGCTTGTCGCCCATCGACTTCAGAATGCGCGATTGTTCTTCGGCATGCACGGTGATGCCTTCGAAGTCGTGATACGCGACCATGTCGTGCAATTGCGCCGAATAGAAGTTCGTGTACGCGAGGCCGCCTTCCATGCACGCCACCGCGAGTCCGGCTGTGGTGTGCGTATGCATGACGCAATGCGCGTCTTCCACGTTTGCGTGAATCGCACCGTGGATCACGAAGCCGGCGGGATTGACCGGATACTCGCTCGGGCTCAGGACATTGCCTTCGAGGTCGATCTTGACGAGATTCGAGGCCTTGATTTCGTCGTACGTGAGCCCGAACGGGTTGATGAGGAAATGCTTGTGCGGCCCAGGCACGCGTAGCGTAATGTGATTGAAGATCAGTTCGGTCCAGCCCATGAGATGAAACACGCGATACACGGCAGCTAGCTGCACGCGCGCTTCCCATTCCGTGGGGTCGCACCAGTCGGGGCGCGTGCGCCGGATGTTTTCATTCATGAAAGTCTCCTCGTGGCGGGCTCTGATTCCACCGATCCTACGCGCAAATAAATGCGTGTGCAAGCATCAAATGTTTCGTGAAATGCCTGTAAAAGCGGGCATTTATCGATGTTAAGCTGACTGACGATGCGGCCGCATTTTGCGGCCGGTGAAAACCAGGCGGGAAGACGAATGACGGGGAAGTTCAACATCGCGGAGCTATTCACCTACCGGCTCCATGTGCTCAAGAAGCAGACCGACCGCGCGATGGGCGACGCGTTCGAGGCGGCGCTTTCGCTCTCGCTCACTGAGGCGCGGCTGCTGCTCAGCGTCGGTGCGTTCGGATCGTTGTCGGTGTCGGACCTCGGGCGCGTGTCGAATCTCGACCGCAGCCAGGCGAGCCGCGCCACCGACGTGCTCGAACGCAAGGGCCTGCTGGCCAAGACCTCGAACGAGGCGGATGCGCGCGGCGTGCTCGTGGCGCTCACGGCGCAGGGCCGCAGCACGTACCGGCGCGCCGCGACAATCTCCAAGGCGACGAACGACGCGATTCTGGCGACGCTAAGCGAGCACGAGCGCGAAGTGCTGGAGGGCGTGCTGGCGAAACTGGTGGCGAGCGGCTCGACTGTCGCTTGATCTACTGGAGCACCAATTTGCGACAAGGCGGTCTTCATAACCGTCTGTGGCGCGACTGAGCGAAGAGTATGCCCGGCTGCCGACTGTCCAGGCATTCGCATCCTGCATGCTTGACGACGTCTCTCCCATCAGTCTGCTACAGCAGTCGTCCGACGGAAAACGCTTGCATCTTGCTTTCTGCTCGAGCAACAGCTTGATCCATCCCAACTTCTCGCGATTGCGCCCCAAATTTCTGCGGTTTTATCCTGGATGGGCAATTTCCTTTTGCGTGTAACGATTATTCTACGACCGTATTTAGTGATCGCTTAACATTTGATGCCGCGTTGATTACCTGTGCCTGTTCGGATAAGACGTTCGCGGGATGACGCGCCAATCGTGGCGAGCCTAAATGTAGCCTGAAGAAAAATGTGATGTCTCAATTGAATGTTGGATGAATAAAAATCAGGACAACGAAGCAAGTGTCGAAGAGGATCCGGGCCTGGCCGCCCTTGTGACCATTGCCCGCTTCCACAACCTCGCCGCCGATGCGGCGCAGCTCAAACACGCTGCCGCCACAGGCAGGGCGCGCTTCAGTGCAAAAGACCTCGTGCTCGCGGCCCGCAGCCTGGGCCTGAAGGCCCGCATCATTGCCCTGCGTATAGAGCGGCTGGGCAGCACGCCGCTGCCCGCGCTCGTGCTTGACCGCGAAGGTAACCACTTCATCCTCGCCAGATCCGACGGCAAGACAGCGCTGATCCTCGAACCCGGTGCGCCCGCACCCGTCATCCGGCCGCTGGAGGAAATCACCGCTCGCAGCACGGGCGAGATGCTGCTGTTCGCCTCTCGCGCCTCGCTCGCCGGCGAACTCGCGCGTTTTGACTTCTCGTGGTTCATTCCGGCCATCGTGCGTTACCGCAGGCTGCTGCTCGAAACGCTGGGCGTGTCGCTCGTGCTGCAGCTTTTCGGCCTGGTCTCGCCGCTGATGTTCCAGGTCGTGATGGACAAGGTGCTCGTGAACCGCACCTACAGCACGCTGAACGTGGTGTGCCTCACGCTGCTCGTCGCTTCGGTGTTCGAAGTGTTGCTCACGGGCCTGCGCAACTACGTGTTCGCGCATACCACGAACCGCATCGACGTCGAACTCGGCGCGCGCCTGTTCCGCCATCTGGTCGCGCTGCCGCTCGGTTACTTCGGCGCGCGCCGCGTGGGCGACACCGTGGCCCGCGTGCGCGAACTCGAGAACATCCGCAATTTCCTCACCGGGCAGGCGCTGACCGCCGTCATCGACATTGCGTTCTCGTTCGTGTTCATCGGCGTCATGTGCCTGTACAGCGTGTGGCTCACGCTG
>NZ_CAJMZJ010000034.1:0-6668 GCF_905220295.1 Paraburkholderia sp. J76
CGAATGGCATAACAGAAAGCAATCAGGATGCCTGACTTCTCCCCAAGGCGTGACATGCCCACCGGTTTCCTTTGCAGACCGGGCCGCTGCGCGCGTAGCGAGCAGCGGGAACGGATGAGTGCTGTGTCACTGGCGGGAATGGTGCGAGGTGACAGACGCTCCGGAGCCACTGGCGTGAACGGCCAGAGATGAATAATGGCGGGCGCTGGCGGTGTGAGCGGCTTTCTTTGCCTACTTTCTTTGCCGCTGCAAAGAAAGTAGGTGCCGCCCCGCACAGGGGCAACGCTTGCAGACCACCGCGAAAACAAGTAAAGGCTAAAAAAGCACTCAACCCACATCAACAACCCGCCGATACCCCGCCCCCGCATGCCGCTGCGGCAAAAAACCCCCCTCCCCAAACAACTTCTCCCTCAAAGTCCCCACCGCATACCGCGTCTTATAGCGCCCGCGCGCCTGCAACTCCGGCACCACGAGATCCACAAAATCCTCATAGCTCTCGGGCACCACGGTCCGGCTCAAATTGAAACCATCCACATCGGCCTCATCGATCCACGCCAGCAATTCGTCCGCCACCTGCGAAGCACTGCCAACGATCGCCGGATAGCGCCCACCGAGTTCGAACATCTCAAGCAGCTTGCGCCGCGTCCACCCATGCTGCTTCGCCGTCCGCGTGGCGGATTCGATCGCGTTGCCCGGCGTGTAATCCACCGGCGCATCGAGATCGTATTGCGCGTAATCGATGCCCGTGCTCGACGCGAAATGCGCCAGCCCCGCCTCGCGGCTCGCATACTGGCGGTAGTCGGCATACTTCTCACGCGCTTCGCGCTCGGTCGCGCCCGGCACCACCGCCGCGCCCACGAACACCTTCACGTCGTCGGGCCGGCGGCCGGCCTGCACCAATTGTTCGCGCAATGCCCGCACCGTCTCGCGCGCAGCCGCGCGGCTGGGCGGCGAAATGAACACGCATTCGGCGTGACGCGCGGCAAAGCGCTGCCCCCGTCCCGAACTGCCCGCCTGGAACAGCACTGGCGTGCGCTGCGGCGAAGGCTCCGCAAGGTGATAGCCATCCACACGATAGTAGCGACCGGCATGCTCCACGCGATGCAGTTTCGCTGGGTCCGCGAAAACACGCGCGGCCTTGTCGCGCCGCACGGCGTCAGCCTCCCAGCTACCTTCCCAGAGTTTATAGAGGACTTCCAGGTATTCGTCCGCGCGGTCGTAGCGTTCGTCGTGCGGCAATTGCTGTTCGAGCCCCATGGCGCGCGCCGCGCTGTCCAGATAGCCCGTCACGATGTTCCAGCCAATGCGGCCTTGCGTGAGGTGATCGAGCGTGGAAAAGCGCCGCGCCAGCAAATACGGCTGCTCGTAAGTGAGGTTCACAGTCACGCCAAAGCCCAGATGCTCCGTCACCGCTGCCATCGCCGGCACGAGGAGCGTGGGGTCGTTCACGGGCAACTGGATTGACTCGCGTAACGTTACGTCCACGTCGCGCCGATAAACGTCGTACACGCCCACGATATCGGCGAGAAAAAGGCCGTCGAAGAGCCCGCGTTCCAGCGTGCGCGCGAGATTCGTCCAGTACGCGAGCGTGCGGTAGTCGGTCGAACGGTCGCGCGGGTGCGTCCACAGTCCGTGATTGATGTGCCCCACGCAATTCATGTTGAACGCGTTGAGCAATATGGGTTTGCTGGCTTTTGCCATCGTCAGGCTCTCTCCTGCGGCGTTGATTGGGTTCAAATGTCCAATCGCCCATTGAAACAGCCTGCGTCCCGATCCCCTACCAGTTAATTCGCAATTGCATATCAGCTTTGCGGAGGTGAACGCGCCCTATGCTTTCACCGCATCCTGCATGTCGGTCTGGGGCTCGCGCTTGAGCGCGAAAAGCGCTGCCGCAACGATCAGCATGCCGCCGATCCACGCGGGCACCGTCAGTCGTTCGCCCAGCCACACGCACGCAAAGAGCGCGCCGAACACGGGCTCGCTGCCCATGAGCAATGCCACTCGCGTGGGGCTGCTGCGGCTTACGGCGTAGTTCTGCACGAAGAAGGCGAACAGCGTGCAGCCCGCCACGAGATAGATCACGCTGCCCCAGAACACGCCGTGGCCGTGCCACGGCGGCAACGGCTGCCACTGACCGGGCGCGACAGTCAGCGCGAGCGCCGCGCAACCCATCGAAACCACGGCCGATTGCACCGCCGTCACCGTGAGCGGCGGCACAGCGGCCGCCTTCATCACGCGCTTGACCGCGCAGGTGGTCACCGCGCGCAGCAGCGCGGCCAGCACGACCAGCAGGTCGCCGGGGCTCGCCGCGACATGGCCGCCCGTCAGGAGCAGCGCGCCAAGCAGCGACACGCCTGCCGCCACCCATTCCACGGGACGCGGCGCGCGCTTGAGCCACGCCCACTCCACGAGCGGCGTAAGCACGACGCACAGGCTGATGAGGAACGCGGCATTCGAGGCGTTCGTGAGCGACACGCCAAACGTCTCGGCCAGAAAGATGCCGAGCAACAACAGGCCCGCGCCGAACACGCCGAGCCGGTCGCGCCACATCACATGACGCAGCCCGCGCAGCGCGGGAGAAAGCAGCGCGAACGTGATGCCAAAACGCAGCGCGAGCAGGCCCAGCACCGGGTACACGAGCAGCGCGCCCTTCACGACGCCGTAGCTCGTGCCCCAGATGAGCGCGACGGCAACGAGCAGCAGATCGACGGTGCGGGACGAACGGGTCAGGGCATTCATGGGGCGCGGTTGCAGATGAGTCGGTCAGGAACACATTGTCCGATAATGCTTTCGCCGCGATAATCCGCTTGAACGGAACATCATTTATGCTCCGGATGCACAGATGAATTCACGCCGCCATGAACCCGTCCGACCTTCTAACCGTGCTGCCCGATCTCGCCACCTTCGCCCGCGTGGTCGATGCCGGTAATTTCTCGCTCGCGGCGCGCCAGCTCGGCAGTACGCCGTCCACGGTGAGCCGCCAGATGCAGCGGCTCGAACGCGCGCTCGGCACGCGGCTTCTGGAACGCTCCACGCGCAGCCTGCGGCTCACGGAATCGGGCGCCGAGGTCTACCGCCACTGCGCGGACATGGTCGAAGCTGCCGCAAGCGCCGCGCAGGCCGCCAGCCGCCTTACGGGCCGTCCGCATGGCCGCGTGAGCATCAGCGCGCCCATTTCGTTCGCGCAAAGCGTCATTCATCCGCTGATTTCCGGCTTTCTGCGCGCGTACGAGGAAGTCGCGGTGCAGCTCGTCTTCACCGACCGCGACGTCGATCCGGTGCGCGACAGCGTCGACATCGTGATTCGCCCCACGCCCACGCCGCCGCCGGGGCTCGCGGCGCGGCGGCTGGGCACGCTGCAGTGGATGCCGTGCGCCTCCCCCGCCTACCTGCGTGCGCGCGGCACGCCGAAGCACCCGAAGGACCTCGCTCGCCACGACTGCCTCTATCTCGGCGAAACGCCCGACGACAATCGCTGGACGTTCCGGCGCGGCGCACAAACGCAAGCCGTCGAGGTGAAGGGCCGCTATATCGCCAACGACGTGGGCGCGCGGCGCGATGCGGCGCTCGCGGACTGGGGCATCGCGAGCCTGCCCGAATTCGCCGCGGCGGACGCGCTGCGCGATGGCCTGCTCGTGCGCGTGCTGCCCGAGTGGTCGCTGGAGCCGCGCGCCTATAGCGGCCCCGTGTGGATGCTTTATCCGCCCAACCGCTTCCTGCCCCCGAAGGTGCGCGTGCTGATCGATTGGCTCGCGCAGCACATGCCCGAGTGATCGACGGGCCGCCTCTCCGGCCGTGAGACGATCGGGCATGAACTTGAGCAGCGCCGACATTCACCCGCGCGCGTGGAACTCCTACACTGGGTCATGGAAACGAATGCATGAACCTTTGAGGAAACACGATGCAAATCTTGCAAACGGATGTCGCTATCATCGGCGCCGGCACGGCTGGGCTCTCCGCTTATCGCGCTTCGAAGGCGGAAGGTGCGCGCGCAATTGTCATCGAAGGCGGCGCCTATGGAACGACGTGCGCGCGCGTGGGCTGCATGCCCTCGAAGCTGCTGATTGCAGCGGCCGAAGCCGCGCACGCGGTGAGCATGGCGCCGCGCTTCGGCGTGAACCCGCTCGGCATGAAAATCGACGGCCGGGCCGTCATGGCCCGCGTGCGCAGCGAGCGCGACCGGTTCGTCGGTTTCGTCGTCGACGACGTGCTCGCGCTGCCGGAAGCGGACCGCCTGGTCGGGCATGCGCGCTTCATCGACGACGGACTTGTTCAGGTGGGCGAACACACGCGGGTACACGCAAAAAGCATCGTGATCGCCACGGGCTCGATACCGACGATACCCGCATCGCTCGCGGGACTCGGCGAGCGTCTTATCGTCAACGACGACGTATTCGCGTGGGAGGACCTGCCGCGCAGTGTTGCCGTGGTCGGTGCAGGCGTGATCGGCCTGGAAATCGGCCAGGCGCTCGCGCGGCTTGGCGTGCGGGTTACGTTGTACGGCGGCTCGCATGGCAGCGTGGGGCCGTTCACGGACCCGCTTCTGATCGCCGAAGCTCACCGCGTATTCGGCGCGGAGCTGCACTTCGAAACACAGGGACGCGTGGTATCGGCGGCGCGTAGCGATGCGGGCGTGACGCTGCGTTACGCTCGCGCCAATGGAACGGAGTCCGAAGCAACGTTTGATTACGTGCTTGCCGCAACGGGCCGCCGCCCTGACGTGGCGAACCTTGGCCTCGCGAATACCTCGCTAGAGCTGGATGCGCATGGCTTGCCACGCTTCGACCCGGCCACGCTGCAAGCCGGCGCCGCGCCGGTATTTATAGCGGGCGACGCGAACGACGTGCGGCCGTTGCTCCACGAAGCCGCCGACGACGGCCGCGCAGCGGGCCGTAATGCAGCGCGCTTTCCCGAGGTCGAACCCGTTGCGCGCCGCGCGGCGCTCGCCATCGTTTTCTCCGATCCGCAGATCGCCATGGCTGGCAAGCGATATCGCGAACTGGCGGCGGACAGCTTCGTGACGGGCGCCGTGAGCTTCGAGGACCAGGGACGCAGCCGCGTGATGCTGAAGAACCACGGCCTGGGTCACGTCTACGTGGATCGCGCGACACGGCGCTTCGTGGGCGCCGAATGGTTCGGGCCGGCGGCGGAACATATTGGCCACCTGCTCGCGTGGAGCGTGCAGATGGAACTGAGCGTGGACGACATGCTGGCCATGCCGTTTTATCACCCGGTGGTGGAGGAAGGCCTACGCACTGCGCTGCGCGACGCCGCCTCGAAGCTGAAGCACAAGGGCTAAGCCGATTTTCCCTGGTTATCCTCTCTAACTCGTGACCACACACACCAAAAATGAAAGCGCTAGTTCTCAGCCAATACGATGGACCTCTCGAACTCGCGACGCTCGATCGCCCGCAGCCGCAAACGGGCGAGGTGCTCGTGCGCATTCATGCGGCGGGGCTTAATCCACTCGATGTGAAGATTCGCGCGGGCAAGGCCGATCATGCGAAGCATCCGCTGCCGCTCGTGCTCGGCATCGACACGGCGGGCGTGGTCGAAGCAGTAGGCGCGGGCGTGACGCGTTTCGCGCCGGGCGACGAGGTGTACGGCATGACGGGCGGCGTGGGCGGCATTCAAGGCACGCTGGCCGAGTACGCCGCCGTCGACGCGGATCTCCTTGCGCGCAAGCCCGCGAATCTTTCGATGCGCGAAGCCGCCGCGCTGCCGCTTGCGTTCATTACGGCGTGGTCGGGTATCGTCGATCGTGCGCATCTGGCTGCGGGGCAGAGCGTGCTGGTTCAGGGCGGCGCGGGCGGCGTCGGGCACGTGGCCGTGCAGATTGCGCGTGCGCTCGGCGCGAGTGTGTTCGCGACGGGAAGCGCGCGCAATGCGGATGTGATCGCTCGATTAGGCGCGACGCCTGTTGACTATGGGGCGCTGAGCGTCGAGGAGTATGTTCAGGCGCACACGGCGGGTGCGGGCTTCGATCTTGTGGTCGATACCGTGGGTGGGAAAACGCTCGATGCTTCGTTCGCTGCGGTCAGGCACTTCGGGCATGTGGTGAGCGCGCTCGGGTGGGGTACGCATGCGCTTGCACCGCTGTCGTTTCGCGAGGCGACGTATTCGGGGGTATTCACGCTTTATCCGCTGTTGAGCGGGAAGAATCGCAGGCGTCATGGGGACATGCTTGGCGAGGCGACGCGGCTCGTCGAGGCGGGGGTACTCGCGCCTCGGGTCGATGCGCGGCGGTTTGGGATCGCCGAAGTTGAGTGTGCTTATCTTGCTGTCGGCGATGGTAGTGCCGCTAGTAAGGTTGTTGTTGAGGTTTGTTGATGTGGTTTGAGTGTTTTTTTTTAGCCTTTACTTGTTTTCGCGGTGGTATGCCAGCGTTGCCCCTGTGCGGGGCGGCACCTACTTTCTTTGCGGCGGCAAAGAAAGTAGGCAAAGAAAGCCGCTCACACCGCCAATGCCTGTCACCATTCACCTCGCACCACTTTAGCCAGTGGCTCCGGAGCGTCTGTCACCTCGCACCATTCCCGCCAGTGACACAGCGCTAATCCGTTCCCGCTGCTCGCTACGCGCGCAGCGGCCCGGTCTGCATGGGAAACCATGCGGGCGCGGCAATCTTCGCAGAAACTTTGGCCTACTGATGTTTCTCGGTTATGCCTTTC
>NZ_CAJMZJ010000035.1:0-3378 GCF_905220295.1 Paraburkholderia sp. J76
ACGGGCAATCCGCACTATCATCGGCGTGGAGCTGTTTCACGGTCCTGTTCGGGATGGGAAGGGGTGGGACCAGCTCGCTATGGTCATCAGGCTTTGACGGGTTGCTGCGTCGCAGTATGCTGCGCCACAGCCAATCGGGAAGAAGCGTAAAGAATTCGTTGGGGTTGTGTTGTTTAATCTGGCACAACACGTGATCTCAACCTGCGTGTCCTTGAAACACACCTGTTATAGGATCAAGCCTTACGGGCAATTAGTATCAGTTAGCTTAACGCATTACTGCGCTTCCACACCTGACCTATCAACGTCCTGGTCTCGAACGACCCTTCAAGGGGATCAAAGTCCCCGGGGAAGTCTCATCTTGAGGCGAGTTTCCCGCTTAGATGCTTTCAGCGGTTATCTCTTCCGAACATAGCTACCCGGCGATGCCACTGGCGTGACAACCGGTACACCAGAGGTTCGTCCACTCCGGTCCTCTCGTACTAGGAGCAGGCCCCCTCAAACTTCCAGCGCCCACGGCAGATAGGGACCAAACTGTCTCACGACGTTTTAAACCCAGCTCACGTACCTCTTTAAATGGCGAACAGCCATACCCTTGGGACCGGCTACAGCCCCAGGATGAGATGAGCCGACATCGAGGTGCCAAACACCGCCGTCGATATGAACTCTTGGGCGGTATCAGCCTGTTATCCCCAGAGTACCTTTTATCCGTTGAGCGATGGCCCTTCCATACAGAACCACCGGATCACTATGACCTGCTTTCGCACCTGTTCGACTTGTGGGTCTCACAGTCAAGCACGCTTATGCCATTGCACTATCAGCACGATTTCCGACCGTACCTAGCGTACCTTCGTACTCCTCCGTTACCCTTTGGGAGGAGACCGCCCCAGTCAAACTGCCTACCATGCACTGTCCCCGATCCGGATCACGGACCAAGGTTAGAACCTCAAACAGATCAGGGTGGTATTTCAAGGACGGCTCCACGGAAACTAGCGTTCCCGCTTCACAGCCTCCCACCTATCCTACACAAACCGGTTCAAAGTCCAATGCAAAGCTACAGTAAAGGTTCATGGGGTCTTTCCGTCTAGCCGCGGGGAGATTGCATCATCACAAACACTTCAACTTCGCTGAGTCTCGGGAGGAGACAGTGTGGCCATCGTTACGCCATTCGTGCAGGTCGGAACTTACCCGACAAGGAATTTCGCTACCTTAGGACCGTTATAGTTACGGCCGCCGTTTACCGGGACTTCAATCAAGAGCTTGCACCCCATCATTTAATCTTCCGGCACCGGGCAGGCGTCACACCCTATACGTCCACTTTCGTGTTTGCAGAGTGCTGTGTTTTTATTAAACAGTCGCAGCCACCAGTTTATTGCAACCCCTTCACCCTCTGCGCGCAGGCGCATCAAGCTACAGGGGCGTACCTTATCCCGAAGTTACGGTACCAATTTGCCGAGTTCCTTCTCCCGAGTTCTCTCAAGCGCCTTAGAATACTCATCTCGCCCACCTGTGTCGGTTTGCGGTACGGTCAGTGTGAAACTGAAGCTTAGAGGCTTTTCCTGGAACCCCTTCCGATTGCTTCGCGGCACAAGGCCGCTCGCGCCACACCCTTGAGTCCTGTAGCCGGATTTGCCAGGCTACCCTCTTCGATGCAGCGACCGGGACTTCCAACACCCGGACAACCTTCCGCGATCCGTCCCCCCATCGCATTTCACACTGGTGCAGGAATATTGACCTGCTTCCCATCAGCTACGCATTTCTGCCTCGCCTTAGGGGCCGACTCACCCTACGCCGATGAACGTTGCGTAGGAAACCTTGGGCTTACGGCGAGGGGGCCTTTCACCCCCTTTATCGCTACTCATGTCAGCATTCGCACTTCTGATACCTCCAGCGCACTTTTCAATGCACCTTCGCAGGCTTACAGAACGCTCTCCTACCATGCACATAAATGTGCATCCGCAGCTTCGGTATATGGCTTAGCCCCGTTACATCTTCCGCGCAGGACGACTCGATCAGTGAGCTATTACGCTTTCTTTAAAGGGTGGCTGCTTCTAAGCCAACCTCCTGACTGTTTTAGCCTTCCCACTTCGTTTCCCACTTAGCCATATTTGGGGACCTTAGCTGGCGGTCTGGGTTGTTTCCCTCTTGACACCGGACGTTAGCACCCGATGTCTGTCTCCCGTGATTGCACTCTTCGGTATTCGGAGTTTGCTATGGCGACGTAATCCGCAATGGACCCATCAACCATGACAGTGCTCTACCCCCGAAGGTGATACACGAGGCACTACCTAAATAGTTTTCGGAGAGAACCAGCTATTTCCAGGTTTGTTTAGCCTTTCACCCCTATCCACAGCTCATCCCCTAACTTTTCAACGTTAGTGGGTTCGGTCCTCCAGCACGTGTTACCGTGCCTTCAACCTGGCCATGGATAGATCACCTGGTTTCGGGTCTACACCCAGCGACTGGACGCCCTGTTCGGACTCGCTTTCGCTACGCCTGCCCTATTCGGTTAAGCTTGCCACTGAATGTAAGTCGCTGACCCATTATACAAAAGGTACGCCGTCACCCCTTGCGAGGCTCCGACTGTTTGTATGCATGCGGTTTCAGGATCTGTTTCACTCCCCTCCCGGGGTTCTTTTCGCCTTTCCCTCACGGTACTGGTTCACTATCGGTCGATCACGAGTATTTAGCCTTGGAGGATGGTCCCCCCATCTTCAGACAGGATTTCACGTGTCCCGCCCTACTTGTCGTACACCTAGTTCTTCCATAACGCCTTCGCCTACGGGGCTATCACCCACTATGGCCACACTTTCCAGAGTGTTTGGCTGACGCTACAGATAAAGAGTACAGGCTGGTCCCATTTCGCTCGCCACTACTCTGGGAATCTCGGTTGATTTCTTTTCCTGCGGCTACTTAGATGTTTCAGTTCGCCGCGTTCGCTTCGCATGACCTATGGATTCAGTCATGGATACTCCATTCGGAGTGGGTTTCCCCATTCGGATATCGGTGGATCAAAGCTTGTTTGCCAGCTCCCCACCGCTTTTCGCAGGCTACCGCGTCCTTCATCGCCTGTGATCGCCAAGGCATCCACCACATGCACTTGTTCGCTTGACCCTATAACGGGTATGTCTCATCCGCAGTTGCCTGCATGGAGTCACACGCGCTACAGGTTGAGTATTCGTGTTGCGCCGTATTTCAAGGCGATCTTTCGATCACTTAAAAATACTTTCGATACAATCACAACCCTGATTCACCTACTCCACACCCATCTCTAAGTGTGTTTCAGATGAATCTCTTTACTACTTCTTCCTGATTGTTAAAGAACGACAGCCGATATGGTTTTTACTCACATCGCTCTGACTGGCTCAATCGCCAATGCTT
>NZ_CAJMZJ010000036.1:0-3130 GCF_905220295.1 Paraburkholderia sp. J76
GTCCGCTTCGGGTCCGTCCGCGATCGCAATCGGCCAATCGTCCACCTCCTCCAACACGAACACGGTGGCGATCGGCGCCTCGTCGCAGGCGATCGGCTTCAACTCCGAGGCACTCGGTGCTGGTGCGCAGTCGGCGAAGAACGGCGACATGGCGATGGGCGGCGGTTCGCTGGCTTCGGGCGGCGGCAACGGCTATGACGCCGCGTCGGCCATGGGCTATGGCGCGACGGCACAGGGTGCGGATTCGGTTGCGCTGGGCGTCTATTCGAGCGCAAGCGCGGCGAACGCGACGGCGCTGGGTGCGAATGCCAAGGCGACGGTCGCCAACTCGGTGGCGCTGGGTCAAGGCTCGGTGGCGAACACCGCAGCGGTGGGCACGACGAGCGGCGTGATCGGCGGCACGGCGTACACCTATGCAGGCACGGCCCCGACGGGCACGGTCAGCGTGGGCGTAGCGGGCGCGGAACGCACGATCACGAACGTGGCGGCAGGCCGTGTGACGGCGACGAGCACGGACGCGGTCAACGGTTCGCAACTGTACGCAGCGGATTCGCAAATCACGGCGAATACGAACAGCATCACGACGCTCAACGGCCAGGTGACCACGCTGCAAGGCAACGTCACGACCCTCCAGGGCAACGTGACGACCCTCAACGGTCAGATCACGAGCATCAACAGCCAGATCACCAACCTCAACGGCAAGCTGCAAGACGCGGTGATGTACGACTCGTCGGCGCATACGTCGGTGACGCTGGGCGGCTCGGGTTCGAGCATGCCGGTGACGCTGCACAACGTGGCCAACGGCACGCTGAGCGCGGCGAGCACGGACGCAGTGAACGGCTCGCAGCTGTACGCGACCAACACGAACGTGTCGAACATCGCGGGTTCGGTGACGACGCTGCAAGGCAACGTGTCGAACATCAACAGCCAGATCACGAACATCAACGGCAAGCTCAACGACGCGGTGCTGTACGACTCGTCGGCGCATACGTCGGTGACGCTGGGCGGCTCGGGTTCGAGCACGGCAGTGGCGTTGCACAACGTGGCCAACGGCACGCTGAGCGCATCGAGCACGGACGCGGTGAACGGTTCGCAGCTTTATGCGACCAACACGAACGTGTCGAACATCGCGGGTTCGGTGACGACGCTGCAAGGCAATGTGACGACGCTGCAAGGCAACGTGTCGAACATCAACAGCCAGATCACGAACATCAACGGCAAGCTGCAAGACGCGGTGCTGTACGACTCGTCGGCGCATACATCGGTGACGCTGGGCGGCTCGGGTTCGACCTCGGCAGTGGCGCTGCACAACGTGGCCAACGGCACGCTGAGCGCGTCGAGCACGGATGCCGTGAACGGCTCGCAGCTGTACGCGACCAACACGAACGTGTCGAACATCGCGGGTTCGGTGACGACGCTGCAAGGCAATGTGACGACGCTGCAAGGCAATGTGTCGAACATCAACAGCCAGATCACCAACATCAACGGCAAGCTGCAAGACGCAGTGCTGTACGACTCGTCGGCGCATACGTCGGTGACGCTGGGTGGCTCGGGTTCGACCTCGGCGGTGGCGCTGCACAACGTGGCCAACGGCGTGGTGAATGCATCGAGTCTCGACGGCGTGAACGGCTCGCAGCTTTACGCGTTGGCCAGCTCGGACGCTGCGGCGCTGGGCGGCGGCTCGACGGTGAACAGCGACGGTTCGATCTCGAACCCGACCTACGTCATCGGCGGCAAGACGTTCAACAACGTGGGCGGTGCGCTGACGAACCTCGACGGCTCGATCACGAACGTCGAAGGCCAGATCACGAACATCAACGGCAAGCTGCAAGACGCGGTGCTGTACGACTCGTCGGCGCATACGTCCATCACGCTGGGCGGAGCGGGTTCGACCACGGCTGTCTCGATCCACAACGTGGCCAACGGCACGCTGAGCGCGTCGAGCGCGGATGCGGTGAACGGTTCGCAGTTGTACGCGACGAACCAGAATGTCACGAACATCCAGAACACCATCAACAACATCAACGATGGTGGCGGGATCAAGTACTTCCACACGAATTCGAGCCTCGGCGACTCGAACGCTACCGGCGCGAACAGCACGGCAATCGGTCCTGTTGCGGCGGCCACGGCAACGTCGGCTATCGCAATCGGCAATGGCGCGAATGCGGCTACGGCATACTCGGTTGCACTGGGCAATGGCGCGACCACGAGCGCGGCAGTCGGCACGGCAAGCGGCGTGATCGGCGGCACGACCTATCAATATGCGGGCGCCAACCCGTATGGGGTGGTCAGCGTGGGCGCACAGGGCGCCGAGCGTCAGATCACGAACGTCGCGGCCGGCCAGGTCACGTCGTCGAGCACCGACGCGGTGAACGGCTCGCAGCTCTATGCGACGGACACGCAAGTGACGGCCAACACCACGGCGATTTCGAACATTGCCGGCAGCATCACCAACATCGACGGCAAGCTGCAGGACGCCGTGATGTACGACTCGTCGGCGCATACGTCGGTGACGCTGGGTGGCACGGGTGCAACGTCGGCAGTGGCGCTGCACAACGTGGCGAACGGTCTGGTGAACGCATCGAGCTTCGACGCGGTGAACGGCTCGCAACTCTACGCACTGGCCAGCTCGACGGCTGACTCGATGGGTGGCGGCTCGACGGTGAACGGCGACGGTTCGATCTCGAACCCGACTTACGTCATCGGCGGCAAGACGTTCAACAACGCAGGCGACGCGTTCACGTCGATCAGCGGCGACATCACGAACATCAACGGCACGATGGCTGATGCGGTGATGTACGACTCGTCGGCGCACGATTCGGTGACGCTGGGCGGTACGGGTGCAACGTCGGCAGTGGCGCTGCACAACGTGGCCAACGGCGCGGTGAACGCATCGAGCCTTGACGCGGTGAACGGTTCGCAGCTTTACAACGTGGCGGCTTCGACGGCGAACGTGATCGGCGGCGGCTCGACGGTGAACAGCGACGGTTCGATCTCGAACCCGACGTTCATCCTGAATGGCGGCACGCAGACGTACAGGAACGTGGCAGGCGCGATCACGAACCTCGACGGTCGAGTGACGCAGAACACCAGCGACATCACCAACATCACCAACAACATCAACAACGGT
>NZ_CAJMZJ010000037.1:0-3038 GCF_905220295.1 Paraburkholderia sp. J76
CCCGCGCTACGCACGTTCGCGTTGATGTCCGAACTCAGTGACGGGTGATTCTCGATGTCCGTCACCGAGTTCTCCCGCACGCCCTGCCAGTTCGCGCTCACCTGCGGCAGGTACGCCGAGCGCGCCACGCCCACGCCCGCCGCCTGCGCCTTCACCGCTGCCCACGCCTCGCGCGTCTTCGGGTTGGCGCACAGCGTGCGTTCAACGGCTTCCTGCAGGCGCAGCGGCCGGCTGGGTGCCGTCCCGAACTCGCAGACCGGTGCGAACGAACCCGCCGCCGTATCGGAAATGCCCTGTTCCGCGCGCAGCACGTCGATGGCATGGGCGTGGGTGGCCGCCGCAGCGAGCACGGTCGTCAGCACGGCCAGCGTCTTCTGCCTACCGTTCACGCATGCTCTCCTTCGACGTCTGCAGCAGTGGATCCAGGAAGTACCCGATCACGCTTCTTTTCCCCGTGCGGATGTCCGCCGTCACCGCCATGCCCGGCGTGAGCGTGATCCAGCGGTTGTCCACGTGAATGCGGTTTGTCTCCAGCCGGATGCGCACCGGAAACGTCAGACCCAGCTTTTTGTCCTGCACGGCGTCGTTCGAGACCCCGGTGATGGTCCCGTTCAGGAACCCGTAGCGCGTATACGGAAACGCCTCGATCTTCACCGCCGCGCGCTGGCCGACCTGCACGAAGCCAATGTCCCTGTTCTGTAGTCGTGCCTCCACTTCGAGCGCGTCGTCGGGCACGATTTCCATCAGCGACTGCGCCGTGGTCACCACGCCGCCCAGCGTGTGCACCGCAAGCTGCTGCACCGTGCCCGCCACCGGCGCGGTGAGGCTCATGAGCGCCTGGCGCGTCTGCGCCTTGGTCTCGTCATCGCCGCTTTGCGTGACCTGCTGCGTGGCCTTCTCCAGTTCGTCGAGCTGGTCGCGGCGGAACTTCGAGGCGCTCGCCTCCACCTGCGCGCGCTGCTCCGCAATGGCCGCCGCCAGTTCGTTCGCGTGGCTGCGCTGCGCCGCGAGTTCATGCTCCTTGTCCAGCGCCGACTGCTCCTTGTCCAGGTAATCGTTGCGCGCCACGTACCGGTCGGCCACGAGCGCGCGGTACGCATCGGCCTGCTGGCGGGCCAGCGGCGCGGTCGCCACCAGCTTCGCGATTTCCGCGCGCGTGCTGTCCAGTTCCGCCTGGCGCTTCGCCAGTTCGGCTTTCTCCCCCTCGACCTGGTCGCGGTATTCGAACCACGCGCCTTCCGCCTGGCGCTGCGCGTCCTGCATACGGACTGCGGGCGCGTCATCGACTTTCGCCACGACCGGCGCGCGCGCGGCCTGTTGCGCGGCGAGCAGCGCATTCGCGCGTGCCGCGGCGAGTTCCGCGTCCAGCCGCGAGGACCGCGCCTTGTCGGTGTCGGCCACCGCCTGCGTGGTGTCGAGCTTCATGAGCAGATCGCCCGCGTTCACCCGCTCGCCGTCCTTCACGCCAATCTCGCGCACCACGCCCGTGATCGCGGGCTGGATCGTCTTCACGCGCGCGTTCGGGATGAACTGGCCGCTGGCCGTCACGACGATATCGAGCCGACCGAAGATGCCGATGAGCAGCGCGAGCACCGTGAGCGCCACCAGCACGCGCAGGGTCCAGCGCGGCGCAGGGTGAACCGGCGTCTCGACGAGTTCCAGTTCGGCGGGCAGGAAGGCGAGCTGGTCCGCATCGCGCGCGGGGCGCTCGAGCTGGGCGCGGATCTGCCAGACTTCGCGCCATACGGCCGCATAACGTTTCACCAGACCGGCGAACGCCTGAAGTTTCATCGTGCCCATGCTCAGCCGTCCTGCAGCGAAACGAGGTGCGCGTAGTAGCCGCCGTGGGCGAGCAGCGCGTCGTGGTTGCCCTGCTCGACGATCCGGCCGTGATCCATCGCGACGATGCGGTCCGCGTGACGCACGGCAGAGAGGCGGTGCGCGATGATGATCACCGTGCGCCCCGCGCAGATCGCCTTCATGTTGTCGCGGATGACCCGCTCGGTCTCGAAGTCGAGCGCACTGGTGGCCTCGTCGAAGATCAGGATGCGCGGGTTCGTGAGCAGCGCGCGGGCAATCGCCAGGCGCTGGCGCTGGCCGCCCGAGAGGTTGCCGCCGTGCTCGCCCACCAGCGTGTCGTAGCCCTCCGGCAGCTCGCAGATGAATTGATGCGCACCCGCAAGTTTTGCGGCATGGATCACCGCTTCGAGCGGCACGCCGGGGTCGGTGAGCGCGATGTTCTCGCGCACGCTGCGGTTAAAGAGCAGGTTCTCCTGCAGCACCACGCCAACCTGCCGCCGCAGCCATGCGGGGTCGGCCAGCGCCAGGTCCTGGCCGTCGATGCGCACCGTGCCCTGCTCGGGGAGATAAAGGCGCTGCAGCAGCTTCGTGAGCGTGCTCTTGCCCGAGCCCGAACGCCCCACGATGCCGATGACCTGGCCCGCGCGAACATCGAGCGACACGCCGTCGATGACGGGCGGCGCATCGGGCCGGTAACGGAAGCGGATGTTCTGGAACTGCACGTCACCGCGGATGGGCGGCAGCGCCTGGCGCGCCTGCGGAATCTCCGTGCGCGTATTGAGGATGTCGCCCAGGCGCTGCATGGAGATGCCGGTCTGCTGGAAGTCCTGCCAGAGCTGGGCAAGACGCAGCACCGGCGCGCTCACGCGCTGGGACATCATGTTGAAGGCAACGAGTTCGCCCACGGAGAGCCGCCCGTCGATCACGAGCCGCGCGCCGATGAAGAGCGTGCCGAGCGTGACCAGCTTGCCGACGAGCTGGATGAGCTGCTGGCCGACATTGCCGAGCTGGTTCACGCGAAAGCCGGCGCTCACGTAGGCGGCGAGCTGCGATTCCCATCGGCGGATGAACTGTGGCTCGACCGCCATCGCCTTGAGCGTCTCGACGCCCGAGACCGATTCGACGAGAAACGACTGGTTATCCGCCCCGCGCGCGAACTTCTCGTTCAGGCGCGCGCGGAATGCGGGCACGAGCAGCGCGGACACCAGACCGTAGACCGGCAGCGAGGCCACCACGAG
>NZ_CAJMZJ010000039.1:0-1756 GCF_905220295.1 Paraburkholderia sp. J76
GAGCCCGTCTCTGCCTTCGCGTCGATTGCAGCCAGCGCAGAACCGACGTCCGTGTACGTACCGTCGGAGAACGCATACGTGGGCGTGCTGATCGTGCCGTCCGGGTTGACTTTGGTCTGGCCGCCAAGCGCTGCGGCCGTCGAGCTGGCCACGCCGTAGAGCTGCGAACCGTTCACCGCGTCGTTACTCGCTACGCTGACCGCACCGTTTGCAACATTGTGCAGCGCCACCGGAGCATGCCCCGAACCACCGAACGTCACCGAGTTCATCGACGTGTCGTCATACGCCACGAACGCGTTCAGCAGGTTGCCCGAGCCGTCCGTCTTCGCACCGAGTGCGTACAGTTGCGAACCGTTGACAGCGTCCACGCTCGATGCGCTCAGCGAACCGTTGGCGACGTTCGTCAATTTCACCGGCGTGCTGGAACCAGCGCCGCCGAGCGTCAGCTTGTCGTGGGCGGACGTGTCGTATTTCACTGCGTCCGGCGAGTCACCACCACCCTTGTTGTCGATCGCGGCCAGCGCTGCACCGACGTCCGAGTAGGTGCCGCCTGCCACGTCATAAACGGGCGCAATGATCGAACCGTCGGCCGCATTCACGCCAGCACCGCCGCCCAGCGCGCTCGTCACGCCCTTAAGCTGCGCCACGTTCACCGCGTCGGTGTCGTTTTGACCGGCAGCCATGTTCACGATGCGGCGCGTATTCGCCTGATTCTGGATCGTGTACGGCTGGCCGTTCGTGTCATAGGCGATGAAAGAACTCGTACCGTCGTTACCCACCGATACCGTGTTCGTCTGATTTGCCACGGAACCCGAACCCAGGGCCACGGCGTCGCTGGCAGACGTATAGGATTGCACGCCGACGGCCGTACCTGCCGTTGCAGACGTGTACGCGCTCGAGCCGATCGCGATCGAGCCGGCGCCCTTGGCGCGCGCCATGTCCGACGGAGGCGTCGAACCGACCGCGTTGCCCACGCCCGCTACCTGCGAATAGTACGCAGCCGTGTTGTAGGTGGTGTTCAGCCCCGACGTGTTCACGCCCGAGCCCGACGACGCACCCAGCAACCTGGAACCCATTACCGGCGAAGTCCCACCGCCCTGAGCCGAATTCACGAGGTCGAAGACCTGGCCGACGTTGGCCGCATCAGTGTCCTGAATACCGTTCGCGACGTTGCTGATGACAGTTCCGGCAGGCAGGAGACCGTCCTGGCGGTTGCCGTTGCGGAAATACTCGCTGTTACCCGTACCCGGGTCCAGCGTGATCGTCGGTTTGCCCGCCACCAGCGAGCCTGCGTCATAGGTGACTGCCTTGTTGACCACGGCGCCCGAGCTGTCGAGTTCGAACCCCGCCGAAGCCAATTGCCCGACGTTCACAGCGTCGCTGGCTTGCAAACCATTTGCCACGTTGTGCAATGCCACCACTGCGGTCGAACCCGCACCGCCGAGCGTCACCGAATCGTGTGCCGACGTATCGTAGATCACCGCATCCGCGATCTTACCGCTGAGTTTGGTGATATCACCGGCGATATTGGTCACCGCGCCCGAAAGGTTCGAGACGTTTTCGTTCGTCGCGAAGAGCTGTGCACCGTTCACTGCATCGGTACTCGATGCGTTGAGCGCGCCGTTCGCGACATTGGTAAGCGTCACCGGCTTCGATGCATCCGTGCCGCCCAGCGTCAGCATGTCGTGCGCCGAGCTGTCGTACTGCACCGCATTTGCGATCTTGTTGCCGAGGTTCGTGACGTCGCCCGACAAGT
>NZ_CAJMZJ010000040.1:0-1448 GCF_905220295.1 Paraburkholderia sp. J76
CGTGTCGTTGTCACCATTGTCGGAAACAGACGAATTGCTACCCAGCGTCGCCACATTATCGCTCCCGGACAAGGTCACGCTGCCGCCGTTACAGCCCGAGCCGGCGATCGTGTCCCCGCTGCCAGAAACGGTAACTGACGTTGCACCACTGTCCATGAAAACCGTGTCCGACGAACCAATCAGGTTCAAGGACGCGCCGGTTTGAACTTCAAAAATCGTGCCGTCCAGCGTGTAGGCCGTATTCGGCTGCGTAACTTCAATAAGACCGCTCATAAGAACTCCTATTTTTAATTGAGCAAAGATCTATCGGACCGAACTTGCGGTCCGGGCTAATCGGAACTCCACCGTAAAGGCTCGGCTCCTGAAACCGCGCTTCAGGTAACTAGATCCGGCCGCGAGATTGCTACGAACCAGGCAAATCCTCCCGCCCAAGCGTCCCCAGCTTCGACGCCAGATCCACTCTCGCGTCATTCCAGTCGGCGAGTGCCTGAACGCGCCGCTGTTTCGCGCTGGCCAGCGCCGCCTGCGTGTTCAGCAGTTCGAGAATGTTCCCGACTCCCGCGTCATACCGATGGCGCGCCGCCTCGTATGAACGCTGCGCGATGTCGATCAGGTTCGCGCTGTTCTGCGCGTTCTGCGTCGCACCGGTCAGCGTCTGGTAGCTCGTCCACACATCCAGCGCCACCTTCTGCTTCGCCTCGTCTACCGCGTCGGCCTGGCGTTCGGCCTGTGCCTTCGCCTGATCGATCTGGTAATTGCGGCCAAACCCCTCGAACAGAGGGATGCTCACCTGCACGCCGATGTACGCCTCATGCCCCGTCGCCGGGAACGTCGCCAGGCCCAGCCCCAGGCTCTGCGGCTGGTTGTTCTGGCTGTACTTCGCCACCAGGCTGATGTTCGGCAGCCCCTGCGCTCGCGTCTGGCTCACCTTCGCCTGCGCTGCCTCGTACTGCGCCCGCGCCGCCCGCACCGATGGATGCGCATCCCCCACCTCGCGGATCATCTGCGCCACCGGCTCGCTGAATGCCTTTCCCGTCATCGCGCCCGCTGTCACGGGCGGCACCTCCAGCGGCACATCGGGCGGCAGGTTCATGTCCGAGGCGAGCGTGCCCAGCGCCTTCTGCGCCTCGCCCTGCGCCTTCGTCAGGCTGAACACCGCCTGTTCGTGCTGCGTCTGCGCCTGTAGCGCGTCGGTAATGGGGGCCACGCCCTTGTCCGCGCGCGCCTGCGCCGCCACCATGCCCTCGCGCGTCATGGCTTCCACGTCCTGCGCGGCCTGCAACTCGCCGAGCGCCGCCTGTGCTGCGTAGTAGTCCTTAGCGGCAGATGCAAAAAAATCCTGCAGTGTGGCGTCCTGCGTCGCTCGCGCGGCTTCCAGCAGCGCGTTCGCGTTCGCGAGTCCCGCCTCGCGCCCGCCGAAGTCGTACAGCATCCAGTTCAGGCTCACC
>NZ_CAJMZJ010000041.1:0-1429 GCF_905220295.1 Paraburkholderia sp. J76
CGTTCCATCACGCCTCATGCGCGCGTAGAAAGCGGAAAAACTCCACGCCCTCGCGCAGACGCCGCTTCATCATGTCCCAGCTCGTGAGCATCTCGCGCACGATCTCCCAGATCTTCGAAGGCCGGAAATAGAACTGCCGATAGAACTGCTCCAACTGATGGTAAATGTCCTCGCGCGACAGATGCGCATACCCGATCGCCGCAAGCTGAACCCCCTCCTTGCTCACCAGGTTGATCGTTTTGTTCTCTTCCATCCAGCCGTTTTCCACGGCCTGCCTGTACAGCGTCGTGCCCGGATACGGCGCCGCCAGCGACACCTGAATCGTATGCGGATTGATTTCCTTCGCGTACTCGATCGTCTTCGTGATCGTGTCCCGCGTCTCGCCCGGCAGCCCCAGAATGAAGGTGCCGTGAACCTTGATGCCGAGCTTCCTGCAGTCGGCGCTGAAGCGGCGCGCGAAGTCCGTGCGCACGCCCTTTTTGATGTTCACGAGTATCTGGTCGTCGCCCGACTCGAAACCCACCAGCAGCAGCCGCAGGCCGTTTTCCTTCATGACCTTGAGCGTCGAATACGGCACGTTCGCCTTCGCGTTGCACGACCACGTCACGCCGAGCCGGCCCATGCCGCGCGCGATCGCTTCGGCGCGCGGCGCGTCGTCGGTGAAGGTGTCGTCGTCGAACATGATCTCCTTCACCTCCGGCATGTTCTCGCGAATCCACTTCACCTCTTCGAGCACGTTTTCCACCGACCGCACGCGGTAGCGGTGGCCGCTCACCGTCTGCGGCCACAGGCAGAACGTGCAGCGCGACTTGCAGCCGCGCCCCGTGTAGATCGACACATACGGGTAATTCAGGTAGCCGATGAAGTAATTCCCGATCTTCAGGTCGCGCTTGTAGACGGGCGCGACGAACGGCAGCGAGTCCATGTCCTCGAGCACCGGGCGCGAGGCGTTGTGCTCGATCGAGCCGTCCTGCGCGCGCCACGAGATGCCCTTGACCCCGGCCAGCGGCATGCCTTCGGCGATTTCCTTGCAGGTGAAGTCGAATTCCTCGCGGCAGACAAAGTCGATGGCCCCGGTCGCCGTCAGCGAGTTGTGCGGATCGACCTGCACCTTCGCGCCCACCAGGCCAATGACGATTGAGGGCTTGCGCTTCTTGAGGTCCTCGCAGAAGAGTGCATCGGTCGGAAACGACGGCGTGCTCGTATGGATGATGACGAGGTCGTATCCGGCTGCGATCTTCAGCGTTTCTTCCACGCTCAGGCCGTCGGCCGGCGCGTCGAGCACGCGGCTTTCCGGCACGAGCGCCGCCGGCTGCGCAAGCCAGGTGGGATACCAGAACGAGCGGATCTCGCGCTTTGCCTGGTAGCGCGAGCCCGCGCCGCCGTCGAAGCCGTCATACGATGGGGCCTGCAGAAACAGCGTTTTCAT
>NZ_CAJMZJ010000042.1:0-1266 GCF_905220295.1 Paraburkholderia sp. J76
CGGAACAGCCGCTCGTCGTGCGCGAGCGGCGAGCGCCCGCCCACCATGTAGCGGATATGCTGCTTCGAGAGTTCGTCGCCGGTGAGATCGACCGTCGGGAAACCGTGCTCGACGAAGGTCTTCGCGATCTGCTGCGACTCGTTGCGGTTGCGGATCTGCACGCCCACGAAGATGTGCGCGCGCTCGGCGTCGTCGATGCGGTAGTTGAACTCCGTCACGCTGCGCGTGCCGACGAGTTCGCAGAAGCGCCTGAAACTGCCGCGCTCCTCGGGGATCGTCACGGCGAACACCGCTTCGCGCGCCTCGCCCACTTCGGCGCGCTCGGCCACGAAGCGCATGCGGTCGAAGTTCATGTTCGCGCCCGAGGTGATCGCCACGAGCGTCTGCCCTTCGATGCCCTCGCGCTCCGCGTACTGCTTCGCGCCCGCCACGGCCAGCGCGCCTGCGGGTTCGAGCACGCTGCGCGTGTCCTGGAAGACGTCCTTGATCGCGGCGCACAGGGCGTCGGTATCCACTGTCAGGACTTCATCGAGATGCTGCTGGCACAGACGGAAGGTTTCCTCGCCCACGAGCTTCACGGCCGTGCCGTCCGAGAACAGACCGACCTCGGTAAGCTCCACGCGCCTGCCCGCCTTGACCGACTGCGCCATCGCGCAGGAATCGTCGGTCTGCACGCCGATCACCTTGATCTCGGGACGCACCGCCTTGACATAGGCCGCCACGCCCGCCGCCAGGCCGCCGCCGCCGATCGGCACGAAGATGGCGTGAATCGGGGCCTGATGCTGACTCAGCACCTCCATCGCCACGGTGCCCTGGCCGGCGATCACGTGGGGGTCATCGAACGGATGGACGAAGGTCAGGCCGCGTTCTTCCTGGAGGCGTACGGCGTGGGCGTAGGCGTCGCTGTAGGACTCGCCGGCCTGCACGACCTCGACGGTGGCGCCGCCATGCGCGCGCACGGCATCGACCTTGACCTGCGGCGTGGTGACCGGCACGCAGATCACCGCCTTCACCCCGAGCTTCGCCGCCGAAAGCGCCACGCCCTGCGCGTGATTGCCGGCCGAAGCGGTGATCACGCCGCGCTCGAGTTGCGCGGGCGAAAGGTGCGCCATCTTGTTGTAGGCCCCGCGCAGCTTGAAGGAGAACACGGGCTGGTTGTCCTCGCGCTTGAGGAACACGGCGTTGCGCAGACGCGCCGAGAGGTTCGGGGCGCGTTCGAGTTCGGTCTCGTGGGCGACGTCGTAGACGCGCGCGGTGAGGATTTTC
>NZ_CAJMZJ010000043.1:0-898 GCF_905220295.1 Paraburkholderia sp. J76
TCAAACCCGATCAGGCCCGCTCGAGCGCGAGCGCCACACCCATGCCGCCGCCGATGCACAGCGAGGCAAGACCGCGCTTCGCGTCGCGGCGCTGCATTTCATGCAGCAGCGTCACGAGAATCCGGCAGCCCGATGCGCCGATCGGATGCCCGATCGCAATCGCCCCGCCGTTCACGTTGATCTTCGACGTGTCCCAGCCCATCTGCTTGTTCACGGCCAGCGCCTGCGCGGCGAACGCCTCGTTGATCTCCATGAGATCGAGATCGTTCACCGACCAGCCCGCGCGCTCCAGCGCACGCTTCGATGCCGGCACCGGGCCCATGCCCATCACCTTCGGATCCACGCCGCCGCTGGCGTACGCCTTGATGCGCGCGAGCGGCGTGAGGCCCAGCGCCTCGGCCTTCTTCGCCGACATCACCACCACCGCCGCCGCGCCATCGTTGATGCCCGAGGCGTTCGCCGCCGTCACCGTGCCTTCCTTGTTGAACGCGGGCTTCAGGCCCGCGAGCGATTCGGCCGTCACGCCGTGGCGCACGAATTCGTCGGTCGCGAACTGCAGCGGCTCGCCCTTGCGCTGCGGGATCGCCACCGGCACGATCTCGGCGTCGAAGCGGCCGGCCTTCTGCGCGGCTTCCGCCTTGTTCTGCGAGAGCGCCGCAAACGCGTCCTGCTCCTCGCGCGTAATGCCGTATTCCTTCGCGACGTTCTCTGCCGTCACGCCCATGTGGTACTGGTTGTACACGTCCCACAGGCCGTCGACGATCATGCTGTCGATGAGCTTCGCATCGCCCATGCGGAAGCCGTCGCGCGAGCCCGGCAGCACGTGCGGCGCGGCGCTCATGTTCTCCTGGCCGCCGGCCACGACGATCTCCGAGTCGCCCGCGATGATCGCGTTGGC
>NZ_CAJMZJ010000044.1:0-887 GCF_905220295.1 Paraburkholderia sp. J76
ACGTCGAGCTTCGCGGCAATGCGCGGCGTCACGTTCTTGCCCGCTGCCGTGGCCGGCGCGAGGATGTGCGTGTAGTTCTTTGCAATGCTCAAGACCGTCGCTTCGACATTCTCGGCGAGACCCTGTTCGAGTTGCGGTGCGTCGGCCAGCAGCACCTTCGCCACGCCTGCGATCTTCGCGGCGGCTTCCGCCGCGGCCTGGGCGTTGTGGCCCGCGACCAGCACGTGCACGTCGCCACCAATTTTCTGCGCTGCGGCGACCGTATTCAGCGTCGCGGGCTTGATCGACTGATTGTCGTGTTCTGCGATTACCAGATTCGTCATTTCTCTCAGCTCCCTTTACAGCACCTTGGCTTCCGTCTTCAGCTTCTCGACCAGCGTCTTCACGTCCGGCACCTTCACGCCTGCGCTACGCTTGGGCGGCTCGGCAACCTTCAGCGTCTTCAGACGCGGCGTGACATCCACGCCCAGGTCTTCCGGCTTCACGGTTTCCAGCGGCTTCTTCTTCGCCTTCATGATGTTCGGCAGCGTGACGTAGCGCGGCTCGTTCAGGCGCAGGTCCGTCGTGACCACCGCGGGCAACTTCAAAGACAGCGTTTCCGCGCCGCCGTCCACTTCGCGCGAGACCGTGGCCTTGCCGTCGGCAACGACCACCTTCGAGGCAAACGTCGCCTGGGGCAGATTCGCGAGCGCGGCAAGCATCTGGCCGGTCTGGTTCGAATCGTCGTCGATAGCCTGCTTGCCGAGGATCACGAGTTGCGGCTGCTCCTTGTCGACCAGCGCCTTCAGCAGCTTGGCGACAGCCAGCGGCTGCAGGTCTTCGTTCGACTCGATGAGGATCGCGCGGTCCGCGCCGATGGCCAGCGCCGTGCGCAGCGTCTCCTGCGC
>NZ_CAJMZJ010000045.1:0-866 GCF_905220295.1 Paraburkholderia sp. J76
TGCCGCCGGCCCGTGTGCTACTTATACGCGCCGTCGCCAATAGCAATTGACGGGGTAGCGCATGACGTGGAACACACTTGACGTACCGCTCGAAAACGGGTGGCAGTGCACGCTGGTTCCGGGGCCACAGTATTACGACCTGACGAGCTGGGGGCGCGGCTACCGCAATATGGCGACCCGCCAGCTCTACCCAAACGCGGGGCGGGACAACTCCTCCTACTCGTGGAATACGCGGCCACTGAGCGAAGTGGACAAGAGCGAGTTGTGGGAGAAAGACCGGCTCAGATAACTTGCAGACGACCGGGCGGCCTTTGCGCGGCGTTTCCGTCCGGACTGGGACTTGCGTTCGATTACTGGCGAAAGGGCGTTGCGCGACGTTCGGGCGTTTGTCCGCGACCGGCTGAACCTGGCGCACTGGAATCTGCCGGCCGATAACGCCGGGGTCAAGAAACAGCTATGCGGTGCGGTAGCATCCGGCCAGCTTGTGCCGGTGGTGAACCGCGAATTCCGGGGCGCAGCGCGCGTGGCGCAGCCTACCCCGGGGCCACTCCACTGGCCCACGACTGGCGGCGGTGGTTACGGATATGCGCCAAGGATACTGAACGCCGACGAGTTTGACGCACTGCGACGGGCCAACGGTGAGTTGCCCCCGCTGGACTCAGGGGCTGGGATCGTGAGTGCGACGCTCGACCCACGGCCGGCCTTGGGCGTCGCTGCCACGGCTGACGATGGCTTTGGCCTGCTCGGCTTCGTTGAGCCGGCGGGACGTGCGATGCTTGGCGGTGGTGACGAAGATTCAGCCAGCGACGACGTTGGTGACGGCGGCGCTTCTGACGATGACCTGTTCAGCGCGGATTCTGGTGACG
>NZ_CAJMZJ010000046.1:0-815 GCF_905220295.1 Paraburkholderia sp. J76
GCGCGCCGAGGTGCCGCATTACGACCTCGACCGCTATTTTGCTCCGGACATCGAAGCGATCACGCGCCTCGTGCAAAACGGCGCGATTGCCACACACAGCCCGCTGGCGTTCGAGTCCGAGCAATAAGAAAAAAGTCTTCCTGAATAATATCCACGACGAATACGCCATGAACCACCCGAACTTCACCGACCCCCGCCTCGACCCGACCCGCACGATCCGCGCGCCGCGCGGCACGCAGAAGGTCTGCAAGACCTGGCTGGCGGAAGCCGCCTACCGGATGCTCCAGAATAATCTGGACCCCGAAGTCGCCGAGCATCCGCATGCGCTCGTGGTGTACGGCGGCATTGGCCGCGCCGCGCGCAACTGGGAGTGCTTCGACCAGATCCTGACGTCGCTGAAGGACCTGAACGAGGACGAAACGCTGCTGATCCAGTCGGGCAAGCCGGTTGGCGTGTTCCGCACGCATGCCGATGCCCCGCGCGTGCTGCTCGCGAACTCGAACCTCGTGCCGCACTGGGCCACGTGGGAGCATTTCCACGAACTGGACCGCAAGGGCCTCATGATGTACGGCCAGATGACGGCGGGGAGCTGGATCTACATCGGCTCGCAGGGCATCGTGCAGGGCACGTACGAAACGTTCTATTCGGTGGCGAACCAGCACTTCAACGGCAATCCGAAGGGCCGCTGGATTCTCACCGGCGGTCTGGGCGGCATGGGCGGCGCGCAGCCGCTCGCCGCGACCATGGCGGGTTTCTCGATGATCGCCGTGGAATGCGACGAGACGCGCATCGACTTCCGCCTGAAGACGCGCTAC
>NZ_CAJMZJ010000047.1:0-793 GCF_905220295.1 Paraburkholderia sp. J76
AGTGGCTGGGGGCACCAACTCGGTGGCGATGGGTCTGAGCGCGACGGCCAGCGCGGCCTATGCGCAGGCCATCGGCAATGGCGCGCTTGCATCGAACATCTCCGACATGGCGCTTGGCGCAGGATCCACGGCTTCGGGCGGCGGATCGTACTACGCGACCGCGGTTGGCTCGAACAGCTCGGCCACGGCAGCGGCCACCACCGCGCTGGGCGAGGTCGCGAAGGCGACGCAGCTGGGCGCCACGGCTCTGGGTGCCAACGCGAATGCGCTGGGTCAGTACGCAATCTCGGTCGGCACGAACTCGACTGCTTCGCAATCGAATTCGGTCGCTATCGGCCAGGCGGCGAACGCCAGCACGGCGAACTCGGTGGCGCTGGGCAACGGCGCGACCACGGCGGCGGCTGTCACCACGGCAAGCGGCGTGATTGGCGGTACGACCTACACGTATGCGGGCGGCACGCCGACCGGCGTGGTGAGCGTGGGCACCTCGGGCGCGACGCGCCAGATCACGAACGTGGCGGCGGGCCAGGTGACGGCGACGAGCACGGACGCGGTCAACGGTTCGGAACTCTACGCAACGAACACGCAGGTCACGGCCAACACGACGGCGATCTCGAACATCAACAGCCAGATCACGAATCTGTCCGGCGCGACCGATGCGGTCAAGTACGACTCGTCGGCGCATACGTCGGTGACGCTGGGTGGCGTTGGTTCGAGCACGGCAGTGGCGCTGCACAACGTGGCTAACGGCACGCTGAGCTCGACGAGCACGGACGCGGTGAACGGCTCGCAG
>NZ_CAJMZJ010000048.1:0-695 GCF_905220295.1 Paraburkholderia sp. J76
TCGCGGCCAATCACGACCGGCGCCTTCAGTTCGCCGTTCTTCACCATTTCGTTGAACGCCTGCCCCAGACGATAACGGTCCTTCACGCCCACCCAGCAGATGCGCGCGGGCAGCCCCTGGAACGCGATGCGCTCGCGCGCCATGTCGAGCCAGTTGTGCAGATGCGGATCGTCCGGAATCAGTTCCTTGACCTTGGCGTCGGTCTTGTAGATGTCCTCAGGATCGCCCGAGAGCGCCACCCAGCGGAACGGCCCCTTGCCCTCGCAGAACAGCGGACGGATATACGCCGGCACGAAGCCCGGGAAATCGAAGGCGTTTTCCACGCCCATTTCCAGCGCCATCTGGCGGATGTTGTTGCCGTAGTCGAGCGTGGCCGCGCCGCGCTCCTGCAGCGTGAGCATCGCGCGCACCTGGTGCGCCATCGATTCCTTCGCGACCTTCACGATGGTTTCGGGCGCAACCTTCTGCGCTTCGCGCCATTGCTCGACCGTCCAGCCCTGCGGCAGGTAGCCGTTGATCGGGTCGTGCGCGCTCGTCTGGTCGGTCACGCAGTCGGGCGTGATGCCGCGCTTGACGAATTCCGCGAACACGTCCGCCGCATTGCCGAGCAGGCCCACCGAAACGGGCTTGCCCGTCTGCTTCGCTTCCTCGACGATGGCCAGCGCCTCGTCGATGGTCTTCGCCTTGCGGTCCAC
>NZ_CAJMZJ010000049.1:0-664 GCF_905220295.1 Paraburkholderia sp. J76
GCAGAGCAAAACTGTCAATGCGGACAACGACACGATTGAAATGGCGGCATTTTCAGGCCACGTCAATGGCAATGGAAATCAGATCGCCGTCGATGAAACTGCCTTTCTGGATCTCAACGGAAGCGGGAATACAATAGCGTCCAATGCCGCTAGTGGCTCACTGTCGGTTTCGACCACAACGGGTTCGTTTGCCGAGCAAGATGGCTCCATAGCCCTTGGCGGGAATATCATGCCAGGCTCCATCACGCTGACCGGCGGCGTAGCAACGGTGCAACTTGGTAATGGGAACGTTGCGACCATTTCAAATGTGTTGGCGGGAACCGAGCTTGAATATACCGACGCGTCAGGTACTGTTACGACCAGCGTGCTCACGGACACCGATATGGTCAATCTGGGTGGCAACCTGTTCGAGGTGGTTGGCCCAGTACAGACAAGAATGAACAACTCGATTTTCGAAGTTCAAGGCGGTGCATCTCTGAAATTGACCGGTTCGTCAAATACGGTTTTCATGGATAATGGTGCAACGTCAGTGACCGTTTCCGGCAGCGGTGACACGGTCGTTGGCTCGGGCTGTAACGGCGGCAGCGTGACTTTGTCCGGGAGCGATAATGTGGCGACGCTGGGCAGTAATTCGTCTGTTTTCGATAATGGTGACAACGATACA
>NZ_CAJMZJ010000050.1:0-562 GCF_905220295.1 Paraburkholderia sp. J76
GCCGTTGTTGATGTTGTTGGTGATGTTGGTGATGTCGTCCGTGTTCTGCGTCACACGACCGTCGAGGTTCGTGATCGCGCCGGCCACGTTCGTGTACGTGGTGGTGCCGCCATTCAGGATGAACGTCGGGTTCGAGATCGAACCGTCGCTGTTCACCGTCGAGCCGCCGCCAATCACGTTCGCCGTCGAAGCCGCCACGTTGTACAGCTGCGAGCCGTTCACCGCGTCAAGGCTCGATGCGTTCACCGCGCCGTTGGCCACGTTGTGCAGCGCTACCGGCGTGGTCGAACCCGCACCGCCCAGCGTCACCGAATCGTGTGCCGACGAGTCGTACATCACCGCATCAGCCATCGTGCCGTTGATGTTCGTGATGTCGCCGCTGATCGACGTGAATGCGTCGCCTGCGTTGTTGAACGTCTTGCCGCCGATGATGTAGGTCGGGTTCGAGATCGAACCGTCGCCGTTCACCGTCGAGCCGCCACCCATCGAGTCAGCCGTCGAGCTGGCCAGCGCGTAGAGTTGCGAGCCGTTCACCGCGTCCACGCTCGAAGCGTTGACCGCG
>NZ_CAJMZJ010000051.1:0-557 GCF_905220295.1 Paraburkholderia sp. J76
GGCAAGCAACTCGACATGCAGGAGACCACCGCGCAGCTCGAAAGCGCGCTGGAGCTTGCCAAAGCCCTCGCAAGTTCCGCGAACAGCGCGAAGGCCGAGCCTGCCGATACTGCCGCCCAGCAACAGGTCAAGGAAGATCTCGACGTGCTGAAGAAGCCGGGCCTCCTCTTCAGCACACCGGCATCGGCGGGGCTCGTTGCGGCCGGAGGTATCCAGTTTGCCGCGCAGGACAACCTGAGCACCACTGCCGGCAGGAACGTCGATTTCAGCGTGCTCAAGCGCTTTACAGCCGCCGTCGGCGAAAAGATTTCGCTCTTTGTGCAGAAAAGCGGCATCAAGATCTTTGCCGCGAAGGGTCCCGTCCAGGTCCAGGCCCAGACGGGGCCCATGTCGCTTACCGCGGCCAGAGACGTCAATCTTGGCAGCGTCAACGCCAAGGTCAACCTCGCGGCGGCGAAGGAAATCATCCTTGAATGTAGTGGCGCGTTTGTGCAGATCAAGGACGGCAGTATCACGCTGGGAGGTCCCGGAGACTTATTTCTCAAGACCATCACGGT
>NZ_CAJMZJ010000052.1:0-555 GCF_905220295.1 Paraburkholderia sp. J76
CCCGCCACTGTGTGTGATCTCGGTAATCACCTGCCCCTGTGGGGCATCGGGCAGCACGATGTCGGACTCGAGCACGCGCGCGCACTGCAGTTCGAGCACATTGCTTTCGCCTTCATACACGACCTGGCGCGCGAGTGCCGCTTCGTGCCGCAGTTGGGCTTCCCATTTCGCCCCGGCCTGGTCGAGGTGGTGGGTGCCGTAGATGTATGGTTGACCGTACGTGGTCGTATCTTGCGGGGCGAGATTGGCGCTATCCCTAAATCTCTCCCAGGCCGATTCCGGGTTGTAATCCGCGACGGTGTAGCCTTGGGCCACCGTGACGTTGTGGGTCTTGAGCGAGGTGATCGCTTCCACGCCACCGGATTCAAGCCCGGCCGCTTCGCGGTACGGCACCGTCAGCCGTGGGTCGTAAATATAGTGGTCGATGTCGTCGGCGAAGACGACCTGGTCGCCATATTCCGTTTCAACGATATAGCAGTAGATGCCCGACTTCTGCATCAGCATCTGGATGTAATTAAAATCCGTCATCTGGTGCTGGAAGCGCCAGAGGTGGGT
>NZ_CAJMZJ010000053.1:0-555 GCF_905220295.1 Paraburkholderia sp. J76
GCCGCCGCTGTGTGTGATCTCGGTAATCACCTGCCCCTGTGGCGCATCGGGTAGCACGATGTCGGTCTCGAGCACCCGCGCGCACTGCAGCTCGAGCACGTTGCTCTCGCCTTCGTACACGACCTGGCGCGCGAGCGCCGCCTCGTGCCGCAGTTGCGCCTCCCATTTCGCCCCGGCCTGGTCGAGGTGATGGGTCCCGTAGATGTACGGTTGGCCGTAGGTCGTGGTGTCCTGTGGCGCCAGATTGGCGCTATCCCTAAATCTCTCCCAGGCCGATTCCGGGTTGTAATCCGCGACGGTGTAGCCCTGTGCCACCGTCACGTTGTGGGTCTTGAGCGAGGTGATCGCTTCCACGCCACCGGATTCAAGCCCGGCCGCTTCGCGGTACGGCACCGTCAGACGGGGATCGTAAATATAGTGGTCGATGTCATCTGCGAAGACGACCTGGTCGCCATATTCCGTTTCAACGATATAGCAATAGATGCCTGACTTCTGCATCAGCATCTGGATGTAAGTAAAATCCGTCATCTGGTGCTGGAAGCGCCAGAGGTGGGG
>NZ_CAJMZJ010000054.1:0-517 GCF_905220295.1 Paraburkholderia sp. J76
GGGTCGTGCGTGAGCGCGATCACGGCGCAGCGTTCGTCGAGCTTCATGTCGAGCACGGTGTCGTCGGGCATCGTGCGCACGAGCGCCGTGCCGGGCACGTCCCAGATGTCGGTGTATTCCTCGCGCGGGTCGCACACGGTCACCTGGTAATCGAGCCCCACGGCAATCTGGCAGAGATAACGCGAAAGCTGTCCCGCGCCGATCACCAGCATGCGATAGCGCGGCCCGTGGATCGTGAGCAGGCGCGCGTCGTCGAAGTCCACGCCGTCGGTCGCTTTCGCGGGGCCGAGCGTGGCGCGGCCCGTCGTCATATCGAGTGTGCGCGCAACGAGTTCGCCGCGCTCGACGGTTTCGAGCAGTTCGCGGATGCCCGACGCCGCCGAAAGCGGTTCGAGCACGAGCTGGATCGTGCCACCGCATGGCAGTCCGAAACGATGGGCCTCCTCCGCCGTAATGCCGTATTTCACGGCTTCGGGCTGCGTGATCGTGACGCCTTCGCGGCGCACGCGGTCGATCA
>NZ_CAJMZJ010000055.1:0-516 GCF_905220295.1 Paraburkholderia sp. J76
CAGTTTGAAACTCTTGTTGTTCAGTGCTTCGGTCGGTCCGTACAGACGCATGGCAGGTAACGGTCGTTTCCCTGCGGTCGGGATCCAGTTGGACTCCAGGCCCTCGGGAGCCTTGGGTCCGATATAGAGCGTCACGCCGCCGTCCGCGTTTTTCTTCATGCTGCCGAGGTCGTATGACGAGAGCGTCGTGCGGTTCGAATCGGTATAGATGAACGCATTCGTGGCGCGGTCGTACACGGTCAGTGCCCAGAACTGCTTGACGGGCATCTGCGCGGGAACATCGAGCTTGTACAACTTGCCGGCCTCGAGCAGATTGCCATTGTTGTCCGCCATGGCCATCAGATATTGCGTGGCGGGGTCGTCGCTCAGGACCCTCGGCATGTACGTGCACCAGAAGTATTCGGCCGCACGATTGACGAGGTCGATCCGGTCGTCGTACACGAACGTGAATGTCTTGTTGTCGTCGGCCTGAAGTAGCGAGGCATAGTGTCGATCCGGCCAGAACAGCTTCTCGCG
>NZ_CAJMZJ010000056.1:0-502 GCF_905220295.1 Paraburkholderia sp. J76
TTCACGCGGGCCGTGTCTCCACGTAGACAACACGGAGGCAACGCCTATGGCGCAGTTGCAGACCGCATTACAGGACATACCGGGCAGGCAGGCGTACTTTCTGGAAGTGCCCGGCACCGCAAGCTCAGCACAACTGTCAGTCGTGGAATTCGATGCTGCCGAGAAGATGGGAGAACCCAACGAGGTGAGCGTCATCCTCACCCACCCGCTCCAGCTCTCGCGCAACGATTATCTCAATCAGGATGCGACTTTCGCGATCGTGGCGAACGACGGTGTGATCCGGAAAATGTCCGGCTACATCGTGAAGTTCTCGACGATCCAGCAAACGAAGGACTACGTAAAGTATCGGGTCGTACTGAAGTCGCATATCGGGCGCCTGCAGGGTGTGACGAACTCGCAGACGTTTCAGCATCTCACGACGCCGCAGATTATCCGCAAGATCCTGATCAGCCACGGCATCAAGGATCATCAGATGGCGTTTCGGCTGCGACGTCAGTATCCG
>NZ_CAJMZJ010000057.1:0-493 GCF_905220295.1 Paraburkholderia sp. J76
TTCAGTGCACCATTCGCCACGTTCGTCAACTTCACCGGCGTGCTGGAACCAGCGCCGCCGAGCGTCAGCTTGTCGTGAGCCGACGAGTCGTACTGCACCGCGTCAGCCAGGCCGCTGATGTTGGTGATGTCACCGTAAAGCGCAGTGAACGTATCGCCCGCATTGTTGTACGTCTTGCCGCCGAAGTTGTAGGTCGGCGCACTAATCGAGCCGTCGCTGTTCACCGTCGAGCCGCCACCCATTGCCGCAGCAGTCGAGTTCGACAGACTGTAGAGTTGGCCGCCGTTCACAGCGTCGTTACTCGCTACGCTGACCGCACCGTTTGCAACATTGTGCAGCGCCACCGGAGCATGGCCCGAACCGCCGAACGTCACCGAGTTCATCGACGTGTCGTCATACGCCACGAACGCGTTCAGCAGGTTGCCCGAGCCGTCCGTCTTCGCACCCAGTGCGTACAGTTGCGAACCGTTCACGGCGTCCACGCTCGAGGCGT
>NZ_CAJMZJ010000058.1:0-472 GCF_905220295.1 Paraburkholderia sp. J76
ATTGGCACCCGGGCGATCGTAGGTGGTCACCATCACACCTTGTCCAGCGCGGATTGCCCCCCATCCCGATGTGCGAAGCTCCTGGCCTTCACCGCGGTATTCGAGCTTGTTGTTGACCAGGTATCCAAGGTTTAGCTGTGATTTCCCGGAGTGTTCCGTGCCAAGCTTGATGCCTTCCTGGCCCGACCAGTCTTCCATGCGCAGCTTGTTGTTGCTCTGCGTGCGGATCATGTTGCGGGAGAGCCAGCGGCGGTCGTTCGTGATCAGGTCACGCGCCTGGCTGTGGTGGTGAAAGGCCGTAATTTCCGGCTTGTCAGGGTCGCCATCCCGAAATGAAATGACTGCCTCGTCGTTATCCAGTGCGACGAAGTGCAGACCGGTCTGCAGCTTCCCGGCGAACGGTTTCGCCAGACGCAACGGCACGCTTTCACCGCCATGAGGCGAGGCCCCGAAATCGGCGTCCAGACGGACA
>NZ_CAJMZJ010000059.1:0-472 GCF_905220295.1 Paraburkholderia sp. J76
GTTGGCACCCGGGCGATCGTAGGTGGTCACCATCACGCCTTTTCCAGCGCGGATTGCCCCCCATCCCGACGTGCGAAGCTCCTGACCTTCACCGCGGTATTCGAGCTTGTTGTTGACCAGGTATCCAAGGTTTAGCTGTGACTTGCCGGAGTGTTCGGTGCCAAGCTTTATGCCTTCCTGGCCCGACCAGTCTTCCATACGCAGCTTGTTATTGCTCTGCGTGCGGATCATGTTGCGGGAGAGCCAGCGGCGGTCGTTCGTGATCAGGTCGCGCGCCTGGCTGTGGTGGTGAAAGGCCGTAATTTCCGGCTTGTCAGGGTCGCCATCCCGAAATGAAATGACTGCCTCGTCATTGTCCAGCGCAACGAAGTGCAGACCTGTCTGAAGTTTTCCGGCGAAGGGTTTGGCCAGACGCAGCGGCACGCTTTCACCGCCATGGGGCGAGGCCCCGAAATCGGCGTCCAGACGGACG
>NZ_CAJMZJ010000060.1:0-443 GCF_905220295.1 Paraburkholderia sp. J76
ACCGACTGCATCACGTGCGCGAGCGCCGGGCTCGTGTGGTGCGGCGCGCGCAGGTCCACGCCCTGGGCCGCCGCCAGCAGTTCGATTGCGAGGATGTTGGCCGTGTTGCCGGCGATATCGGCGAGCTTGCGCGCGGCGAACGTCGCCATCGAAACGTGGTCTTCCTGGTTCGCCGAAGTCGGCAGCGAATCCACCGAAGCCGGATGCGCCAGCGTCTTGTTCTCCGAAGCCAGCGCAGCCGCCGTGACGTGCGCGATCATGAAGCCCGAATTCACGCCGCCATCCTTCACGAGGAACGGCGGCAGGCCCGAGAGCGTGGCGTCGATCAGCAGTGCGATGCGACGCTCGGCCAGCGCGCCGATTTCGGCTGCGGCCAGCGCGAGATTGTCGGCGGCGAACGCCACCGGTTCCGCGTGGAAGTTGCCGCCCGAAAGCACTTCGTT
>NZ_CAJMZJ010000061.1:0-378 GCF_905220295.1 Paraburkholderia sp. J76
CGCCTCGAGCGTGGATGCCGTGAACGGTTCGCAACTGTACGCACTCGGTGCGAAGACGGACGGCTCGGGCAACCTGCTGAACGCGTTCGTGGCGTATGACGACACGTCGATGAACTCGGTGACGTTCGGTGGTTCGGGCCATGCTCCGGTGGCGCTGCACAATGTTGCAAACGGTGCGGTCAGCGTAGCGAGTAACGACGCGGTGAACGGTTCGCAGCTGTACGGCGTGGCCAGCTCGACGGCCGCAGCGCTTGGCGGCCAGACGAAGGTCAACCCGGACGGCACGATCAGCACGCCCACGTATGCGTTCTCCGACGGTACGTACTCGGACGTCGGTTCTGCGCTGGCTGCAATCGACGCGAAGGCAGAGACGGGCTC
>NZ_CAJMZJ010000062.1:0-316 GCF_905220295.1 Paraburkholderia sp. J76
TGTGAAGATCGCGAAGATCGCCGCGAGTTCGGCCCCGAGCACGCGCGAGGGAAAGAGCGCGAGAAAGAACGTGACCGTGAAAGAGATGTAGCCGAGCACCGGCACCGACTGCAGGATGTCCAGAATCGGCACGAGCACCTGGCCCGCGCGGCGGCTCTTCGCGGCCAGCGTGCCGTACACGAGCGTAAAGACGAGCGAGGCCACCATCGCCGCAAGCATGCGCAGCGTCGTGCGCATGGCGTATTCGGGCAGGTTCGCGGGGTCGAGCGAGATGGGCTGCGCCTTGAGCGTGGCGATGGGCGCCATCGTTTCGTGG
>NZ_CAJMZJ010000063.1:0-316 GCF_905220295.1 Paraburkholderia sp. J76
CGTGAAGATCGCGAAGATCGCCGCGAGTTCGGCGCCGAGCACGCGCGAGGGAAAGAGCGCGAGAAAGAACGTGACCGTGAACGAGATGTAGCCGAGTACCGGCACCGACTGCAGGATGTCCAGAATCGGCACGAGCACCTGGCCCGCGCGGCGGCTCTTCGCGGCAAGCGTGCCGTACACGAGCGTAAAGACGAGCGAGGCGACCATCGCCGCGAGCATGCGCAGCGTCGTGCGCATGGCGTATTCGGGCAGGTTCGCGGGGTCGAGCGAGATGGGTTGCGCCTTGAGCGTGGCGATGGGCGCCATCGTTTCGTGA
>NZ_CAJMZJ010000064.1:0-257 GCF_905220295.1 Paraburkholderia sp. J76
AGCCAGGCGTGGAACATGACGTTCAGCTTCTACCAGTCGCTGCGCACGGTGCCGCGCGATCTGGACGAGGTCTCGCGCGGCTTTCACCTGACCGCATGGCAGCGCTTCTGGAAGCTCGAAGTGCCGTTCTCGATGCCGGGCCTCATCTGGAACATGATGATGTCGATGTCGGGCGGCTGGTTCTTCGTGGTGGCCTCCGAAGCGATCACGGTGGGCAACAACACGATCACGCTGCCGGGCGTGGGCGCGTATCTGGC
>NZ_CAJMZJ010000065.1:0-167 GCF_905220295.1 Paraburkholderia sp. J76
ACGTAGTAGCCGACAGAATTCAGATAAGCGTAGGTGTATTTGTCAGGACTGCAAATTCGTGCGCTGAGTGTGCCGGAAATGCGAGCCCACTTTTCTGGCTGCATCTGGAGGCGGAAGCGGCGGTCAGCAGGAATCGCCTTGTAGCGGTTGGTATAGGGCTTGTCGCG
>NZ_CAJMZJ010000066.1:0-164 GCF_905220295.1 Paraburkholderia sp. J76
AACTGCTCAACTACCGGCTTCGTTCTGCGTTGCTGCGTCAGCAGCAGAGAAACGAGATTATGAAGACTGCCCGGCGATCTGTCAACAGGTTTTTTTACTTCGTTCAACCTGCCGCCTGACTTCGAATCACCCGCAGACCCAGTCGCCACAAGGCTTTCGCCCCA
>NZ_CAJMZJ010000067.1:0-149 GCF_905220295.1 Paraburkholderia sp. J76
GCCAGCGGACCGATCGCCGTGCTGTTCGAACCCGTCGCCGATGAATCACCCTGCGTCGAGTTCGTGTGGAAATACTTGATCCCGCCACCGTTGTTGATGTTGTTCACGGTGTTCGAGAGGTTCGTCACGTTCGTGTTGGTCGCGTACAG
>NZ_CAJMZJ010000068.1:0-143 GCF_905220295.1 Paraburkholderia sp. J76
GGCCGCCGCGGAAACCGGCGGTTTGCGCAGTCAGCAGCTTTTTGAGGCGGTAGGCGAAAAAAAGGGGTTGACGAAGCGAAAAAGAGCCTTCATAATCTCGTTTCTCTGCTGCTGACGCAGCAACGCAGAACGAAGCCGGTAGT
>NZ_CAJMZJ010000069.1:0-126 GCF_905220295.1 Paraburkholderia sp. J76
AATGGAGTTCAGCTTCAACCTGAACCGCACGGCCAACGCTTCGGCGTGGCGCGTACTGCCCAATCGCTGGGACTTCGTGGCGTTCCCGCTCATCATCTGCCTGATCGCGATGGCGGCCGTGGGCTT
>NZ_CAJMZJ010000070.1:0-126 GCF_905220295.1 Paraburkholderia sp. J76
CCTTGTCGGGCGACGTCACGAACCTTGGCAACAAGGTCGCGAATGCCGTGCAGTACGACACCTCGGCGCATGACAGCGTGACGCTGGGCGGCACGGATGCATCGAAGCCGGTGAAGCTCACCAATA
>NZ_CAJMZJ010000071.1:0-125 GCF_905220295.1 Paraburkholderia sp. J76
CCGTTCGACACACCCGTCAGGACACGCGTGCCCGCCGTGCCCGTGAAGTCCACGATCGTACCGTCCGTGTCCTTCGCAACGGTGATGTTGCGCGTCGTCGGGTCTTGCTGGACGAGGCCGATCGT
>NZ_CAJMZJ010000072.1:0-123 GCF_905220295.1 Paraburkholderia sp. J76
GGGGCGCGTAGCGCCGCCGGAAGGATGAGTGCTTTGTCACTCCGGTTGTGGGCGAGTGGCGCCAGACGCTCCGGAGCCACTACCTGTCAATGCGCGAGGTGAAAGGTGGCAGGCATTGGCGGT
>NZ_CAJMZJ010000073.1:0-123 GCF_905220295.1 Paraburkholderia sp. J76
TGGTCACGTCGCCAGCGATGTTGGTCACCGCGCCCGAGAGGGTCGAGACGTTTTCGTTCGTCGCGAAGAGCTGTGCGCCGTTCACTGCATCGGTACTCGATGCGTTGAGCGCGCCGTTCGCGA
>NZ_CAJMZJ010000074.1:0-122 GCF_905220295.1 Paraburkholderia sp. J76
GTCCAGTTATCGCCACTTGCGGTTTCTGTGTAGCTCAAAACCAGATCATCTCCGCCTGCCGTCGCGTTGATGGTCGCACCCGCACCGAACGAGTGGTAGTAGCTGTTCGCACCGATCGTGAC
>NZ_CAJMZJ010000075.1:0-110 GCF_905220295.1 Paraburkholderia sp. J76
TGACCGGCGACGTCGCGAACGATCTTTAAAAATTTACAGCCGATAAGTGTGGGCGCTTGATGCGGTGGCGGCCTGGTTTCGTTCCTCGGAGCGCAGCCGGGAGTAGCGCA
>NZ_CAJMZJ010000076.1:0-110 GCF_905220295.1 Paraburkholderia sp. J76
CGTCAATGGCGTGGTGTACGACGACTCGACGCACAACAAGCTCACGCTTGGCGGCGTGGGCCGGACGACCGGTCCGGTGGCGCTGACGAACGTCGCCAACGGCGCGCTGA